>JAYZFM010000042.1:0-78046 GCA_036336775.1 Bdellovibrionota bacterium | reverse complement strand
CTCATTAATACGGCCAGCATGATAATCATGTTTTTCATTAGATCTTCTCCTTCTAACTCTGTTTACTAAATTATTTATGCCCGAATAATTTATCTTTGGCAGTGGCAGAGTGACACTGAAGAACTAAAAAAATGCAGTTTTGTTAATTTTTTTTATAACGCAGAATTGAAGCGTGACGAAAACAAACGCCTAGGGAGCGGCCTTGCTGGAAGAGATTTTTAAAGCGCCCCTGCAGCATCTCAGCATAAGGAATATAGCGGGCCCTATTTCTATGGATGAAATTTAAGAATTCACTTTCAGAAGCTTCTTCAAGGGCATCTAACACTAACTCTCCTACAAACTTCAATTTATTCTTTGCAATTAACCAACTCTCTTGAGAATGCGGGATGTATTTAGCCTCATAAGTCCCTCGCCCTATTTGAGACACTCCCTCTTGGTAAGAAGAGAAGTAATGATAGGTTCGCCCGATGTATAATTGATTTTGAAGCTGAGATTTAGGAACAAAATTAATATAGTCATCAATTAAAAGAGTCTTTTTCAAATCAAAACCAAGACGCTTTAAATTCTTTTTATAACGTTCTCCAAACTTGCCCTCTTTTGCGACTTCCTCTAAGTGTTGAAAAGAAAATATATGTTTAGCGATATCTCTAAAACTCTTCTGGTCGCTGGGAAATTTTATTAGACCTAATATCTCCAGATTTCTTGCCTCACTTCCGCCAGAGAAAAAGGAGATGTTTACATTTTGGTAGCGCAAATTATCCAATACCTCGATTGCCCAGTCGTGAACACGATAATACTTTCCATCAGCTTTAAGCTTTAAAGCCTTAGGAGTTCCTGGTTCAACTTCTTGCACGAGAGTGTAGTCGATATCAAAAACGAGATCAATGGCCCCCCAGCTATTAGAAAGAAGAAATAATGAGAAAACGAAGTAAATAAATCTCATATTCCCCTATCGGCATATACAGCTAAAAATCCAGAGAGATTATGCGTGCCAATAATCTTTACACAGTGCATTTATTGCAGTGCCCACTTGGAGTATAGTGTGCCCAAACATTAATAATCTCGATGAGTTAAGGCTACATAAAAGCCTGTAAAATCGGAAGGTTACAGAATTAAATGCTAAAAAATTTGGCCCTGATATTAACCGTTTTCTCGAATTTTTGCTACGCTGAGGCAGATTTGTCAGAGTTGCAGATATCTTCTCAATCGATTGGTGGCGTGCAATTTCCAAGAGATATGGAATACCGATTTAGAGGCCAGGAAGCAGAGCTTTTTGGGCTAAATGAAGCACTTTCAGCTTTTTACGGCGATTCGACTACTTTTATAGAGACTCTGGAGTTCAGTGTAATTTCACTGATCCTACAAGATAAGTTTTGGTACTCCCCTTACGAGGACGACAAAATTGCTATCATGCGGACCTCATTTTGTAAGAATTGGGCGGATAAATCTCAAACATACAATCCTAGATCAAAGAAGTGCCATCAATTAGAAACGAAAAAAATCTCTTCTTCTGAAACTCTTGGTGATGCTATTGAGAGAATCAAAAAATCACAAGCGTTTTTCTCCTTTAGCCAAGCACAGCTTATTGCAAAAAGTCTTCTTGATGAGCAGTTTGCCTATGAATCGAACCAGTCTAAAACACAACGTTTGATTAACTATACTTCAGGCCGTTACGAAGACTTTCCTTCAGATGTTGTTTTCTCCACAATATACCCCCAAAACGCTGCGATTTATGGAGATAGCATTCTGGTTTTAAACGATCAAAGATCAATTGATCTAAGTTATTACAATGGAATCCTAAATAACCAATGGGGGATTTGGGGTGATGCTGGAGAATTTGTTACACCTGGATATATCGCTGCTAATGAACTGGCCGGAATCCATTTAAGAAAGAGATATGACTATCCTGACAAACTTAGAAATAGAGTGGGAATCGATCAATACGGTGTCCAAAAACATGCTCCTATTGAGTACGCTTTTTATAAAACAAGTTTTGGCGGTAAAACTTATGTCTTAGCTTTTGATGGAAAAGTTAAAAGAAGAAACTCTAATTGCTTAAAGCCAGATCAAAACGGAACGATTGTTCACTGTCGCTGGACAAGAGGAACTCATAATTTTAATGGACAAAATGTTCTGATTGGAAATCAAAAACTAGCCCCTAACAAAAATCTTTTAGCAACACTTATCGGAGTGTTAGTGCTTCATCCAGTTAATGAGGAGCCTGAGGACATCTCAGGACTAATAAATCAGTTCAGATTCTTCTCAAGACGTGGATTGGATGAGTCGCTAAAAAACTCGCAAGGAATCGGAGAGGAGTCTCCTTTGAGCACTATCAATAAATTTAAAAAAATTATAAACGGTACAGAATATAAACTAACTTTAGTAGGGAGAAAAGGCTGATGAAATACACTTTTCTACTTTTATTATTCATCATTCAGGCTCACGGTTCAGAACTAAACTTGTATGATATTTACTCGCCTGCAGCGAGAAGGATTGATGGAATAAATTTTCCAAGAAACGATCGATATCTCTATCGAGGTTTGCAACCTGCCCAGATGAATTATATAAAGGCAACCAAGGCAATGTTAGGTGATACAGAATCAAACCTAGAGTCTCCTATGCTTTTTGTCGTAAAAGAACTTCTAAAAGGCAATACTCCAGATATATTATCGACTCTCGATAGAATAAACACAGAGATCGTCGATCTGCGTTTAATGAGTTATATTAACTCTTGGAGATTAAAAAATCTTTTTCTGACAGATGAAGAAGCTGATAAAAAGGCTTTTGACGCTGCAGTAGAACTCATTTCAGCCGCTTTTAATAATAAACACAGCAGCTCCTCATTATCCTATCAGTATTTTGACTACGACTATGGCAGTCGAAATGATTGGCCAACTGGCTTAATCTACTCTTCTATCCATGTTGAAGTTGCAAAAATTTATTCAAAACATATTGTTGTCTTTAAAGAGCAGGAAGGCCGAAGCCTTGATCTTAATTTTTATAATAAAGTCATCAATGATCGTTGGATTGGTACAAATAATGAGTTTCCGGACAAAGGTGAATTTCTCACTCCCCTCTACATTCCGTATTCTGATATTGTAGGGTACCAGTACAATCGTTTAAGTGATTTAAATTTATGGTATGTATGGCAAGATTTACAACCAGACCTAGATCTCGCTTTTTACAAAGTGGAGAAAAATGGTAAGAGCTACGTCCTAGTTATCGATGGGAAAAACGGTTGGCTCTCTAGAGCTCAAACTATCATTGAAGAAAACGGGATTTATTATTATGGCCGCTCTACTTTTGATCCGAATGCTGTTCACCCTACTTACCCTGTGAAGGATTTAAAAAAACCAGTCAGAATTAGAGGTATCATAGAGGTTTGTGATCCTAATTGCGATCCAAATACCAGATTGCTTTTTACAGAGTATCGCTTTAGTCAAACCCCAATTGATAATTTTATGATGAAGACTCTTCAGCGCATGAAGGTTAATGGAAAGTCAGTTCAAGTCCATCTGGAACATCCGGTTGCAGCTCCAGCCCCAGCTCAAGCAACTGCCGATAGTGATTATGATGCACTCGTTGATGAAGATCCGAAAAAAGTGCTGCAAATTCTTGCATCAAAAGAAGATGCTAGCAAAGTTCTTTATGCCAACCATTGCACTCCTCCAGTTTTCTCTAACAATCTTACTTGTTCGCGCCGAACAAATATTGGACCAGGCCAGATGCTTTTCATCGCAGTACCTAAAAAGTTTAGAGGAAAAAGTATTGCTAATGTTAGCATCACACATTTTCAAGATATCGACTCTCAGCCAGATAGTGATAAAACAGGCTGGGACTCAAAACCTGCTTTTGCCTCTTTTCAAGTCTATTCACTAGACAAAAATGAAATTGATAATTGGAGATTTTTTGGGGGTCCAATCAAAAGATCACCCCCCAAAGGAGCGCTCTTCTCGGAGCGGATATCCTTTATGCGAGCAAGAGGTCCCTATGCTCCAGCTCAAACGCTTGATTTCGATGCTCACGCCCACAAGGGATATGTAATGGAGAAAGCATCTAATGATCCAATTAATGCCTATGCAATAAGAATAATGAATGTCGGAAGCGATGATTTATACCTACAAAACTTAACAGTGAGCTTTAAATGAAACTAACAAATGTTTTAATGCTATTATTTGTAACTACTAGTGCCTATGCTAAATACGATTGTGACCAAAATGGAAATAGAGTTAGTCAGTCCTATACAGGACCTCTCTATCTTTGCCCTTCACAACAACCATATGTAGCGCCAGCACCTAAATTAAATATGTGTGAGAAAAAATTCAAAGCTGCCGGCTATGAAAATGATGACTGGGTTTGTAAAAGAACGGGTTGGAATTCTAGAGAAATCAATTATGTTAAATGGGACGACTACTTTCAGTGTCTAGAAAAAGTAAAGCCTTATAAAAAATATGACTCTGGCATTGCGGGAGATTGTGCTGAGGGTTGGAAGAACACCTACCTTACTTCGAATGAAGTACCAAGATGTGTAGATAAGATCGAAGGTATCAGTCAAACTCTTAGTCCAAGAATCTGTCTTGATCCTAATTCTGGAAAAGAAGTTTCCACTTATGCTTTTGACAAATGTATTAAGCAGCTATCTCCGTCTCAAGGTCTTAGTGATTATGATAAAATCAATATTTGTACCAATTTTAATGGCCAAGACAAGGTCCAATGTTGGAATGATGCTCGAAAATATGTTCGCTCCCAAGACGCTTGGACTGAGTGTAACGACTATAACGTAAAACAGAAGGTTGCTGCTGATGAATTCTCAGGCTGTATGGAAAGTATGTTAGCTCATAAGGCTGATCCAATGGCCGCGTTCAAACTTTGCACCGATTTAAATAGTGAGTACACTAAAGGCTGTGTCGAGCAAAATGCGCCAGAATATGGGATTGAGCTTATGCAAGACAAATGTCTTGAGATGGATTTTAGAGTGATCTTCTACAAACCAGAATTTCAAGATTGTGTTAAAGATAATAAAGAAGCTCTCGGGATGGAAAAAGTTCTTAATTTCTGTACTGAGTACCAAGACAAACTTGATCATATCAATAGCTGGGGCTTTAGAAAATGTGCAGAAACCACTGTAGAATATGGAATTCAGAAAAGCACCGCATATCAATTATGTACTAGTGTATCCACCTCGCAAAACCTAAGAAACCCAGAATACGTGACTTGTGTAAAGTCTGGACTTAACTCGGGTCTATTAGACTATTTTGGATTAAGACAAAATGAGCTAGATGAGAAAAACAAACATGTCCGAGGACGTATCAATCAGTCTGATGCAAATGCTTTCTATTATGTATTTAATGACTGTAAGGGTGATTTAAAATACCAAAAACACTCAAAATATAATTCTTACCTAAGGCTTTACCGTGATTACAATATTCACTCGGAAACCAATTTCAAAAACGGAAATATTCGAGTGGGAGGTCTTTCGGCTTTAAGATTTAATGAGGAAACGAAAAAAGCTTACCTTCTAAGTGATGATAGAGGGTTTAACGGGGATCCTCGAATTTATGTATACAACTACTCTTTTGATAAAGAAGGCGAATTAAAAATTACTGAAGACAAGATGATTAAGTTTGATAAGTCTAAGCCTCAAACTAATAGAGGTAGTGGGAGTCACAGAAGATCAGGCAATGCGACTCGCTTTAATATGGACCCTGAAGGTTTTGATTTTCTAGCCAACGGAGATATGATCGTTTCTTCTGAAATGGATGACCTCGGAGGAAGTGACTTTTTAACTAGATTTTCGGCAAAGGGAAAAGAGATTGATACTATCCCTATCGATATCGCCTTCAGACCAAGAACGATTACTGAGAAAAAATGTAAACCGATAAGAAGTGGTAGAAGCTCAAGATCAAGCCGAGGACAGCAGGGTACTCCTCAGCAAGGCGGACCTCAACAAGGAGGAGCTCAGCAAGGTGCTATCGTAGCGGATGCTCAACCAGTGAAACCAGTTCAAGAAAAATGTACTTATAGCTACTATCAGTCAGGATTACAAAATAATAAGAGTTTTGAGTCTCTTTCTCTAACTCCGGATAAACAATTTCTTTTCACTGGAAACGAAGCGGCTCTTCAACAAGACCAGCGCTTTACCAAAAGCTTTTTTCGCGGAAGTAAAAAGACCGTTGATAGAGTAAGACTTGTTAAGTACCAATCTGTGGGCGGGAAATTTGTAGAACAAGGACAATATTTCTACGAGTTAGAGGATGAACCAGATAATGGTTTAGTAGAAGTTCTTGCACTTAATGAACATATCCTACTTACTTTAGAGAGAAGTTGGGATAATAGTGCTAGACGACTTACTTCAAGAATTTTTCTAGTGAACCTTGCTAATGCAGAAAATATGCTTGGTATGAGCGATGATAAGATTGAAAATGCTAAAAATACTGAAAAGAAATTAATCCTAGATCTGGATGACATCAAAAACCAAATGTCTCCAGGGTTTAGAAGATTAGATAACCTTGAAGGTATGGCATTAGGGCCGGTTCTTCCCAATGGTAAACAATCTCTTGTTCTGACAGCAGACAATAATTTTAGTACCGGTCAAAGATCAATGATCATGCTTTTTGAAGTGAAAATCGACAAACTTATCGAGGACGGAGAAAAGCTGTAATGAAATCCGCAATTCTTGGCCTTTTACTTTCAACTAGCGCGCTTGCAGGACAAGCGCCTGGTCAAATACTAGGTGCTCCCTCTGTAGGAACACCTCATTTCGTAGAGATCTCTCAGTACGCTGATCCCGTTAATGCTTTTGTAGATGCAGTGTTAAATCAAAGAGAAATCTATATTGAGTCCAAGTTTGCAGCTGCAATGGTTGATAAAATAAAAGATGATAATACTGATTCCAACCTCTACTCTGAGTATAGAAGTGTTTTAAAAGACAGGGGAATTTACGACAATATCAAAAGCATAAAAGACATTCCGGATACTGTTGATGCCAAAGCTCAGGCAATTGCATTTTACCAAGACTTTTTAAAAGAACTTCATAGTCAAAATAACCTTGAAGATTTTCTTGAGACTAAAGCTGATCGTGATGAAATTTTTTCAGCAGATACCAGCCTTAATAGTCATGATGAAATTGTGGCCTTCATGAACCCTAATCCTGATGCCTATCAATTAAAAAGTGGAGAGATTAAATACTACGGACTCCTACCGGCAAGTGCGATAGGCAGTTTATTTCACAATGAAAAGAAATACTCCCTGCATGCCGTAGGAAAATCGATTATTGCGTTGAAACATAAACTTGGTGCCGTTTGCAATCAAGATATGCAATTTTTTGATTGCGCGACCCAAGCTTCCATTTCTATTAACCAATTATCCCTCGCAGGAATTCTGTCTAAAAAAGCTGATAATATAGATATGGCGAAAATTGCGGCAAACTTCCCAATCAAAACGAAGTCTGATATCACAGATTTATTTAATGAAATTAAGCTATACGATAGTGCTGCCACAGATAGCTATATTCCTTTAGTACCAGTTCGCCAAACCGCCATCGCCTCACATCTTTTAAATACTGATCCTAAATTTGATGCTGTAAATGAAATTATAAAAAAAGACCATAAGTACTTAGTCCAAGATATCCAAGAAGTTTATTATCAACCTACTCTTAATGCGGAATTAGAAGTAGCATTTGATTTTTCAAAAGAATTAAGACTTCTCCCAAATCAAACAGTATATCTAGTACTGCCAGATCATGTAGACTCTAAGGCCATCTCAAGTATTATTCTTGCCCATAGACAAAATCCTCGTGATCAGAGAGGGAGTATGAGCTACAACCCAGCAACAGGTGTTAAAACCTATGATGACTGGCCTGCATACACTTCAGTGCAAGTGCATTCAGTAAATCACAGCTATAACAATGCTTGGCGCGGCTGGGGTGGACATGTCAGCAGTGATAAAAGGTCCAAATTTGCTGAAATCAAAAAATCTCCTGAGTTTGATAACCTTTATGAATGGCCACTCAAGGGACACCACTCAATCGCAACAGATAAAAAAGAGTCTTCTCTGCTAAAGGGAAATCTAATTAAACTAGAAGTTCTTGGTGATGACCCAGTTTATATAGCGGGTGTGCAAATAAAATTAGTTCCACCTCTTGCTGATCATTATGAGGAGCATAGCTACACTTATAACCGTACATCTCTTGGGGACCCAATCACCATGCAAGGTCGCGTGTATGGCGGTGGAGGAAGCCGTTATGGTGGAAAATTTCCGGGCGCATTTGTACTTTCACAAAGAGGGAGAGGTGCTCACAAGCTAGTCATTCCAACTCATGGAAGAAACGTACGTGCGATTGACCTTGCCATTGGCGATACCAAACCAGATGGCGTTAGAAACCGTGACGGTGGAATTGGATCTCTTGGGGGATCAAAGATTTCTATTTTTGTTGAAACAAATTCTGGTAAGCAAATTCAGCTTATTAATCGTGAAAATGTTTCACCTCAAGGCGTAATTACAACATACAACAACATAAATAATGTAAAGAACATCATCATTCGCGTTCATAGTGATACTTCCTATCTAATGGGATATCGCTATGGTTATGATGATTAAGGGGAACAGATGAAATACTCAAATGGGATCATAATAGGTTTACTCGCCCTATTTGCTTACAGAGCTTTAGCTGCCGATCAAAACACCAAAAACTCTCCACATATCCCTATTAGCCATTGTTATCATTGGCTTGATGAAAAGGGACCGGGGTATCTTACTCATAAATATCAGTACGCTCAGCAAAATAATGGCGACATCACTTTCTATACCACTCCAGGTACTTCTAAAGGAGCAATGGCCGGACCAGGTCTCTACTGTGCAAAGTCTCCGACAGGAAGTTATAATTATGGTGATAGAGTTCTTAGAATTGACTTAGTTGATGATATTGTCCTTTTAGACGATACCACTGGCCAAAAGTATTGCGGTCATGATGGTAGCTACTACCCGACTCAGGCTCAATGTGATGCTAGACCTTGGGATATTAAATTCTATAGCGGAGGTGGTGTTGGAAATTACGCGTGGTATGTTATCAGAGACCCACAGGCGATCGCTCAATGGAGTGCCAACTCTCAACAATTAGAATCCGATCTCAATTTAAATAAATCAATTTCAGATCAAGCGTTCCAAACTCATGCAGACAATACGCTCACAGCGATCTTTGCAGAAAGAAAACGTTTAGGAGAGCTAGTCTTTATCAATCATAAGGCTAGAATGAACTTAATGGATATCTTAAAAGACCCAACTGAAGTGGCAAAGATACCACCAATGAGTGTCCTCGCAAGAATGGTAAAATATAACGGCGCAGATTTAACTGATAAATTTAGAACTAAACTTTATAAAGAGCAGCTTCTAAGAGCGCTTAAAGATAATCAATTAGAATTCAATGATTACGATACGGTTGTTTCTGGTGATCCAAAGATGGAAGCTATCTTTGCAGACCAAGCTCTAGAGAATCTTAAAGACAAAAAACTTGAAAAAACCAACGTTATTAGTTCTCTTATCGCTCTTGATAAATATTCAAATGGAACACTTTCAGCGAAAGACATCTCTAAAGCTTGGATCGCAATCTTTAAGTCTCAGAATATTTTTAGCTCGCTAAACTCATACGATTTTAAAAATGCGACGATTATCTCGACCCTATTTTCAAATCTCCCGGACATGCTGACTTACTCTAAGCTTTCTAATCAAAATAAACTGGAAATGCTAAAAGTCTTTAATAAATACGTTCAAGCACAACACGAATCTTTAATTATTGCACCTTATATCGATGAGACGATCGAGAACTACTTGATTAACTCCCCAGCGTTTGTCATGTCTTTATATGATCCAAAGCTCAACAATCAATTATTAGCTATTACTCCAGCAACAGTTAGAGTTCTTCACAACCGAGCAAAATCTCACTTTCAGGGACTAGATCCAATGGCCGTGGGGCAAGTAGTAGATCATATAAAAGCAGCTATCCCTGTAGCAGATTTTCCAAAGTACGCAGGGCTTATCAAAGCGCTAGAGCTTCCAATGAATAAAGTTCCAACCTATCAGATGCTAGGTGATTTTACTGCTGGAAAAACTAAACTTCCTTCAATGATTACAACTGAGCATTATTTTAGCCTACTTTTCAATCGTTCAATCGAAGAAAGAAATCATGCGCTTAATCCAAGCACTAACACTTTTAGACTAACTCTATCAGCATTTTTTGAGTACTACTTCAAAATGCATGAGTCAGCAAATGACGATGCGGGAAGATTGGCAGCAAAACAAGAGGCTGAAGCGACTTTCTTATACCTATATTTTAATATGGATAAAACATTACTTAAATCTTACGGTTACGCTCTTTTACAAAATGCCTCATTTTTTAGTGAACTAGACGGACTTATGTATGATGTTCACCCTACTGATAAGTATGTTGATCATTATGGTAGTGGAGATGCAAACTTTGACGCTCAATTAGAAGAGATGGTCGAGACAGCAATTGATGGTTCTTTTATCCACGCACTTATATTTAAAGCCGTTAAACAAAGAAATAATGGTGCAAAAGTTCTATTACAAATCGTACTTGATAGCCTGACTTCTAATGATTTCGACCAGTACATGCAGACAAATGAGTTTCAAATTGCAAATCAAGAAAAGAATGACTGGAGAAACTTTGTTTATAACCGCCATATCCAAAATGCAGGACGAAATAGAACTCAGTCAGATCTTTGTGGGGTTGCAGTTGTGTTAGACAAATTTGATAGAGACCTTAAAAAGATTGTAGCTCCTGCTCAAAAGGCGCTAATCGATAAAATTGTTTCAAACGAGAAAGCTGCAGGCTGTAAACTATAAAAACTTAGGGAGCAAAGCTTTGTAAAATAGCTTTGTTCTCCTTATCAATTTCATCAGAAGCACCGGTGGCCCGAGCGATAACACCTGAAAGGCCACCACCAAATACCAATTCAGTATTCGCGGCATTCACAATCACCGCCGCATTATGTACGCTATAATCCGTGATAGAGCCTTTAACAATTGATACCTTCGAAGTGTTTAATCTTGCCTTAACAGCTTTTACCAGTTCATAGTCTGAATCACCATAGGCGACAAATACCGGCTTGATGTCATTTGCCGCATCACTCATGGCCTGAATAATAGTTGCAGCTAATTTCTTTTTTGTTGTCCCGATACGGGAAATAAAAATTCCGCTTCCTAAAAAAGGCACTGCAATTGAAGTGAAGCTATTTTTTTGAGCGAGTTTGACTGAGTTCTTTACCGAAAGCTCTACACTTTCTAACGAAGGATCGAAACTTTTACCAGAGCGATTCATGCTACCAGTAGCAGCATGAATAATCGCTTTGATATTTTGGTTTTTAAGCTTTCCAGAATCCGTTATAGTTGCGCTCCCTCTTGGAGCAAGCTTACTAGCTTTTGATAATTTTATTTCTTCAGAAGAAATGCCCTCTGTCATTATTTTGGGTGCCCCCGCATGACTCATTGAACTCATAACAAGTAGCAAACCAACTAAGGAAATTCTCTTCATACTCTTATTCCTCGAAAACACTCGCATCGACAGCAAAGAAAAGAAACTGTGTGATTTGATTCGTACGCAACTGTCTATTGGCATCACTTGCAATCACCATAAGTCTTTTTCCATCTTCTAGAACCGGTCCAATAGTTAAACCTTCTAGGTTATCAATCTGGGTCGCTCCCCTAGTCGAGTTCTTCTCACTTTTTGAATAAGTAAGGTGTTCATCTACTGAATTTAAATTTAAAAGTTTAACTTTTTTAACCGCGATCTCAGAATAATCACCTTTCCAAGTATTATCATCTCGTAGAGCTACTGAATGGTTAATATCAATCATAAAAAGATCAGCAAAAACCTTTCTCGCTCTTGAATCAAAACGCTTTTCTAACACTAATACTTTACCATTACCTAGGGCATGGATATCAGAAACAACTGATTTCTCATGAGAAAGTTCATAAGCGTACTGAGTGGTATTTCCAGCTTCATGCACTATCACACGAAGAAATTCTTCATTATCTTGAGAGAGGGCACCTTCTGTAACTGTGATAACTCTTTCTGTTTCTGGTTCGATCGCTAAGGATTCAACTCCAAGATTTGCGTCGTCTTGCCCATAATGTCTTCTTTCAAGAGCATTCCACTTTCTATTTGCTTCACGCCAGGCGTTTTCAATCAAACTATTTTTTGCCGAAATAGTATTGAATTCTTTATTATAGGCCTGCATATCTTGATCATGCTTTATATCGATCGGCTTAATATTTTCTTCTTCCCAAGCAAGATATTTCTCACGCTCAACTTTCCAAGTGGCAACTTCGTTTTGATGTGCAACCTTGGCATTTCTAATGTCTGCAGCATGGTCAATTTTCGCTTGGGCCATAATATCTGCGTTTATTTTTTTCGCGCGTTCAATATCGCCATGATTGGTTAAAGTTCTATAATCTACCCAGCCTTTCCACCAGCCAATAAAGATATTATATACTTTCTGGGCGATCCAATCGCCAGCATCAATCTCATACTCTTCTTTAGGCACTTTGACTAAGTTAGCTGGAGTTTGAAACTCAGGCTCATTGTATTCAGGAGTGCTCGCTTGAGGAACCTTAGAGTGATACCTAGGATATGCTGGTTTTCTAGGTCTACGAGGTAGATCTAGTAGCTCTAAATCTCCTGGCTCAGGAATATTATTAGGGTTATGAATGAGAGTTTTATTCTCAATACTCTCGGCAATTGATTCAACAGAGATAATCTTAGCCTCTTTATCAAAGCGGATAATTTTACTTGAATCTGTATAACCAATCGTCGGATTAGAAGTAGACTCGGCAACAATTAGAATGTCTCCGTTTTTGTCTATCTCAACTGCTTCCACATCAAGAAAACCTAGCTCTTGTCCTTGAGCATCCTTAAGGCTCATCGCTGCCTTGATTTCCACATCATAAGATTTTTTATAACCTTCTACTTTCGTATTTATTTTAAATTTAAAAATTTGCGCAGATGTTTCATCTTGATGATCCGTTCTGTCGATGACTCCGTAATAGAGATCCTCAACAGGAGAATAGGCCAAACTAGATAAGTTCGAAAAGTTGTACTCAACACCTTCAAACTCTACCATATTATGTTTGATAAAATTTCTATTATTAATGAATTGAAACTTCCCTGCCTCGTCTAAATTGATTCTATCAAAGCTAGGCTCTACGATTTCAACTGGCGCTACCACTTCTTCAGGAACAACAACATCCTCAATTAAGGCTTCCGTTGAGTATGCCTGAGAACTTGCAACGGCAAGTAAAACTAAGAGGTTCAGTTTGGTATTTTTCATTTTAAAATCCTAAAAGGTTAAAAGATTACAACTTACTTCGTGCTCAGGATCAAACATCAATCTATCGTAAATAACGACCCCTTCAATTTCATTCGTTCTTAAGTCATCTAAAGTGACAGTAAGTTCCTTGCCTTTTGAGCTGGTATAAGAGCATGTTAGTCCGCCTGTTTCAAAATCATCTGAACACTCTCCAAAGAGTGACGAACCATCTTCAGTTTCTGCAGAGTATGCCTCTAGAGTTCGGGTTCCATCTTCATGTTTTTTTGAAATACTAAACTTAGTAAGGTCTTTAAAAACTAATGGCTCTCCAGTGTAGAGTTGACAACCAAGGTGGGTATCGGCAGGAATTTCCGCCATCACATTAAGTGTAGTCATTGCAATAGTTAGCATGAGTAGTCTTTTCATAAACCGTCCTTTTTAAGCATCTTTCAAATAAAATAAAGCTATCAAAAATTGGCGAGGAAAGTTAGCTCAATTGAAATAACAACCTTGGTGTCAAAAATTTAGACAGAAATCAAAACCATGATAAAATACTGATATTACAAACAAAAACGGAGAACAAAATGAAATCAATTGGATTAAGTCTTCTTTTGATGGCTTCATTTAGCCTTTTTGCAGAGGAATCAAAAACTCAGGAACATGCTCACAAGAATCATGAAAAACACGAGCATACTCACAAAGCTGACTGTGGCCACAAAGCTGAAAAGCACGGAGACCACACAGACTATGAGCATGATGGTCATCACCATCACCAATCAGAGGGAAAAACCCATGACTGTGAAGGACCTCATACTGAAAAAAAATAGATTATAAGTAATCAGAACATTCGAGCCAGTTGTCCCAGGCATCTAACTCTTGGTTACAGCTGGCCACTTCTTGCGCCTCATAACCACTATCATAACACCAGTCTCCCCAATTAGGATTACCATTGCCACGAACGAATTGATCTAGCACCATTTCCTTGTCTGTGTATTGCCCAGCAGGTTCTAAACAGGTAGAACTCACGGCCATCGCCTTTATTGCACTCATCATCAAACTTAAGACTAAAATTCTTTTCATAATTTCTCCAAATTATTCTTCATTAGCGTAATAGGCTTTACCTGTTTTATAATGACGATCTTTTTTAATAGCCTCTCCACTTGGGGTAAATACTCCTCCATCACCAGAGAGAATAGCTTTTGCAATTCCATACAGGCGTGACCTCATGACCTCGGCACCAAATTGATGACCATCAATTCTACCAGACAAATCTTCATTTAAATGAGCATGCCAATAAACAAGGGACTGCGAGTGAGAGTATCTTTGATTCCACTGCCAATCTTTAACGATTTCATCATAAAGTTCACGGGTGTTATAACTCCAAGACTCAACCACTCCGGCAGGACTACAGATATCAACATCCAACCCACCCCAATTGTTATAATAAATCTCGGTATCAGCAGAAGTCTGGTTCCAGCTACCACAGCTAGAATGATGCTGAGAAGTCGTGGTAAATTTAACACCTGGTTTAATCTTAAAACGAAATGCAATAGGTCCATAACCATGAGTCACAGCAGGGCTTAAAAAAGTATATATCGTTCGCCCACCACTCGGTCTTTGCGCCCAATTACCACCATCTGGCATCGCAGCTTTCATTAGCCCTAGGTATAGATCATCACTCCAGCGATAAAGAGTATCGGGAGCACAAGATTCGATTACATAATTATTTCTCACCTCGTGAGGATTACCATTTTTTCTTCCGCAGTGATCGAAGTAATTTCTTTTTAATTTTTTTCTATCTTGCGGAAACCAAAGTGTAAGAAGCTCATCAAGTGTTATTTGATGATAAGGCTTCCGAAGAAGTTTTTGAAAGTAATGGTCATTACTAAAAGCTATCCCCTTGGCATCAGCGATGTTTTTACATTGATCCAAAATATCTTGCATATCTGCTTTGTAATTTCGCACCAGTGCCGAGACGGTATAGCTTGGATCTGCAAGAGTACTGGCCTCGGATTTTACATCAGCTAAAAATTCTTTTAAGCGTTTATTTAGGTCCTTAGCGTCCGCGACCTTAGGGACAACAATATCCATACATTTATTAACTTCAATAAGTTCCTGAGATATTTGATCAGCAAGTTTTAAATAATTCTTTTGCTCATTTCCATAACAAAGCTCTGCCTCTCCTTCGGAAAAGATTTCTCCGGTATCACGACTTTCTCGAGAGCAAACAAACTCATCGCCTTTTTGATCCCATTTATAAATAACTGCAAAGCTTTCGTTAGGAGCTTGGTTCAAATCGTTATGGTCAAATTGAATTTTATCTACTCCAAGACTTCTAATCGATTTTCCGCGAAGGTATTCCTTATAAATTTCCAGCAGTGACTTATGAGTTAACCTCCAACGATTTTGACTCAGATCAAATTCATGCTGATTTTTAACAAAGGAATTAGGGAATTTAGAACCAATTTGCTTTCTCACATACTCATGTGATTTAAAATCTTTAAAAGCAAAATCAAAAGGACCTACCGTCATAGTGTTAGCAATAGAAGTCATTTGAACTTTATCACTGCTATCTTTTAAATAGATTATTTTTGAAAGATTTGATTCAATTTTTGAGAGATCGATCCCTTTATCTAGGTCTGCCACTTTATACACAGAAACAGGAAAGTCTTTTAAAGACTTTGAATTAATTTTGAAGTTAGAAATAAAATCTTCGATATCTGGATTATCAATTCGATGATCAGAGTTAACAATCACCAACTCGATTTCATCGCTATCTAATATTTTTCCTAAAACATCTGCCGTCTCAGGGCGAATATACATATGAACATTATTTCCTTTAACGATATCATTTGCCGGATAGTTGTTAAGAGATCTAATGGGAACTCTTTTTGCTAGGACCCCTTCAAAATCTATGGCAATTTTAAGCTTCGCCTCACTAGCTGATATGAAACTCAAAAAGAGAAGAAATGGCATTATTCGCATACAAAATCCTTAATTTTGACGCTAAATACCATTTTGAGAAAAAATTGCAATAATCTCTGTAAAACTTAGGGTATGGCCTTGAAATAAACCGCTGATTTTCCGCCCAGCTTAAAATTTTTAATCTTAGCAGCGATATCTCCATGCCCTAGTCCATTTCCGTGCTGATCAAGATAAGGAAGATCTCGCTTAGAAAAATAGGTAAACTGCTTAAATACCCCGTCCGGTCTTGAACAGGTCTGAGGATCGACACAAAGTTTTATCACTCCCATCAAGTTGGCTTCGATATCAGATAGTTTTGGCACTGGATTGTATGACTGTACGTCTGAATTGCGGTAGCAAAAATAGTATTTATGATCACGCCCTTTACGCAGGCATTGTCGGGCGTCGCCGTCTTTGTCATTACCATCAAAAATAAGGATATATGTCTCGCCTTGATAGACATGCTTATAGGCTGCGATAGCAATAGGCTCTTCTTTTTGTACTCCATACTCAGCAATTCGCACACCACCTTGAGTTTTATCAGGATAGTTTCCTCGTGTATGCAGCTCGTATCCAACGACTTCGCTGGCGTCGACATAACCAGGAAAAATAAACTCTCCTGCATCCGCGCCACCTTTCCATTCACCATTAATGACATAGTTCCAGAAGGTTAAATCAAGTGCTCTAGGATGAGACTTATCTTCTTGAAGTACTAATATCCCTGCACCATAGATACTAGCGGTACGCTGATAAAAGGCTGTAAATACAACATCTCGAGGAAAATCAGAGTAGTTCACTGATTCATAATCAATGACTCTTTCTGTGATCGTTCGATAGCTATCCCCTGTTTGATCTAATTTTTTCTGATGGAAATAGGCTTGATTAATTAGGTCCTTGGCCAAAGCAACAGCGCGATCTTCACTTAGATACCCACCGTTTTTATTGATTGTATCTTCAATCACGTCCTCAATTTTTTTATCGTTGAGGTCACGTCTCCACCAATCACCTCTAGTTTTATATTTTAAATAGCTATTTTCATCATCATCGAGTTTACCCATCAAACGAAGTTTGATTGCACTCATCATCATTGATTCTATATTGCGAGTGCTATCACCGAAAATCGCCGCCATAGCATCTTCAAATGAGTAAAGCTTAGGTTCTACCCCACGATAAGAGATGGCCGCATTCCGTGGAAAACTGACGCCATTAAAGCTCGTTGCACTCGGAGCGTAAGGCACAAATGAAAATGGCTTGGCCATCACCTGAGTACAAAAAATGAATAGGGATAATAGTGACAATTTAAACATCACTGCAATCTACCCAAGAATTTTGATTTGAAAATAAGATGTATAGAATATACAGAGCTAGGAAGACCCCCTAGCTCCGAGTTTTATTGATTATTCAACTGTTACTTCATTTACAGGGCTGCCTTTACCCATTAAATCGCTAGCTTTTTCATAAGTATAAGAAACGGTTTCTTCCATTAATAAATCGCCTTTCATTTGTATATTTCCCATAAACGAAAGTTTACGAATAAGCTCCGGTAGACATTTCTTTCCAGCTTCACGAGAGACAGCACCCAGTACTTTATATCCTTTTATACCTAAAAATACCCCCACTTCCGGATCTCCAGACTTATGGGCCTGGAGTTCTAGAATACACTCCTTATTTTCTACTTTAGCGTTTCCGATGATTTCGCCAACTTCCATACCAATAATTCTATCACCATTAATTTCACCTTTAACTTCAGGTCCCCAGTAAAAGCTAACAAATACAGTCCCTGACTCTTCGGTAAAGCTGTATCCTTCACCAAGCTGTTTCAACATCCTTTCTTTTATTTCATTTGAGTTGGCATTAAAGGTTACACCACTTAGCCTATATTGATTTTTCCTCACGACGTCTTTAGAAATTTGTACTTTCACGCTCTCAGCACGCAGACTTGATACTATAAATAAAAGTAAGGCCGAACAAATTAAATTTTTCATTTCTCTCTCCTCTATATTTTACCTTAATAGAGCAAGAGCAATGCCAAGAGATATAATGCCAAGTCATTGAAATATAATAATAGCTATGAATAAAATTGAGAGAGGTGTTAGAAAAGTAACAGTTTAAAACTGCTCAAAAGTTCCTTTCTCGCGATTTTTTCGCACTCCCGGCACCGTATATAACCTATTATGAAAGCAAATAAAGGTCCCGGAATCGATGATCTGGCAGGCCATGAGTGCTTCCGTCACATTTTGAAGAGCATCTGAGTCTTCAAAACCCAGTGGTTTCATCGCTCCAGTAAATACAATCGCTACTTTAGGATCTTTTATAGTTTCGGCCACTAATTCAGCGGTGTGTTGCATGGTATCGGTACCGTGAAGAATAACGATCGGATGACCATCAGGTAGGAGTTCTTGAATTTTATCTCGGATAACCTCTCTATCAGATTGATTCATATCAAGAGAATCCTTGGCCATAAGCGCACTTACTTTGAGCTCAGTATACGGGAGCCTGATCTTTTGATTCAAACGTTTATGGATGATGGTTTCACGGTTAAAAAGTGTCCCATCTTGCTCATCATAAGTTTTTTCGATCGTGCCACCAGTTGTGATGATATGCACCCTGCGCCATTGGTTTTTTTGCATTTTTTCGAGGTCTCCTACTTGACTCTAACAATATGGCCACCATATTGTTTTTGTCTATAAAAATGTAAGAAATTCAAGGAGTAAGCATGACTGCCCGTACTGGTACAATTTCGGTTAACACCACTGATATCTTCCCGATCATCAAAAAATGGCTTTATTCAGAGCATGATATTTTTGTGAGAGAGCTTGTTTCAAATGCTTGTGATGCCATCACAAAGAGACACACATTGGCTCGCGCTAACGGCCAAGAAACTCCAACTGGAAAAGTTGAAGTTCTAATAGATCAAGAAGCTAAGACAATTACTTTTAAAGATAATGGTCTTGGAATGAATGAAGAAGAGATTGAAAAATATATCGCTCAACTAGCATTTTCTGGAGCTGAGGAATTCGTTCAAAAAATGAAAGATTCTGGTGAGGAGAAAAATGATATCATCGGAAAATTTGGTTTAGGTTTCTATTCTGCTTTCATGGTTGCTAGCAAAGTTGAAGTCGAATCTCTTTCAATGAATGAAGGTGCCAAACCTGCGAAATGGATTTGTGAAGGTGATACTGAATACAGTTTTGAAACTTCAGACAAAGAAGATGTAGGAACTGAGATCACTCTTTATATCAATGAAGAAAGTGCTGATTTCTTAAACACTTGGAAAACGAGAGAAACACTTACTCGCTACTGCGATTTCATGCCTTATTCAATTTATCTAAAAGACCTAAATGAGATTGCGAGAGTAACAGCTGAAAACGCGAAAGCAGAAAAAGAAGAAGATAAAAAACCTCTTCCTGATAATGACATCATCAACGATACTACTCCTCTTTGGAAAAAAGATCCGTCAACTTTAACTGATGAAGATTATAAAAGTTTCTATAAGAAATTATACCCGATGGACCAAGAGCCACTTTTTTGGTTACACCTAAATGTTGATCATCCTTTTACACTTCAAGGGATTTTATACTTTCCAAAATTGAATCCTTCAAAGCCAGTGAATGATACTAATATCAAACTTTACTCTAAGCAGGTTTTTGTAAGTGATAATGTTAAAGATGTTATCCCTGAGTTCTTAGGACTTCTTAAAGGTGCTATTGATTCTACAGATATACCACTTAATGTTTCAAGATCAGCTCTTCAGGGTGATCCGAATATTAAAAAGATTTCAAACTATATCGTTAAGAAGGTTTCTGAATCACTAAAAAAGCTTTTTAAAAATGAAAGAGAGAGATACGACAATGCTTGGGAAGATATCGGGCTTTTCGTTAAGTACGGTGTAGTAAGTGACCCTAAATTTGATGAGTATATGCGAGATAAGGTTCTTTTTAAGAACTCTGAAAATAAACTTGTCACATTAAATGAGTACTCTGAGCAAGTTCCTGAGTCTTATAAAGAAAAGATGAAAGGCAAAGTAATTTATTTTGAAGAAAATATCAGTGACTCAAGTCTTAGAGCGCAGTTATTAGAAGAAGGAATTCACGCTATTTCAACTGACTCTTATATTGATCCTCACTTCATGCAACACACAGAAATGCAAGCGCAAGGTGATAACGCTATTAAGTATCAATTAGTAGATAATGCGATTGAAGAAATTCTTGAAACTCAAGCTGCTTCTGCTGATGATGTGAAAGTTAAAGATCTATTCACTAGCTTTTTAGTAGGTGAAAAAGATGAGAAAGAGCCTTCTCAAATGGAAGTTGAAGTAAGAAACTTTAAAAATTCTAAAACGGCAGCTTACTTTAAAGTTGATGAGCAAATGAAGCGTTTTGCAAATATGACTCGTCAGATGGGGAATGCAAATTTTAATATGCCGACAAAAAAGACGTTGGTAGTAAACCCATCGCATGTACTTGTACAAAATACGCTTAAGTTATCAGAGAACAAAAAAGATCTTGCTGATAAACTTGCCCATCATATCCAAGACCTTGCAGCCATCTCAGGAGAGGGACTTGATGAGAATGGAAGAAAAGATTTTGTCATGCGCTCACAAGATCTTATGAGTGAGCTTTCAAATTTAGCTCTATAATTAAAACATAAAAAAGCCTGTGGACCATCCACAGGCTTTCAAACAACACAGGGGAAAAAAACTACATATCTCCGACTACGCTTTCGAACCCAATATCTCGCACATTGCTAAATTTTGGTTCAGCTCTTAAGTGAGACTCAGGATCGGCCTCGTCGAATTTTTTACCTTTTAAATCTCTTCTTTTACCAATCAGAACTGACTCTGATCTTTCTTTATCTTCTTGGCAATCTATGCAAAGAGTTGCTGTTGGTCTTGCAAGTAATCTTCTCTGGTTTATTTCACAACCACAGTCTTCACATAGACCAAATGTACCTTCTAGAATTTTTTGTTTTGCTTGCTCAACTTTCCTTAGGAATAAAACATTTCTCTGATCAAGTCTCTGGCCGAGTGCTTGCTCTTTTTGCTGAGTTGCAAAGTCCACTTCATCACCTTTAACATCTGTTGCAAATTGATTAAGTGAGTGGTTGCCACCTCGGTCATTAAGCATGTCGTTGAACATGTTCATGAATTTTTGACGGTTAAGCTGGTTCATCCTAAACTCCTTTGAAGTCTGAGAGGGTTAAAATCATCCTGATGGCATTTCTTTTACGATCAACATCCTATCGATCTTTCAAGATCAAACTTCCTATCTGATCTTGCTTGCCTACCTTAGTGCAACAGCCGTGCCAAATGGCAATTCATATAAAATCAACGAGTTAAAAACTAAAGCCGACCTTTAGACTCGGTGCCATAATGTCAAAAGTGCGTTTTGCGACTGGTGCATCTGAGCTCCTAGACGCTATTTCGGATACTTATAAATTAAGTATACAGATAGTGTTTTTTATTTAATAGTACGCGCGTACAAAAAAGGAAGAATCATATGAAGCTCACCGTATTTGCATTAAATTTAATCTTGTCATTTTCAGCTCTAGCAGAGTGGAGCGAAATCGAATTCTCTAATTCGGAACTAACGACCAAAATTCACCTTAGGCTCCCTCAAAACTATGACCCAGCAAAAAAACATGCCTTGATGATCAATCTTCATGGTTGTGCTCAAAAAGCTACGACTTTAAAAGAAGCTGGAAACTGGGATGATGCCTCTGATGAATACAACACCATTATTGCAATTCCTGAAGTTCCAAATGGTGGCGTTATATTTGGTTGCTGGGATTACTATGGTCTCGATCACTCAAGAGTAGAAGGTCTTAGTGGTTATCTTATTAGCCTAACAAAGCATCTCTCAAACAGCTACGCAGTAGATAATGATCGTGTTGGTATCAGTGGCCTTAGCTCAGGGGCAGGAATGAGTTTAGTTATGGGTTGTATTGCTCCAGATGTCTTTTCTCTTGTCGGCTCTAATGCTGGACCAAGCGTAGGAACAGGGTCAAGTGATATATCAAGAGCTCGTATCTCTATCGAAGACATACTTAGTAACTGCAACAAGCTTAATTCAAAACTTATTGAGAGCCACTCACAAATTGATATTGTAAGTATTATTTATGGCTCTAACGATTATCTTGTAGATACGAAATACAATACTAAAAATGCAGAGGCATTTGCAGCTCGTGTTGAAGCTGAAGATAAAAGAACTTCTGATCTTTCCCACCTTGAGGGAACGAACCTTTCAGGCGAGCTTACAGAATATTATCACGCAGGAAAACTAAGAGTGTCACTTATCCAAAACACTGGACTTGGTCACAACTGGCCAGCTGGCTCAACTGAAAAAAGCGGCGGCTTTATTAATAAAAGAAGTATTAACTACCCTAAATACCTACTTAAACTTTTAACTAAGGAATTATAATGAAAATCATCACTATTCTACTTACACTTTTATCTCTTAACTCTGCTTTTGCTTACGAGGCAAAAACTATTCTTCTAACGGCAAACCAAAAATCAACTTTAGAGCAAATGGTTGCTCAAAGTACAGGCCAAAGATATTTAATTCAACAAGTAAACGTACGCTGTCTTCCTTATCATAACTCAAACTACGCGACTCTTAGTTCTGTATGTACGACCAAGGCTTATAGAGAGCTAGTAGAAATCAAAAATGTCATCTTCTTGATTGAAGGAAGCGAGCTTGAGCTTCTAGCTGTTAAAGAAGGACAAAAACTTAGTTTTCCATAATCAAAGCTTAAAGGGCCTAAAATGAAATTGATCACTTTCCTCATTCTTTCACTCGACCTTTCACTCAACTTGGCTTTTGCACAGGTTGAGTATGTTCAACTACCTGAAACGGGAAGGTCTGAACCGATTGAACAAAGAGTTGTTCTAAAGCATTCATTTGTGCCACAGGGATATGATAAACCAGTGCTACTTTTACTCCCTGGTGTGAACCGTGGATACCTAAGGTCTGACAATATCCTAGGAGTATTGCAACAAAACAATATAGCTTTTGTGGCCATGAACTTCAGCACTCATCCTATCGCAGTTAACGGTCTAAAAGATGGTGTGAAACCTTATTTTAGATCAAAGGACTTCACTGTAGAAGACTACGCGTTTGAAGTTAATTTTATGGCCTCGGAAATAAAAAGAGAGTTTGGACTGGAAACAATTCCTGTCACTCTTTCTTTTAGTAGTTCCATTTCACGTGCGCTTAAAAACTTTGATATCATCGTAGATATTTCACCATTTACTACTGTAAAAGATGCCAATCCAAATCTGGCCACCTACCAAACGAGCCTTGAGTTTGCGAATATGTTTAATCCAATGCGCACCTATGTCATTAGATCTGCCATGGATCAAGCTTATCGTTTGGCCTGGAATCCAGTCGTGAAAAGCTATATTGAAAGTTACAAATTAAAAGAAGATAGAAAAGATGATTTTATGGAAGGCTACCTTAGTTCTTCGAGGTCACTAGAAAAACTAGAACTAGAAAACCCAGACGGAACGACTACAAAACGTTTTTTCATCCTAGCTGAAGGCGAAAAAGAGTCCCTACAAAAAGGTCAGCTAAATCTTCTCAAGGCTCATGTTGATACCAAGACAGATACGGCATGCTTCTTTGTCAGAGGTGGAAAACATGCTCTTGCCATGTCTAACCCACTGGAAGTGGCACAGATCCTCAAAATTATCCTAGAGCAAACGGAAAATATTCAAAGCGGTTGTTATGATGTTAAAAAATACAATGATTTTGAATACTTAGAATTTGAAGCTCTACCTACTCTAATTAGTAAATATTGATCATAATCAAAGTTCATACTCCTGAGTCCTCTTATAATAAGAGGACAGGGAGCATATATGTTTAATCAAAACTTCATTGTAGCTTTTGCCGTCGTCTTGGGCCTTGTGGCTTTCAAACTATACGCCAATGGTAAATACTCAAAAAATATTGAAGCTGTAATAGGACAAAACCCTCAGCTTCTGGATGTCCGCACGGTAGCTGAGTATGAAGAAGCTCACTCCGATAAAATGATTAATATTCCGCTGGATAGACTCGAGCAAAACTTAATTAAACTCGATAAAACGAGACCTATCATAGTTTTTTGCCGCTCAGGAAATAGATCAGGGCAAGCGGTAAAACTTCTCGAGGCTTCAGGCTATAAGAATGTGGTCAACGGTGGCGCATGGACTAATATTAAAGATTAGTCCTCTTCTTCCTCTTTCCACTCCTCAGTTTTCATTAGAATTCTATAATTTCTATCATACTGAAAAACCGGATTTAAATGAATTTTATCCGGTGAGAAGTCATATACAAGTATGCTATTGTAGTTAGTTTCGATCTCGACGATATTATCTCTAATCTCTAGAGCACTCGCTTCTTCCACAGCACTTTCGAAAGTATAGATTCCATTATTTTCTAGCACAATTTCACCTCGAGCCTCTTGTATAGAAAGACTCGAAAAGCAATTTAAATAATTAAGATGACAGTTTGTTGGCAATTCTTCAACTTCTAAGACCTTACCTAAAGAATTGCCTGAGAACCAAAGATTCTGCTTAGCCATCATTACCTTCTCTATTCTATCAATATTCTTTCCAAATAGGCGCAGTGCCTGAAGCTTTTTCTCGCTAAGAGTACGCTCTGGATCACGACGAGTTATTCCCTCGACGATAGGTAGGTCAGAGGCGTGACAAGAATTTGTTTTACACTGTGCCCTACGGTAATGAGAAAAACTCGACCGAGGTACAGACCAAGTTTGAAGACCTGATACTTCGGAATCAAAAAACTTACCCACAGAACTCAACGTTGAACTAGTTAAACTAAACCCTTCACTAATATCGTCTACAATACTTTGATCAATGACAAGTTTGATTTCGATTTCATCCGAATGAGCTCGTCCTTCTTGAAAAGAAATTTTAAAACTATCTTCTCCATCATAATACTCTTTAAAAGGGTAATAATTCATAATTCCATTAGTCGAAAAATTCTGGTGTGGAATTAGTAGTCCATTTTTAGGGTGTTTAGTAATATGCACTTTTCCAAATTCACTTAGAGAACTTGGTCTAATCTTTAGAGCTGCACTACCCTGCTCAAGACTTGAAATATGCATCGTTGAGTTATTAAGAGCAAACTCATCAACCCATTTCCATTTCTTTTTAATGGGCCCAATAACATCATAGCCTTTGGAAATATTAAATAGACTTGGACTTTTTAAATTGAGTATATCTTTTTCAAAGATTGGGTCTGAAAAAGTAATTCCCACTCCTCCTGATAGATTGGCGTAGAGATCATCGCGATTAGCCGCCAATGGAAGTAGTACATCTGCCATAACAGAAGCATTCAGGTAAGCGTATGGCCCGAGTAGACGGTATATCTTAGTTTGAATTTTAGGTTCAAAAAATAACTCCGCTTGAAAGACACCACTGTCTCTATTTGTTTTAACATCTTTTTGTTTGGCCAGCGACGACATCTTACGATCAAAATTCATTCCATTTTCATTATCATAATTCATATGGGCTTTAAGCGCATACTCACCTGCAAAAGTAAAAGTTGTCTCCGAAGCATCTGCCAGAGAAAATTTAATTCCGACAGGAAGCTTGATCACAAACTCTAGGTATACTGGTACTGCTCCAGGAATAGTGACAGGGAATTTCAAATCTTTAAAAAGACTTCGCCCAAAGCTACCACTTACCTTTCCATCATTTTTAACTTTAACTACGAATTTATATTTAACTAAGGAATCAAATTGATTATAGAGCTTAGAGACTTTGCCTCCACTAAATTTATAATCACCTCTAAAAGTTGGAAGAAATTTAACAAAACCTGAGGTTATATCTACAGAAACATTTCCTTCGACTCCTCCAGAAAACGCTATGGATTTTTCAGTAAAATTACGTCCTTTAAGACCTTGAGATACATCACCAGAAATGCTTAGAACGTTGAAATTCGAAAAAAGAACCTCATTTCCTTTAAACTTCACCGGTTCATCGTCACTTGCATTTAAAGACTGAGTGTCGGTGGAACTTGAAACTTTATCTATAGTGAGGTCATCATTCTCAAATTGAACCTCAGGGGAAACGTCGAAACTAAAAGCTGAGTCTTCTTCAGAAATGCTAGTTAAGTCAGTACTTTTGATCTCCACTTCATCGCCTTGAACCGCTACCGCCTTAAAAAGGTATTTATCTTTTGAATTTCCAACGATGACAGAGTCTGCTTCAAGGGTACTGGCATCAAAATTTTCGATCGTGATCTTTCCATCATTTAAAATGGTAATATTTTGATCTTCATCTAAAACGATCACTTTATCACTCGGATTGATTTGACTATTTTTTTTTATCTCACCTAGCTCACCTAATTCTAAAAAACTCGTATCTAGTTTTTTAGGCTTAGAATCTTTCTCGGGTGCAGAACATGCAACCACTAGGTAACTAATCAACATCAAATAAAATAGCTTTCTCATATGTTCTAATGAGCAAGCTTGATGCCAATTCAAGAGGTTTTAAATGACTGAAATTTTGCTGGTGTACTGTATAAAATATAATGCTGTTTAAACATTAGTCAGTTTTCCTTAGATTGATAAAACTGCCCGATTTCGTTGCCGGTCTTTTTCTCGAAATTGGCCCTTTATTTTGGCTAACCTACTGAATATAGAGAGCACACGGGAAAAACGATTAAGCTCATATAATTTAATGGCGATAATAAGTTTATGAAACGACTAGCTCCAACTCTCACGTTAATTCTATGCCTCACAGGATGTCGTCCTGATCAAGCTGATTCAGACTGGACTCAAATGGCAGCAGTTGAAGGACAAGTTCATTCAGAAGAAGAGAGCGATGCGAACCAAGATGACGATAATCAATCGGATAAAATCTCTAAAACGATAGAGAGAAATTATTCATCACTTAAAAAGACCATTTGCGAGCCTCTTGGTAGTGATGCTCCCAGCTTGGGTGAATCAAACGGTTTAAAAGGTGATCTTCGCCTAATTAAAGAACTAGAGGATCTTCCTGCTGACTCCAACCGAAGGAATATACAGTCAAATCTCAATAATTATCTCGATCCTACATACTCTTATGGATTAGATGATACTAAGCTATTTCTATCCAATGTTGATATTCCTGAACGAAGTTTCTTAGAAGGTTTTTCAACTCAAGAAGGCCAAGTTCTACAGGTCAATAATGAGCCTCTTTTTGAATTTTTTAATGTGAACTTAGAATCTATTATAAAAATTGAAGATCAATCTCTAGCGGGTGAATATGAGTTTGCCATTCTTTCCGATGACGGGTCAAAACTACACCTCAAACCTTCTGGGGCAGAAGATTATATCACTTATATAGACTCCAGCAGAGAGCATGCCCCAAAGTTTCTGTGTGGAAAGCCTCAGAACTCTGAGTCCCCCCATGTCTCAATAGCCCCTAATCTTCCGCTCGATTTGAAAATTAACTACTTTCAAGGCCCTAGACAAAAGATAGCGCTCCAATTTTTTTGGAGAAAGAAAATAGAAGGAAGAGCGAACTCGAGTTTGTGTGGGGTATCTCGTCCTCATCCTAATACCATCGCTCAAGAAGGCTGGGTCATCGTGCCCGCAGAAGTATTTACGCTTCCTGGAGGAGATGTGAATCCGTGTACAGATAAGGAAATTATTGATCGTGTTTCAGAGATACAATTCGAAGAGAGCACTCAAGATATTCAAGAGCTCGTAAAATCAATCAAGCTTTATACTCAGGACTCAGAGTCAGAAGAGAAAATTCGTTATAACGGACTTTTTCAAGTTAATATTGAGGATAATGATGATGAAAATTTTCAAATAACAATTATACCTGATGAAGACTTACCTATTATGAGGGATGTCGACAAAAAAATCATCATCGAGTATGAGACGGCTGAATAAAACTTTCCCCGGTTTTTAAAAGTTAGATTTTTCCTTGAAAGCTATCATAACTTCCACGACCGTAAATACCTCCGGCCTGTAAATCATCATAAAATGACTTAAGGGAGTAGATTCGCTCCAGATAAGAGTCGCGTAGCAATTGGCATTCACTAGTTTCATGAAAAGATGTAATAAGCTCTTTTTGCAAATTATCTAACTTCTTCGCCTCTTGTGATCTACTGGTTGATTCAGATAAATCATTGGCAAGTTTTGAGAAGTATTTATCCAGCTGTTCTAAACGGTTCCCTTTTTGTGATAGCTCAGGACAATTGAGTTTTTGATACTCCTCTGCGTTACATTGATAGTAGTCAAAACCATTACCTGAACCTAGTTTTAAAAATCGATAAGGCTTATCTATGCTATTGCTTGGCTTCTCAAAAACAAAATTCTTTGAGATGACAGTAAAGGAGTGCGAGAGAATTGGGTGATAGTAAATACCAATGGTATTAGCCGAAGGGCGACTTACCCTCTCACAAAAGTTATCCATATAAAATCGGATTTCTTCTTCCGAGGTATAGCTCTGGCGCTTAAGAAAGCCCTGTGTGACCAAGCTTGTGTTATGGCAGTTATAAGAGTTCAGCATCGGTGCTGAGTTTAGGTTTATTGCTGGATATAAAAAATTAACAACAGGAGACAAATTGATATGCTTTGTTTTCTTTGGGTAAGTTATTTTCGCTCGAGATAGCTTTTCTAAATCGCGAACGAGAGTTTCTGCATCCTTAAAATTAGAGTCTAAATGAATTTCATAAGTGAGGTGCTGGGTCTTATAAGATTTAACATAGCTAGATTTAAAGAACGAGATCACTCGATCTCCGATTCCCATTTCACTATCTTTAAATGCCGATAGGTTAATTTCCTTTGCGGATAAATTAGTAATAGAAACAATTAGAACAAATAGGACCTTAAGCATTTCTGAAATATAGCAGAATTCTGCACTTTATGGGGACTTAGGGCCGAAATTTACATGGTGTATTTTGTTCACTACATAGAAGCAGGCATTTTTGGATAAACACCTTCAGGAGTCTGGCGAATCCACTCATCAAGCTCTGCCAAGATCATGTCCTTATCTCTGGGCAGCTCTCCTCCAATCGGGCGAGCATTTGAGACATGGTTAGCACGAAATAATACTGGATTTAGATCAAAGCTAGCCTTCGCCAATATTTCACGCATCTCAATTAATAACTCTTTCGAAGTCAAAGGCTCAATTGAACCTCTCTCCACCATTCTATGATAGGGTGTGCCTGGAACAGCAAATGTCGTGAGAAATGAGAAGTACTCAGGGTTAGTTTCACTTAAAATCTTAGCGGTATTCTCTATATGGTTGGCTGAAAACTTCTTTCCTCCAATTCCAAGCATTGCAATAGTAGAAAGTTTAAATCCATTGGCCTTAATTTTAAGCGAAGCTTCCGTCATCTCCTTAGCAGTATTTCCTTTAACTACCATATGCAGAATTTTATCATCACCTGACTCAAGGCCGAGGTAGGCAATATTTAACTTTAAAGAAGATAAAAGTCTAAGCTCCTCAGGTGTTTTATTGAGGATATTTTCAGCCGTGGCATATATCCCTACTCGCTCGACTTTTGGAAACAAACGATTGATCGCCTCTAGCACCGGAACCAAAGTTTCCATGGGAGCTCCTAGAGCATCTCCATCACAAAGAAATATTTTAGAGGGATTCAAGTTTGACCGAGCACATGTTTCAAGTTCCGCGATGATATCTGGAAGTTCTCGCACTCGATATTTTTTAGAGCGATACATATCGCAATAGGTACACATATTATTTGAACAACCAATGGTCACTTGAATCAAAAGAGATCGCCACTCCGAAGGAGGTCTGTAAACCGGCTGATCATATTGAATAGGATGAGTAAAAAACATTTAAACTAATTTTTCCTCGGGATCAATTACGATATGTCCCTGCTCTACTTTCTTTTTTAAAATATCGAGAATTTCATTTTGAGCAGCTTCAACTTCGCTTACCGCGCGAGGTTTTCCTTTCAATCCATCTTCAATGTCTAGCCTAATACCAGTTGAAACTTGGCCTAAAATTTTTTCCACGATATTTTGATCGACAGTCCTTAGAGCCAATCCAAACTTTTCAAGATTCACTTCGCGAAGAAGTGCCACCAACATTCCCGGTGTCAGGTACTTAAGGTCGTCCATAGAAATAAGGCTCGACTCAATCTGCTTGGCCATACTGGGATCTTTTTTACGAATCTCCTCTAAGAGTTTAGACCTAGCACTCCCACTTAACCCCATTAACATTTTGGCGGCTTCTTTCACGCCGCCTTTAAAGTCTGCCATTAGCGAGATCTCTCAAATTGATTTGGTTTTTCTAAGTAGTTCTGAACATAATCCTTAACTCCTTCTTCTAGAGAATGGAATTTAAAATCAGAAAATGCCTGAGCGAGTTTATTCATATTGGCCTGAGTATAATATTGGTATTGATCCTTTAAGTGATCCGGCATATCGATATACTCAATAGCTTCACTCTTATCGAGCGCTGCAAATGTTGCCAGAACCAAGTCTTTAAAACTTCTCGCCTGTCCTGTTCCTAAATTATAAAGTCCACTTGGACCTTGATGATCTTCAAACATCAGCCTAACCATCGCCTGAACAACATCTTTAACATAAACAAAATCTCTAAGCTGCTCACCATCTTTATAATCTGGATGATAAGACTTAAATAGTTTCATTTTTCCAGTATCTTTAATCTGTTTGTGTGCTTGAACGACAACTGAGCGCATGGAACCTTTATGATATTCGTTCGGTCCATAAACATTAAAAAACTTCACTCCATACCATTTAGTTGGAACTTTATCTTGTTGAAGTGCCCACTCATCCATCAACTGCTTTGACCAACCATAAGGATTTAAAGGCTGGAGTTTTTCAACTTCAGTATCGTCGTAGCCATGTTCTCCGGCTCCGTATGTTGCAGCAGAAGAAGCATAACAAATTGGTACGTCGTAACCTGCGCAGTAACTAAAAACAATCTTGGAGAACTCAACATTATTTTTCATGAGGTAATCAACGTCTGTTTCAGTTGTGCTTGAACATGCACCCATATGATAAACTTGAGTGATGCCCTCATCAAAAATTTGATTAAGCATATCAGGTTGAATAAATTCATCTGCATGCAGGTACTCTTGAAATTTTATTCCTCTTAGATTCATCCACTTCGAATCCTTTTCTAAGCGGTCTACGACTAAAATATTTTCTATTCCCCTATCATTAAGGGCCTTAATAATAACTGAACCAATAAATCCTGCACCACCTGTTACGATGTACATACCGTCTCCTTTCTAACGCAAATCGCAATAATTATCTCATATTCGCTTTTTTTTGACCACTTTGAGTTCAAAATTTGCACCAAACAGGGTAAAAAAAAGTAAAGAGGTGAATTATGATAAATGACAATTGGTTTGAGGAGAAATCCTATTTCGGCAAAGTGAAAATGGGATGGAAAATCCGCAAGGTTTTACACAGCGAACAATCAAAATTTCAAAAGATCGATGTGGTAGAAACTGAAGCCATTGGCAAGTTACTTCTACTTGATGGTAAAACGATGGTGGCCGATATTGACGAATTTGTTTACCACGAAGTTATGGCCCATATTCCTTATGCCGTTTCAAGATCATGTAAGAAAGTTCTTATCATCGGTGGTGGTGATGGTGGTGTCGTTAGAGAGTTTGTTAAGCACCAAGATATTGAGCAGATTGACCTGGTAGAAATAGATGAAAGAGTTATCGAAGTCTCAAAAGAGTATTTTCCTGATTGTACTTCGGGTCTTGATGACAAGAGAGTTAATATTCTTCCAGAAGACGGAATGGCATTCATTAAAACGAAAAAGAACTTTTACGATGTTATTATCATCGACTCAACTGATCCTGAAGATTTTGCATCAGGTTTGTTTACTCAAAGTTTTTATCAAGATGTTTATGACGCCCTTACAGAAGATGGGATCATGATGAATCAAACAGAAAACCCTTTTTATGACGAGTACGGAATCAAAAAGATTTACCGTAATATGCAAAAAGCCTTCCCTGTTGTTCAATCTTTTAATGCACCTATGTGTATCTACCCTGGTGTATTTTGGACCTTTGGATTTTCATCAAAGCGTTTTAAACCAACAGATATTAAACCTGCAAAAAGAAATCATATGGATGCAGTTAGTAGAAATCTGAAGTGGTATAATTTAGACTGGCACAAAGGAGCATTTTCTCTTAGTAATTTTCACAAGAAAATGACTGGTTTATGATCAAAAAAATTGAAGAACTTGAAACTTCACGACCTTTTTTAGGAACAACTCTATCTGACTCAATCGAAGCAAACGCCACTCATATCATTGGTTTTTGTTTCGATGGTACGACGTCTTATCGCCCCGGCGCCAGATTTGGTCCCGATGGAACTCGCGACGGTTCATTTGGAATAGAGACTTATTCCCCCTATCTTGATCGCGAGCTAACTGACTACAAAGTTCTTGATTGTCAGAATCTTCCGATCTACCCAAGCCAATGGAAAAAAACAAATGATTACTTCCATGAGTTAACTAAAGATTTAAAGCTTAAAGAAGATAATATCAAATTCCTTACCTTAGGTGGCGAGCATTCAATCAGCTATGGTCCAATTAGACTGTACCTCGATAATTATGAAGACCTATTTGTCATTCATCTTGATGCTCACACTGATCTTCGTGACGGCTATCTTGATGAAAGATATTCCCATGCTTCGATCATTAGACGAGTTTGGGATCATATGGACGAAAAAAATGGTCTTCTCCAGTACGGAATTCGTTCTGGACTCAAAGAAGAATTCGAGTTTATGGAAAAACATAACACTCAAGCGAAGAGTCTGAATGAATGCATTGAAAGATTAAGTACACTTGATGATGCAAGACCAATTTATCTCACACTTGATTTGGATTTTTTCGACCCGGCTTATTTACCGGGAACAGGAACTCCTGAAGCTGGTGGTGAAGATTTTCACGGATTTATGCGCCTAATGAAAATATTAAAAGGTAAAAACTTTGTTGGTGCAGATGTTGTTGAGCTTGCTCCTAAATTAGACCCTTCAGGTATATCAGAAGCCTTTGCTGCCAAAGTTACTCGTGAGGTACTTTTGGCGCTTCAGGACGCTTAGATTTTTCAGAAGCTAATGAACGTTTTGCCAGTGGTTCTTGCGCTGGCAGAACTTCTTTTCTCACAAGATAATCAAATACTCCATTCTTTTTCGATTCAATTAAAGCGTAAGCTGAAACGTTTTTCTTATTCTTTAAAAACGGGTTGGCTCCGGCATCTATCATCTGCATCACACCACCAGCACACCCAAACTTTGCTGCATACATAAGAGCTGTTTCGCCGTCCTTATTTTTATGATCAACTTTGGCACCAGCTTGAATTAAAAGATCCGCTGCCTCAATATGACATTGCTTCATCGCCACAAATAATGGAGTAGAATTCATCTCTGCTCCTGGCTTATTAACTACCTCGGGTCTAAGCTTTATCATCTCAGAGAGTAGCTCTAGCTGGTTTCCAAAAACAGCTGCATGAACCGGATACATTCCCCTCACCTCAGTATCCCAAGGAATTGGTTTCTTTTCATTCAAATAGTTTTTCAAATAATCTTCGTCTTTAGTTAGGATAGAAAGCATAAAACGCTGACTTTCAATATTCGAAATCTTTTGAAGAGGTTCTGCAAGGGAGTCAGGAACGTTTACAAAACCGTTGTCTTGTAATTTTCCTTTATAGGCCCAGTGAAACATCATTCCTGGCCCAATAAGAAGAACTAATTTCCAACCAATTCTAAAGATGTCTCTTTTGTATAAAAAATAAGAGAGTGTTTCGTCTTTCAGCATCTTCAGTGCATTCATGGTAGACATAAAAATTGCTACAATTAACAGAACAGCGAAACTGTACTCCATCATAAGATTGTTCTTTCCGAATACCGCAAGAACAAGCCCGACCGCTATCGCGACAAACAATATGACAATCATCAGCTCTAAATATTTATGAGCAAATAAAAACATATTTCTGAAATGAGATTTTGAATGTTGCATCCTAAAGAAATCGATTCGTTTACTGAATGCAATAATATTCATGACAGTCATAAGCAGGATAAAGATCACAATAACCATCGGAAGATGATAGTCCGGAAACTTAATGTGAAATCCCCAAAGAAAAGAAATGCATACCGGAGATATCTGCACTATATCTGCAACTGATTTAGAAAAAATAATTTCTTTTTTGGTTAGAGGCATCGCCAATAAATGTTTTATATCAAACATCTGTGAGTTTTTAGCATTCATCTTACCTGTGAATAAAACAAATAAAACATAAGACGAATACTGCATGATCGCCTCTCCGAATTCTTGTCTTGTATCCATAAAGTAATCCACGACAAAAACCATAAAGACAACAAACACGGAAAGAAAAGCGATTCTCGTTTTTTGAAAGATGAGGTTGTATTTTACAAGGTGAAGAAAATTACTCACGCACTCTCCTGTTCACGATCTAACTCATCATCGAAAAGCTTATCTAGAACTTCGACATCCTTGATCAGGATTCTATGTCCGTCATCAATAAAAATAACTTTATCAACACTCTTCTCTAAATCCTCTGCAATATTGGTTGCGAGTAGCATAGAGCATGAGTGATAAACTCGAAATTTATTTAAAAATTTAAAAAAGTTTCTGCGAGACTTGGGATCAAGAACAGCGGTCACTTCATCAAAAAGATACAACTCTGCCTTGGCCGCAAAAGCTGCACATAAAAGCGCTTTAACCTTTTGACCTGTAGAAAGTGCCCCAAATTTTTTATTGTCTACTATCTCTAAAACCTCTAATGCCTGAGCTTCGATTTCCTTAGAATAATTAGGATAAAAATGTGCGTAATAATCTAATAGGTCCCTCACCTTGATAAATCCGGGAATCATCATATCGTGAGTCACTGTAAAGATGCGGCTTTTTTGGGTACGATCACCGATTGTTGGATCTTCTCCAAAAACCAAGATTTTACCCTGACTTAGCTTCCTCATCCCCATAATCATTTCAATTAGCGTTGATTTTCCAGAACCATTTTTACCTAGAACACCATAGAACTCATTATCAAATAATTTGAAATTCAGATTATCATAAATCAGATCGCCATTAGGTATTTGGTAAGAAACATTTTGAAAGTCTAATATCATACGAACCTCACTCTACTTTTCGGTAAAATGAGTCATAGACTTAAATATGATCTAGTTATTCCGCGAGTTCTAAGTCCTTGCTTTTACTCTTTTTCCATGGATCAACAATCAGAAATACCAGGAGCACCCCAAGAAAGTACAGAAGTACTAATGGCACCCACAAGGCCATCATGGTGATTGGGTCTGGCGGAGTCAACATAGCAGAGACAACTGCAAAAGCTGTCACGACATAGCGTGAAATAGAAATTAGCTTTTTACTATCTACTATTCCCATGAAACCTAGGATTAAAATAATATTAGGTAATTGAAATAGAACACCCAAAAAGACGAGAATCTTACTAGTCAGTATGACGTACTCTTTAAGGCTAATCATGGCCTCAATCTCATTCACACCAAACTTCAACAAAGTCTCGAATGTGAATGGAAACACAATGAAATAACCAAAGGCCACTCCACAGGCAAAAAGTATAAAGCTTAAAAGCACAAAGGGACGTATGATCTTCACTTCGTTTTCGTAAAGGCCTGGCTTTATAAAGAGCCATATCTGCGTAAACCAAAAAGGTGACGAAGTAATAAGTGCCGACCAAAAAGCTAACTGAAACTGAGTGAGAACTTTGTCTAAAATCCCCGTGAACATTATTTGCCCTGAGTCCCCAAGAGCATTCTTCAGAGGTGCTAATAAAGCATTTTGAAACTCAACTCCAAAATGATAACAAATACCAAAGGCAATAAATAAGATGCCCGCCATCCAAATAACACGTGTGCGTAGTTCATATAAATGATCGGTTAACGTCATCTCTTTCAAATTGCCATACTCCTTTTTGACCAGACAATGATTTAACAAATAAATTCAGGACATTACATTAATCGGTCGATATAATAAATATATGAAATTTTTTTGTTTTGCACTTTTATTTATCAGCCAGTTAAGTTTTGCAAGCCAGAGCAAACTACTCAAGTGTCTAGGTCAAGAAGAAAAATATATTCACGAGCAAAAAATCGGTGGCGCCTTCTATCAACTCAATAGCAGTATGATTTCCTATATGGTTATGTTCCCAGACGATATAATTTTCAAATCGCCCTACCTAGAAGAAATCTGCCAAGAAAAGTTCTCAAGCTTTCACCTACTGCGCCTATTTCTAACCTTAGGAGACAAAGTCATTGATCGAGGCTCAAAAGTACGACCAGGACTTGAGGCAACGACGAATGAAAATATCTCAAAGAACTCTCTGCATATGTTTGTTGAGTTTATTGGTTCGATGCAAGCAGCCCAAACAAAGGCAGGCTGCTTAGAAAAAAATATCCCTCAGCTAAAAGACTTTTACTTAAAAACTCAGCATTTCGAAACTAACGTTAACTACTCTAGACTTGTAAAAGAGCTCAAAAACATCGATGTGATTTTTGATAAAATTCTGTCGAACAGATTAAATAGAGATTGCTAAATCGACACTCACCGGGGTTTCAAGCTTCATAGAAAAGTAATTCCCAAGTCGAACTGAGTTTTTTTCATCTTGAACAAAATCACTATCATTCGAATAGATTTTGATTTTTGGAAAATCGACAATCTCAAATCTTGCGACGAAGGAATTTAAATCGATACCGGCGTACTCTTTGTACTCTCCCAAAGAATTCTCAATTTTTTCACGCCATTGATGATAGGAAATTCCTTTATATAGCATTTTCTCATCATCAAGTTTACCTATAACTGAATTGAGCTCTGGTCTGCAACTGGCACATACCATTCCTACAGAGGTTTCTCTCATGAGTGTTTTTAGATCAAGCTGCCCCTCAAGTTTATACAAATCTGACAATGAATAACCTTGGCAACGACAAATGATTTGATCTCGCTTTGGATTTTCGTAAAAAAGACGTTTATCTCCTCGAGCAGATTTGAGTGCGATTAAAAGTTTCCAACCGACAGTATAGGAGTTGCTTTCGATCGTTTCATATAGTTTGGAAATTGCCTGATCGATTTCAAGATTGAGTAAGCTCTCGCAATAAGCTTGCGCTAGACTATGACTACTCTTAAGTTCATAAAGGCAGTTTTTGGAATCGAGAGTGATATCAAACTCAATGCCTTGAACGATATGTCTCATACATCAAAAGTCGGCTGATACGGTTTTTCAGGATCAAGAGTTAGAATTTCATACCCTGACTCTGTAATTAAAATTGTATGTTCGAACTGTGCCGAAGGTTTTTTATCTTTAGTGATAACAGTCCATCCATCCTTCATAAGCTTACAATGTCTCTTTCCTAAATTAATCATCGGCTCGATAGTAAAAGTCATACCAGGCTTCATTTCAGCACCTGCTCCACGAGTACCATAGTGAAGAATTTGTGGCTCCTCATGAAACTCTCTACCGATTCCATGACCACAGTATTCATGAACAACAGTATAGCCATTGTCATGTGCCATCTCTTCAATGACCGCTCCAATATCACCAAGTCTCGCACCTGGCTTACAAACATTAATTCCGGCCATCATACAATCGTAAGTTACTTTTACTAGCTTTTTGATCTCAGGAGAAACCTCTCCCACAAAATAAGTTCTATTTGTATCACCGTGAAAGTTTTTATAGAAAGTCGTCACATCAACATTGAGGATGTCACCATCTTTCAATTTATCCTTTTTACTTGGAATTCCATGACAGATAACTTCATTAAGTGAGGTACAAACTGACTTCGGGAAACCATGATAATTTAGTGGCGAGGGATAAGCGCCATTGTCGACGATATACTTGTGACATATTGCATTCACGTCCTCAGTGGTCATTCCGATCTCAATTTTATCTTCAATGAAGTTCAAAGTCTTCGCCGCTAGTTGACAAGATTGCTTCATTATTTCGATTTCACGGGCCGATTTGATATTTATCATAAATTTCCTTCGTTTTGGGCTGGATACTACACCCTTTACCCCATTTTCGCTAGTCTAGCAGGTAGTTATGGTCTAAAATTCTAACATGAAGTTCCAAGTTTATCGAACACATGCGTCATCTTATCAAGACTCTAAGTATCTCGCTAACGAAAAAAAGATCTTAGAAGATATTTCTGACGTCGAATATATTCAAACTCTTCAGCAATATGCGGCTGGAAGTAAATTGATTTTATTAACCAATACCCATACTAATACAGAACTCATTCCGCGTCGTATTCTTCAGGAAACGGTGCTGTTAGTTCATCCAAATTCGGGTCACGATAATATATCAGAAGAATTCAGGAAGTCTGTGGACTTTCCTATTATTGTTGGCAATCCAATCAGCGCGAATGCAGTTGCAGAGTATACTCTTGCCAGTATCTTTCAACATTTTTCAATGATACCCAATCATCATCACTGGCAGACTGATAGAAACTTCCCTAGAAAGCTTTTAAGGGATCAAAAAGTTGTGATCATTGGTCACGGCACTATTGGAAAAATTGTGGCCAGCTCCCTTTACCCGCTTTGTCCTAAGCTGCAAGTTTATGATCCATTTAAAGACCTTCAGCATATTCCCTACCCTGTTATCAACGATTGGAATAATGAGATAATCAAAGGTGCTAATATCGTCATCATCGCTGCTAGTTTGAATAATACTAGTCATAGATTTTTAGATAGCGAAAAAATATCTCAAGTCGCAGCTGATTGCTTAGTCATTAACCCGGCCAGAGGGGAAATTGTTGATGAGGAAGCGCTTTTACAATTTCTCCAAAAAAATCCGAAGTCTCGTGCTTTTTTAGATGTATTCAAGAAAGAGCCTTTCGAACCAGGTTTTGCCGGACAAATATCAAATTTAAATAAAACATCCCATATTGCAGGTATGTATCACAAACTGAACTCGGATATCGTTTCGTTTGAATACCTCGTCATCAAAGATTTTATTGAGAAATACAAACAAAATTCCTTAGCAAGTTTTAAAACAGATTATGAAGAATGTTTATTACCCGGAGATAATTTAGATGGCAATAAGGTTTCCCCCAGCTCATGAAGCATCGCCTGAGGGGCTCCTAGCAATTGGTGGAGACCTTTCAGTCGATACACTTACAGAAGCCTACTTAAATGGAATCTTTCCTTGGCCCATTTCGAAAACTTCACCTTTGACTTGGTTTTCTCCAGACCCAAGAGGTGTTCTTTATACTGATGAAGTTCATTACTCTAGATCATTTGAACGTTTTTTGAAAAAACATAAGTACGAAATCAAATTTAATTTTGATTTCAAAGCAGTCATTGATAATTGTGCTCTCACAAAAAGAAAACACGAAGCAGGGACTTGGATAACCCAAGAAATCATCAACGGATACACTAGACTTTTTGAAGCTGGTAAAGCCTACTGCGTTGGTATCTACAATGGAGATCAAATTGTAGGTGGTCTGTATGGAGTTTGTTTCGGTGGGATCATTAGTGGTGAGTCAATGTTTCATACAGAATCTAATGCCTCAAAATTATGCGTTTATTCTGTCATGGAAAAATTAAAAGCTCAGAATATTCCCTTTCTAGATACACAAATGGTTACCCCAATTATCGAGAGTTTTGGTGGCGTAGAAATAGACCGAGACACCTATCTTGAAGAATTATCAAAATTAAGAAGAATCACGCTGACAAGAGCCGATATATTTAACTCATAGCTCGTTCAACTAAGTTAACACGAATTAATTGGCTATAATCTCCAGTTAGTTCGATTGCATCAGTCGGACAAGCGATGGCGCATAAGTTACATCGAGTACAATGAGAAGTATCTAGATAAAACTTTTGGGGAGTCTCACCCGTTTTAAGAGTGTTCGGAAAGTTAACCATATTCGGTTTTTTTATTTCAATTGCTTTAGTTGGGCAAATTTCACTGCAAATTTCACAACTGATACAAAGGCTATTTCCTAATTGATCATTTTTTAGCGTAGGATATTTATGAGTGAAGTGTTTTTTTAACTTCAACGAATCTTGATTGATTTTACCGGCTTCAACTCTAGTGCGCCAACCGATATAGAACACGTGAGCCGATGAGAAAACAAAACGAAAAGGATTAAAACGAGTTGAATCTTTTAGGTTTACTATCATCTTATCGCTCCACTTCTCTCAAATCGATATCCATTGAAGTCCATAGAGGAAAAACATTCATGATGTCTTTGTTCTCTAAGAAACGTTCTAAATATGATGGTTCAGCAAAATGGCTTCCAAGTAGCCTTACCAATTGCTTCTCATCAGATTTAATTAGGTCCACCCCAATAACTCCACGAGGGCTTTCAATAAAAGCTGTAGCGTTAAGTGACGAGAAGTTTAAATAGTTCTCAACACTTTTTTTATAATTTTGCTCATCAACTTGATCTAGATTATGTAGGAAATCAGTGGGTAAGTCTGGACTAATAAAATTTCCTGTTGGTAAATTATCTAGGACCTGAACAATAATTCGACTTGATTGTAAAATTTCTTCGATTTTAACCAAAAACAAATCATAGAGAGTCCCTTGAACTCCCATAGGAATATCAAATTCTACATCTTGATAGAAATAGAATGGATCTCTTTTTCTTAGATCTAAATTAACTCCAACACTTCTAGCAACAGGTCCGGTCAATCCCCACTTTATGACATCTTCTTTTTCAACGAGACTAAAATTTAGAGCGTTCTCGTTGAACTTAAATGTTAAAAGATAATCTTTTATTAAGGCAACCAGATGTTTTTCAAGCATAGAAAGTTCATCAATCATGCGTGAACTCCATGCTTGGCTTAAATCGAGTGTCGTCCCTCCTGGTCGGATTAGATTTAAACCAAACTCGTTGCCTGAATAAGATATCATTAGCGACTGAAATTTTTTAATCCACAGTCGAGTAAAGTCAATCAGGACTGCACTTTTGAAATCTACCGCCACTTGATCAAAGTATAATAGATGATCTAGAATTCGATTGAGTTCAAACGTCACCATTCGAATAGCTTTGGCCCTATCAGGGATCTCAATATTTTCCTTTAATTCTATCCCTCTACTAATCAAAAAACTCCACAACAATCCTCTTTTAGGAAAGTAGTTCTCTAAAGTTTGAAACGACAAATTCCAATCAAGCCCTGACAAAATATCTTCAAGTCCAATATGGAAGAGCCCTTTTCTGAAATTAGCTTTTGCCACTTTATTCTTATCCATTCTAAGATCAAGTAAATGAGTGTTCTTTTTCAAGTTACTAGGAAACTCAACTGTTTGCAGATCAAGATAGTCCCTATCATCTTTTACAGGCTCTTTAAATCTATAATCTTTTTTAAGAGTCAGTCCTGTTTGCTGAATCAACTGCCTTTCATAGAAGCTAGCATTTTTCCAAAGGTGCGATATTGAATAAAGTTTTTCTCCACTTGGAATTTCAACTTCCACACAAAATTGATCTTTCTCTTCAAAATCAAAAAAGTAATAGCGAAGCTTTGTTAACTGTGAATTTTGGTCAAGACAATGAATTCCTAAAAGCCAGATATAATTATTATCACTTCCTAAGCTGAAAACAAAAGAGTTGAATTGATTGAACTCACATTGATAGGTTTTATATCCAGATAGTTCGTGAATTAAATTAAGATTACTTTTCATCTCTACCCTTCATTAAATCAAAAACACCTGAAATAAGTTCCTTCAATTGAATAGGATGTTTCTGATACTCAAGATCAACTCTAATATGATTTCGGATGTCTTTTACAACTCCCTTGGCATTATTTAATACTCTTTTAGGTAAAAGACCTTCAGCATAAACGACAAAAGGCTTCTGCTTTTCTAAACTTTGTAACCTGTCCTTAATTTCATTTAACTGGACAGTATTAATTGGACCAACAATCAAAATAATTTTTGCAGGTTGATATTCGCTCTCCCATATACCATTGAAGCTCTGTTCATACTCAAAATAATCATAACTACTTTGTATAGCATCAGCTGCTCCATTTCCCCAAATACTTATAGGAACTGAAAGATTGCCAATTTTTTCTTGGCTAGATAAATGTATATTTTCAATAAAATTAGTTAAACTCATAATTCTCTATTTTGTTCTTAGAATTGTGGCCCTTCTACGCCATTTAATATCTTCTGGAAAAGTTGGAACTTTCTCTACCAGATCTTCTTGCTTCCCATAGCATTGAAGTTTTTTATTTTCTTGGTAAACCCAGGAATACAACTTATTATGCGTTCCGATGGACCCTCTATCATAATCAATATATCGATAAGTAGGATAGTTCTTAAACCTTAGGTTATTCAAGTAATTTATGGACTGTTCAAAAGCAAGATCGACTTGCCTAGCATTACACTTAGCAAATTCTTTATTTCTTTTAATTGCCTTTGTCCCGTCTGTTAAAATAGGATTCTTCACCCAAAGAGAGCGGTTACAATCAAAGCTATATCCCAAGTCATTCAACAAATGCACAGCCGCATAGTGAGCCATAAACCAATGCCTCTCAGGATTAGTGAAAATATTTGTTGGATAAACAAATTTTGAACAAACATTATATTCATCACCAAACTTCACAAAGGCATTTTTAAAGCGTTCGTAAAAGAATCTTCTCGACTCCTTATTAGATCCTCGAATTATGTCTCGCCGCTCCTTTAAAGATTTTGCTGCTGCCAATTTTTTCTCAACATCTGATGGCTTGGCAACTGCCTCCCAGACGTAATCATATAGTTTATAACAAGAACTCCTCATCTGATTGAGTCGCTTATTGGTCAAAAGAATCGATCTGCTCTTTAGACTAGAAACAGTTTGTAGTGCTGAAAGTTCAGGACCCATTCGATAGCTTGGATAAAATTTACCGGCCACGTAATTTTTTCCGAAACCATTCTCGATAAATGCTTTTACTTCCGGCCAATTAACTTTCGTACGCAGATCTTCAATTCCCCTTACCTCTTTATAGTCATCACTACCACTTTGAACTGCGACAACGACGATCCTAGAATTATAATCAGTGAGCTTTGGACATGTGCCTATCTGACAGACTTTTTCAATATAACCACCAATTACTCGAGCATCAAAAAAGTTATCCTGATAATGCTTGGAGAAATATTCACCATCGCCAAACACAATGATTTTTTGAGGAGTACCCAATTGATCTAGCATCCGGGGAACAATGCCAGAAGTAAAAGGCGGTTTATAAATCGAATCATCCCATTTTCCAAAAATATCTTTTTGCTCGCAAAGTATTTTATCAACATAATGCTGACCAGAGAGCATATCAATATTGTATAACTTGTCGCTCCCTTCAGGTGTGGTGATTACAAAATTTAATTTATAATTTTCTGCATTTAAATCTGGCTGAACATCATAAAACAAATGAGCCGGTTTCTCCCCCATACTAGAAGTCAATTTGAACCGGTCATCCACCTCAAACCATTTAGGTACGACTTTGGACACCAAGGCGTCCGCATAATCCTTATTCCCGAATACCGCTTTCTCTTTTTCAGAAAGATCTAGAGGCACAAGATCATCAACTGACTCTTTAATGCTTTCCACACTAGAGCATGCGCTGAGAAATAAAATACTGAGAATTAGTTTTGAAATCTTACTCATTTTTATTGACTATCCTTATCATTTCATTCATTCTATCAACCTCGTTTAGGCTCGGGTGGTGGAATTGGTAGACACAAGGGATTTAAAATCCCTCGGCTAATTTAGCTGTGCGGGTTCAAGTCCCGCCCCGAGCACCAAATTTCCTACATTTGAAATTTACCACCCGCTTTCGAAGCTGGTCCAAAATGCTTTAATTTGACACACTAATATTTTACTTGAATTTGCTCAGGTAGCAATAAAATCAAACACTTTACTTGACGCATCAAGCAAATCTATAATGCAGCTATGTCAGAAAAAATATCAGCCATAATTCCTTGTTTTAACGAAGAGTTCAATATTGCTGGAGCTATTGAGTCTTGTTTATTTGCCGATGAAATCATCGTCGTAGACTCTTTCTCTACAGATAATACTTTGGAAATCATAAAAAAATATCCGCAGGTAAAATTATTGCAACACGAGTATGAGCATTCTGCCGCCCAGAAAAATTGGACTATCCCTCAGGCTCAACATGACTGGATCTTTCTGTTAGATGCTGACGAAAGGACAAATCCTAAATTGATCGATGAAATCCAATCCATCGTTGCCTCAAACCCAAAAGAGGTAGCCTATTGGATTAGACGTGATAATTATTTTATGGATCAGACCGTCAATAATGTTTGGAAAGGTGATGCCGTCATCAGGCTCTTTAGAAAAAGTAAATGTCGCTACGAAGATAAGCATGTTCACGCTGAAGTCCTTGCAGATGGAGAAGTTGGTCGGCTAAAAAACAGACTAAAACATGACACTTATGCGGGAAAAGGATTGGAGCCTCACTTGCTAAAAGGTATGCGTTACACGACTTGGGCAGCTCTTGATCGTGTAAATAAAATTAAAAAAGTTACAAGTTACCACTTATTGATTAAACCATTTTTTGCTTTCTTAAAGCGCTATATCTTAAATCGTGGCTTTCTCGATGGTAAGGCCGGCTTTATTATTTCTTGTATGGGTGCATGGAATGTCTTCATCCGAAATGTGAAGGTTTATAGAATGCAAGCTGGCGAGAAGTTTGATACTGACTTAAAAAAATGAAACGAGTCTTAATTATCCAAACCGCTTTCATAGGTGATGTAATTCTGGCCACAGGACTTATAGAAAGTGTTAGGGCAAGCTATCCAGAAGCGAAAATAGATTTTCTACTTCGAAAAGGCAATGAGAGCCTTCTCAAGCATAATCCTCATTTAAATGAAGTCCTCATTTGGGATAAATCCAAAGGAAAATTTAAAAATTTAATCAGTCTTTTATTTCAAGTACGAAAAAATAAATATGACCTCGTGCTAAATATACAAAGATTTTTTAATGCGGGTCTTTTATGTGGACTCTCAGGCGCTAAACTTAGAGTGGGATTTCATTCCAATCCATTAGCATTTTTGTTCAGCCACCAAGTTCATCATAAAATACCTCACCCCGCTCAAGATCAAGGTGAATTAGGATTCTTTCACGAAGTACAAAGAAACCATCAGCTACTGACGGCAATAACTAATGAGAGTATCCCCTCTGACAAATCGTTACGCCCTAAACTATATTTTTCAGATACAGAAAAAAATAAGATTCAGGATTTAGGTCTTAATTCTCCCTATTATGTTCTGGCCCCTTCAAGTGTCTGGTACACCAAGCAGTGGCACGAATCAAAATGGAAAGAACTCATACAAAAACTTAAACCACACGGAGAAATCATTCTCATCGGTGGTCCAGATGACAAAGCCTATTTGGATGGAATTAGCACTGATGTAACTAACCTTGCCGGAAAACTTAACCTACTTGATTCAGCCTATCTTATGGCGGGAGCTAAAAGAGTTTTTGTGAATGACTCCGCCCCTCTTCATCTTGCAAGCAGTGTAAATGCAAAAACTACTGCTATTTTTTGCTCAACTGTCCCTGACTTTGGATATTACCCGCTTGCTGACGACTCACTTCTCGTGCAAAGAGAAAGATTAGATTGTATGCCTTGCGGGTTACATGGAAAAAAAGAATGCCCACAGGGTCATTTTAAATGTGCCCTCGAAGTTGATGTCGACGCCGTCACTCAAAGATCCTTCTAAACGTTATATTCATACGAGGTTCATTTATTTTTAGCCTTTTAGGTAAAGCATGTTTCCAATGGTGCTGAGTTTCTCCAAGCATAAGAAGAAGATCTCCATTTTCAAGAGTTAATTTTACTTTTTCACCTTCATCGTGACGGAAAAAGAAATCACGACTAGCTCCAAAACTGATAGAAGCAATCGACGGGTTTATTCCTAACTCAGGTTCATCATCCCTATGCCAGGACATATGATCCCTTCCATCGCGATAGTAGTTTACGAGAGCGGTGTTAAATATTAAATCATAATCAAGCTTCAACCTATGATTAAGTGATTTCAATTCATCAGTCCAAAAGCGTGTCCTCATTTTTATACGAGAATAAGTGTATTCAATATTTTCATCGCCATAAAAAGCAACTTTTCTCGCTTGAGGATAGGTCTTTCCAAACATAGTTATTTTGTCGTCTCGCCACTTAACAGTAGACTTAATCTTATTCAAAAGATTGAAGGATTCTTGTCCACTAAAAAAGGATTTTATAAGATATGCTTCGCCTGAAAATGGGAGAAGATTATTTGGTAAGGATTTCAACTTCAACTCTTCTATTCAATTGGGCTTCCTCAGAATACTGGTCATCTGTTAAGTATAGAGGTCTTGTTGCGCCATAACCTAGGCACCTCAATCTTTTTGGATTTACTCCAAACTCCTCTAGCTTCTGACAAACGTACTGTGCCCTTCTTCCTGATAAATTAAATTCATCATCAGCCTTGCCTGCTTCTATGGCCTTTTTAGTTTCATATATATGACCTGAAATTTCGATTGAAACAGCTGGATTTTTCTTTAAGAACAAAGCGAGATCTTCCACTTCACGACTTGAATAAGGCTCTATTGCTTTTTCTGTTCCAGGATAAAAGTGAACATTCTGAAGTTTAAAACGTGAACCGATCTGAAAGTTATCAAAGTTATTAGCGACCCCTTGCTCCCCTTTTCTGGCGTCCTGCTTATAAGTTAGTTCCCTTTTAATTTCCATTTTTTCTAGTTCTTTTTGTTCTAATTTCGCTTCTAGTTCTGAAACTTTTTTGGCCAATTCTTTTTTTTCTTTTTCAGCAGCGGCCAATAGAAATTCATAATCAGTTTTATCTTCAGAATCTGAATTGGTTGCTATTTTTTTTCTTAGACTTAAATTTTCTTTTGTTTTCAGGTCTACAGAAGCTTCCAATTTTTCTATTTTTGATTCAAGAGAAGAAATAAGGGGAGCATCGCTATTGGCAAAATTCTGTTCTTTCCCAACAAGCTTGCTATTCTCAGGCGTTTTAATAATTGTTCCTGTTTGACCACCTTCAAGCGCACGCGAGGTTTCTTTTTTTTGATTGGCCAAAGCTATGATCGCCACAATAAGAAAGACTCCAAGCCCTGAAGCGAATAGATCAACGACCGAAGCAGAAAATATATTTACCTCTCTCGACTTTCGCGCCCTCATGATTTTTCCACTAGTTTATTTATTAAATTATCTAAGATATATTTCCCGAATTTATTGATTAAGCTTTCTTCCTGCGCTTCGAAGTGCTGAGTAAAAAACTGAAGGATCACTGATAAAACTAATGCGAGCAAAGTGGTATTAAATGCCACCCCAAGACTTCCCGCCATCTTAGTTAATAGTTCAGGGTCTTCAAGAGAGCCCTCGCCTAACTGGGATACAGCGAGTCCAATACCATATACTGTTCCCATAAATCCCAGTGATGGAATAAGCCAAATAATATATTTTAATTGGTTGTATCGAAGCTCAACAGAATGAAGAAAAAGCTCCAATTGTTTCGAAAGAAAATCTGAGGTTATCGATCTCGAATTATTCTTTCTAAATTGAAGGGCTATTTGCAAGATCATATACGGGAGAATTCCCATGCTATCCTTGGAATCTTCTCGCACGTTTCTTATGACTTCAGTTAGTTCTTGCTCGCCAATAATCGTTTCAAAGTCTTTGGGAAGATAGTTTTTTGTACTATAAAGATCGAGTTTTGCAATATCTCGTTTTCGATAATAGATTTGCATGAGCCCTAGAAAAAATATGGCCCACATGACATCCTGAAAGGTGATTCCACCTAAAATATGCTTCTTCCCGATAAACATTATCGACCAGAATGCAGGTGTAAATGTAAAAAACAAATTGACGACTAAAACGCCGATAGAACAAACGAATAATGTAAAAAATGTTTCTTTAGAACTAAGAAGCTTCTTCAAAAATGGCACCACAACATTCACAATGTATTTTTTCTTTACTTAAAACAGTACCACAATCAAAACATCTTTTTAAACCACCAGTTTTTATCCTTTTTATAATATCGTTTTTACTTTTTTCACGAGCTGATTCATAAAGCCCGATAATATCTTTTACTTCGAGGGCATCTAAACCACTTCCAAGTCTGATTTTAGTCTCAGGCTTTATCTTTGCGCTTTTAATTCTCTTGAATTCGCCATCATGAAGAACGAAAGTCCCATTACTAGAGTTTAAATCTTCAACTAAGATGCTATCACCCGCGAAATAAACTTTGAGGTGTGCGCGACTTACGGTGGGACTACTAATCATTACTTCACAATTTTGTGAACTGCCAACCGTAAATTGATAAGTCTCTTGAGTCATCATAAAACTCTCCTTAGAAACTATTATGTCATGACTAACAAAGAAAACTTAATTTCGAACGCTAAGTTCTTGATTTCGGTAATTTTTTATAAAAACACTGCCTTAAGAAGTAGGCAAAATTAGAAAGAGCCTTTTCCATTAAGATCACAAGATCTATTGGCCATATCACATTTTACAGGAGCGCCTGCGTCGTGCTTCATAGACATCAATTCTTCAGCAGAAGGTCCGGTTATACGGACAATATCTCCGACTTGGCTTGCAGTTTCTATTGAAAGACGGCATTCATAGGCATGACTCCAATCTTCCATAGTCGCTATAAAACATTGTGTCTCTGACTCATCAGTTGAAATATTTTTTTGATAGAGATAATTGGCTGACTTTCCTTGGATATAAATATTGTCAGATGCAATAGCTGCAAAAACTGAAAAACAACACATTAAAAACAGACGTCTCATCATAAAAGCTCCACATTATATATGTGAAGCTTCAATAATGATGCCAAAGAACTGGCCTAAAAATACGATAAATTGTTCAGTTTTTGTACAGTAAATTAAGTAAGTGAATAAAGTTTGGACGGCTTCAAGATGAAAAAACTCAATCAGATATTCTATATTCAGCTACAGTTTCAGTTTCAGTTACAGCATCGGTTAAGTTCCGGTTTAGTACATAAATCATCGCTCCAACTTTATCAGCCTGCTTTTCCAATAGATTTAAGTCTTCGAGATTGCAGATCATTTGTACCTCGCGAAGGCTCGATAGTGCGATATTGAACATTCTAAGCCTGTCCTTAGGTGTTCTTCGCGCATTTCCTTCGGCTAGATTGAGCGCGACACTACTAGAAGCTCGAAGTAATTGATCTCGCATAACGGAGGGCAGTGGCAGGCAATCGCCGAAAGATCAAAAGCGCTTTTACAGTATTGCTATGGGATCACTAAGAGAAACTCAAACGCTTATCAAAATAGTTCAAAATAAGAATCTAGCAGAAAAATATGATCATTTAGGGGCACTAGTTTACGGACTGGTTCGGAAAGTCTGATTTCAGAATCCAGAAATCTGTAGTCAGATTAACCTTAATAGACTAATAGGAAACCACGCTAACTACTTCGCGTATTTCATCGCCCTATCACTGAAATCGGAAAAAATTCCATCGATATTCAATTCACCAAAAAAGAAGTCAAAAAATTCTTCTTCCGTTTTAAACACTGAAGGTATCATATCAGTTCTGTGGGTATAGGGATGAACTTTCAAACCGTATTTGTGTGCAATCGCCACAAGCCCAGTATCCTTTCCCTCTTTTGTCATAAGCTGATTAATCCAAGGACCGTAACCATCGACGTATTGAGATAGTTCTGCGACACCGGCTTCAGTTTTATAGTAATTATAATCCGCCGAACTTTCCGCCCAATCATTTTCTGCGATTAAGGCAACAAGCTTCATCTTGGCCCCTAATTCAGTTTTAAGTCTCTTTAGAGTTGGGGGATAGAAGCATTGTAAATAAATATTTGCATCTGCACTATTGTAGCCATATCTCTCCAAAATCGGCAGCACTAGCTTAGCGATATCTTTTCCATTTTTTGTATGAAATTCTGGCATTTTCAATTCTGGATAAATTCCAATATTTTTTCCACGTGTTTTATTTAAACCTTGCACCAGCTCGATAAATTCTTGGAGTGTGGGTACTTCAAATTTTGCTGTTTTATAGGGAAACCTTGGAGGGTAACTTAGCTTGCCGGTTGCAGGATCAATTGAATCGTAGACATTTAAAGACTTAATTTCTTTAAGAGTAAAATCGACAACATAATAGCGTCCATCTTTACGTTTTCTTTTTGGAAATTTTACTGCCACATCTGTGGTTTGATCCAGGTGGATATTATGTAGTAAAACTGCTTTATCATCTTTAGTTATAACAACATCTGGCTCGATAAAATCCACTCCAAAACTATGGGCCATAGAAGCAGACTCTAAGGTATGCTCAGGTAAATATCCAGAGGCTCCTCTATGAGCAATAACTGTTTTTGGTTGGTGGGAACACGCCACGACTAAGAGTAACAAAGATATAATTTTCATAAGGAAAGGCTACCCCCTAAGTTTTAAATATTCAATAAATTCAGCAAATTATAAGAGTACTCATTTAACGGAAGTTAAGGACTCCGACTGATTCTACGTGTAAGTTGTTCTTAACTGACAAAATACTAACCAGAATCTAACTTAATTAGTTGGGATTTATTGCCTAAGCTAGGCGCAGGGAGAGACGAGTATGCACGCAGATATTTCATTATTGAGACACCAAGGTCCTATGTTAAATGTAGTGGCCAGTATTTTGTTAAATGCCCTGAAGTCTGGCAATGAAGAAATAAAAGAGCACCTACTTCGTAGCGAATATAGCAATGTCATTCCTAATAGTACGATTGTTGAACGTTATCATCAGTGGCTTGGTTGTGAAGAAAAATATCAAGGCGCAATAGCTCCTCACCTCTTTCCACTTTGGACTTATCCACAGCTTTTTGAAATGGGAAGATCACTCAACCTTCCTTTGCATAAAGTTCTTAACCAAGGTGTTAAGATGATTATTAACTCTCCTATCACCAGAAATTCTGGGTTGAACTCCAAGGCTGAAATCTATCAAATCCAAAATATGGAAAAAAAATATCGTGTGAGTCAACGCTTAACCACAGGAACTCACCATGATCCAACTGCTTTAATCGCTGAGATCTACGCGGTTATTTTGAAAGACACCAAATCTGTTTTAAAAAAGGCTGCAGCTCACCAGCAAATTGATACTTCAAAACTTAGCTTTATTGAAAGGCTAATGATTACTAAAGAAGATGCAAAAAGCTACGCATACCTTTCAGGCGACGTAAACCCAATCCACCTCTCTAAGTCAGTTGCAAAATTAATGGGCCTTAAAGGATCTATTATGCACGGCTTTGGACTTTTTGCGATGGTATTTGAAAAGCTTCAAAACCAAGGTTTTTCACTCAATGAGATTGATATTCGTTTTATCAAACCAGTCTATCTAGGCTCGGAGATTGACCTGTATATTTCAGAGTCTCACAAGCCAAATACTTATGGGATTAAAGTTATTAGTACCGATAGAAAGCATCTTCATATGGCCGGCGAATTCAAATACAAGACATTGACTATTTCTTAACTTTTCCCTGACAGAAATCAGGACGTAGTTTAACAGACATTATTCATATCACAGGCATACAATCTTAATGACAAGGAGATTGTATGCAAGGTTTTAAGTATGATGTTTTAGTTTATCCTGGAATCTACATGAGTAAGGAGGAACTTTCAACTCTAACCGATGAGCTTCGAAATGTAAGTTCAAAATGTTTTGACGAAGTTCCCTACTATCAAACTCTCACTGGAAAAAGAGATGAATTTCAAAGGGCAATAATTTGTACAGCGAGAAACTCTAAAGGTGTGCTTGTTGGGTTTTGCTCCTCGCTTGTCCTAGATATCGATGCTATTGGTTCAGTTCTTCACCTAGGACTAACCTGTGTTGATCCTATCGCGCGCGGGAAAAAACTAACTCATAAATTAATGAATAAATTATTGGTGAAATATCTTCTTATGGAATCTCCAATAAATGGAGTCTGGGTGTCCAATTGTGCTTGTGTATTATCAAGTTTAGGAAATGTCGCTCTATACTTTGAAGATATCTACCCTTCCCCTTTTAATAACAAAGCTCCATCAGCACAGCACTTAAAAATTGCTCAAGGAATTTCCCAAAGTCACAGGGCCGCAATGGCCGTTAACTATGATGCAAATTTTAACTGCAAAACATTTGTGTTTGAAGGAAGTGTTTCAGATTCCGTTTTCGAAAAATCTGAATCCGATGCCAAGTACTACCATCGAAACCCGGAACTCACTGACTATTATAAAAATATTCTCAATTTTGAACGCGGAGATGAGGTCTTACAAGTTGGACGAGTTTCTCTTCTTACCTTACCAAAATATGTATTCAGTTCCAGTCTAAGAAAATTTAAAACTAAACTATCAAGTTTTGATACAGCTCATATCGGTTCGGATTTAAATGAATCTACAGCAAACTAATTCTGATCTAGAACTTCTACGAGAGTTGGTCGATACTGACTCTCAATCTCGTTTTCAGCAAGGGGTAAGGCATGTCCAATACCTATTAAAAGATTTCCTTGATCAGTTAGGCTTTCATGTTGAGCTTGTTTCTCAGAGTGAGGGAGCTCCTCTTTTCATTGGGAATATTGGGGATAGAGGTCCCGTTTTAACTCTGATCTCTCATGCTGACACTGTTATTCCGGCAAGTAAAAGTCATTTTAGAATCGATGGAACGAGAGCCTATGGCGCAGGGATTGCTGACAATAAAGCTGGTGTCGTTGTCGCTCTTAAAGCTGTAAAGATATATTTAGAAAATTGTGGGACGAATCGATTACGTTTGCAATTTGTAAACTCTCCTACAGAAGAGATTGGCTCTCCCGGACTTCATGAAAGCTTCAAACTTCTAGGTCTTAATTCTCAATATGCGTTTGGATTCGAACCTTCTCTTGAAGATGGTGGTCTAATCAAATCGAGAAACGGTAACAAATGGATTAAAATCACTGTGCAAGGAAAGTCGTTCCATGCAGGTCGAGCGCATAAAGGTCATATCAATGCGGCCCAAGATCTTTGTCAGGTCTTGGTAGCGATGAATGCCAAGCTCATAGATAATCCACTTGTTACTTTTAATATTGGAGAACTTACAGCAGGGCATTCATATAACACTATCGCTGAAACAGCTGTGGCAAAAATCGATACTCGCTTTCAATGCCTAGAAGGACTCAAGCTTATTCAAGAAATGTTAGAAGAAGATCTTCAAAGTCATTTTCATCCCTGCTCAAACACAGCTGCAAAATCTCGTTATCAGATTGATATAGAAGACTTTTGTCCTCCGATGAAAACAAAGGACAATAACGAAATGATTAATAACTATATCAAGCATATTGAAAAGCTTGAAAATGGTGCTCCAAAGCTCTACCATTGTGGAGGAGCAGCAGATGTAAATCATTTCTATCATGAGGATTTAATCGCTCTCGATGGCTGTGGAGCCGTGGGTGGAAATTTGCATCGGGTTGATGAGTATATTGAAATTAACTCCCTAAACTCTAGGGCCCAGGCCTTTGCAAATTTTCTGCTGGATTTAAATAAGCGAGAAAGATATGGGTACCATTAAATTTATAGCAATAATCTGTTTAATCTCAAGCTATTTTATTATTACACTTCCAGGGCTGATATTTTTTGCCATTTCGCCTCAAAAAACGAGGAAAGTTCTAAACAAGATTGTTTCAATATACTCTAAGATCGTATTAAATATCGTAAATGCCAAAATTGAATCAAATCTTGCCGACAAAATGTATTCCCACAAACTCATCGTGAGCAACCATTTATCTTATATGGACATTATGCTCTTGAGTTCTCAAGTTCCAAGTTCTTTTGTTACTAGTATAGAAATGAAAAACACTCCTGTTCTTGGTCAAATTACGACTCTTGCAGGCTGCCTTTTTGTTGAGAGAAGAAATAAAAAGAAAATTAAAAATGAAATAAAAGATATTGAAGAAGCCCTGAGCGCAGGTCTCAATGTCATCGTGTTTCCTGAAGCCACAAGTACCAATGGCGAACAAGTTCTTCATTTTAAGCGCTCACTTTTTCAAGCGGCAGTAAATACGCAAACTCAAGTTGTGCCGGTGACTATAAATTACGCCGCAATTAACGGTGAGCCTTTAAGCCTATCTAATCGAGACCTGGTTTGTTGGTATGGTGATATGGATTTTGCTCCCCATTTATGGAAGATTTGCCAACAAAAAGAAATTCTCGTTCAAATTGAATTTGCAAAAGATTTAAAAGCTGATGATGATAGTGCAAAACTGAGAGACTTGGCTTTTGAGGTCATTAGCGGAAATTACAATCCGATAAACTAGGCCTTAAAATAAAAAGGGACGACTAAAAGCCGTCCCCTAAAAAAACCATTTAAGACCATCAAAAAAAGCCGATTCTTGTAGACTTGATCTTATACAAGTCCAGTTCGAGCTCCCTTCAAGGGCCCCTTATTCTAAAGCTCGAACTTTGTAACGCAGGTAAATAAGTTTGAAAAGACTTTTTTTAAAAAAATTGTATTTTTTTTAGGGAGATTATTGACTTACACAATACAAATGAAACGACTGGTCACAACTGCCAAAATCATACTCGACCCAGCCTTCGCCAATAAGATCGAGGTTGCCGTAAAATCCGTTCACACCAGAAGATGAGCTAGACCAATCACTACAATTAGAAGTCTGCTCTCCACCCTCAGATGTGGTTCCTGTCCACACATAGTCATCAGAGGTTACGGTATCACCGTTTTCATCAATATTAATTTGGTTAGTCAGATCAGATGAACTGGTATTCCATAAATCACTACCAGATCCCGCAACCAGTGTTTTTTCATCATTAGAATCGACGATATAAATAGAGCCTGAAAAAGCTAGCCTATCATCTGCTGAGGTCGAGCTATCGCCTATTATCGCCTTATAGGTCCGGCTAAGGCCTGCCGCACTTGCAGCTGAATTACAGGTTGAATCAGCTCCACTCACACCACCTAAACCACCAGTATAAGTTCCCGAGGTAACAAAGGCCCTATGTTCAGAAGCCCCAACTCCATCAGTTCCCTCACCAGAGGTTGAGTCTGCTCCACAGGAAGCCATTAAAAACGCAGTGCACAGTAAGCCTAATTTTTTCATACCAAAAGTATGGCCTAAAACGAAAAAAGGGGCAAACCAATTGCCCCTTTTCCATATTATATATGCTCCAAACGGAGTCTTTAGAATTATAGTGAAGGAACTCTTGCTCTTCTTCCAATCCCATTTTTGTACGCTTTTCTTACTTCCCAGTCATTCCACTCGTTACGAACCTGTCCACCTTTTTCTAGGCTTTCAATTTGCCATGGTTGCCAGTAGAAAACACTTGTTTTGATTACGTAGCAGTAAGCATCCCACTGGTTTTGAGAGTAATCAGTATATCTTCTTACCTCAGGACATTTTGCACTATTTTGCATGAATCTGTTAGTCCATCCTCTTTCAGTGTCTGGAGAATAAGAGAATGATCTATCAATAACTCTTACATCACTGTTAACAGTTAAGTAAGGAGCAATATGAAACCACCACTTGTATCTGTATTCTTTGATGTATTTTTTGGTAAAGAACAACCAGATCTTTCCAGTTTGAACTCTTTTTCCGTTATTGTAGTTTCTGTGCAATTCCCATGACCAAACATGAGCACGGTTATAACACTGAGACTTTGGATGAGTATCATTTCTTAGAGTGTTAAATAAGGTTTGCACTTCAGATTCAGTATCAAAATCAGAAATATAAGAGCTAAATAGATCCTCAGCATTGTATCTAGAATAGTATCTATTTCTTCTATCTTTTTGAGTTGAACTGCCTTCAACAGCTTCAGATGTTAAGCTAATTTCAACGATTTGATTTCTTGCTTCGATAATTTCAGAAGTGTTGTAAGTGCTTCCAAGATCCAATTTAACTTGAACACCCATTTCAGCTGCTGTGATAGCTTTTTTAGCTTCTTCTTCTGAGCTTACTTCATAAACTTGCCCGTCCGCTGCGTACACAACATAACCTTGCTCGTCTTTTTCAATATCTAAAATTTCAGTTTGGATTGTCTCTGCCCATAGATTTAACGAAGTTAGGCAAAGAGCTGCTACAAATAATTTTTTCATTATTCTCCCCTTTGATTCTTAATGAGGTGAAAATAATTTCATGGTGCCAAATTGGCAATTTGCTCTGTAAAGTTTACTTGGAATAAAAAAAGGCCGAAGAAAACTTCGGCCCAATCAATGCTCTATAAGCTAATTTCAAGCATTTATTTTACGAATAGTAGATCGTAGTAAGTTGGAAGTGGCCATAGATCCTCAGAAACATTTTCTTCTAAGTATCCGATCACTTCTGCGATTTCTTCTGAAAGTGGAAGAAGTTCGTTTGCAATTTTCTCTGCATCCTCAATTTCTTCACCAAGTTTGTCTGTTCCTTCCTGAAGTTTGATCGTCTTATCATAAAGTTCATTTAACTTGTCATTGATCCCCGCAAGAACAGCCATATCTACTTTTGGATCGATTTTACAATCCTTTTGATCATCGATAGATGCAGCTAACATTCCTTTATACTGAACAGTTGCTGGAATGATATCTTTGTGAATCATATTAATAAGAGTTCTGAATTCGATTTCACGATGCTTGCAATATCTCTCAACTCTTACATTGTAACGAGTCTTTAATTCACCAGGAGTATAAACACCAAGCTTCGTTAAAAAATTATTTGCATCCGAATTTGCAATAAGTTTTAAGGCATCAGCAGAAGTCTTTAAATTTGGTAGTCCTCTTTTAGCGGCTTCATCTTGCCATTCCTGAGAGTAACCATCACCGTTAAATACAACATGCTTAGCACCATTATAAAGGTCACGAGTTAATTCAATAAGTGCATCATCAACTGACTTTCCACCTGAAATTTCTTTCTCTAGCCTTACATTCACATCGTTAAAAACATCAGCAACAGCAGAGTTAAGAATCGTAAGTGGGATCCCCACGTTTTGAGAAGAACCAACAGCTCTGAACTCGAATTTATTTCCAGTAAATGCAAATGGAGAAGTTCTGTTTCTATCCGTATTATCTCTCACAAGTCTTGCCAATTGCTCAGCTCCTAGATCAAGAAATCCTGGATCTTCTTCAGCGTATTTCTCACCTGCTCCATAAGCGTCTAAAATCTTAGTAAGCGTATCACCTAAGAAAGCCGAAATAATACTAGGAGGAGCTTCGTTTGCACCTAGCCTGTGATCATTTGAATGAGAAGCGATTGCGGTTCTTAAATGCCCACCGTATCGATTTAAAGCCTCTAGAATAATCGAGATTGTTGCTAAAAACTTGTAGTTTGTATGTGGAGTATCAGAAGGATCAAGAAGGTTTCCTGCTTTATCATTTGTGATAGACCAGTTTAAGTGCTTTCCAGAACCATTAATTCCTGCGAACGGCTTTTCATGAAGTAAACAAACCATTCCGTGTTTAGTCGCTACACTTTGAAGAACAGACATAATCATTTGATTTTGATCAACTGCTACGTTTGCTTTATCAAAGATAGGTGCTAATTCAAATTGCCCCGGAGCAACTTCGTTATGTCTTGTTTTGGCCGGAATCCCTAACCTATAAAGTTCAACCTCAACTTCTTGCATATAAGACATTACTCTCTCAGGGATTGTCCCAAAGTAGTGATCTTCTAATTGTTGGTTTCTTGAAGTAGAAGCACCAAAAAGTGTTCTTCCCCCCATCACAAGGTCTGGTCTTTCAAAATATAGAGCTTTATCAACAAGGAAGTACTCTTGCTCACAACCACAGCTTACTTCAACTTTTTTAAACTCATCTTCTTTTCTATTTGATCCACTTGTAATGTTTAGAAATTTAGTAGCAGCTTTTGATAACTGGCTACATGATCTTAGCATTGGTGTTTTTGTATCAAGAGCATCACCATGGTAAGAAACGAATGCAGTAGGTATCGTTAGAGTTTTACCATTTTCATGAGTTCTTAAAAAGATTGGAGAAGTTAAGTCCCAAGAAGTATAACCTCTGGCTTCAAAAGTAGATCTTGATCCACCGTTAGGAAATGAAGAGGCATCTGGCTCACCTTGAATCAATTGAGAAGCAGATAGTTTTTCGATAGGCTTTCCATTTTCAATTGATAAAAATGCATCGTGCTTTTCTGCAGTAGAACCTGTTAAAGGTTGAAACCAGTGAGTGAAGTGAGTTGCTCCCTTACTAGTTGCCCAGTTTAAAACGGCATTTGCAAATTTTTCTGCCATTTCCTTTGAAAGCACTTTTTTGCTTTCTAAAACGTCAGTAATGTCTTGCTTATCTTGCTTAGTTAAAATCTCAGACTTGAGATAATCAAAAACATTTTCACCATAGTACTCGCTTACACGTAATGGATTACCATTAACATCAGCAGGCACGTTAAATTTTCTAGTAGGAATTTTAAACGCATTCAACATTGCTTGCGCTCTAACCGCCTTGGTCATGTCACTCTCCTTGTGATTAATATGAACTTTTACATTATATCGGTAATTTAGATTCTAATCACTAAGGAAAAATTAATTTTTTACTCAAACAATTCAATCAACTTTAGAAGGGCGATAGGTAGACTTTCTTTTTGCCAAGGAAGCCCAAGTTGACCTTGAAGTTTCTCATTAATTTCATCTTCCGACTGAGACTCTCGGTTTTCAAGCAGTTTAATATAAGAGGTGCAACTCCCAGACTCACTCACCCCCACTTTAAGAGGATTAAATGCCAGGCATCCGTAAGGTTTAAATTGAGGATCAATAGAGCACCCCTTGGCTCCTGGTTCATAGAAAGGACAAGTGTAGCTGCGGCGAAAGGTCGAATTACGACCAGTACTAATCACATAATCTAACCTAAATGTTTTCACACAGTCTTTGAGCGCGGTAACCAAATCCTCATTAATTCTGTTCTCGTTTTTTAGATATATATAGAGATCAATTGCCTCAAGCGGGGTCACTTGCATTGAATTATATAGGGAGGTACAGCAGTGGCCGATACAGTTTGCGCAGTTCATTCCTTGAGCGAACTGCTCTTTCATTGGCTCTAATACTGCTTTTCGTCGCTCCTGTGGACTAGGCAATTTCGACACATCGCCTATAGAAAATTTTTCCATGTTCTAACGCACCCTCAAAAAAAATAACCACTTACCGATTCGAGGTTAAACCAAAAAACTAAGGAAGTGTCTATGAAAAGGAATTTCTTATTAGGTGCCTTTGCCGCCCTAATGTCTTATCAAGTAATGGCCTCTGGTCATCATGATTTTAATCATTATAAGTTTATGGATGTTAAACACGTAGAGAAAGCTCAATTTCCTGAACTTGGAGTTGATGTTTATACCAGAAACTTCTCTAGCTCATCTGATATTAAAAAGCTGAATAAAGGTGTTGAGATTCTTAAAGCCGTTATGAATTCAAGTCGCTTCAGAGAGCTTGTTTATGGATTTTCCTTTAATGGAGAAAGAAGATTCAATGACAACAATGGTATGAGTAATGAAGAGATCTATGCCCATTTAATGACTGGAGCAGAAGTCTTAATGCCTGAGGCAGACCATATAATGAATTTTGATCTGACTTTATATAGAAGCTGGAATCCATTTAGCAAAGTTAAAGGCTACACTCTACCTGATACGATGAGAATTTGGATTCATACGAAGTTTTATCGTAAAAGATCATGGACTTCAAAAGATGTTGCTGCCAATTTAGCACACGAATGGGTTCACAAAATGGGCTTTGGCCATGACTACAATTATAACGATGATCGTCCCTACTCAGTTCCCTATGGGATCGGTGGAATTGTTTCTCGGGTCGCTTCAGAACTAGGTTATTAAAAAAACAACTATTTTCAGGCTGTTAGATCAGCCTGAAAATATTTCAAATCTCTTCTCTCTTTTCTCAAACACTTATAAATTAGCAGCATGAATTTTCACAAGTTTACTATTCTTACTTACAATGAAGCTCAACGTAATCATGAGAAGCATAATATGCTTATCAATCTTGATCAGATCGTTTCTATCAAACCAATTAAAATGACAACAGATGATCGAGATGTTCTTGATGGTTACTGGATCAGGCTTACTAACGGTAAGAAGTATAGAGCATTACAGATCCCAGCGAGCCTTCAAAAATATTTTGAAGAAGCACTTCCTGAGATCAAAAAAAGTGATGACTCCACTCCGACTTTTAGTTATCAATAAGTTGAAGTATTTCTTGGTTCCCAGTCATTTCCTTCTGGCACACACTCTATTGTTGGATCTCGCAGACATTCCTCACACTTAAAAGGATAGAGTTTTCCAGTTTCTGATTGCTCTCCAAGAGTTTTTAAAATAGTCGCAACTGTCGTTCTTGAAGCATCCGCATCTTTATTTCTCTTCAATAGGAATTTAACAAATTTCCAAATGCTGCTGAATCTATTGGTCTCAGGAACAGTTCCATTTTTTATAAGATACTTAAAGATTGGCTTAGCTAGCTTCTCCATAAAGCCACCATCAGGAGCCACAAGAGCCTTTATCGCTCCTTCGTAGACGTTATAATAGGCATGCATGACTTCATTAAAACCATTAACACCATCGAGCTTATTATTGCCATTAATATCAAATCTTAAAAGAGTGGATTCAACATTTAAAAGACCCGCAAATACCGCAAATGCATCGTTACTTTTTAAATAGACTTCGTCGGTATCAGCTTCGTCATAATACATACAACTTCTAGTGAAGGCTTCTGTCTCAGTAATAAATTTTAAATAATCTGGTGAATTCGTAATTGGCTCATTCGGCTCAATATCTGCCGTTAACTCTTTAATGTATTTGTGCAGAAGTGGCATAAAATCAGAAATGGCCCTGCCCTCTTTATCACTTGGAATTGAAGTCTCAAGTACGTTGAGAAAATTATCTCGAAAACAAGTAGGCGCAATTCTATTATATTGATCTAATTCTGTTGCACATAGGCTCATCATCGTATCTGTAAAAAAGTCTTTAATTTCAAGCGCCGTCAACATCCCAATAAGAAATTCCATTGTCTCGGGAACTTCCATACAAACACTATCGCCGCATCCATCAGATTGAAATTGAAAAAGAGTCGACATCAATACAAAATTTTCAGCAACCCCTTGGATCTCTCCACCACCTTTCTTCCCAATGACGATGATCCCAAAGTCTCTAAGAAGCCATTTAAAATCTTTTATTAGATTGACCGTCTCATCTAGGGTCATATCATAGCCGCCTCTAGCCGAGGGGTTATTACTTCCATAGAAATCGAAAACATATCCAATCAGGCGCTCCAGCGCTCCAATTTGAAAATAAGCATTTGCGTTTCTTCTCCAGTCATGGGTGAAGTATGGAGAGATACTATTTCCTTTCACAAACTTATAACCACTAACAATCCGAGCAAAATTCTCTCTATAGCTAAGCTCTCTTGAGTTTGTGACTGGATAGTCAGAAAAATCGTGAGAAATTGGTTTCGTATCATCCAATTCATTTTGATAATATGTATAAATCCGATAGAAAGTAATCGCTTCATCTAGAATGCTAGACCCGAGATTTAAAAAAGTAGCAATCTCTTTAGACGAAAAAAACTCCCCGCCTGCACCTAAGAAAATTTCTTTAACTCGCATAATCTCTCTAGGATATTTTGCAACATCAATATCGTCTGTTAAATCAGGTATCATTGTCTTAACTGCATTGATCACATCATAGACAGTAAAAACAGACTCAAAAGAGTCCTCTGTATAAAACATCGTGTCTTTGACGATATCAATATCTTTCATGAAGACTTTAATCAGGGTTTCTTGCTCTTGTTCAAATTTATAATTTTCAATTTTAGAAACATCAAAAGCGACTTGAGCAAGGTAAGGTAAGATTTCAAGAGCTCGACTAATTTCAAGATGGTTGAGTTCCCAAATTTGACCGCCAAGAAAGAGCCTTTTTAGAAACATCAAACTTCTTATCTTCTCTAGCGTTTGACCTTCTTTTTTAAAGAATTTAAAAATAAACTTTTCAGTATCGATCACATCTACCCCATTACGCTGTGGTCGATAGATTTCACGAATTTTTCCGGCAATGAGAGCAAACTCATCAAATATAATTTGCCTTTCTCTTAACTGACGGGAGTAGTTGATATCATCTTCAGAATTAAAGAACTTATAAGAACGCCAAATATGCTCATTAAAGAAAACAAGAAAATCAATAAGTGAATATACGTCTTCTCTTTTTATATATTCTCGATCTGTACCTAAGATAAGAAAACTCAGCTCAAAGATGTTCTCAACTATATCGACGACATCATCTTCTACTTCTACTGGTCCATTAATCAAAAAATCAGTTAAAACAGCCTTAGAAACATAACCTGGCTTATCGGTTCGAATAACATCCATGAAAAGATCAAGTTGTTCTTTAAGGCATAAGATTTCACCCTTAATATTCTTTTCTAAAATATAGCTGAATGCATCGATATCTAACTCACAAGTAGCGAATTGGTCTAATTCCACTTCCCCATCTTCTGAGTTTTTCATGAAGAGATCCCCACATCCTGTGAGCAATAAGGTCAATACTAATCCTAACCATAATTTGAGCATTAAAAATCCATTTTTAATTAAATATCTATTTCCTATTTTATCCTTAAATAGGTCTAAAACCAGTCTAACAAATATTTCCGGCGTCCCCTCTTAACAAATGAGAAAGACGATCAAAAAGGTCTTAAAAGGTAAGAATATATTGTAAAAATTACAATCAGTGCCCAAAAATATTGCGGTGCACAATCGCTATGATACGCTCCCTACATAATTTTTAGGAGTTTTATGAAGGCATCAATTTATCTGGTATTCGCATTTTCCCTCGGACTGAATATTGCCATGGCCCAAGAGACACATACTCCACGCTTTGATTGTACTAATGAGTCTGATACTTCAATTAAGAAATATATTATGATCGGAAATAGCTTCGAAGGAGATCTTAACTGGTCGAATGAAATGTACTTTGTTGATCAAGTAAAATATCAAAACCAAACATTTAGAGAAACTCCCAAATTCTTAATTGATACAACTAATACAGAAGGAATTTTTGCAGTAAATCCAAAAGACACAAATCAATACCTAATTTTGTCAGATAATTACTACCTCGCTGCCTATCATAAAGACGGTGTCGATACATACAATTGTGTCCCGACAAAATACGGCGAGAAACATGCCACCTTTTAGAGAATAGGAAAATGACAAACTACATACTTAAAGCGATAGAGAAATTTCCAAAATTTCTGATCTCAACTACTGCCCTTTTTGCAATTTTTTTAGGAAGCGGGATTAGCAAGATTGAAAAACAATACGACCAAAAGGCATGGTTTCGCCAAGGGGATAAAGCGATTGAGGAGTTTGATGCTTTTACCAAAAAGTATGGCTCTGATACCTATTTGATAGTCTTATTAGACTTTAATGAATCAGTCTTTACTAAGAAAAATCTAAAGTCTGTTTTTGATATGACAGAGGACTTAGGTCTTTTAAAAAATGTTACTCAGACTAAATCAATTACCAATACACCTATTGCTAATTCAAAATTTGAAGAAATAATAACCACCCCATTTATAGAACATTATGAAGAGATAAACTGGAGTGATAGTTATCTTGAAGAGAGATCAGATAGCTTTAACCAGCATGAGCAACTGAATGACTTCTATATTTCGCCAGATAAAAGATCTGTTGCAATCTATGCAAATATCAAAGCGAAACCCGGTCATGAAGTAGAAATGGCCAAAAAGGTTATTGAAGACTTCAATCAAATTATTTTAAACAAATACAAAAGACCCGGTTTAAAAATCGCCCTTACAGGTTCGGCAGCTGTTGGAGATGCCTTTGAAAAAGAGTCAATCAGTGATTTTAGTATCATTTTACCTCTTGCCTTCATATGCTTAAGTGCGATCCTTTTCCTATGGTTTAGAAGTGTAAGTGCGACTCTATTCTCTCTTTTGACAATATTTTTGACATTAGTGGCAACTATCGGAATTCAAGGACATCTTCACATTAAACTAGACCTATTAACTGGTATGGCACCTTTGATTGTTATCGCAATATGCTTATCCGATATTATTCACTTTGTTAGCTATTACCAAAATCAGTCAGAAAATGCTCTCGCCAAAAGTATTAAAAAGAATATTTTTCCTACGGGACTAACAACTATTACAACTGCTTTTGGATTTATTAGCTTTCTCACAGCAGACTTGTTTCCCATTGCTCAAATGGGACTAATCTGCTCAATTGGTGTCGTTTTAGCTTGGCTATATTGCGTTTTCTTTCTTTTGCCTTTAATCAAATTAAATCCAATTAGAAAAAAGAATCAATCAAATAGTCCCATGGATGGAGAGCGCGTTACATCGGTCCTTTATAAACATTCAGTAAAAATCACATTAGTTACAATTGCAACAAGTATAGTGTTCTTCCTATTGGCGATGAAAAATACACCCAATAGCAATATTCAAACCTATTTTTCGAAGAAAACAGAGTTTCGTTCGGCGATTGAACAATTTAATGAAAAGATAGGTGGAACAAACACTGTAGATATAGTTCTTAAAACAGAACACGCAAATGGGATCAAATCCCCTGACTTTTTAAATCGAGTTAACGAGTTTCAGAAGGATTTGAAAAAACTAAAAGGTGTGACCAAAACGAACTCAATTCTAACCAATATTAAAGAGTTCTATCGACTTTTAGACACAGCTGACTCAAAAAAGAACAATATCCCCTCAAACAAAGAACTTATTGCCCAGATTCTTCTTTTCATTGAATTGGACCGCACTCCTGAGAATTCTCTCTTCAAAGAAATCTCCCATGACTACAAAGAATTAAGAGTCTCACTTTTTTGGAAAAGAAGTTCTTCCATAGAAATACAAAAAGGAAGAAAGGAGATTCAAGTACTTTTAAATAAACATCGCCTCACTGGAAATATAACGGGCAGCCTTCCTTTAATTGCTAAGTTAGATAAATATATAATTACTTCTTTTATCAGTTCTATGATTTTAGTTATGATCATAACCTTTATATTTATGACCATTGTATTTAGGTCCTTCACGTACGGTATCCTAAGTCTAATACCAAATATTCTGGCTCCGAGCTTTGGTGCTGCAACGATTTATTTAACTGGTCGTCCCTTTGATATTGGCTGTGTCTTAATTTTTAGTATTAGTATGGGAATCGCCATTGATGATACAATTTACTTTTTGACAAACTTAAAACAAGCACAGAAAAAGCAACTTAGCTTATACCACTGTATTACTGAAACGCTGTCGCAATCAGGAAAAACACTTTCGATGACAACTCTACTTCTAGTCAGCATATTTTCATTGTTTGGACTTGGATCATTTACCCCCAACAAAAACTTTGCCTTAGCAATTTGTACAACTCTAATTGCAGCTTTAATAATTGATTTATTTTTCCTTCCAGCAATGCTGTTTACACTTGAAAAAGGAAAACTAAGCTATCAAAAGGCAAAACTAAGAGTCATCTCCACCTAATTTATCAAGTGTAAAATAATGATCCTGTACGGCACGGAACCAAGTTGAAAATTCAAAATACGGATGATTATGCTTCACACTAAGTTCTTTTACGATTTTATTAATAGCCGGAAGATGCCAATAAGAAAGATTAGGGAACATATGATGTTCTACTTGAAAATTAACACCACCAGTGAACAATAAAGTGATAAATGATTTGGTCCCGTAGTTTGCTGTCGTTCGTAATTGATGACTGTACCAACTAAATGGTAAATCAAGGACTCCATCTTGAGGAGTCTTATCGAAATACATTATCTTGGAATTCACATGAGAGACTTGAAATATAAGAGAAATGCCTAACCCACAAATAAAAAATACAAAAAAATAGGATGCCAGAACTGATGACCATCCAAAATGCTTTGCAGGAAGAAAAAGAAAAAGAATAAAGTGAATCCCTTTAGAAAGAAAAAGCCAAATCCAATCTGCTTTCTTCCATGCCTCATGTTTTTGTACTCCAACCGACGCAGTAAAAAAGCGCTTAAAATCTTCTATCCATGCAATATGCACAATACCTATTGGATACAAAAGAAAAGCATAAATCTTTTGGTAACGATGAATAGATTGTCTGGCAAAACTCGGTGAAAGCCTTATAACTCCATTAGTATCTAAATCATAATCAAACTCCCCTACATTGGTTAGACTATGATGTACTTTAAGGTGACGAAGCTTGTATTGAATCGTACTAAAACAAAGCAGACAATCAAAGACTGCGAGAACAGCTTTATTAAGAATTTTGTTTTTAAAAATATCTTGATGTGTTAACTCATGTAAAATACTTGTTCCCGCCATAATAAGGTGGACCCCGAGTACGAGTAGCACTATTACTGTCTGCCAAAATGCATAATCGAAATAAAAAAAGCTTCTATAAATACCTATTAAGCTAAACAAAAGGTAGAATAAGATAAACTGACTACGAGTGCGATAGTGATCGGTTCCAAGATTATCAAGATATTTTGAAACTCTATCTTTTAGTTCTCTATCAAAATCGCTTGTTGCGGAAGAATAATTAGCCTTAAGCATTTTCTACCTCTAAACCGAAGACTCTTTTTCTTTTCTGCCAAAGTTCTCTTTGGAAACCAAATTCGAATTTTATATTAACTCCAAAGACTTCTTTGCTATGAAAAAGTTTTTCCAAATTATTAGCAACTTCATTAACAAGAGCCAAATCCTTTTCTCCTTCAAACTTTACCATGACTTCATTTTCAGCTTGGTGAACGATACAAAAATCAATAGAGTGCCTGAGGCTATTTTGAACAGCATGACGTAAATAATCAGGAAAAAAGCGCTGACCTTGAATTAAAAGAGTCTCATCATTTCGTCCTTCTACTTTTAAAATGTGCTTTCTTTTAGAGCCACATGGACATTCTTTATTAGAACTTACTAAAGTATCATTCAATTCAAACCTAATGACTGCTTGAGATTGCCTATAATAATCCGTGATTATCGGAGTCCAGCGATTGGTTTTCTCATCAATTATTTTTTCTTCAAAGAGTAATACGTCGTCATTGAGATGAAGATTTTCATAGCGACATGTTGCTGCCAAGAATCCTTCTGTTGCTTGATAAATTTCATGAACAGGACAGTTGAATTCTTTGCGGAGACGCCCCTTCAAATCTTCACTTATAGTATCAGCAACTGATACTATTATCTCTAAGTTTGAAAATTTACTCTTCCCTGCCTCCATGTCATCTAAGATCATGCTCAAAATATAAGGAGGTGCCACAATTACGGTGGGTTCAAATTTTTTTAATTTTTCTAGCAAATCGTTAAATTTTATTGTTAAGTCAAAATATTCAAATTGAATTCTTTTGGACCTGGACACATTCTCATAAACGGGACTATTGGCCCTTAAAAAAAAAGCTATCTTACTTTTTCTGAACAAAGAAAACCAAGGTAAATGTGAAAATATATTAGCGACCCAAAGCATTTGCTCGTTTGCTGAAGCAATAAAGACCCCCCTTTGTCCTGACGTACCAGATGATAAGCCGATAACTAATTCTTTATCTAAAGGAGCAAAATCTCGAGACTCTTCTTGAGACAAAGCTTGATTCAAACAAGCATCATAGCTCAACCCAAGTTGATTCAGTTCTTTAAAATTTTCGAGATATTTTTTCTTATTTATGATTTCAAAATCTTCAAATGATTTAATCTTCTTGTAATAATAAAATGATTTTTTTGCTTTTTTGACAACTCGCCAAAGATGCAACTTCTTATAGAAGTTTGGAGAAGTTTCAAACATAAAAAGCCGAAATTTTGCCAAAAAAAAGTAGTAAAGAAACAACACTGATTTTTTCACTTGAACAGGCCTCTTCCCTCTTCGCAATGGGAAGGTAAAAAAACGATATCTTTGTTTTTGCGATAAAGCTCATTCAGCCTATTTAGTTCTCTAGCATAGGTTTTCCAATTATCCATTGGAATCTTTGCCAACTTAGAAGGTAGGACAGTACTTCTTATACTTTCAGTATGCCAAACAGCATCTGCAACAATAAAGATTTCACGTCCTTCATATTTAAAATATAACCCCATATGACCTTTCATATGGCCAGGTAGAGGTACTGCCAACAAAGAGGAGTCATTCAAAAGATCATAACCGAATTCGTAAGGCTTTAGGCTAATAGGTAGAGAAACTCGTTTTAGACTTGTAAAATTGACCATTCGAGAAAAAATATCATCTGGTATCAATTGATTCAAGAAACCTTTAGAAACTTGTCTCCATCGGCTCAAATTCTGTAAGTACTTTAGGGATGACTCTTCAAAATAGAACTTTGCATTCTTAAAATGTTTTAGCCCACAAACATGATCTGCGTGAAAATGAGATATGATAACTATCTTAACCTCATCAGGATGAATATTCTTATTCTTTAGCTGAAAAAGACAATTCCCCTCTCCTTCGCAAACTACTGGCGTTGCTAGAGCATATAATTTCTCTGGAACCTTAGTCGTCGCATGATGAAAGTCATCTGTATAACCAGTATCATAAAGAATGACACCAAAACTAGGATGTCGGAAGATTCCAAAGAAAGAGGAGTATTTTCTTTTGTTTAAGGAGGCTGTATTAAAAGTAATTTTATGAGGATGAAAACAAAAACCAGCTTCAAGCCATGAAAATTTTAAGCTATTCATCCTCACCTCGCAGATTACAACGCATCCTTTTGACATTTTTGACTAAGACATTTGGGTCGTCAACCTTCTGCTCAGAGATAACATCGAAACCTAAAAAGCGGTGCACAGCTAAGCTAGTCTCATTATCCACATTAATATCACACTCTAGGGCTGACATATTTAACGAATTTGCAAGTTGTTCGGCGTAAGCAACTAGCTCGGAAAAGTAACCTGGTCTACGTTTAGCAGGGTCAACATATCCATTGCCCATATACAGGCTATCTTTCGAGGGCGTAATGAAAATTGACTTCAAGGTATAACAGCGTCTTAAAATAGAAAAAACCTCTGCTATAGAGTAAACCTTACAAACTGAAAAAAATGAGAATAAGGTTAAAAACACAGCCTTTTTAGACTGGTATATTGTCAAACAAGCTACCACTTCTGATTTATCCTTAATCGTATACAAATGTTTATAACCAAAAAAGCCTTTCCCTCCTACAAAGTCTTGCTCTAAAAATTCGATAGGATTTCGAGATAGGCCTCCCAAGACAAAATCAAACAATTCCTTAGAAGATAAATACACAAATTCGGCACATTTTTTTACGTCGCTCAAAGAGGATCTTTTAACAATGGTCACGAAAGCTCCAGCAATTCAATCAAACCTGTATGAGCACTCCATAAAAAAACGATCTTATTGCCTTGAAATGCAATGGCCTGTTCCACCTCTGAAATCTGGGTTAACCCAAGGTTTTCAAAATACTCTATAGACTTACGGATATCGGAACATTTATAGCACGTATGATAAGCACCCGCCTTTATCCTATTTATCCAATCGAAAGCAGGACTATCAGTTTGAGGAACAATAACTTCAACAAGTGGTCCAGAATCCATTTCTAAAATAGCAATTTGAGATTTTTGAATGAGGTCTTCATAAATATAACCCACTTGTTGATATCCAATACTGAAGTAAAAGCTTAAAGTAGCTTCTAAATTAGAACTGATAACCCCAACATGATGAAATTCAACTGAGTTTTTCATTAATTAAGCCTAAAAGGGAAGATATTTTGTCTATTGATCTCACTTCTTGAATAGAGAATTTTATAGAAAACTCTTTTTGAATCTCGGTAATCAAATATATATGATTTAAGGAATCCCACCCTTCAATAGTTGCTGCATTATCAGAAACATTCAGCTTCAAGTTTGGCTGAGCCAAAACATCTTGAAAAATAATATTTACTCTGTTTAATATATCTTTATCCATAGATCTCGCCACCCTCGATGTAAGTATTGTACTTTTTATTTTCATCTATCTCAATTGACCAGAATGAACTTCCCTCAGTTTCACTTAAAAAACTAAACCCTAAATTTTTATAAAAATTTTGCACAGGTAGATTCTTCTTAGTAGGAATATACTCTCCCACGATTTGTGAGTTATCTAATTCAACCGAAGACCTAACAATATAGTTCATTATAAACTCATCAAGTGTTCGAGAAACAACCCTGCAACTTGTTAACCACTGATCGATAAAGACTTTCCCACTCCCAATCTTCAAGATAACGACTGAAATCAGTCCATAATCCCCAAAGCGATCAGCCAGGTTGACGGCAAAACACTTATAATCAGGACTTTTTACAAATCTGAGATACTCTAATCTAGAATACCTTTTCGTTCGCAAATTAAATTGATTTGTCCTATTGGTCAGCTCTACAACACGGTCAATATTTTTTTCAGATATCTCACTTACACTCGCTTTCATTTTAAGATTTTTAAGATAATCTCCAATTGATTTAAAACTCTTCTGTAAATCACTTCTTTTTTTATTAGTAAAATACTGCTCATTTCTTAATTTATCTTGCTCGGAAAACGAATAAGATTCAAAAAAACCCTTCTTCGAAATTTGTTCTACTAAAGCCCCTAAGTCAGGATCAATTTCTCCTATCTGAATACTTGGCAAAGCTGATTTCACTTGGTTTCTTTCAAAAGGATTATCATCAATAAACAGTATTGAATCGATGTGAATATTTAATTCCTGAGCAATTTCAGCTATATTTGTCGCCTTATCATGCCAATTAATTTTGATTGAACTAAAATCCATTTCATTAAGTATCATTGCCGGATGTTTTTCAATTGCCTGAAGAGCTGTCAAACGTTCGTTCTTACTCGCTACAGCTAACAAGATCCCCCTATCTTTTAAACTCTTCAAAAATAATTGAAAACGATAAAATTTTTCTCCATCTCCATCTGTTGATAAAAGTATTCCCTCTACACCATCATCTCCGACAACTCCTCCCCAAAGGGTATTATCCAAATCAAGAACAATACATTTAACCGGACTTATCCACCTTGATCGAAGGATTGCTGCCAACCTTTCTCCAACGGAAACAAAAAACTCGTAATCAAATGGAATCTTCCCTAAAGCCCAAAGATCATCATTATAGACATTTTTCAAACCTTGATAATTTGCCAAGGAATCTATATCGAAAACAATACAATCATCAACAGTCATTGCCCTAAGATCAAGAGCCTCATTCAATTTAAGCACCTGATGATAAAGACAAGATTTCTCCCTCCTATCTAAGCTACCAAATATTCTCTCAAGAGGAGAAATAAAATTCCCAATCAAGATTGGAGCTTTCGATTTCTCTCTAAAAAAAGAACAACCCTCCATGATCTGATTAACTGTTTCAGTTAATTTATCTTGTTCCTTGTTATGATGAAATTTAGAAAAAAATTCTTGTGAGCAACTATGTATAAATACAAAATCAGGAGAGCTACGATAAAGTTCAGAATTCAAATCCAGTAATTGTATATTTATAGTATCAATCGGAGCAAATTCTATAGTGCTTCTAATCCCCATCTTAATCAAAAAGTATTTAAGAACAGGCTCTAGTGGTTCTAATGTTGCATCAGATAAAATATAAATTTTTATATCTACAACATTGAGACCTAATGGCATTTCAGAAGAAGACTTTAGAATTTCTCTATAGGATAGTTCAATCATCTTTTCCCCAATTATTAAGTGTATACCTTAAGCCATCTTCAAGACTTACTACAGGCTCATAGCCTAGTAAGCTTTTGGCCCTTTCAATATTTAAAGTTTGATCAATCGCCATTACCCCTACTCCATATCGAGATAAAGGGGGTTCTCTTTTGATATTTAACATTTTATAGGTCACTTCAATCATCGCAGCAATTGCATACATCAACGCAAAAGGGAGCTTTCGATAAACCACTTCAATTTTTCTAATCTTTATGATCATATCAGTGATTTCTTTCAATTTTTTAGGTTCACCATTTGTGATATTAAAAGCAAGGCCTAAAGATGTGCCCCTTGCATTTATTGACAATTTAATTGCATGAACAACATTATCTACATAAGTTAAATCCATAAGAGCTTCACCATTGTTAAAAAGTGGAAAAAAACCTTTTTCCATAATTTTTAGCATTCTAGGCAATAAAACAGAATCATACCTACCAAATATGGCCCGAGGTCTAAGTATAATGAATTCGACAGCACTGCTTTTCAAATTTTGCACTATCTTTTCAGCTTCCCATTTGGACTTAGCATAAAAAGAGCGGGCCTCAGGGATAGAATCCCCTTCTTTAATATTAATTTTAGCCTTTCCATCAAAATATATGGAAGGAGTCGAGATATGTATTAATCTCCTCACTCTATTCAATTGGCACGAGTTCACAATGTTTTGAGTTGAAACAATATTTGATTTTTCAAATAATTCCCATTCAGCAAAAGGAGATGTAAAAGCGGCACAATGAATGACAACCTCAACATCTTTAGTTATCTCGTTTACAAAATTTCTATCAGAAAGGTCGCCAATTAAATACTCAATATTAAGCTTCTCAAAAAAGGTTTTTTTGGTTGGGTTTCTTCCAGTTGCTATTATTATGATATTTTCTTGAGACAGGACCTCAGTTAGCCTCATTCCGAGAGACCCCGTAGCACCTGTAATCAGAATTTTTTTAGGAGTAGTATATGGCTTCATAAAAATTTTCCTAATTAAAACTAAGCATACTCGCTAAAGTAGGCTCCGCTATAAATTTACTAATTAAACGTTCCAAAGTCTCACGTTCTTTATCATGCACTACAAACCATTTTTCAATATGCGAAAACATCTCTAAAAGCTTCATAGAATTGCCCCCTAATTCATAGAAATGGGAATCTTTGGTTAACTCACTTTTATTTTTATTTAAAAACATCTCCCATAGAGAATAAACGACGCTCTCCCATTCGTCATTCATGTTTGTTTGTCTTTCAAATGGTCGACTTCTCTCAATGCTTGGTTGTTTAAATTTCCCTGATTGGCTGAGGCTCGATTCCTCGAGCTTAATTATCTCTTGGGGAATATGAGACTTTGGAAGTATCCTCTTTAGTTTTGAAGAAAGGTCTGACGGTAATTCCCCACAAAAATCCGCCACATAGCTTATCAATTGTCCATTACCCTCAATAGAAAAATATCTTGTTTCAACATGACTACCTTTCAAGATCTTTTCGATCGCCATTGAGATATCTCTTAAATTTACTCGAAACCCATTTACTTTTACCTGATCATCCAGTCGTTCAACATAATAAAGAATATTTCCTATTCGATAACAAATATCTCCAGTTCGATAGTAATTATCTCCTTCAAAAAAATGAGTAATAAGTTTATCTGAATTGCCCATATAACCGGGAGATAAACTTCTTCCCGTGACTAATAGTTCTCCTTTCTCAAATTCTTTGCAAGGTAAGCCATGAGAGTTAATTAATATGGCGCTAGTATTATCGCAAAGCTCACCAATCGGAACATTATCTCGGTCTAGTGTAAAATTGCCAGCGTCAAATAAATACGAAACACAACCTACCGTTAGTTCAGTAGGACCATATTCATTTACAACAAGACAGGCAGGCGCAAGTCTCCCCTTGAAGCGTTTAGCAAGTTCACCAGTAAAATTTTCTCCACCAACAATAAGCCGCTCAACAAATTTCATATTTACATGATTGTTTAGTAATAGTCTTAAATGAGTTGGAGTTAATTTAATGACTGACTTGTTAGAAAAATCGAATTTCTTTTTAAGAATAATGTTCTCAAAAGACTCCTGGTAAATTCTCAAATTAGCTTTTATATAACATGGTAAAATATAAGATGTAATTGAAAGATCGACAGAGGTTGCTGTAAAGAATTGGAACATGTGTTCTTCAGTTAACTGATATTCCTTTTTACTCCACTCAAGGTAATTAATCAGATTTTCAAAACTTATTTTTACCCCTTTGGGGCTCCCTGTTGTTCCGGAAGTGTATATGATATAGGCAATATCATTTTCTTTTGGAAATTTGGTCTCTGGAAGCGCTAGAGAATCTATATTTTCCGGTAAAGAATCCTGATCAATTTTTAATTGAGCATTAGAGTGCTCTATAATCCCTCTTTTTTGTTCTATTGAAAGTGATTGATCTAGCGGTAGAAATATATTACCGCTTCTCCAGATAGCATAAGCAATTGCAACAAAATCTGCACTTCGGTCTGTATCAATCGCAATGACTGACTTGGAGTCTAATTTATGCTTACCTATTAGTTTTAAGTATTTATTTACATGATGATTAAAATCCTGATCCGTAAAACGAGTTTCATCCGAAAAAATATTCGCAGGCACATTAAAAAAAAGGTCAACAATTTTTTTATCAAACTCAATTTCAACTTCTTCTGAGAATATTTTTTTTGCTGTTTGGCGTTTGAGCTCATCAACAAAAGGTGCTCGGATTTTATCTAAGAATTGGCCGGCTTGACTTGAAAGGCTAATACTTAATTTATTATCAAAATCTATCGCCACAATTGATAAAGGTGAGAATGGGATCTGAGGAGCAATAGATAAAATATTCTTTAGTTTAAAGTCTTTAGTTGTGTAGCTACTTGAATCAATCGTTCCTAAATAAGAGATAACAGCATCAATAGGATACCGTTTGGATAGAGACATATATCTTGAAAAAAGGTGAAGAAAAAATTTGATAATTGGTCGAGGAGAAAATTTTAGAACTGGCGCCAGTGGATCATATTTAAGCTCCTCCCCTCTTAAAAGAGAACTCATTAAACCGGCCTCTACTTCCTGCCAAGACGATCCGTAAGTAATGTTTTTAAAAATAGGTAGACTTAAATTACCATATTGGTTTTCACCTTTAGTATGTCTTCTAATATCAATAGGAAACATGACATTAGCGTTTTGTTTGAGTACCCTGCCCAGAGCAACTGCTAAAACGGATGATGTTCCTTCTCCCAGAGAGTCTACAAAGAAGTTTCTAAAACGAAATTGATCATTCGAAATCAAATAACTATCAAGATATTTTTTCTTCTTTAAACGAGGATACGTGCGGTTTGGAACATCATTGCAAGTTGAAAGAAAGGACTGCTCGTTATTAAAATCAATTTCTAACGGAAGTTCGGCTTCTGAGCAATTTTTTAATAATACTTCTAAAAATTTGAGTGCTCCTCGTCCATCCATAAGTGAATGATGAACTCGAAACATTATTTTAAGATTTGGAGAACTTTCTTCAACAAGAATTTCCATCAAATTCTCAAGGCATTTATTTGTAAAACGATCGACCGAATCAACTCGCAAAGTCACGCAGTTGTATTCTTTTGAAATTAGTTGATTTATTTCATCACAAGATTTTCTTATCTGAGAAAAACTTAAAGTCCCTTCTCCTTCGAGAATTAGTTGAATAAGAAAAGGGCTTTGACTAGTTCCCATGCACTCATAAGTCTTAACTATGGGCGAGAACTGGCTCTGCATTTCTTCCCCTAAAGCCTTAAACCCAAAACACCCAGAGTCAGACCTGCGGCAGTACAAGCTAGCATTATATCGTCGCCTTTTTGAACTTTTTTATCATGCAGTAATTCATGCAAGGCCATCGGTACAGATGCTGCTACTAAATTTCCATAATTTTGTACGTTTATATAGTATTTTTCTTTTGGGATACCTAATTTTCGACGCATCAAACCTAAGCCCATAAGAGATGCCTGATGAGGAACGACCATCTTAAAGTCATCAAAGGAACACTTTTGTTTATTAAAAACATTTTCAAAAAAATCAGGAAGATATTTTGAGGCCAGTTTGTAAATTTTTTGCCCTTCCATTTTAAATAAAAACTGATCTGAGTGAGTACTATCAATTCCTTTAGGAGGGATTCTCGTACCTCCCGCTGGTATCTCGGCAAGGTGAACACCTTCATTGATTGTTGTAAATTCACTGAATAACATTCCTGAGGATTTTTCAGAGGAGCCAAAAATGAAAGCTACGGCACCATCACCTAAAAGTGCAGCCGACTCAGGCCAATTATAGTCTAGCCCTACACTTGGCTTCTCTGCTGAGACAACGACAATGTTTTTATAAATTTTATTTTCTAACAGGCTGGCTGCAATTTTAGTTGCTTGAATAAAACTCATACAAGTGGCGTCCACATCTAAAGGAGTCACTGTGTTGGGAAAATCTAATTCTTTGTGAATAAGAGCAGAATTATGAGGTATTGGCTGATCGGGAGTCCCTCCTGCAGCTATTAACAAATCAATGTCTGAAGCAATCATTCCAGCATTTTCTAAGGCTTTGTTAACCGCTTTGGCTGCCATTGACGCGATTGTCTCATTCTCAGCAAAATATCTTGTTTCGACTCCTGTCTTCCCTAGAACCCACTTAACAGAGACATTCATTTTTTCTGCAATTAGAGCGGCACTGATAGCATTCTCAGGTAAGTAGCTGCCACTACCTAAAATAGAAAAACCACAAGATACATCCACAATTGCCCCCTCAAAAATATAATATTACTTAAGGGAAATTAAATCATTTTAGAAGGTAGTAAACAAGGTTAATTTTGGCAGTGTAGATGCTTTCTAGAACTAATTATTAACATCAGCTTCAAAAATCTCCATAGTCTGTGCATCAACTTTAATTCTAAATTCTTTACCTATATTAGATTTAAATTTCAGTGAAAGTTCTTGATATTTCTCGTTATAGGCATGTATGCGATAAATTGCATTTCTTTTTCGGAAGTATACAAAATAAAGATCTTTTTTCTGTTTAATTTTTTTTAGAGTATCGCTAAATTCAATAAAGATGGGTTTAATTTTATCTTTAGCAAAGGCATTCGATGTCGTGTATAAAAAAATAAGAGTCAAAATTAAAATTGATTTCATAGATCCTCTAAGAGGTCATTCTCTTCCAGAAAGCTATCGTATAGTTCATCAAAGTATTGTTCTATTTTTTCAGTAGTATACTTTGTCGCTTTTTCTTCTGCAGTTTTAGCAAATTTTTGTACCAAATAATCAATCCTTTCTTTTTGAACTTCTAGGTATTGATACATTTCTTCTTTTGTACTCCTAAGATCTTTTTCTCTATAGTCACTCAACTTAAGATTGCGCTGATATGGAGTGTAATTAAACTTTGAAGTATAATACAAATCAGTTACAAATTTTTCCGGTCTTCCAGCTGTTTGATGAGAAACCCACTCGTCAACTGTTACAGGTTTTTTCATAATAGATGGATCAAGGGTCATAAGCTTAACTTCTCCTCTATCTCGAACAGCGATAACAGGTGCAACATGGTAGTCCCAAAGTACAAATCTAAAAGGAGTTCTATAAGTTTTTACAACTAAATCACCTTCAACAAAAATCTTAGCAGAATTTACACCCATCTGATCTAAGATCCGTACCATCTCCATCGCCCTGGCATAACAGCCTTCTTCAGGGTAAAAGAAAGGAATTTGATCTTGATCATCAATATAATCAAAAAGCATTTGAGCCTTTTCCATAGAAATCACATTGAGCTCAATATTTAATCCGTCCCCCACTTTTAAATCAAACTTCTCATTAGTCTCAGTGGATTCCTCTGCGGTAGAGCAATTTCTCTTTATGGCCTTTCCATTCCCATCTGATCCTTCCAACGTTTCCACAGCAAAGCGCGCCACATGGTCCATAGGCTTGACCTGTTCTTTGGTCACAATAGCAAAGCTAGGAAATGAGAGAATGAATAATAGGATTAGGTAGCGCTTCATACAGTTATATTTATCGAGCTAAGTAACTAAATTCTTTATGTTTACAGCTTAAGAGGTGCTTTTTGCCTAATATTTTGACAGGTATGTAAACTTGAGACCTTCGCGTGTGGCTGGTTTGATCCTTTGTTAAAATCTAAAATATATAAGGACTTAACCATGTATTTTTTTAAACCATTATTCTCAGTTTTTAT
>JAYZFM010000041.1:0-31043 GCA_036336775.1 Bdellovibrionota bacterium | reverse complement strand
CTTATAATCTCTAATCCCACAGGCCTGCACAGTACAACCAGGAGTGGACGCTTTCGGATAAAAATATAGAACGACATTCTTTTCACCTTTGAAGTCTTTCAAAGATACCTTGTTTCCATCTTGATCTTTTAACGTAAAAGCCGGGGCCATATTTCCTATTTTTGGTAATGCCATAATTCCTCCTACCATTTATCTCTTTTAGCTCTTATTGCTTTAAAAATTTCTCTTTCACTCTTTTCTGGAAATTGATCATCAAACACTCCTTGAAGTGCCCTAAAAAATGGGTTGATCTTTTTTTCATCATTAAGTGAGGTCGAGATGAATTCTTCATCCAAATCCATATTCTCTCTTTGCTCAATATACTTCTTTATATACTCATTGTCTGGCTCAAGTGTTTGGGCAAACTTTAAGTTGGTCAAAAAATAATCGTGAGAGGGATAGATTCGTGGGTTTTCCTCTATCGGATTAAAAATATTCTTTATCGTCTCATATAGATCATCGGGGTTTCCACCATTTTTACAATTCCCCACTCCCCCGTTAAAAATAGTGTCTCCAGAGATAATTCCAGTAAGACAATCATCCTGATACAAAAAATAACAAATATGATCGTTTACATGCCCAGGAGTATGAACCGCCTTTATTTTCTCATTTGGACTCAATTCAAAATATTCTCCGTCAGCAAGTACCAATTTTTGAGTGTTATCAAGGCTTAAAAACCTCTCATTATCTCGCACATGATCGTGATGATGATGAGTGTTAATCAGATATTTAGGTTTTTTATCCCCAATTAAAGGTAAAGTTTCTGTCAGGTCAAAGGGATCTATAAAAATACTCTCTGACGAATGGTCGCTAATAATGATATAGTTGAAATTGCGTAGAGAGTTTTTAAGAAACTTTTGAATAACTTGCATAGGTGAATATGTTCCTTCAAATTTTTATTATTTTATTTATCATGACAGTCCTAACCAAATTAACTTTGATAGGATTAAATATCAAGTCGGTCCAAGAAAACGTTAAGGTACCAGCTGAATTTTCTTCAGTGATTAACCAAGAGCAACATGAAAAAGCTCAAACCTACTCACTGGCCAAGGCTCGTTTTAGCCTAGGCCAATTAGTTTTTAATCAAGTCATCCTCATAGCTTGGCTCTTTTCAGGCTTACTAGATTTACTGGCACAATCTATAGAGTCAATCGGTTTAGGCCCTCTTTCAGTTGGTGTTATATTCTTACTAGCATTCAATATTATCAATGGAGTTATTAGTCTTCCATTCGATTGGTATTTCAACTTTGAGTTAGAAGAAAAATTTGGTTTCAATAAAATGACACCAAAGATTTTTATTATCGATCATATAAAGCAATTCTTCTTAGGCCTTGCGATTGGAGTTCCACTTCTTTACGCAATTCTATTTTTTCTTTATAAAACTGGAGACAATTGGTGGCTTATCACTTGGGCATTCATCGTCGCTTTTCAATTTATTATGATATGGGCATATCCAAAATTTATTGCTCCCCTTTTCAATAAATTTAAGCCATTGGATGATGAGAAACTCTCGGCAAAGATTGCAACGCTTCTAGACAGTTGCAAGCTCGTTTTTAAAGACTTTTATACTATGAATGCATCTATCCGAAGCTCCCATGGAAACGCATATTTTACAGGATTTGGAAAAAATCGAAGGATCGTTTTTTTCGATACATTACTTGAAACTTTGGAAGACAATGAAGTTATTGCAGTTCTTGCTCATGAGCTTGGTCATTTGAAACGAAAGCATATTTTAAAAAGTATTGTTATCAGTACCGCTGGTCTTTTTGTTGGTTTATATATTTTATCACTAGCAGTTAAGAATCAAATCTTGGTGCAAAGTTTTGGAATCAAGACGACTGAAAAATATATGCAGCTACTTTTATTCACTTTAACTGTGCCCTTTTTCACCTATTTCCTTACTCCAATCTCATCATGGTTTTCAAGAAAAAATGAATTCGAGGCAGATGAGTTTGCTGCAACTCACGCTCATGCCAAAGACTTAATTAGCGCTCTTCTAAAGTTGATACGTGATAACTCATCAACAGTGACTCCTCACCCAGTCTATTCGAAGTTCTATTTTTCTCATCCACCACCGAGAGAGAGGATTGCTTTTCTTAAGAGTCTTGAAACAAAGAGTCCATAATAGATTCTCTTAAAAACTCTAAGTAAGGTACACGAAACTTTTCAATTTCGTTATGCATCTCATGGTAACCACCATCACATATATAGAGGTTGCAATTTTTCTCTATTTCTTTGAAATAGCTAATGACACTGCCTGGATCAACCAAACCGTCCCCCGTTCCTACCGCACAATAAAGGGGGCATTTCACTCGCAGTGGTCGATTGAAAACGTTTCTTGATTCATTTAATAGTTCAAAAAATGTCTTAGTATGAACTTTCATGCTGTTCATATTATCTGTGACATAGTTCTCATAAACTCTTGGATCATGAGAAAGCCTAGAAAGGTCTAACAAACCTCCCACCGGTACAGACATTGGTATCTTAGTCAGTCCGTCCATAATTTTAAGTGGGGCAACTTTAAATAGCTGTCCTAGACCACCAGCTCCAGCTACCGCAGGAGCACTAAGGAAAACCTTTACCGGATATAAATTGTCGGAAACTTCGTTTTGCATAAAGGAAGCTGTTATTAACCCTCCCATTGAATGCCCAAACAAAACATACTCATCCATCGCATAGGTATCGCGTAAAAATTCTAAAATATCACCTAAGTCGCGAACGTAATCTTTAAACGAGTCGATATAAGCTCTCTTTCCAGATGACTTACCATGACCTCTTAAATCATAAAGGCAAATATTGAAGTACTGAGAAAAAAGCTTGTACATATATTGATGGCGCCCGCAATGCTCCCCCATACCATGAGTAACAATTAACCAATACTTTGAACCATTCTCATGAATATTTAAATGTAGCTCTTCACCGTCAGTTGTCTTGAGCTTTTTGGTTTCATTAATCATTTTGCCACCTATATTTTTCTTTTAGTTTATACTAAAATCAGACTTATGTACTGTCCTATATGTTTTAATGATACATTAAAAATTGCCTCCAGTGGAGTCGTAAAAATGACTTTTAATGGCAAGGCGAAATCAACTAGTCAATTTTTCTACGATCTTAAACACGACCAAGATCATGAAATACAAGATAAATTAGATAAAGTAGTTGCTGACTATTTTATGTATTATTCAAATTTCCAAAACAAAGAAATCATCAATAAAGTCGATGCAACTTCCCTTGATTTTGTGTGCTCAAATCGCTGTGTGATTAACGTAAAACATAAGATGAATGTAATTGGACTTGTATTCACTAAGACTATGCTAGAGGATGCCCTAAAGCGAATGGGACAAAAGTATAGTATTCAAGTGGATTTAGAAAATTTAAATCGGTAAATTTTTAAGAACGACTTCAATCTCAATATAGCCATTATATTTAAAGTCGCGTGAACCAAGAGATCTGATAGAGAGCCAAGTATCAATTCGGATATCCTTGCCGCTTGTGAGTAATGGACCTACATTAATCGGAAGAGCATCTATATCTAAGCAGTTTGAAAAAGAACAAGTTTCTCTCCGGTAGATATCAAAATAATCTGTGGCCTTGTCCCCTTCCTCATCTATTAAACGTAAAAACTCAGACTTATTTCGAGCGGAGTAAAGCTCAACGTATAGAGAGCGACCAATCATTGTCGTGTCTTTTACTAGATTCTTAAACTTATCTTTCTCAAAGTAGTGCTTAGCTTCAACATATCCACCCTCTAATCTAAAGATAAACATCTTTTGAGTTAATGGTGATTGATCTCTGGAGATTCGTTCAAAAAATACACTTGGGGTTATATGCTTATGAAGTTTGACGTAAACTCCATCACGGTCAAGTTGAACACGACTCACATAATTCGTCTTAAAATCAGATGACTTTAAATAATCGCGAATAACTCGTCCCTTATCGCGACTCACCTGAAACAAAAGTTCTCTATCATCTTCCTGAACTCCAGATGTGTCTAGGTTCATGTCAGGCACCTGATTTTCAAACTTCATAATATTAATTTCTTGGTTGTCTGCCTTTAAAGATTCAATATCACCAGCCTGAGAGAGCATCATAACGTCAGAAACAGCAGATTCCATGGTTTCACTAAAAGATCGAGAGACTGCCTTTTTAAAGATTTTTGAATCAACTTCACCATCCTTACTCTTTATAGCTTGTCTGGTCTCTTCAGAGGACTTATCTAGCCTTAGATTTACAAAGAATTTTTCGATAAAATTAAAATTCCCTTCGCTGGATTTTGTATCATCACAATCAACATCTTCTGGACGGCAATCTTCAGTTGTAAAGAACACCTTTTTCACTCTTGCTGACTCAACAAATTTCGGATTGATTTCAGGAAGATTAAAATAAGAAGTAATTTTGAATTTATTTCTAATCCCCATTCGAAGCGCAATATTATAAATCGCCATTTTAAAACCATTTGCCATACGTGATAGAAAACTTTGTTGATCACGATCAAGGCTGTCATTGCCTAGGACTTCATCAATATCAAAATAACCGATAGAACTTTCAGTAAGGGGAATTTTTAACGTGAATGTATTAGTGCGCCCATTACCAAAACGCTGAGCTAAAGTATCAGCCTTTGCAAAAGGTGTGACTTTCGACTCTGATTTAAAATCATTGTCCATCATCTCTTTGAATCGACAACTTCCAAGAATTGATAAAAGAATGAGCAAGACTGCTAACTTCAAAAAATAAACTCCTCTTTTTTGTATGCCCCATACTGTAACTAAGAGTGAGGCGTATTTTAAGAAAAAATAACGCAGTATGTTATTTTTACAAACCCGGTCGGTCGGAGTCGAATTATAAGCTAGAATATTGGCACACAAGTTGGAGATTTGGTGAATATTAAAGGGCAATATCTATTTATCGCAATTCTGGGGACATTACTGAGCCAGTCAGTAAGTGCGCAGAATTATATGACACTCCCAAAGGGTGTTCGTATGTTTTTTGCGAGAAACGTACAATCGGATGTTGAGTCCAGTTATAATAAATCAGCCTCTGAGACTCCCTATAAATACGAAATTAATGCAGATATTGAAAACCTTGAAACTCTAGATGACGAAAGGGTTCAAGGGGTTTTAGAGGTATTTAAGGACTATCCTGATGCCTATAACTTAATTTCCCTAGGACGCTATAAGCTAGAAGCTTCTGCTCAGGTTGAAGTTAATGCTTACGCATTCGCCTATGGAATAAATAATCGCCTTACCGCCTATATTGGTCTTCCCATCTACGACGCCAAAGTAAAATTAGATTACAGAACAGTAAAAAAGAGTACGGGTGCTGAGGTGTCTGATGCCCTAACTAAAGAATACGGTGATGATTATGCTCAAGCCTTGGGCCAGGTTGTGGATCAGATATACTCGATCGACGCCGGTGTAATCCAATCTGCTTTCGTAAATAATCTGGGCTATCAAGAACTTGGAGATTGGCAAGGCTCAGGTCTTGGAGATCTTGAATTTGGCCTTTTCTATAATTTTTTAAGGGAAAGCAAATATGGAGCCTACACTAAGCTTGGTGGAGTCGCTCCAACTGGATACGTAGACAATCCAGATATTATTCAAGATATTGGATTTGGTGATGGCCAATGGGATACTTATCTTGAGGTGGGTGCCGCTTACCGTGTTTTACCTAAGCTATTTTTAGAAGCAGAAACTCGCTACACTTATCAATTTTCGAGCGAAAAACGTTTAAGGGTGCCGTTAAGTACCGACATCCCACTTTCTGAGGAAACCGCAACATTCGAAGAAAAACTTGGAAACAGGTACGACACTTATTTAAGGGCCACCATCAATGCGACTGATTGGCTATCAATTGAGCCAGCAATGATTTTCACTTATACCGAAAGAGCCAAGTATTCTTCTTCTAATTCTGAAGCCAATAGAATTCTAGCAATGAACACTAAGTCCAATTCTAGAAGTTTTAGAGTTGATGCAAAAATAACTACAGCAAATCTTTACTTAATGAATAAGTTCCCGATTCCGACTCAGCTTACTTTCTCTGCTCAAAACATGATCGAGGGAAAAAATGTAGCTAAGACGGACTTAATAGAATTTGAATTTAGAATGTTTTTTTAGCCAGCTAACTTGTAGCCTTTCCCCCAAACAGTCTCAACAATTAGTTCGCTCGTTTTGATTTTCTTACGAAGACTAAAAACATGAACATCAATATTTCTAACGGTCATTTTTTCGTCTTTATCAAAACATAAGATCAGTTCATCTCTAGTAATAGGTTGTCCCTGATGGTGGAAAAGTTTTTCAAAAATAATATACTCACGACGAGTTAAACTAACAGTCTTATTATCCTTGATAAAAGAAGATGCTTCAGGGAGAAGCTTCAGACCTTCATCTGCGATATTACTATTAATATGATCAAGTTTCCTTTGAGCGTTTGCTACCTTCGCAAGAAGTTGATCGAGAGAAAAAGGCTTAGCAATATAGTCATCAGCACCTGCTTTAAGGCCCATTAAAATGTCTTCATTTTGACTATAAGCTGAAACCATAAAGATAGGAGAATATTTATCTTTCTCACGAATTTTAGCTACAATATTAATCCCTGGCTCACCCGGAAGGTTCCAATCAACTAGAAAAACACCCCTAAATTTTGGATCACTATTTTCATAAAATTGTTCGGCAGATAAAAAGCTTTCAACACGATAATTAGCGTTCTTTAAATAGGTTGTAAGTGCATCATTTATCTCTGGTTCATCTTCAATTATACAAATCCAGTTGTTTTGTTCGTTTTGTTCTAGCTCTTGCATCTTCCCTTAACCTCTGTAAACAAATTAATCGTGTTTATTACCGACACCCATTTTAGGGTAATTTTTTCATAACTGTTATCTTAAGATGTCTAAACTTTAGACAAAATCGCCTGATTTACTAAGAAAAATCAGAATCCCGCCTAGATATTTAACATTTTTTAATTCCAAACGTAAAATTTTCTTGCAGCGCCGCGTCAAAATGTGTATATTAGTTGTATATTTTACTCAATTACTTTTCACGGATTTGATGGGTAGCTGAATTAAAAAACATCATCAGAGGTACATTGTGAAAAAACAAACTAGATCTAAAAAAGATTACAATCCAAACTTAGGCTTTATTGGTCAAACTCAGGTAGAAGTCTCAAACTATCTATTTTCTGCTAAAAGAGGTCGCGAGGCTTACAAGCATGCAAGACCTATCGCTGAAAGGCTACTTAAAGAAGAAGTATCAAACCACTATTCTGAAAGTAGACGTCTTACTCGATTCCTAAAGAATAGAGACCTAACTTTTTCTAAAAAAACATCAAGTGGAGAATATAAAACATTTACTGTTCCTTGTACCACAACAGTAGTTCCTCTACAGAAGTCTCTTTTTAATGATGTTGAAAAAGCTGCTCAAAAATTAATGATTGCTCTAAGAGCGGTTATCCAAGATATTTATGGTTCACCTTCAGTTGAATCATCAAAATTTGTAAAAAGTCTTCCAAATGGTGTTCGCGAAATTTTCATCGACGCGATCAAAGCTAGTCCGAATTACTTCCCACAGCTTCACCATAAAAACATGAAAAGCTATCCTTTTATGGATAACGTTGGGCTAGACCTTGTACTAGTTGAAGACTATATCGCAAGATCAAATGAGTTCCCTAACCTAATCGCAAAAAACAAAGTGGATGAATTACCAGGTCTTCCATTCAGAATCCTAGAGATAAATGCTGGATCACCGTCAGGTGCATCTAATAATATGAACGTTCTTCAAGGTTTATATGAGCAAGCACCAGAAATCCTAGATTCTCTAGGAAGAGTTATGCCGAATGATCACTTTAAAATTCTTGGTGAAACTTACAAATCATTAGGAGAAGCTTGGACGAAAAATAAAAAAGGAGTTCAAATCCTTCTTCCACCAGGTGGTTCAAACGGTGCAGCTCCAGAGATTCATCAATTAGCTGCCTATTCTGGATTGATTTACGCTGAAGCGGATCAACTATACCAAGATAAAGAAGGCTTTATCAGACTAAGAACTGTTGCGAAAGAGAATCCAATAGTTACCGCCGTATATTCAAGAGTTAATGCTGACTCTGCTTTATATGATCCTGAAGCAGGTCTTTTCATGAAAGACCCAGAAAGTGGTGAACCAGTATTACTTAGAGACAACCTTATTAAAGATGAAGAAGACGAAGGAAAAATCGTACTTGATCCTAAAGGGAAACCAATTCCAATGCAATCTGCTTACGCGATTCCAGGAATTATCAACGCGATTATCTCGAAGAAGATTTATATGGGTGGGCTTAACCGTATCTTAGATAATAAGATCATCTTAGCAACACTTACTCACTTCGCTCCAAAGTACTACGCGAAGAAAATTAAAGCAGCAGGCTTAGAGCTTGAAGGAAGTAAAATCATGCCTCCTCAAACTCTTCCACCAACTGCTAAATCGGTTGAAACAATTTTGAAAAACCCAGATGAATGGGTAATTAAAGTTCCATCAAATGCTGGTGGGCAAGGTGTATATATTCTTAAAACACTAGGTAAACAGCAAAGAGAAGAAGTTCTTCAGATGATTCAAGAAAAGCCGTCTGAATTTGCTTATCAACAATTAGTAAAAATTGCTCGTATTCCAGTAGCGGTTCAAAGAAAAGCTGAAGGCTTCAAATTCGCGAACCTTGCAGCTGATATCAGAACTTGGGTTTTCTTTGGTGGGAAAAAAGGTGATTTACCGACAATGACTCATAATGCACTTGTGAGATATGCTCCACAAGAAAGAGGAAAAATGAGCTCAATCGTTAACACATCTGCAGGTGGAGGATATGCTCCATTCGTAATCGTTGACGATGTAAATGATAAAAATTCAGTTTTAGCAAAAGACTTGATAAAGCCAATCGAGCCAATCGTTATCAACACTGACATGCCGGTATTCGTAGCTGCTCAAATGGTGCAATTGTCTAGAATGCTTAAAGAAGCTGATGAAAGTCTAAACAGAGAAGTTGCTTATGCATACGAGTTACTAGAATTATGTGACGGTATGAAACATCAGTTGAAAGAGATCTTATCTTTCCTACACCCAAGAGCGATTGAATCAGTATACAGAATCATCGACATGCTTGAGCATAGAATTGGTAAAGTTGAACTTAAAAAGCATCAAGACTATATCTCTGACTGTCAATTAACGATCGTTTCAACGCTTAAAGAAATCGAGAACTATGACGAGTTTAAAATTGTTAGAGATATCATTGATAATGTAAGAGCTATCAATACTGACAGAATCGTATTTAACTACTCTCAAGAAGACAAAGCTCTTGACCTTGTTATCATCGACGACGCCATTAGCTTAGCAGAGAAAGTAGATGATAAATTCTTTCAAAGAAAGATTTACGAGATCACTAGCCTACTTAAGCAAATGATTTCTAAAGATATGCCAAACATCATTCTTGGACTTCAAAGTAAAAAAGCGATCAGAGCACATTTAGAAGAGTTCTGTGAGCTTTCTAAATCAAGACTTAATGAGTGTCCAAACATGAAAGGTTACGCTGAGCTTTTCAGCCTTAACGCTGATGTAACTAAACTTCGTTTTGAAACTCTATACCTAGGTGAAAGAGATACTGATAAAGAAATTAAAGTTGCCACTCAAAATGAAATGAGGACAGGAACAAGAGTAATCGACTCTGAACTTGTAGGTGAAACTCTTAAACAAGCTCGTCAAGAGTGGCGCAAGACACTTGCTCTAGCTCAAACATTAAAGGCAGACAAAAGAGAAGCTTTTATCGAGTCTAAAAGAGAAGAACACTTCAACAAGTTCCCTAAACTTGCTGATTACCAGGCCATCATTAATAAGTCTGAGCACACGCTAGACGAAATGATTAAGCTTATGGATGTTGCACCTTACGCAAAATTTAATATTGAAAGATTCGCTGAGGAAACAGGTAAATCTGTAAAAGAAATTTTTACGAACAAACTTTCAGAAAGAAAAATTTCGATCTTAAATAGTGCTCAACTAAAAAGACTTAAACTTTCTAATAGAGAATATGCTGGAGAATGTTTTGCGAAGAAGCGTTCTGACCACGGGCTTTACTCTGATAGTAGAATCTACCTTTGGGTAAGATCTGAGTTAGATGCTTTCACTAAGATCTACACTATCGGTCACGAGCTTATCCACTATCAACAACTAAAGCATTCAATGCTTGCGGAAAAAAGAGCGATTAAAGACGGTGGTATCTCTCTAGCGAAGTTCCTTAACTACTATGGAAACTTCTTAGGAGCAAACCAAAGAACCGTAGATAAGATTGAATTTGATATGCAAAAAGAGAGAAAACCTCTTTATGGATATGCAGATAGAATCGAAAACAGAGACCAGGATAAGCCAGTTATCAGTGATCTTGATCAAGCAATCAGAAATTCTGATGATGCTTGGGAAGCAAAACTTGATGAATACGGTTCTCTTTTTGGATATATGATGCCGAACTCAACAGGTATCAGAGTTAAAGCTCTACAAGAAGTACTTCCTGCTCTAGAGAATGCAAAAAATATTCTTTTTGCACAAGAGATAGGATTAAAAGTGGATATTGACCCGGTTAAAGCAGCTCTTCCAACTGCGAATAATGACCAGGTAAAATATTATAGAGATGAAATTATCTCGGCAACAAGAACAGCAACTCCTAACTGGGAAGCATTAAGAGTCATCGCTTCACACCAGTATCATGGAGTGACTTTCTTTAGAGGAGATAGTGACAGACAAAGCTTAACTCTTATTCCAAAGGTAAGAGCGGTAGCTGTAGGTAGTAGTTATAACCAAACACAACAATAAAAATTAAGGATAACAAAATGGTAGATGCAACAGCATATACTAAACTTACAAACCTCGTGATGTCGCAGGCCATGACTCTGGATGAGAGATTGGCCTGCATCTTTTCGCAAAAAGGTGGTAAGGAAACTTTAGGCAATAGCTTCTCAATTGAAGACGTTCATGGCTTTAACGGATTTTGTGGCTACAATTACTGGGAAGGCGACAAACTAGTAGGAAAGCTTCAAATGGCCAGTCTCCTAAGCGGAACATACGTCATCTATAAGTCAATCACAATTGATGGAGTCGAAAAAACTCAGTACGATTATTTTGACTCGCAAGGAAACTACTTCTACGAATCAAGAACACTTGATGGTGACACCGTAAAATATGGATCTATTGCAATGGATCCAAACAGTCCTTTCATCAATCATTTATATAACATACTTCATGTTGAATATGAAAATGCATCATTCAACTTTGGAAGTACAAATCGAATCAATTACATCGAATCTATTCTTAAAGCATTATACGACTCAGAAGAATTTACTTTAAGTGTAAATGCGGGAGCGAATGACTACGCTCTTGGAAATATCGACAGAGAAATTCTAAAAATTGAAAAAGACAATATTCTAAAATGGCGAGAGCGCCAGGAAGTATTCAAGCAACTTCGTAAAGTGAAAGGAAAAATCCTGAGCACTAAAAGAAGAGCACACGGGCTTTCATTCTTTCTGTATGATGTCCCTGCAATTATGAAGAACTACTCTGTTAAGATGAAAAACTTCTGTAGAAGACCTATTAACAATATCCAAGGGATGATTCATAGGCATACTATTGGTCATGTTCAATGGTTTGGTAGAACGGTTCAACAAAATCTAGGGCTATCAATTGCGATGGCCATCTATGGACCATTTACGTTCTATTTTATCACTCAACCAATGAACCCTCATGCCATGTGGGCCGTTGGAAAGGTTCGTGGAGCCTATATCGACATGGTTGATACCATGGGAGGCAATGCCACAGATGATAAAAACCCAATCTATACAGATACAGTAGAAACGAAAGCCGCTGCCAATGAAACCAAGGTATTAGATGAAGCAGGACAAGCATGGAAATCTAGAATGGATCGCTTTAAAGCGATGCAGATTTCTTATGAGGAAAGTCTGGTATTTGCCGCACGAATTGGTAGAACAGAACAGTTTGAAACTCAGTTCAATTTTCCACTCACAGCGGAAGCTGCTTGGATGGAAATGGAGCTTTATTTAAATGATATTAATTCAATCTTAAAAGATAAAAGCACCCTAACTAAGAGTTATGTTAGCTTCTTAAACGAAGAAAAGAAAAGAACTGTTAATCTTCAAGCTTATATTTGGAAAAAAATGGCACAGTTTTTCTTAGATCACCCATATATGGTTGTTGATCAAGAAAACGAACAAACAGAAAGAAACTACTATGTTGGTCGTCAGTTTATCTTCTTTGAGACAATGACGAATAAACTTACAAAGCTTAATTTTGAACAACCTGAAACTCATGGTCTAGTGAACAAATTAGCAGCTGATTTCAAACAAGCAAAACTTGAGGGACATAGTATTCTGGATACCCTAAAGAAGAACTCTCGCCTATTCAGACAAGAGGCTCTATTTGACTCAGACGAGCAAAGAAAATACATGGCCCGCCAGTGGGAAGTAATGTTCTTGCAACAAAACAAGAAACAAGAAGCTGCCTCATTTGCATTACAAACCTATACTTGGTCTATTAAAAATGCAATGTGGATTCTTCAAACATTTATGTCCGCGAAAAGATCGGAGTTAGCACTTCTAACAGACAAATTTACTGCTGGAAATGTGGCCAGTATGAATATAAGACCTGTTGATGGCATGAATGAATACTTAGAAAATATGTTTCATAACCTAACCATGGAATATGTAAGTATTAAAAAGGAAATGGTTAACACCTTAGGTGAAGATAAAGAAACAGCTCAAAGAGAAGCTGTCATAAATAACCTAAAAGATTATTTAATTCAAAGAGACAAACTCATTAATAATGGTATGTACGCTAAAGGAAAGTCAGAGGTTAAAAGATTATAATGAAACTCTTAATTGCTCTCTCACTATTTAGTTTTACGGCACTTGCTCAACCTATCGGTTACTATCTTCCAAAAGAGTATGGAGGACTAGCAAAATCGCAAACGGTTAAGAAAAAGAAAGTATCGAGACGAGCTAAACTTAAAAAAGTTTCACAGCCAATTGCAACTATTCAAGCTGCTCCACAAACTGTGACTAAGCCAAAGTTTCGTGAGTATACTGAGCGCTTAAGTTTTAATTATTATGTTCAATTTTTAGGACCAAGCCTAAGTAATAACTACCAATCTGGTGCAACTTACAATCGTTTTAAAACAGGTCAAGACTATAAAGGTGATGAATTAGATGGGACTGCCTCTCATCAAATGTTTCACTCTGTTTCACTTGGGTATCAACTAGCTAATGATTATAAACTAAGCTTTGCTTATACTTTTCAAGACGATCTAAATAGTGAAATCAAATACAAAGCGAAAAATGCCGATGGAAGCTATTCTGAGTATATCCGCTTTAAAGGCGTTTCTGACAATAACAAACGAGTCAATCTTTTCGTATCTAATATTGTCTCTAACAAGTATTTTACTATCAATGCCAATAACTTCGTAGAATTTGCCTCAACCTTTAGTGCTGAAGGTAATGATATGAACTATGGACTGGGTATCCAACCCTCTATTAGTTTTAACACTGGAGTTCAGGGCTTTTACACAGGGATCACCACTTCGATCCAAAGAAACTATTTTAAAAGACAAGAATACTATCAAAAATGTGGCGATCAAGATTGCTTCTACCCGACCCGCTACCAAACTCTTTTGGCGGAAGTGGGAGCCTTTGCAAATTATGCATTAAATGACTATGTTCAACTAAAGTCATCTATCGCTTTTGACTGGGATCAAAAAGGTGATCAAGTTGATGAGTTAAAAGACTTTAATAAAAATATGGACGATGTAGGACGCTTAGGCGTTGATGTCCAAGTCGATTATGGGGTAACAGCTGGAACTTTTATAGAGTTTGCTCTGGAGCAAGCTAGTTTAAGTCGAACAGCAATAGGAGCCACCTTAAATGTTAACTTATTTTAAACTATTTCTTATAACTTTTATTCTTACGAACCAAGCACTGGCAAATCGCTTCGATCCTCAGGTGGTAGACCTCATTAGAAGTATTGTTCCAGTTTTAAATGAAAGAAACCTCTCCGTTGAACTCACTCGACTTGAAGATATGATACAAGAAAAGAATATCGATATCGCTGATTATCATCTTGGAAAAGGTGTTATTCCTTTTTGGAAGAAAGAAAACGCTGAGATATTAGAGAGCGAGTATCAGGGTCTATGCAAAAGCGGTAGTACTTACTATCAAAGCCAGCACACAGTATTTGCTGATACTCAAATTACTCCTACCTCCAAAATTGCAATGAGCTATGAGCCTAAAATAAATATCTCTGTGGTCTCCCTGAAAGAAGCTGAGGAGCTATTTTTTTCGATTTACACCCTCAGCGACAAACTAGCATCTGAAGAATATGGTAATCGCTGTGAATCTCGTGCACACGCAATTTCATTAATACTAGATCAGTCTTGTATCACTACCGGAAAAGTTTTTATTCAAAGCGAAGTACCTTTCTCAATTAAGAATCATACATGGGGTTGGTACTATCATGTGGCACCTTACGTATTAGTTAGAGTTGGCGAAAAGACAGTCCCTTATGTATTTGACCACTCACTTTTTAACAAGATAAAGCCATTATCTGAGTGGATAGAAGTTCTTCGCAAAAGAAATATGGATCATGACTTTAAAGTAAGCTTTTCTAGCAAATCTACTTTCGAACCCGAAGATATTGGAACAGGTCTAACTGAGTATCTTGAAGAAGATATAGATGAAATGCAATACAGATTGCGACTAGGAAGGCTACTTAGGTTAATAAGACCATTTAAAGGTGATCTCTAAGCCTCTTCGCAGAGTTCCTTACCTGAAGACTCACAGCGATCTTTCATAGCGCATACGTCACAAGCTGACTTGCCACCCATAAGCGTTGCTATTCCGCCACATGAGCCTTTTATGACTTTATTTGAAAGAATTACACCTATGGCCATACCAGCGAATGCAATTGAAAATACGGTAACTGTAATAATTAATATATCCATTACTCACCTTTATACTGATCAAAAGCCTTTGAAGTCAATACTTTGATATTATCATTTTCCTTGATTTGAAAATATACCAGTAAATTTAATTTATTGGCGATATCGAGACCTTTCTCATGCCCCATACTCATCAGAGCAGTTGCCCAAGCATCTGCATCAGCACAATATTCACTTATAACACTCACAGAAATGGTTTTATGGTCCACTGGCCGTCCGGTTTTTGGATCAATGGTGTGAGAGAAAACCTGGTCTCCATATTTAAGATAATTTCGGTAGCTACCACTTGTCGCCATTGATTTATTGGTCAACGGAACAATTTTTGAGATTTTTGCCCCCAAGCCTTCTCCTGGTCCTTCAATACCAACTCTCCAAGGAGCTCCGTCTTGCTTTTTACCTCGTGAGCGAACTTCCCCACCAATTTCGACTAATAGCTGATCATATCCTTGATACTCTAAAAATTTAACCAATTCATCGACACCAAATCCTTTGGCCACAGCTGACATATCAAGCTTCAAATCGGGAACTTTTTTAACTAAGAACTTATCTTGAAAATCGATATGCTGATACCCGACTTGCTTGAGCATTTTCTCAATCTCGAAATTTTCAGGTAGCTTCTGTTTACCGTCAGGACCAAAGCCCCACATATTCACAAGAGGTGCTACAGTTATGTCGAAATATCCATGGGACTTACGAGAGATTTCTAGCGACAACTCAATTGCCTTTCTCATAGAATCCGAAATTTTAATTTTCCTGAATTTAGAATTGTTGATTCTCGAAATCTCAGACTCCGGAATATACGTAGAAAAAACATTATTAAAAAGCTTTAAAAATTGATCAATATCTTCTTTAAGTTTGTCTTTGGAAACTGAGCCATAGGTGGTGACTTTATAATAAGTCCCCATGGTGCTGCCATCGATCTTTAAAAGTCGTTTTTCACCTGAACAAGAAACTAAAAAAATTAAACTTAAAACTAAAAATCTCATTTTAAAACCTTATAAAAATTCTAAAAAAAAAGGCCCCAAGTCTAGGGGCCCTTTCAAAGTATTTGCTTGTGTTAATTAACCACCAAAGTCATCTAGCATAATATCTTCACGCTCAACACCTAGATCAAGAAGCATATCAACAACACACTTGTTCATGATCGGAGGTCCACAAAGATAGTATTCGCAATCCTCAGGGGCCGGGTGATCTTTCAGGTATTCATCATGTAACACTTGGTGAATAAATCCTGTGTACCCTTCCCATTTATCTTCAGGTAGTGCATCAGATAAAGCAACATGCCACTTGAAGTTTTCGTTCTCTGCTTGGATAGCATCAAAATCTTCAACATAGAACATTTCACGTTTAGATCTTGCTCCATACCAGAAAGTTACTTTTCTATCTGTTTTTAATCTTCTGAATTGATCAAAGATATGTGATCTCATCGGTGCCATACCAGCTCCCCCACCAACGAATACCATTTCTTTTTTAGTATCACGTGCAAAGAACTCTCCAAATGGACCTGAGATTGTACATTTATCGCCTGGCTTTAAGTTATAGATATATGATGACATCTTTCCTGGAGGCACATCTTTTCCTGGAGGAGGAGTTGCAATACGAACATTCAACATGATCATACCTCTCTCTTCTGGATAGTTTGCCATCGAGTAAGCTCTAATAGTTTCTTCGTCAACTTTTGAACGGTATTGCCAAAGATTGTACTTGTCCCAATCGCCTCTATACTCATCTTCAACAACAAAGTCTTTAAAGCTGATATCTAAACCAGCTGGTCTTTCAATCTGGATATAACCACCTGCTCTAAATGGAACAGACTCACCAGTTGGAAGATCAAGAACAAGTTCTTTAATGAAGGTTGCAACTGAATCGTTTGAACGAACAGTACACTCCCATTTTTTTACACCAAAAACTTCCTCTTCAACTCCTACTTTCATGTCTTGTTTACAAGTAACCTGACAAGCTAGTCTCCAACCTTCTTTAGCTTCACCTTTAGTGATATGAGATAGTTCAGTAGGAAGAATTTCTCCTCCTCCTTCAAAAACCTGCGCTTTACACTGAGCACATGTTCCCCCACCACCACAAGCAGATGATAAGAAAAGTTTTTCTTCAGCAAGAGCTCCTAGAAGCTTTTGCCCTGGCGAAACCATAATGTCTTTTTCACCGTTAATATTAATTTTGATCTTACCTTGCGGGACTAGCTTAGACCTCGCAACGAGAATCAGTCCTACTAAAGCCAAGATGACTCCAGTAAACATGATCACTCCAAAAATTACCGTTTGCATTATTATATCCTTTTATTTCTTATAACGAGATACCTGCGAATGACATAAAGACAATCGCTAACAGTCCACAAGTCATAAAAGTAATACCTAAACCTCTAAGACCCGCAGGAACATCTGAATAATCCATCTTTTCTCTAATTCCAGCTAAGATAGCAATAGCAAATGCCCATCCAATACCCGAACCAAAACCGTAAGCAACAGACTCACCAAAGTTATAATCTCTTTCTACCATGAATAGAGACCCACCAAGAATGGCACAGTTAACTGTAATTAACGGAAGAAAGATCCCTAGCGTGTTGTATAATGCTGGGAAAAACTTATCTAGCGTCATCTCTAGAATTTGTACCATCGCTGCAATTACACCAATATAAGAAATCAAACCTAGAAAGCTCAAATCTACATTAGGATAACCAGCCCAACTTAAAGCACCAGCCTTAAGAAAGTAAGTGTATAAAAGGTTGTTGGCCGGGATGGTAATCATTTGTACAACGATAACCGCAACTCCTAGACCAAGTGCCGTCGAAACTTTTTTCGAAACAGCTAGAAACGTACACATTCCTAAGAAAAATGAAAGTGCAAGGTTCTCAATAAAAATTGCTTTAACAATTAGACTTACGTAATGTTCAACCATGACGCTCTCCTATTCCTCTACCTGAGACGGATCATAAGATCTAATCGCCCAGATAATAAAACCGATAATAATAAAAGCACTTGGAGGAAGTAGCATCAACCCGTTAGCTTGATACCAACCACCATCTTTTGTTAACTCTAAAACAGTCATTCCAAACAGCTTTCCAGAACCAAAAAGCTCTCTGAAAAAACCTACAATGATTAGAATTAAAGAATAACCTAAACCGTTTCCAATTCCGTCGAAAAATGACTCGATTGGCCCGTTCTTCATCCCAAAAGCTTCTGTACGTCCCATAACGATACAGTTGGTGATAATTAACCCAACATAAACCGCCATAGTTTTCCATTGATCAAACAAGAAAGCTTTCAAGAACTGCTCTGCTACGATAACTAGTGAAGCAATGATAGTCATTTGAACAATGATACGAATTGAACTTGGTACATGGTTACGAATAAGAGATACACCCATATTGGCAAACGCGACAACAAGTGTAACAGCCGCACACATAACAAAAACGTTTTTTAACTGAACTGTAACCGCAAGAGCTGAACAGATTCCAAGGATCTGAAGTGCAATTGGGTTGTTCTTAATAATTGGTTCTACAATTAGCTCTTTAAGCTTCATTACAGTCCTCCCTGTGCTACTGTCTCAAGCACCTTTTGGTAACCATGTTCACCAAACCAATAATTCATTGAACTAGTTACACCATTACCTGTAATCGTCGCACCTGAAAGACCATCAACTTGGTACTCTCCCTGTGCTTGTCCTTTGGCTACTTTAAAAGCAACATCATTTGAATTGTCGTAAATCTTCTTTCCAATCCATTGCTCTTTCCACTTTGGATTATCAACTTCACCACCTAGCCCTGGAGTTTCCCCCTGAGCATAGTAACCAAAACCCTTAATAGTTAGGTCAGTGCTTAGTGCGATAAAACCATACATTGTAGACCAAAGACCTTTACTCCACATATTTAGGATTACTGTTTTTGTGTCACCTGAGTCATCTTTTTCAAGATAAACTTTCGCATATTTAGGTCTTGTGCTTAAACCACCAACATCTTTACCTGCTGGGATTTTCACTGATAATTCTGGGTCTTTGTTTGCCGCAGTCATATCATATTCATCAGGATTAATGTCCTGAACCACTTTACCTGTGTTCATATCAACAATTGCTACGTGAATACTTTTGAAAGCTTCTTCAACATCTGCACCTTTCTTTAAAAGGCCAGCTGATTGAAGAATATTCTTTTTCATATCAATTTCAGCATTCTTTGCTTGTTGTGGTCTTAATGCAACTACTATACCTGCAACTAGAACCGAACATACAATACAAAGAAGACCTGCAACTGTAACTGTCTTTAAAGTTTCTGAACTCTTAGCCATTTCTTGCCATCCTTCTTTTAATATTGCCTTCGACAACAAAATAATCAATTAATGGAGCAAGTGCATTCATGAATAGAATCGCCAGCATCCAACCTTCTGGGTAAGCAGGGTTAACAACACGGATAAGAACACCAAGCACACCAATCAGGGCACCATAAAAAATTCTTCCTGTATTTGTCATTGCAGCTGAAACCGGATCTGTTGCCATAAAAACACAAGCAAAAGCAAATCCACCCATAACTAAGTGCCATTGAGGAGTTACTGCAAACATTGGATTAGATTCAGACCCAATCACATTGAAAAGTAAGCTCATCCCAGCCATACCTAGTAGCATTGATAACATAATTCTCCAGTTACCAATTCCTGTCATTATCAAGAATCCAGCACCTAGAAGACACATTAAAGTAGAAGTTTCACCCATCGAACCAGGAACAAGTCCTATAAATGCATCATTCCATGAGAATGTGATTGCATCCATTCCACCAGCTGCGGCTTGAGCAAGCATTGTAGCACCAGTATAACCGTCTACCGCCGTCCAAACAGCATCACCTGAAATTTGAGCTGGGTAAGCAAAGAAAAGGAATGCTCTGGCAGTTAAAGCTGGGTTGAAAATATTTTTCCCCGTTCCACCAAAAATTTCTTTTCCAATAACAACTCCAAAAATAATCCCGACAGCAACCTGCCATAAAGGAATTGTTGGAGGTAAAATTAATGGATAAAGCATCCCAGTAACAAGGAATCCCTCGTTTACTTCATGCTTTCTAATAATAGAAAAAATAACTTCGCAAGTACCACCCGCAATTTGCGTCACTAGAAATACCGGAAAAAACCAAAGTAGTCCGTGAACAAAATTGTGAATAAAATTTGCTGGATCAAACCCTAGGCCAATAGCTCTTAAGATATCAGCTCTCCACCCAACTGCTTCTAAACCTGCTGAAGCAAGTGCAGAGTTTGCCTGATAACCTGTATTATATAGAGCAAAAAGAATAACCGGTGTTAATGCGAATACAACACTGATCATAGTTCTTTTCAGGTCGATTGCATCTCTAACGTGAGTATTACCTGTCGCTTTAATACCTGGAGTATAAGCGAACGTATCTAGAGCTTCATAAAGAGGATAAAGTTTTTCTAACTTACCACCTTTATGGAAAAGCTCGCCTTGTTTATCGAGAAATGATCTTAAAAAGCTCATAGCCCTTCCTTTTCAATTTGAGTTAAACCTTCTCTAAGCTTAGATGAGAAATCATTTTTACTTGGATCAACAAAATTACAAAGAGCTAAATCCTCTTCGTCTAGCTCCACAGCACCAAGCTTAATAAGCATATCTGTATTTCCACTCATCACTGAACGTAGAAGGAAAGTTGGTAGGATATCAAGCGGCATTACTTTTTCGTAAGAACCGATTGGAACGATAGATCTCAAAGATCCGTTTGTATCCGCATCTAAAGCAAATTTCTTTGGAAGAAGTTTTGATAAGAAAACAGGTTTTACTGAATACTTATCAAACCCTGGACTATGCCAACCTAGGAATTCACGCTTTCCACCTTCTTCAATAACTGAAATTTGGTTATGAAAACGACCTAAATAACCAAACGGCCCTTGAGACTTTCTACCACCTAAAACACAACCAGACACAACTCTAACAGTAGCTTCTGTCTTAACTTCGTCTTTCATTAACTCGTCAAGGTTTGCACCTGTTCTCGTTTTGATAATTCTTGGATTCTTTGCCATCGGCCCAGCAACTGCTACGTATCTCTCAGTGAAAATCTTTCCACTTTCAATAAGCTTACCGATAGCAATCACTTCAGCATATGTAATATGCCAAACGCAATTTCTCTCTCCAACAGGGTTTAAAAAGTGAATATGAGTACCAACAAGCCCTGCTGGATGTGGTCCTGCAAATTCTTCTTTCTGTACTTCCGCTGGAACATCAAATCCTGCGTTAGGAGCCGTACAAACGATAACTTTATCACAAAGTTTCTTCATCGCCTGTACACCTGCTTTAAAAGCAGCTGCGTTTGCATTGATAAAATGTTTTGGGTCTGCTGCAAGAGGATGAGTATCGATCGCAGTCACAAAAATAGCATCTGGTGTTTCCGTAGGAACAGCTACCTTTGAGAAAGGTCTTCTTCTGATTGATGGCCATGCGCCTGCTTCAATCAAAAGATCTTTCAATCCTTGAGCGTCATAAGAACTCAAATCACTTCCCTTGTAAGCTTCAAAGCTTACATGTTCATCACCTTCAATCTTGATAACCACTGATTGAAAAGCACGCTTATCACCACGGTTAACTTCGATTACTTCACCTGATGCAGGAGCTGTGTAACGAATTCCTTCTGTTTTTTTGTCTGTGTAGAGCAGTTGGCCAGTCTTAACTTTGTCCCCAACTTGCACCGCCATAGATGGCTTCATACCAACTACGTCGTCACCAATTAATGCTACTTTAGAAACTTGATTACCTTGCGATACCTCTTGATTCGGGTCACCGCTAATGGGTAAATCAAGCCCTTTCTTAAGTTTGATCATGGGTGTAATTTCCTTTGCAAAGTTTATTCAGAGTATGTCAAAATTTAACATAGCTAGGCTACTTTTGACAATTAAAGTCGGTGAACAACGTTAAAAAAAAGTGTCACACCTAGTTAGAAATTGTTAAGATATTTTTATGAGTTTCAAAGAAAAATTATTTGAGGGCAAGTACAATTACCTAGATGGCGATAAAGTCTATACTCAAGAGAATTTCGTCATCTCAAAAGAAGACAAAGTTCAAGGAAATTACGAGTACCAAGTAGAAGTTTTGAGTCGAGTCAAAACCGGTGAATTTTTGAAAATTTTTGTCGAGGCCGAGTTTAATAATGCCTTTGACCCTCTACATTACAAAATCGTAAGAAGCCTGGGCCACAAAGAAAGCACAGAGATCTTTCACGTTAACCAAAAAGATAAAATTTATAACTACACCTTTATCGGTGACGGCGGTACGCATTACCATGATAAAGTCGTCAATGGGAAACCATATATAGCCTCACCATGCTTCAGCCTATCAACTGTCATGATTAACGCCAAAAAGCTAGATCCGGTACAGAGAACCGTATACTCAGTTATAACTTCAAATAATATTTGGGAATACGAAGCCCCCTTCACTGAAAAAGATATCTATATGGAGCTGCAAGACCTTGATCAGGTTCCTCTTGATATTGGTGGGAAGGAGTTATCGGCGACTCACTGTAGAATCGTCTACCTCGACGACAAGGGACATATTCTTGACCATCAAGATGACATCTACTTGAGCAAATATAATTTCCTCCCCTACAAAGCTGTTTTTGCTAATGGACTAAAGATTGAGGTCGAGGCCCTAAAAAATTACGATCAGAATAGAGTTAAAATCTAAAGTAGAAAATCCCTAGTCTCCTCGCAGGCTTTTTCGAATGGTACAACTTGTAAATCATAAGGCTTCATCATTTGTGAGAAAGTATCTAGCGTTCTGTGCTTCCAACGAGATAGTCTCGAGTCAGTTACAATAACGCAGCCTTTATCACTTTCCCTTCGAATTAAACGCCCTAGTTTTTGATGCAGTGATCTTGTTCTGTGCCCTAAAAAATAATCGTTAAACTCATTCCCAAAGCGGCTTTCATAGAAGTCTCTTCGTTTCTGGATGATAAGGTCTTGACGCAAATCCGGAACTTTATCGATATAAACAAAGACTAAGTTATCACCAGGTATATCAATTCCTTCTCCAAAAGACTCCATACCAACTAAAACACCGTGCTCCGAGCGCTTAAATTCTTCTACGATATTTTTTCCTAGTCCTTGAATAAAAAGAGGAATTTCACCATCAAAGGCTTCTAATAAAAGTTCACAAGCCTTATCGAATCGAACTCTTGAGGAAAAAAGAAGAAGCGTTCTTCCACCGATATCGCGGATAAGTGGAATCAGTTGTTTCATTGTGCTCGGAACATAGTCTTGATCGTAGAATGAAACAGTGTCGGTACACAGATAGACTTTGGCGTTGTTTTTATAGTCGTAATTATTTTGAAGAAATAAGCCAGACTTAAACCTTTTTTCAGAAGGTAAAAGATGGTAACCAGTCATCCACTCAACTTGTCCCATGCCCATAGATCCATCGCTATTAGTGAGAGTTGCAGACGTAAAAACAGTCGAAGCTGAATCTTGAAGAACGTTTTCATAAAAAAGCTCGCCAACATCAACCGGCGAACTACTAAATAGAAAGCCATACTCATCATGAAATTTAATAGAGCTTACGTACTTTACTGTATCTTCCATAAGTCTCTCGAGAGTCAAATAAGACTCTTCAATATGACCGGCGTTAGATTCAAATAAACTAAATGCTTTCAGGTCATTTTCATCATTAAGAGTATTCATACTCCAGCGGCTCATCAGAGGGAGAATTAACTCGTAAAACCCTCTAAAAATATATCGTAGAGAGTCGACTTGATTATACAGACTCGCTTGAAGGCTATCCTTTAGCTGATCCTTATTAAACATGAGAAACTCATTCCAATAAATATCTGTATAATTAGGGAGTTTTCTCGCGAATCGCTCAATCAAGTTCTTTAATTCACTAATATTTTCTTCAATCATTTTTGATGTAGAACTAGCTTCCTTTCTTATTCTTTGAACAAGCTCATCATCACCTTTTTCCGCTCCCAAGAGGTAGTAAACAGGAGCCACCATTGATGAGAGGTTCCTCGCAAAATTTTCCAATTCAGCTTGGGTTAACTCTGAACTAAAAGCTCTCGTCGCCTCCCCCTCAAGTTTATGTGCCTCATCAATCACGATATATTTAGGTCTCTCAACTCCGCGAGGCCAAGATAAAGTGAGCGCATGGTTGCCAACGATTACATCTGCCTCTTTGGCTTTCCTTAACCCCTGTAAATAGGAACACTCTGTTTTAAAAGGACATTTATTACCGGTACAGGCCCTAAAATCAACCTGTATCTCTTCTTCCAATTCATTGAAGGCTTTAAGCTTTCGCTTAAGCACAAAAGGAATATTCTCTCTTGTAATAACGTTATTATAGTCTTGGACCCTACGGTTATTGAAAAATGCTGCCTCAAAATAAGCTTTGGAAAACTTCTCTTCAAAGGTATTTAAATCAAGAAGATTTTCATCTTCTTCACTTCTAAATAACAACTCACAAAAATGATTACTCGATCCAATAAGCCGAAGAACTTTTAGCTGGCTATCTTCAAGTCCAAGTAGTTGTTTAGCTCCAGGTATATCTTTGGCCATCGCCTGATTTTGCAGGGTTTTTGTTCCAGTAGAGATAAGTACCTGCTCTTTTGAGTCCTTCGCCTTTAAAATAGATGGCAATAAATAGCCGAGTGTTTTCCCGGTTCCGGTTGGAGCTTGAATGAGTGCGTGAATATCATTTTTGAATGATTGCCCTACCCTTAAAGCTAGCTGCTCTTGAGAAGGACGATAAGTATAATAAGGAAGTTTATGCTTAACTTGCTCTTCGCTCTGAAGAATAAATTTTATATTTTCACCCGAAAAACCTAAATTAAAGCTCTCTGAACTAGCATGAAACTCTTCTGGAGTGTTAAGAGAGGCTTTATACTTGTCTAAAGTTTCATCTAAATCAAATTCTATTTGCTCTGCTATCTCAATGAGCTCCTCTTTTTCTAATTGGTAAAAGGATTTGAACCAGAATTCTTCTTTTCTAAAGCGATCAAGCTGATCTTGCATGAAAAGTCTAAGTTCACGATCGAAATGAGTGATATAAACCGCCAAAAGCATTACTTTCAATAGATCAATTGAATCCGAAAGACCTCTATGTTCTTCTGAGTCAGCAATCTTAAGGTCAATGATAAACCCTTCTAGACTTAAAGTTGATCTTTCAGGAAATAGCAAAGAAAGAAAATACATAGAGTCATTGAAGGTTTCAGGCTCTCTTTCCCCACCTAAGTCTTCAAATGATTGCGACAAAAACTGCTCTTCGAAAGAAGAATTATGTGCAATTAGTGCATGCCCCTCTAGGTCCCATAGATCTTGAACGACCTTGTCCCAGGCAGGTGCTTTCTTGACGTCATTTTGTCTTATCCCAGTTAATTTTTGGATAAACTGCGATAATTTATTTTCTGTACGAACAAGTGATGAGTATTTTCGCACTAGCTTAGTTCCTTCAAACTGAAGAAAACCTAAATCTATTATTTCGTCATAAGAAGGATCCACGCCAGTAGTTTCAATATCAATTACTGCCCAGTGTCCAAGATCTTGCATATTGCCACCCGTTCTATTTTTTGGAAGAATACAGGCAGTTAATTTAAGTGAAGGTAAATCAAATGTCATCATCCCTCTTGTTTCAAGTGCAATCATTTATAATTGTCGCTTTAATGTTCTACGGAATCTCACAAAGGAAAATCCGATTTAAACATGTAAAGACCATGAAAATTGTGATTTTTTGGGATCTGCTACTCGTAGCACAAATTGAACTCACAAGACAGGCCATTAATACAGCATCCAAAGCAATGACCAACCCGATGATACTTAACATCCATATATCATTAGCGGTTAGCACGGTGCTTCTGTATTTTACGATGCTATATACTGGAACAAAATTAAACAATGGTGACGAAACCATCAGAAAATGGCATAAACCTCTAGGAGTTACGACTGCTGTAATTCGTGTTTTAACATTAATAACAAGTAATATGATTGAGGTTTCACACTAATGACACCAATGGACGAGATAAAAAACCTAATTGAAGAAAAACTTCCTAATTCTATCGCAGAGGTTGGAGATTTAACCGGGACAATGGATCACCTTGATGTACTGGTGGCCTGTGATGAATTCAAAGGAAAAATGTTAATTGATCAACACCAAATGATCATGGATATACTCAAAGAACCTCTTCAGGAAAGAGTTCACGCGGTAAAAATCAAAACAATGACAATGGAAAAATATAAGGCAAATAAGGAGTAAATATGAGCGAAAACGAAAATCCTTTTAAGATTTTAAATCAAGATATAGCAACAACAAAAGAAGTTTCACCTGCAGATGTTCAAGGTGAACTAAAAGAAAGAATCGAATCAATTATTAATAGTGATAATATCGTTCTTTTCATGAAAGGAAATTCAGAATTTCCTCAATGCGGTTTTTCAGCCAACACGGTTGCAATTCTAAAGCATATTGGAAAGTCATTTTCAACTTTTGATATCCTTCAAGATATGGACATCAGACAAGGTCTTAAAGAGTATTCTAACTGGCCAACTTTTCCACAGTTGTATCTAAAAGGTAAACTAGTGGGCGGAAATGATATCATCACTGAGATGTTCGAATCAGGTGATCTTCAAGAGGTCTTAAAAGAGGTTTAAATGTCTCTCAATGCACCATGCTTTATAGGCAAGGTTAATGCAAAAAAAACAATTCACATTATAGGCGGAGGCTTTTCAGGCCTCTGCTTAGGTTTTTTCTTTAAAAAAAATAGTATTCCTTTTATCATTCATGAAAAAGAGTCTAAGCCCGGTGGAAAGATCGATTCTCTTCAAACAAGTGCAGGAAATGGAGAAACTGGGGCTCATGCTTTTTACGTGAGTGATTCAATGATAAAAGACTTACGTCCTCTTAATTTAGAAATCCTGAGAGCACAACCCAAACTAAAAAAGAAAGTCTATCGAGACCGAAGATTTGCCAGCCCTCCAATTAAGTTTAGAGAAGCCCTTATCCTTGCGTGGAATTTTTTCACGAAACGACCACCAAGATTTCATGAAGAAATGAGTTTGGCTGAGTTTTTAGCACCACTTGGAACTTCTGCTGTAAATCGCGAGCTCTTTGGGGCGGTAATGGTTGGTGTTTATGGTGCCGACAGCCAACAACTCCATTTAGCCTCTCTTTTTAAGCAAGTAGACTTTAATACAGTGACCACATACCTTTCATTTCTTAAACAAATTAAGGCCTCAAAAAATAAAGAAAGATATACCAGTATTAGTTTTCCTGCGGGAATGGGAAGTCTAATAAAAGCATTTCAAGATGAGCTCAGAGACCATATTCAATTGTGTGATGATATAAAACAACTGCCAGAAAACTGTATCATCTGTACCGATGCACATGCTGCCGCTGAGTTAATTTCTGCTAGCTCTTTAGTAAAGGCTAACGCTCTTAATAAAATAAGTTATCTCCCAGTTACACCTGTTACGATTATAACTTCAGAAAACCTCGAACAACTGAAAGATAGCTTCGGGTGCCTCTTCTCTCCACAAGTTTATAATGGAAAGATTAGAGGGATTCTAAATAATTGGGCAATTTTTCCTAAACAGCGTAAAGAGAAAGGTCTCAATTCATATACTTTTATTATGGCCACGTCTCATAAACCAGAACAAACTCTTGAAGATGAATTGCAAAGCTTAGGGCTTTCCCATATCTTTCAGAACAGAAAAGGGCTTTTGAAACACTCATGGGAAAAAGCTCTCCCTCTTTACGATTCCAACAGATACAGGTCTATAATGAAACTGAAAAATGAACCTTGGCAAGAGCTGGGAATTTTCGGAAACTATATTGGAGGCATTAGCCTTCGAGAGATATTCTTAAGTGCAAAAGATCTTGCGCAAGGACTTAAAAATGAATGATCCAAAAGATTTTCCATACCTCCACGGTTTCTCACAAGAAGAACAAAACAGACTTCGTACGCAGGCACAATTTGCAGAACAGATAGTTTACGATGGAGTTAACCTTTCAAGAGTAGAACATTTACTGGAAGTTGGGTCAGGCGTTGGTGCTCAATCTGAAATTTTGTTGCGCCGTTTTCCTAGAATGAAACTTACCGGTATCGAACTCAATGATAAACAGCTCGAAGCGGCTAAAAAGAACTTAGCAGAGATGCCTGAATTTAAAACGAGATACGAATACAAGCAGATGGATGCTACTCATATGGATTTCAATAGTAATTCATTTGATGGAGCTTTTCTTTGTTGGGTACTTGAACATATAAGTGAACCGAAAAAAGTTCTAAGCGAGGTTAGAAGAGTTTTAAAACCAGGTTCAATTGTATACGTTACCGAAGTCATGAACTCTTCATTTTTCTTAGATCCTTACTCTCCTAATTTATGGAAGTATTGGATGGCGTTTAATGATTACCAGTATGAAAATGCAGGTGATCCATTCGTTGGGGCTAAGCTGGGTAACTTACTCCTAGAGCTAGGTTTTGCTGATATTCAGACAAAAGTTAAATCTTGGCATATTGATAATAGAAGGCCAGATGAGAGACGTGAAACGATAGAGTACTGGACAGAGCTACTTATGAGCGCAAAAGAACAGCTCGTTACAGAAGAAGTTATTGATGAGAAAACTGCTGATCTGGCCCAAAAAGAACTTCGCCTCGTGGCCAGAGATCCAAATGCAGTATTCTTCTACTCTTTTGTGCAAGCGAGTGCCAAAGTTATTTAGAACCCGGATAATTTTTTTCTTGGAACAAAAATAAGAGCTTACCCTTGCCCGTACTTTCCAGATCAAGACGATCTAATTCGAGGTTTTTAATTAAAGGAAAAACGATGGGAGGTAGCTCTACACCATTCCAATATTCGTCATAGAAAATTTGAGTTTCTGCATCGTATTTCAATAATTCTCTTTGGATCTTTTTTACAACCAGACCTCTTAAACCATAGCGTACTGTGTAGCCTAAATTAGAATTGAAGCCATATTCAGGGACCCCATAGCGGATCAATTTATGACTAATATCCACATCCTTAATTTTAAAAACAAGATGAGGCAGTTCTACCTGTTCATGAATCACACCATTTTCATCTTCGTAATCTGTGACAATCTTTTTTACCGATAAATCGAGGATAAGCTTTATAGGAAAATTAAGGGTTCTCTGAGAAATTAGTCGCCCCGTCCATTTTCCTACACGACTTAGAACATCTACATATAGCTCTGCTTGTCTTCCTGTGCGATCAAATCTTATCATTGCACCTTGTGGCCCAATTTCAATATCTAGTTCCTTTTTAATTTCCTCTAATATACCTTCTTCATCGATGGCAGTAAGGAGTCTTGTAAGATAGTCTTCATCAACACTAACGACGGCTTGATTCTGAGCGTTTACTCGGTTTTTTGCCATTTCCATCGCTTGAAGAATATCATCTTCAGAGCGAGAAACTTTACGAGCAACAACTTCCCTATCTTCAATACAATCCTCGCCAATTTCATCGAAATCAGCTGCGGTACAAAACTTACCATTCATATCGACTTTTACTATTTTTTCATTAATTTTAGAAACAGCTGATACGTCTAAATTCATTGGAATTATCGCATCCTCTTTGGTGGTGTTGAACCAGAGTCTATTGGGTATTTTAAATTTCTTTATTGATCCTACAATTGCACTCACACCATCTTTTTCAATCAGTTTGGCCATTTGATCCACAATTACATTTTTTAAAAGTTCTTGATTTTGATTAATGGTGTTTCTAATTTTATCTGGATCGACCGTAACCCTACGTCCAAAAACATCTAGACTAACATCTGAAATATATAAATCCTCTATCTCAATATTAAATAAGTGTTTTGATTCACTCAACTGTGCCACAAGTTTTGATGTATCAACCTCAACGACAGTGATTTCAAATTCATCATTGATTTTCGAAATATCTACAATGACTTTAAAATCCATCGTCAACGAGCGATCAAACTGTAATTGTGGTTTTAACATCTTAACTTCAAGGACTGTAAGCTTTTCGTTTGAAACCAATTCTGGCAGGATGAAATTCAGATCAACTGAACTTGCGTTGATATCTAATCCGTTCACACTAATATCAAACTCAAGTTGAACTCCATCACTAATTGAGCGCACTTTAATATCTGGAGAAATATTATAAAGATTGTATCCAATATCTTTAATTGATAGCTCTGGTTTTATATGGAGAATACTTAAACCAGAGATATGTTCGATACTTGATAAAAACTCATTTGAACTTGGAGTTAAGAACTCTTCGATTGTACTGTTGTCATATCTAATTTCATCTTCAGTATAGGTATAACTACGGTAGTCTACTTCTTTTCCAATATTATCAAATAATGCCCTCGCCTTCTCCATTAAAAAAATATTCCAAGGCGCTTCTGTTTTAGAAAAAATCGTTACATCCTGAGCACAAATTTGTATTGAAGTTAGTAAACATACTGCACTTAAAAAAATCTTCATCACAGAGGAGCCTCCTCTTTTCTCAATAAGCTTCTATGCATATCAGAAAGATCTAGATCTTCTATGTTAATGCCAATCACAGCATGACCAGATTTTGTAAACCTCAAGTGGGTTGCAGATAGTTCTAAACCCGGAATCATCTTTAAAAAATCTGTGAGATTTATTTCATATTCTTTATTCAGGCTTTCTCCTAAGACCTCTACTAATTTCTCGTGAATTCCTTTTTCAACAGATCGGCTCATGTTTTTCTTAGGATAATTCAATGTATTTTTAAAAGTTTCACCTTCTAGAATATTGTAGCCTGTGAGAACAATTGTATTTTCCTCTTCTAGCTCGTTAGGCATAATCATAAAATCGAGTTCCAATGGGAACCAAACTTCACCGCTTTCAATAAGCGAACCAACTCCATTATTTATCCAGCTCCAGATGCCCTCAAAACTCCAGAAATCTTCAACTTCTAGTTGAGATAAATTTATTCGCATATTGGCCACAACTTTTAAGTTCTGAGGAGCCGTTAATTCTGAAGGAATAAAGTGAACATTGAGACCATCTATATAAACGC
>JAYZFM010000040.1:0-14769 GCA_036336775.1 Bdellovibrionota bacterium | reverse complement strand
TGATATCATGGGCAGAGAGATATATCCCAAACCAATCAAAAGTCGCAGGATATACGATCACAAGAAGCGAGCTGTATGACACAGTCAGTAGGACATAATCGCTTGGAAGTTAACCGGACATAGTCGCTTGGAAACAACAAGTTAATACAGGCGTGTATAGATTTTTGACAAAATTTAATTTTGGCACCCACCTTGCTCTATATATTAGTAAGAGAAAAATGAAATATGAGATTTCAAGGCATTAAAGAGCTTGGACTTGTTTAAAATTTAGACACTGTCTTGAATTTGAATATGAGGAGAGAGAAATGAGTTATTCCCTAAACTGGCGTGAGTTTGCAATCTGCTTGATCTTTGCGGTGTCATTAAATGCCTTTGCCGGAAGACGTGACCTAGAATGCCGAAAGATAGACAATGTCTACTATGTCTTTAACAAATCTACCGGCAAGCAAATCGGTGAAAGTGGAGTGACAAAAAAGCGGTATTGTCAGCAATATATTAAATCTTACAAAAACGATACTATTTGTACTTACACCAACGAAAAAAATTTTCAGGTATATAATGCCAGCACAGGAAAAGTTATTGGAGACGGGACAACCGGATCAAGCTCTCTAAAGTACTGTCAAAATACCATTTACACCAGTGACCACGGACTCATCTGTACTTACCGCGGCAATAACCAATACGAAGTGAGACGAATCAGTGATAGTGTTCAAGTTGGTCACCCAAGTGAATTTGCAGGTCGCCTCAACTGGTGTGAGGACTATATTGAATCTTATCGAAACGGAATGTTTTGTCACTGGGCCGGATATAAAAATGGACTCTATCAATTTAGAATCTATGATGCTTCCACGAATGAAGAGCTCACTAGCAATCATGTGTTTGCACCAACTGATATGAATTCATGTGAAAATTTAATTAGCGACTACTCTAAAGTTGATCAAAGAGAAGTTGAAGAATTAAAAAACTATTTCGTTAGCGATATGCAACCTAGAGTAAGAGCACTAACTCGTCCGGTCTATTTCTACACCTACTACACCCTAACTGAAATGGGACTCTCAGCAAATACTATCGCTGAATACGATGACCCGGCTCTTCGTGCAACTTTTGAAGGTTGGAAAAATAGCTTCCGCGCCTTTCTTCCAGATGAAAAAGGTTGGATCGGCTACGGACTCTATGGTGCTGTTAATGCTGGAGACAGCACCGAGTATGCATCAGACAATTGGGTCTTAATGGAGATTCAAGTACCAAAAGATAAAAAATTCTATGATATGCGAGTCAGAAGTCCTGGAATAGATGTAAATATTAACCACTACCTACACTTCTCATCTACCACAGCTAGGCTGATTAGAAGTTATTGTAATATTTCATCCGATGATTTTGAAGGCAATTCAATCAGCAAGGTGAATTTAACTAAAAACAAAACCTGTCATGACGCTTTAATTGCCGCTCTCGATGAGATGGATGTAAGCTTTATGGTTTATGATTGGTATTATGTTCATCAAAAAAATATTCGAAATTCTCGTGGAGGTTGTGATAACGATCTAGCCCCTGCAGTTATCTTTACCGATAAAAGCTTGGAAGATATGCCAATGAATTTTTATACAAGGCAGATGAACACCAACTATCGAGAGGAGTATCAACGAATATCTAAGCTTGCGGAAATGAAAGTTGCGACTCCTGCGGCTCGCTGGTATGGACTCTCAACTCGGTACTATGAACTTGACCGCGACTTAGAGTTAAACTCTCAGTTTGGATGCCTCTACAAAAACAGAGAGGATTTCTACCGCTAACAGCAATTGGTTTTAAAACTCATCATGATATCAATATCATCTTGTGAGAGGTCTTTAACTAAGTCAAACTGAGATTTATTTAGAGACTTCTCCTGAATCTTTTGATGGATCAAATAAGCAATATGATTGGAATCTGAATAATATAAATCCGGATGCTCATGAGATAGATTGGATACGATATTATTAATGATCTCTTTTTGTTGGTCTGATTTTAGCTTCTCCATAAGTCTTATCCTAGCACTTATAAGTAGCAATACGCCTTAAAAAAGCTCTATGTCCAACTTAAATTTAGTTAACATCTCTCCGATAAGGACACATGATTATTTTAGTCATACTTTTCCTACTCTCTTATAACTGTATGGCCCAGGCTTTAAGGCCCTTCTACGACCAAAACATCACTCCTCTGAGTGAGTTTAAAGAAGTCCATCCAGAGGGTGTGAGAGAAAATGCGATTAAGCTTAAAAATGCAGAAGTGCTTATTGCGGACTATGGTCTTATTAGGCGGGATTTCCCTGGAATTGCCCATCTGAGTGATCCTGAAATTGATCAATGGCTTATCCGTCAAGCTGGGTTTATGTCTACCCCTCAAGTAGCACAAGCTTCAGTTAATACTACGATTCCAGTTGTGGCCGAAACAAAGGCAGCTTACCGCCCACCGGAATATGGAAGAGCATTAATCTTTAACGCTTTTGATGAAAACAACAAGCAAATTGGGATCATCGACGTAAAAGGAGCCGGAGGCACAAGACCAAGCCATTACACTCATAGTTCGGGAGTCATGACTTTAGGTGAATCACTGCGAGAATTTAGCTATGAAAAGATGATCACAAGAGTGATTAATCATTCTGGAATCGATCAAGCGGTAGTGGGAAGCTATGCAGTTATCTTTCCAGGTTTTGATGTCATTCATGAAAACGGTGATCGAGTTCCTGCGGGATTGTACTTACGCCAAGCTCATCGCAGGTCCACCAAAGCTGAGAATAAGCTCTCGCCTGAGCCTCGTGGAAATGGTTGGATGAGAGCCAATACGAGACAAGCCTACGACCGCCTACTCTCTACTTATGGCATATTTGCTAATGATAATTACCAAGGCACTATACGCAATGATCTTTTTGATTTTGGACATTATATCGTTAGAGAGGATATGAAGCGCACGAGAGCAGAACTCGCTGTACCTTTTGAGCAATGGGGTTTTGATAAAGCTCCTGAGGAGGAAATTTTTGGTAAGGTGGAAGACGAGCGTTGGAAGATGTCCAAACGTGACCGTCCTTGGAATTGGTCTCATGACGTAGCACGAGCCTATGTGGATCGAAAGATTGGACGTCATGAGGTTTGGATGCATCATTATAATTTAGTGAATCCAGTGGACCAAAAATTAAAACGAACACCCAAAATCTATGATGCTGCCAAGAATATGGGGTTTAATATTCGCGTTTGCGAGCAACCATTTTTTCTTCGCTAGAAAATATCCTCGTAAATCAGAGTCCCCTCTTCAAATAGCTGATAGCGAATTCCATTACGACGAAGAACATCTTCTCTATACTCATCAGACAAATTATAGGCCGGCTCAAAAGTCTCATTTTCTGGTTTAGCGAAAAGATCCTTGATCCAATCCACTAAGCCTTTTTGAATAAGCCAAGCCGCCCCAACTCTTTTAGTTAATTCTTTTGCAATAGACCCGTATTTTTTCGTGAGAAGAATTTCATAGATCTCCTCAGCTGATTTTCCCTGGGCCATAAAATCGGCCACATCTGATGGATAGAAAATAGATCCTGCGATATCGATATTACTATTTGTCGGAAATCCCCTTTTGGATGCGATCACATATGGGATTTTTGCGGGGTCACTTCCATAGCGGTTTAAGCTTGAGCGATAGATCTGGCTCCAATCAAAAAGGTTATATTCACTATTACAACTAATCACAAAAACAAATAGCGAGTTTGCTTCTTCTTTGATTCGAGTTAAGTAGGCATCTGATAATTGCTGTAAATCAAGGGATGCGCTTCTCGTACCTTTTTTGGGAAGGATGATTTTAAAACGAATGCCGTATTTATCTTTTCTGCGTTTTTTACGGGTAAAAGTAAGAAGCTCTCCTTCAATCGTTCCAATATCAAGATTACGACTGGCAAGACTATGACCAGCTGGCATCAATAAATCAGTCTTAGGAATTTCCTGTAAAACAAATTTCTCCACATCAGCTATTTCAGTGGTTTCAAGTTTATAACGAAGTCCTTTGAAATACATGATGGCAAGTTTCTTAAAATTATCATTGAGCTCCTCTGTCAGAGAGTACGGCATGATAATATCCACATAGCCATCATTAATCTTTGAGTCTTTTGGCAATTGCAGAGGCGCTTCATTCATTACAGTATGATCTAGTTCATAAGATTTTCCCGCACATTTAAAACGAGAAATATCGTCTCTTGCTGGATCAAGTTCGAACCACACTCTCTCAAGAAAATTCTCTGTCATCTCTTTAAAATCTGAAGAAAAATAATCTTCAGCACAGTAAAGATTAGGCCCAGTACTAGATTTTTCTTTAGGAACGACATAAACCGGATGCTCTATTGACTCAGTTAGCCCCGCAATCTTTTGAATCACGGCTTTGAGATAGCTTTTAATATTTGGTGCCACACTAGCTGCCTGATCTTTAATCTTTCTATAAATAAGATTACTAAGAAGATCAATCGGCTCAAGACGTGAGCGCTCAGTAGTATCATTTGTATCGACAAACTTCTCTGAGAGTTTATTTTCTATTACAAAATTTCTAAACTTCGTTTTGGTATTATATAAGATATCAGTTAAGGCCACAATTTGGCTGCGATACTCATTATTTCCGTATTTATGGATTCCTAGAACCCCTTCATATTCGACATAATTATCCGGTTCTGTCTTTTCTAAGAATTCAAAAATAGACGCTAAGGTGTAATTCTTTTCGAAGATCTTTCTTAAGAGAACACCTAGAGCTTCGACAGCGACCGCTTTTTTTGCATCATATTCTTTGCCCTTTTCATAATAAATCGTAATCATTTCGCTATAAGTTTGATCAACAATCTCCTTGCTGAAAACTTCGTGAAAGACTTTTGCTAAACGAGGATGAACTTGCCGAATCAAGTTATAAGTAAATTCTTCTCCATCATAATTCCAAGTAAAGCCATCCAATTCATAATACATCTGATCAATTGAGTGCTGACACTTCTCCTTATCAAATTGCGGTCCAGGAGTGTAATTTGTCTCAGACAAGTTCATCGCATTTTCAGTCATGATGATAGTGCACTCAGGCGTCCTAGACTCACCTCTTATCATTTTGAATATACTTATCAAGTTTTCTTCTTGTTCTTGAGAGTAAAAACTATTGAGGCTTAACTCCACCGAGTTTATATAATCGAGTCTAATTTTTTCTCGTAATTTTTCATGAATACTAAGGCTTTCAAGCTTCTCTTTTAAAGCTTGTCCAAAGTGATCATAGAGCCTCTCCCATCCTATATTTCTCTCGGTGATAGTGTAGGAAAATGTCGGAACCTTAAAAGTGTAAAAGGGAATATCATTGCCACTCAAACACTCAGTTACAACTTCTTCATTCGTTAGCGAAATACAGTTAAATACCTCTTTTAAATTCGTATCTAAATTTTCAAGCGACTTTTTAATAAACTGCTTTTCACTAATCTCTTTTTTGAAAAACCTATGTGCCAGATCGAGATCATTGAATTCAATATAATGATTAAGGACGCCTACTTCATCAGACTCATGAGCATGAGGAACAAACTGGGCATAAGAATTAAGGCTTAAAAATGATATTAAAATCAAAATGAGTTGGATCATAAATCTCTCCTGAACCAAGATTGTAATTCCGAGTATTTGAGTCTGTCAAAAATACTAACAGGCCTGTAATTACTTCTATTAACCCTTTAGAATCTGGAGGGAAGGCTTACAATTAACGCATGAAAGCATTACTCTTATTCTTATTGAGTTTTTCGGTAATGGCAGAATCGCCAGTGGTGACACCTTCAATTCGTGTGAACTACGAATCCAAAGAGGACCTCAAATCTGACCTCACAAAAGTTTTAGACGAAAAGAGTGTCAGTGATATTTTTGATCGCGTGGACAATATGAAAGTAGAAGTCATGCTTTTAAATGACTACAATTTCACAGATCCAAATTCCCCTGAAATTGAAAAATTAAATGATGATATCGGGAGAACTCACGGGTTGAGAATGACTGTCTACAAGAATATCGCTCCTCTAGTTGATGGTAGTGACAAGTATTTTGTAAGCTTTAGTTATGAATCAAATCTTCACACCAATATCCCTGATGATGTACCTAGACCAATTGATTTCTACTCTATTGGATATGAAAACGAGCGTGGATTTTGGCAGGTAGATGTTTATTTTAAAGAAGAAAATATCCTGCGTATGATGGTGGGTAAAATGAAAACTGGAAATGCCATGTACTACCAAGCTGGTGTTGGCTACCAGGAAATAAACTCAGAAGATAATAGTAGAGGTTTTTTACTCTCTAGTGTGGCCCAACAAGCATGGCTACATAAAGGTGTTAACGACGTCTTTGGCAGAAAATTCCGCGAATATAATTACCTTCAGGCAGGTCGTAATCAAAGAAGTATGACTCTTGAAGGTGAAGTTGGATACGATAAAACTCTTTATCAAACTAAAAACTCCAGAAGCTTTATGCGTACTGGAGTCGACGCTCGTCTAAGTGGAATTGATGGAGCAAGTTTCGTCGGAACCTATATTCAGTTTGGGCAAGATTATGACCCAAGCGGATACCTTCCTGCTGTTCGCGTGGCCGGAGGGATTCATTACAAGCGTTTTGCCAATGAAGAATATAAAGAAGCAAGTCTCGAAGCCGCACTAGCGGGAGAACATGCTGCTTTAAAATTTCGATATGTGTTACCATTTGACCACGATCCAAGTTATTTAAACGTCCTTCCTATGGAATTTGAGCATAGAATCGATCAAAGGCCGGATAAAGAGCCTCTGATCGAGCTTATTCTCGAAGGTAGGCTCTAACTTAAGATTTCTTTAGAGATAAGCTCAACATTTTTTAGCTTTCCACCGAAAAGATAATCTGTGGAAATAGAATTTTATAAAAAACTCAAAAAATCTCTTCTTTTAATGGTCTGTGTAATCACGGCACTTTCCATTTATGTGAGCCAATATCATGGCTATCATAAAGCCTTCATATTTGGTGGGATTGTGGTGGTCACGAACTTTTTCCGGTTATATCTTGCAAAACGCGCATTAGAGAAAGAAGAATTAGCGATTACCGAATCTCTATTTAGAAATTTTCAAGCGGTGGTACTTGGGCTCTACCCAGTATTTCTTTTTCACACCGACCAGAGAACATTAATTATTATAAGCTATCTTTTAGTTTGTACTGTGGCCTCAGGTGTTGTTTCTCTTTACTCAGAAAAGGCTAAAGATGGTCTTCGCTATATTGCATACTTAAGTCTCCCCCTTCTAACTTGGGTTGCTATTTTCGGAAAAACAGAAGATCGCTTCGTATTATTTTTTATATGTTTTTATCTCGTGGGAATACTTATCAATCTTCGCGATATGGCAGACATTCACAGCAATTTAAAAGATTCGAGAAAAACCGCCATGCAATTGGCACAAACAAAATCGGAATTTCTTGCTGTCATGTCTCATGAAGTAAGAACACCATTGAATGGTCTTTTGGGAATGGTTCAATTTCTAAAAGACTCTGAACTGACAGAACAACAAAAAGAATATATCGAATCTGCTGAAAGTTGTGCCGATAGTTTGCAAATTGTTTTAAACGATATCCTCAATTTCTCAAAAATGGATGCAGGTAAAGTCAAAGTTGATCAAATAATTTTCTCTCCACGGGATCTATTTAAGGATATAGAAACCCTTTTTGGAGCGATGGCCGCCAATAATGGGATCATTCTAAGCTTTGACTTAGAGGGCAATATCCCCTCTCATTTAGTAGGTGATCCAAACCGTATTCGCCAGGTTCTATCAAATCTTCTAAGTAATGCTATTAAATTCACAGATATCGGAGGCCGAGTCGCAGTAAGGGCCAGAGTCGAAGAATCACAATTCCAATTCTTTGTTTCTGATACAGGTATTGGTCTCGATGAAGAACAAATGAGCAACCTGTTTAAACCTTTTTCTCAAATGGATATGTCTATTACGAGAAAGTACGGTGGTACTGGGTTAGGACTGTCTATATGTAAAGGCTTAGTAGAACTTATGGATGGACAGATTAGAGTAGATAGCATGATCAACAAAGGCACTCGCTTTAGTGTCTACCTTCCACTGATAGAAGCCTGCCCTATCCTAACTAAAGACAATAAAGAAGTAGAGATCAACGAGCAGTTTGCTAATTTCTACCCACATACAATTCTGTTGGCAGAAGACAACCTCATCAACCAAAAAGTTGCTGTAAAAAACTTAGAGCGCTTGGGTTATGATGTTGATGTGGCCAACAACGGAGTTGAAGCAGTAGAGCTTGCCATGAAAAAGGAGTACACCCTTATCATCATGGATATGCAAATGCCGAAACTTGATGGAATAAGTGCAACTAGAATACTCACGAAAAATCCCAACTGTCCCCCTATCGTGGCGTTTAGTGCAAATATTCTCGATCAAGATCGCGAAAAATGTTTTGAAGCAGGAATGGTGGAATTTCTTCCTAAGCCGCTTGATCGACAAGAACTCATTCGCGTCCTTAAGACCTTTTCTCAACTCACAGAAAACGCAGCTTAATAGTAGGTTTTAAAATGACCATACCTCTGAGTTGCCCCAGGGGCATGGTCAGTTCTTAGCCTTCTTATAGTCCTTGGAACGAGTGCAGGCGTTGGGAGGAACAATATTGGGAGAAATATTTGTTTGATAATGTGGGGAATGTTCCAAGAACTCATTCTTGCTCCTTTTGATATTAAAACCTTAACAGGCCCAAAAACGGGTTGTATCAACTTCAAGTCAGAAGAATGTCAATTCATAAGACTTGTCGCATCAATTAATTACTGTTTATAATGCCTTATGAAGTTTTCAGCTGTATTTTTTGATCTAGATGGAACCCTAATCGACTCTAAGCTCGATTTCGATGCCATGAGACGGGATTTAAACTTTCCCAAAGGTGTCCCTATTCTGGAAGAAATCGAAAAGCTCACTGATAAAGCAGAAATTGAAAAATCAATGGAGATTGTTCACCAACACGAACTGATTGGCGCTCAAAACTCAAAGCTCATCGAGGGAGTCTCAGAGGTCCTGGCCTATCTTCATGAAAACGATATCCCCACAGGAATCCTCACTCGTAACTCCCGAATCTGTACCGACCTCATGCTCTCAAAACATAAACTTGATTTTGATCAAGTGTTAACCCGTGAGGACTGCGCACCTAAACCAAGTCCTGAAGGACTTTTGAAATTGGCCAAGCATTTTCAGGTAGAACCTAGAGATTGCCTCTATGTCGGAGACTTTCACTTTGATATTATCACCGCCCACAATGCCAATATGCAAAGTGCTCTGATCCAAAGTCCTAAAACTAAGACTTTTGAGAATGAAGCGACTTACCTATTTAAAACCTATCAAAATTTTATCGCTAGCATCCTTTTAAGCTAATAGTTATACTTATAGTATGCTTAAGGAATTTACCGTTTATTTAAAGATTGAAAATCTCGCCGTGGATGAAATCCATAAAAAGAAATACCTCATCCAGCCAGGGCGCGGACTTGTCCTTGGAAGATCCAAAGAAGCCAATATCGTTTTGATTGATGAAAATGTTTCAAGAAAACACGCCAAGATTGCTGTTGATGGAGATACTTTACTCATCAAAGATTTAAAAAGTGGGAATGGAACTTTTGTAAACGGTGAACAGGTAACTGCGAAAAAACTAGAAGAGAACCAACTTATTGTCATTGGTGGCTTTGAAATCAGAGTCATGAAAATAGTTGGAGCTCCCTCTAAAGTCATGCCAGACGATATCGTCATCGAAGAGGATGATAAAGTTGATATCAGTGTTAGTAATGGCCCTGATAGTAATGTCAATCTAGAAATTGCTGAAGGCTTAAGTTCAATCGATGGAGCTGATCCATGGGAAGGCAAGCTTAATGTTAATGGCTATATAGAAATTGTAAAATCACTTTGGTCTCTCTTTGCTAAGGAGCATCTTGATTTTTTTAAAAAGGTTCCTTTGGTAGGAACGGTGAGAAACTCTCTTATCGTCATTGCGATCTCGACAGCATTACCACAAATCATCATCACCCTTTTAGGGGATTCTGATAATTTAGCGAGCTTAATCAGTCCTGTACTGATGACAATTTTTACTATTTTCACCACCTACCTCACAGCAAAGATCTATGCTAAAGCAAAGAACTGGCTTGGAATGGAAGGTGAGTTCGAAAATTATCTGCGCTATTATGCCATGACTTCGGTGTTTATGGTTCCCATTACCATGTTTGCAGTCATACCGATTATTGGTGCTTTTGCAGGGCTATTTAGTTTTGGTTTTGCGATATTATTCTTTTATGGTTTCTATGTGCGCTTCAAGCCAGCACTTGGAAAATTTATCGTGATTGCCATTATTATTCTCATTATCAAGGCCATGGTTACTACGGTAACTGCAATGGCGATAGGCTTTATCGCGCCGGAGGCTATGATCTCAACTCCGGCACCGACATCAGCTCCTGTGACTGAGACTAATTCTTTGCCAGATAACTAACAGAAACAAATGGATTGGCCTGTCGTTGATTGAGCATCCACTTCTCTGAGAGACAAGAGTATCCACCTTCTCCCCAACCTTCTCCCCAGGAGTTGGCCACAATGAAACAAACTTTTCCTTCATTTAAAACTTGAGGAAGTTTTACATAACCTACGATATTCATCGCATGTCCTTGGGCATGAGCATCCATCTTAGATCCCTCATTGCGATTCTTATAAAGAATCAAAGGACTATTTCTATAAAAGTTAGGAGTAAGTTTCATACTCGCAGTAACAATTCGATTCGAGTTTAGTACTTCGATCACTTCATCTAGTGTGTTGTGATATTTATACTCTCCGACTTTCACGACTCCAGACTGGCAGCCATTCTTTAATGGAATTTGTGTCTCATTTCCAGCTTGCGAGAACTTCACATAAGGACAATCCTTCTCTAAAGGAATATCAGCTTTCGATTGCAAACTTGAATACTTTAAACCATTCCCCACCCAAGATCCCTTGTTGCGACATGGTTTATCTTGACACTCATCTTTTGAAGCCCAATAAAAATACTGCTCACTTAAATTTTGTTGATCGCCATTTTGTGCCATCAAAACTTCAAGTAAACGTACCCCAGCAAAGGCAGAGCAGGTTGGACGAAACTTCTGGTCACGAATAGGTACACCCATCGCTTGAGAAACAACGAAATAGTCACGGTCAATTTTAACCGCGACCTCTTTTTCTAAATCTTTTTTATCAGTTGGAAGAACAAGGGGAAGGTCAAAGGTAGTGTCTTCGTACTTATCTTTTTGTTTATTGAATTCTTTCTTTTTGGCTTCCCAGGCTTTGATACGGGCTTCATATTTTTTCTTCCAGTCACCAATTACCCGTTTTTTGAGTTCAGCGATCTCCGACTCAGCCAGCTCTTGCCATTGTTCAGCGTTTTTAATTTCTTTTTGGATTTCGGCCACAAGTTTTTTATTGTCGGCTTTCACTTTTTTAACGAGGTCTTTTCCCGAGCTAACTTCATCTGGATTGATTCCTCGTTTTTTGGCCAGGCGTTCGCGATTTTTGCGCTTCATCTCTTCGATGAGCTGCTTTCCTCTACGACCTTCATTTAAAGATGATTTCTTTTCAACTTCAACAAGTTCCTTCGGTACTTTTAAATCTTTAGTAATACGAATGAGTTCTTCAAAGATTGAATTAGTCACAATCTCTTCGACTTCAGTATGAGCTTGAGAACTCTTAACTTTTGGGTGATAAGTTTTCGCAAATGCGCTTGAACAAAAAATTACAAATACTATCCATTTCATGGATAGTATTATCACTCTTTTATCTTAACTTGTGCAATAGGCTCAGTAGGATCACAGTCAAAATTCTTGCGTGCTTTTTCATTGCGTAAACTAGTTGAAATCTCATCAATAGTTTTTTTCAGGCGATTAACATTACCCTCTGCAACAAAGTAAGCTTTTTTAGCGCTATCGTACTTATTAGCGAAATCTTCTACCATACCCTTCTTGTCACCTAAGTGCTTTGAAAGCTCTGTAACGCTTTTGCTGGCCTCTTTATAAAACTCACGCTCTTCTGTCGCGATCTTTAATCTCACCTCAGCTTCTTCTCTTTTTTTACGTATTGGAACTGTAAGGTCAAAAAGATACGTTTTGTGATCCATCTTCGCCTGCTGCTTTCTATAAAAAGACTGCTCCTTACAAAAGTGCTTCGTCAGCCACGGATCACTTTGAACTTCTGTTTGAGTTGGAAAAAAACTTGGGATATTACTATTCAAATTGGCCACTTTCTTTTGCGCGTATTTTTTTACGATCTTGTGGTATTTATCCATATACTCTTTTTCGATATCTGCTTTCGCTGTTAAATACTGATCAGTGATTTCTTTTTTCTTTAAAAATCTTTGTTCTTTAATTTCAATCGATTTAACAAAAGTCTTTTCTACCAATTGCTGGTGCTTTGAAGTTTTAAACCTTTGAACTTTATCCAGTGCTTTTAATTTTTGATCAAAGTCCCTATTCATTTCTTGTAGGTTCTTTTTAAAATCAAGACTTAGTTCTTTTAACTCAGTATGCTTCCATACCTTAATCTCTCTAATGTCCTTTTTTTCCTCTATACTTAATTCGGAGAATTCTTGCTTTAACTCACCTCTATACTCGTTGATCTCTTGGGTAACTTCCTTCTTATCCCATCCATAAGCAACTTGAGTGATTAACATAGTCGATAAAAGTAGTTTGATAGACATAATTGACCTCGGCATCTAGAATTCAACAGGTTATATATTAACATAAATTTTAGTGAATTTTCTAAGTACTTGAAACCCGTTCAAAAATTGACCACTTCAGTGGGCAGTTTGACAAAAATGCTAAATTCCCTATGTAAAAACTCTGGCATACTGATCAAAGTTTTTACGCCCAACCCTATATAACCGACTGAAATTTTTTGGTCTTGGCTGGCATTTTGCTTGCACCCTTTATAAGTGGAGGATGTTAATGAAAAACCCTATTCAAAAAATCGCTTTATTACTTAGTTTTTGCTTTGTGATGATCCCAGGAATGCTTTTGTCACTGCATATGGATCAATTAGGAGAGACCACTCCTTTTCTTAACTTCGCTCTTATTTTTGTCATGCTGCTTTTTGGAATGATGACAATAGAAACCCTAAGAAAAATTTCTTCTAATGAGAATATCGATTTCAATCAGCAAAAAATTGAAATACTCCACTCCTCTTTTATCTTAATGGAAAATCCTAACGCTGAAGAATCATATGAAGATATTGAATTTCACTATCCATTTCAACCGACTTTGGTGGACTCGAATATAGATCAAAATCATTTATCGAACTGATAGCCAATAGCACGCTTAGATTTAAAATGAGTGGGAGACTTAGGATCTTTTTCAAAATACTTTCTGAGTCTCACGATAAAATTATCAATCGTTCGTGAGTTAACATCGACCGAGTAACCAAATGCGTTCTCTAAGAGAAATTTTCGGCTCAGAGCTTTCCCTTCGTTTTCATAAAAAACTTTAATGAGCTTTAACTCCTGTAAAGTAAGATCGATGACTTCCCCTTCAGCACTCATGCCTTCACGTTTTTCAAAATCTACCCAACAATTATCAAATTCAATTTTTTGAGGAAAATCGTTTTCATTACCGTCTTCTGACCATTGGGAGCGAACAAGGATACGTTCAATTCGCAACAGGAACTCATCCAAGTTAAAGGGCTTAGACATATAGTCGTCGACACCTTTTTTCAGGCAGCGAATTTTATCTTCAACAGCACTTTTAGCGGACAAAATTAATATCGGAACTCGATCGTCAAACAAACGAATTTCTTCTAACACATGAAAGCCGTCTAGTTCAGGCAACATAAGATCAAGGATAATCAAATCAGGCTTAAAGGTTTTCCATTTTTTGATGCCTTCAATCCCATCATCCGCAATTTCTACTTGGTAATTATTAAGACTCAAATTAAGCCTTAATCCTTCTGCTAAATGTTTTTCATCTTCTACTACTAATATCTTCTTCATTATCTTGCCTTAAACTTCAATACAATAGTCGTTCCATGTCCAAGACCTTCACTCTTGGCACTTATCTCAGCCTTATGCATTTTAATGATATTTTGTGTGATATAAAGTCCTAGACCTGAACCTTTTGTTGTACGCCCCACTTGATACAGTTTTTTAAAGATATTTTTAAGCTCATGTTTTTCAATTCCAATGCCATTATCTATAAACTCTAACAGAAAAAATTGTCTGTCTCGTCTTCCTTGTATGATCAGCTTAGGATCTCGATGCCCTTTATAGCGAATGGCATTGGTCAAAATATTCATCAGCACAATTTCAAATAACTCTTGATCTACTGGGTAAGTAAATGGTTCTGCAGCTCTATTAAATTCAATTTCGATCTCAGAAAAATATTGCGGATTCTTTTCTAAAAAATCATGGGTAAATTTCTCCAAGTCAGTTTCGATAACTGTCCCTAGTTTTGGCTTATCTTCCAGTTTAGAAAGATTCAAAATCTGACTTACATTAAGCGCCAATCTCTCTGTGTCTTGCAACATAAAGTCGATATATTTAACTTGTTCAGTTCGTGGTAACTCGTACTTTTTAAATGTATCAAGATAAAGCCTCAGCGAAGCGATCGGAGTCTTCAATTCATGGGTAAATCCGTTGATAAAATTTTGTTGGAACCGATAGAGCTTAATTAGTTTCTGATAATAAATAAAAATCAGGAGAACTCCAAAAAAGATCCCCACCATGAGAATTGAAATCAAAAGAATAAGAACCCAAG
>JAYZFM010000039.1:0-60570 GCA_036336775.1 Bdellovibrionota bacterium | reverse complement strand
TTTGCTGCTGTTTGTAACATTTCTTCTAACTCACCAGTCCTCTCTCCTAAAGAGATCATATGAGTTACCATAACTGGGAAATGTCCTGAAGCTCTCAGCGCCGGTGCCATTGAACTACCTTCTTGAACTGCGTTACTGGCCGACTCAATACTGCCTTGAATATGAACATTAGGGATAAGGTTTTTTACAATCTTTAATGAAACGAGAATCGGAACACCTGAGCTAAGTAGTGTGGCTAGTGCAGAACAAAATCGACTAACGTTAATCATCTGCACAATATTTCCAAAGATCGGTGCCTTTAACACGATACTATGCCAAGTTCTCTCGCCTTTAGGTGAGCTTTTCCATCGGTTAAAAAGATACATTAAACTGAAAGCGATCATTGGTAAGCTCCACCAATAGTCCAGCATAAAATCTGATACTGCGATACAAATTTTAGTAAGAGTTGGCAGATCCATCTTGGATCGTTCAAAAACTTTTGTCAGTTTAGGTATAACAAATACAAAGATAAAACTTACTAAAATAAATCCAACTACGACCATGATGATAGGATAGGTCATAGCTCCTTTAACTTTATTCTTAAGCTCTAATTGGGCTTCGGTGAACTCCGCTAGACGTAGGAGAACAATATCTAAAGTTCCTGATTCTTCTCCGGCATCAACCATGTTGACATAAACATTATTAAAAACTTTTGGGTGCTTTTTGAGGGCATTGGCCATTGAAGCACCTTCGTTCACATCTCGTTTCAACTCAGAAAGAACAACTCTTAAGTAATCGTTTTCCACCTGCTCCTCTAAAGAAGCCAAGGCTTCAACGATTTGGAATCTCGCTTGAATTAAAGTGGCAAGCTGTCTTGTCATGATAGATAAGTCTTCAATCGCAACCTTAGAGGCACCGAAACTGATGGAGGATTTTTTCTCTTTAGTCTTCTTTTCTTTAATGGATAAAAGCATGACCCCGTTTTGGCGGAGTTTCTGTTTGGCGGAAATGATACTGTCAGCATTAACTTCAGCTTTGACTTCTTTTCCGGAAGAATTGAGACCTTTATAGAGATATAACGGCATTACTCAGCAACCTCTTCTTCATCAATATTTGATATGATCGCCCTTAGTACTTCTTCAACAGATGTAATTCCTCTAAAAATTTTATCTAAAGCATCGGCAGAAAGTGTAATCATTCCTTCAGAAATAGCAGCTTTCTTTATTCTAGACGAGTCAGCTTTTTGTAAAATAAGCTGGCGTATTTTATCAGTGATAACTAATAGCTCTGCTACAACAGTCATCCCACCATAACCAGTGTGATTACATTTTTCGCAACCTTTTTCATTAGGTTTAAAAATTGTCGCAGTTGGAGGAACGGCGTCTAAGTCTAGCATTTGCATTTCATACTCACTTAGATCAGTAGGAAGTTTACAACTATTACAAAGTGTTCTTACAAGTCTCTGTGCTAAAACACCAACAAGTGATGATGAAATTAAAAATGGTTGCACCCCCATATCAATCAAACGAGTAGGGCATGATGAAGCATCATTAGTGTGAATTGTAGAGAGAACAAAGTGACCAGTAAGAGAAGCTTGAATGGCCATCTCAGCTGTTTCTTGATCCCTTGTTTCCCCAACCATAACAACGTCAGGGTTTTGTCTTAGTATTGATCTAAGCGCTTTAGCGAAAGTTAGGTCAATTTTCGAGTTCACTTGAATTTGAGAGATACCTGGTATTTCATATTCAACCGGATCTTCAACGGTGATGATCATTCTGTCGGGTGTATTCATTCGCTCTAGAACAGCAAATAGGGTAGTCGTTTTACCGTGACCAGTTGGACCTGAAACGTAGAGTACCCCATATTTTTTCGTCGACATATCTTTTAGGTTTTCTAACGTCTTTCCATAGAAACCTAATTTTTCTAGTTCTAGTACAGTATTAGTCTTTTCTAGAACCCTCATAACGATTCTTTCACCGTTTTGAACTGGAACAGTACTCAAACGGATATCGATATCTTTACCTGCAATCTTAATTTTAATTCTTCCATCCTGTGGAAGACGTTTTTCAGCGATATCTAGCTTTGCCATAACTTTAATACGGCTGGAAACAGCTGCATGAGTTTTCTTCGGCTGACGAAGAATCTCTTTCATAACTCGGTTTACCCTAAAGCGGTAAACAACATCTTTTTCATATGGTTCAATATGAATATCTGAGGCGCGCTCTTTTACGGCACGAAAAATAATACTGTTAACGAATCTAATAACAGGTGCTTCATCTGCAGAAGCATCGAGGATATCGATTGGTCCATCGAGATCAAGATTTTCTTCGAATTCGTCCTCAATCGAATCTACTAAATTACTATTAGCTTTTTCATATACTCTATTGATGGCATCTTGAATTTTAAGTGGGGTAGAGACAACTATATCTACCTTCTTCTTAAAGATCCCACTCATATCGTTGACGGCGTTAAAGTCAAAAGGATCACTCATCGCTAACGTCACAGAGTAATTTGAGACAAGAATGGGAAGAACCTCATGCTGTTTAGCATAGTTGATTGAAATGTCCGCTACATAACTTGGATCAATTTCTTCGACGTTGATCTCCGGAAGATAGGGGATATCAATCTGATGACACAAAACTTTAATGATATCGTGAGGATGAATATAATTTTTCTTTAAAAGAATGGAGCCTAAAAGTTCTCCGCTTTCTTTTTGAAGGCCTAGTGCTTCGTCTAATTGATCTTGAGACAAAGAAGTATGCTTGAGGAGCAGCTCTCCAATTCGCATCTTATTTTTTTCAACTTTACTTAAATGCTCATTACTGAGTTGCATTACTTTTTAGCCTCATCTGCAATTGCTTGGTAATCTGGAATATCGTCAGCATTTGCTTCCGGTCCGATTCCCTCATTACTCATATTGTTTTGCTTATAGATATTTGTATCTTTTCCTCTATCAAGTTGCTGAGCTTCAATTTTAGCTCTAAGTTCAGCTGCTTGCTCTTTAAATGGTTCAGGGTTTTCATCGTCAATTACATCTTTAAGATTTTTAAGCCTGTTATCAAGGACTCGCTTAGAGTTCTTTGATGCCACTTCCTCATAAGGAGAGATGATTCTAGGAGTAAGAAAGAACAGTAGATTAACTTTCTCGACAACACGATTTTTACTCTTAAATAACCAGCCTAGAACAGGAATATCACCGAGAAGAGGAACTTTATTAAAAGTTGTCACTTCTTTGTCTCTCAGTAATCCACCCATCGCAATAGTATCACCATCTTTGGCCATAATTTCAGTATTAGCAGATCTAATTGTTGTTGCAAGTCCTGTTCCGTTAGTCGCAGAACTAGGATCACCAATAAAATCATTAATTGACTGGTTAATCTTTAAAGTGACATAGCGAGAAACTTTATTGATTTGAGGAGTAATTTTTAAGCTTAGCTTTGCTTCTTGTTTACCCGTAGTTGTTTGAACAGTTCCATTGGTGGTATTAGTGTTAATTATAGGCACCGACGCACCAACTTCAAATTCTGCTTCTGTATTATCCATAGCAAGTAGCTGAGGAGTTGCAAGAACATTTGTTGAAGTATTATTAGCAATAGCCTTTATCAGTGCGTTTACTGAGTTGATTTTTATCTTGTTTCCACCAATTTCAAATTCAGTAGGGCTTTGATTTGGTCCACCGATACCTACAAAGAAATTGCTAATATTAACTGGGTTACCATCAGCTAGTAGAGTCCCAAGTCCTTGACCAGAGTTAAAACCACCAGTTTGAGCATTTCCTTTTCCGTATTTACCGACAAAATCAACTCCCCAAGCTCTAACTTTGTTGAGTGTGGTTTCCATAATTAAACCTTCAACATAAACTTGGTCTCTTGGGATATCTAGTTTTTCAATAACATTTTTAATTGTGATCCAGTCCGTAGGAGAGGCAGTAACAACCAGAGCATTATTGTTTTTGTCTGCATTGATCTTTACTTCACCGTTAAATAGAGTTGAGCCCGCGTCTCTTGTGACGAAACTTCTTGCTGTTCTACCGGTAGTACTCGATCTAGTTGCACCAGATACTAGATTTGAAAGAGTTTTCGCTATTTCTTCTGAGTTACCATAATTTAAATAAAGAACATGAATCTTATCTGAATTACTTGAACTAAATTTAACATCTAGCTTTTTAATTAAATTTCTCAGCTCCTCCGCGCCAGTAGCATTTGCCATGGCGATGATTGAGTTGGTTCTAGGCTCTGCAATGATTTTTGAAATATTCTTTCCATCATCAGCACCAGCACTTGAGAATCTTTTTGATTTAGACCTAACATTAGTAGATCTTGAACTTCCTGAAGAGCCACCTCGAAGAATTTCATCAAGAAGTTTAGCAATTTCAGAAGCAGAACTATTATAGACAGGAATGATTTGTAGAGACTCTTCGTATCCCGGCACATCTAAAAATTTAATTAGTTTTTCAAGCCTATTAATATTTGTCCCTGTATCAGAGATGATAATAGTATTCGTTTGCTTAAGATCGATTATCCTTCCGTACCTAGACATAAAAGGACGGAAGTTTCTTGAAATCTCAGCTGCATCAACATGCTTTAATGCCATAACTTTCATGACATGCGCATCTGTCTCAGGCGTGAAAGATCCTGTGTAGATCTTGGTCGGAGAGTACCTTACATCTCTAGTATTGATGACTTTATAAAAAGCACCAGATTTAACTAAGGTAAATCCCGCCATATCAAGTGAAGTCAAATAAGCTTTCCAAAAATCCCCAACAGTGATTGGAGTAGAGAAGGAGATTGAAACCTTTCCTTTAACATCTTTATCTAAAATAAGATTGATCCCTGTTAGCTCTTGAATCTCTCGAGTGATCTCCATTATATCTTTATCAACATAATCCTTTGGCTCTACAATTTCTGGGCCGAAGGCTGTTTCTGGATTTAAGTTAACAAATGGATTCGTTTCCTGCTTAGGAGCTTGAGTTCTATTTCCAAAGGCATCTGCATTTGCTTGAGAATCAACAAATCCATTCGCGTCAGAGTCACTATCTCTTTTTGTTCCTGGATTAAAGCGAGATTCGGTTTGATATTTATCTTTTTTAAATTGAGCCATTGAAGAGGAGCTCATCACCATCATGGTGGCCATAAAAAGAGCGTTCATTCCTTGAGCTTTCGTTTTCATAGATTCCTTTACTCTATATTGTAGTTCTGTGTCACATTATCTCCTTGGCGATCAAATCCGAGAGAGAGGTTATTAAGTGACGTAATCTTGCCAAATAATGACATGACTTCATTTATTTCTTTAATTGGCTCACCGTTAATTGAAGTAATAACGTCTCCGTTTTGTACTCCTAAGTAAGCAAAAATTCCTCCCGGATCTACGTCTACAATTTTAAAAGAAATTGTTCCGTCAGGATTTTTGATAGGGATACCTTTTGCTTCGGTGAGGATAGTGTTGATATCCGCAAGTTTGGTTTTCAAGAAATCTCTTTTAACTTTAAAAGTGTTTCCTTCTTGTTGAATACCATCTATTTTTTTCGCTTTTGCTCTAAACTCTGCAGCCTTGGTTTTATTCATGGTTCTAATTCCACCACCAATACGCTTAGATCTTTTTGACTCTTTTTGTTCGATGTACTCACAGTCTTGACTTTGAAGATTTCTAAAAATCATTCTAGACTTTTCAATTCTGCCAATTTTCATGCTCTCAACAGTTTGACCTTCTCTTGCCATGAGGAGCTCTTTTTTAGAATTGAGTTGAACACTCGCAATAGATTTAACTGAATCTTGTAAAACAATCGTATCGACGAGTTTTACATTGAGACTTGATTTTTTGTTAGCACTTAAACACTGTGTTTTAGGTATCTCTTTAGGCTTATTATCTACTGGCTTCTCTTCTTCTTGTGTTTGAAAAAGATCGGCTTGAGAAATTTTATTGATATCCTTAGGAACAATCTTATTATCATCGTTAATTACAACCTGTGATTCCCGCCCAAGGTCATTATATTTTTTTGAGCCACCCAATAGAGAGCCAGAGAGTTTCGCGATGGCAAAGGTCGTAAATACTAACATTCCCATCTGAAAATAACGGTGAACTTTTGGTTTATTTTCATCAGCAAAAAACTTACTTGGAAGTGAATTCCAATTGAAGCTGCTAGCTTTACCTTTTAGATCTGCAAGATTAATTTTAGAGGTGAAATCTTGCAACTTATTAGCTGCCATGTCTTTTTTGTAGGCTTTATTGAGGTCTTTTGTATTTAAATTTCGGAATTTGTCTTTTACCCTGAGACCCATATGTTCCATACGGTCTTTAAGAGTCAAGGATCCTTCCTCTAGGTCAATTTCGTTGGTTACGTCTTCATCGTCGTATTCGTCGGCGTATTCGTCGGCATCGATTTCACTTGTTAATTGAACTTCTCCTGTGGCATCTTGCTCGGCGGCTGGCATGCTTGATGGAGGTAATTCACTAACGTCAATCTCACCAGTTAAATCTTCTGAAGCTGCAACCGTTTCAACTTCCTCATCATCTTCAAGGTAAGAATCAATATCAGGTTCATCAGGTATTTCAATATCCTCATCTTCTTCAAAGAGATCATCTTCATCGAGTTGTTCTTCTTCTAAAAAGACATCGTCTAAATCCTGAGAAGATTTCTTTTTTGATTTTATTTTATTAAATAAGTTACGAATTTTACTCATACTTTAATATTCTCATAAATCTTTTCCCATTGCGCAAGTAAAACTCCGGTCATATTTAAGTCAGATCTTAATCTTTGCACTACAACTATACTTGAATGAAATTATTTTCTATAATAACAGAAATGAAGATTTGGATCATGTCTATTTTTATTTCCCTAGCTGCTTGCTCAAGTAATGAGAAGGTTGTTGATCCGCTTGGGCCAGCAGGGGGAGCGATGGACGGTATCCCTGATGAATTTCCTCGGGAAATTAAAGAAAAAAATTTCTCTTTTGACGACCGAACAACAGAGTATGGGTTAGATGATATTGAAGCCTATAACTTTAATGTTGTAGATATTAATGGAGACTTTTACTCAGACTTGGTCATCATACCAAGTTTTTATTCCTACCCGAAGTTTTATTATTTTGATTTAGTCAGGCAAAAGTTCGTACAAGGGGATTCACCTTTTAAGAACCCAGTGAAGGCATCATTTATACTGTTCTACGATTTGGATAATGATCATCTGCTCGATGCCATTGTGGGTGTCCTTAATCAGAAAACAGAACTTTCTAAAGAGCCGCTAAGAATATTTTATGGCAGTAAGGTGGATGGAAAAGTTGTTTTCGACAAGCCTTATGCTATCAATGTAAAAATTTCGAACTCTACCATAGGATTAATTGATTATAATTTAGACGGTAAGCTCGACTTGTTTATTGGTAATTGGTTCAAAATGATAAAGGATAATCCTTTTCCTGCTCCTGATTATTTATTCGAAAATAAAGGTCGTAAGTTTGAAGATGTAAGTAGTGTTTTAGTTGATGAAGCTAAAAAAGATCCATCAGGTGCTATGTTTATCAATGCGACACCTACTTATGGCGCTCAAATTTGTGATATTGATCAAAATGGCTATCCCGATATTCTCACCGTTTCAACCAACCGTTTTGATAACAAAATGTGGATGAACCGTTATAAATTCCGAGATCAAAAAAGATACTTTGAAGAGATTGGAAAATTTGCCGGATATTCAGCTGACTCAGAGGGCCTTAATAATAAGCAGGGTGGCGGTCGAAGCTTTGGTGTGGCCTGTGCGGATTATAATAATGATGGGATCATGGATATTTTTGTTGGAGAGTTGACTCATAATTATGATAGTAGTGACGTAGATAAATCTAGTGTTCTTACTGGGCGCACTTTTAAATATCCACCAAAATATTTTAGAACAGAGTATTTTTTAGATTCTTTCGATCCTGGCTGGCATGAGGCAGATCGAAGAGGCATTTGGACAGATTTTAATAACGATGGTCTTTTGGATTTATTGGTAGATAACTCGGGCTATCCTCCCCATAGTAAACTCGTTCTTTTTGAACAATTATTTGATCATGCTTTTGAAAATCGAGCCGCACAGATGGGGATCGATATTATGAACCCCATTTCAACAGTCGTTCTCGATATTAATCGTGATGGAAAGATGGATATCCTAACTGCACAATCTCAAATCAGAGATGAATCTTTAAAGCCAAAAATAAAACTCTTTGAAAATAATATTCAGACAAAGGGCCGTGGTGTTCGATTATTCTTACGCGGTGATAAGTCAAATTTTCATGGGTTAAATGCAACGATTACCATCAGAGTTGAAAAAGAAGGGCGTATAATAAATAGGCTTCAAAATGTTGCTTACTCTTACGGAGCCCTTCCACCGCAAAATGAGGAAGGTGTTCATTTTGGAATAGCTGAAGGAGAAAGAGTAGACTCGGTGATTGTTCGTTGGCCGTATTCAAAAGCCCCTAATACCTCTAGAACAGCAATGGAAAAAGTTTATAAACTTCCTAATGAATTTAGCGGAGTCCTAAGTATGACCCTTTGTGAAAACGGAAATATCTTAGTAGGTAGAAGAAACTGTTTATAAGTTTGTTTCTTTAAACTTAGGTGTCATTTCTTCATTTTTAAAGAATTTTCCGCGGTATAATTTTTCATTTTTATTTTCGAAGAAGAAACCTTCTTTATTACTATCTAAGTCAAATAAATACTCAATTAGACCTTCTTTGCAGTAATAAGCTGTGAAGGGATCAATATGTACGGCAATACCATTTTTATGATAGATAAGATCGTCTTGTTGTGGAGCAGTAAATCCTAGTGCATAGGTAAATCCATGACATTCTTTACCTTGAATTTTTAGCCTAAATACTAGTCCTTCTAGTGTATAGTCATTTTCAAAAATAGTCTGAACCTGCTTGGCCGCTAAGTCGGAAATTTCAATATTTATCTGATCTAAACTAATATCTATCATGAGAACCTCTGTTTTTTATGTTATAACAAATTGATAGAAACAAAGGAAGTCCGATGCAAGTAAAATACCTAGTAGAAATCACTGATCCTCAGACCCATATGGTCAAAGTAAGACTAACTGCGCCACGAGAAAGTCGCGACGAAGTTATTGTTTTTATGCCAAGTTGGTCACCCGGATCGTATCTGATGCGTGAGTATTCGAGAAATATTAGAACAATCAAGGCACTGACTTCTCACGGAGAATATCTAAACTTTAAGCAGGAAACTAAGAATACCTGGAAAATAGACTTTAAAAATTCAGAGATTAAAGGCAAAGCGGATGCTTTTGAAGTGGAGTACGAAGTGTTTTGTCACGAATTAACCGTGAGAACTTCCCATGTAGATGAGTCTCATGCTTTTTTGCACGGGCCAAGTTATTTAGTGGGTATCGAAGGAGCATCTGAGAAACCAGAAGTTGAGTTTAGGTTTCCAGCGCTTTGGTCAAAATTGCATACAGGTCTAGTTGATATTTCAGATAAAAGAGAAAAATTTGTTTATACTGCTGAGACTTTTGATGACCTATTGGATTGTCCTGTGGAAATAGGTTGCCATGAATCTGATGGGTTTATGGTTGGTGGAAAAGAACATCATTTAGTTTGGTATGGAGAGCAGTATCCTCATGCTAATGATTTAAAAGCAGATATTAAAACAATTGTGGAAACTGTGAGCTCGCATTTTTCATCTATACCTTATGATAAGTATTTGTTTATCACTCACTTCAAGCGTTCTCTGTACGGGGGACTTGAACATAAGAACTCAACAGCACTCCATTATGATGGGAGAATGTTAGGTGATCGTGACAGCTATATCAATTGGCTTGCACTAGTCGCTCACGAATACTTTCATACATGGAACGTGAAAAGAATTCGCCCAAAAGAACTCGGGCCTTTTGATTATTTAAATGAAAATTATACGAGAATGCATTGGCTTACTGAAGGTTTAACCAGTTTTATGGATGAAATTTTTGTCCTTCGTTCTGGACTTTGTAACCTAGAAGAATATTTAAAAATGCAGGTAAAAAACTTACAGCGCTATTTTGATATTCCCGGAAAGAAATTTCACTCATTAGAAGATTCTTCTTTTAACGCTTGGATTAAGTTGTATCGACCAGATGAAAATAGCAATAACTCTAGCATAAGCTACTACCTGAAAGGCGGTTTAGTTTTTAGTACCCTTCATTTTGATTTAGTTAAAGTGGGAAAAAGTATTAATGATTTATTGAATGCTCTTTGGCAGCGCTACCTAGATAATCCAGCTGTCGGTGTTGATCACGAAGAAGTGATGAAGATGGTAGAAAGTATCGGGGGAGAGGAAATTCGCAACCGTTTTGAACTGCGCCTATCAACTACTGAAGATATTGATTTTGAGACCTATTATAAAGAAATTGGTTGTGAATTTGAGTACGATGAGCCGACGAAAGCTGACCTTGGAGTGACTTATAGGTTTGAGGGGGATCGTGTCTTTTTATCAAGTGTGCTTATTGATGGAAGCGCTTATAAAGCGGGAATGAATGCTCAAGATGAACTCATTGCAATCAATGGTCTGCGAGTCACCAAGGATGATCTGGATGGACTATCTAAAATGATAACTCCGGGCAAAACTTATAGTTATACATGTTCTAGACTTGGGACTATTGTGACTGGAAAGATCCTTATGGATAAAGCTTCTAAAAAGCTAAAGGCCATTAAAGTTGTTGATTCGGAGAAAGCATTAAAAGTCTTAAAAGCGTAATTCGTAGAGCGAATCATCGTACTTTGCTAAGTTAATTCGAATTTTTTTCAGAAGATATTTGAGCTGGGCCTGAATAATGGTCCAGTCTTCATTTGTAACAGGATCTGTTAATAGAATGTCTGTCAGTTGAGGGGTAAAGCTAGCGCGAATACTTTCTACTGATCGAGTCAGCTCAAAACGCTCTCCTTCAAGAAATCTTACGAGTAGTAGGTAACGGTACATAAGATTTAGAGATTTTATATACTTTGAACCAATAAGCTCGTTTTTTTGCTTTAAAGATCTAAAACGCATAAATTGTGTCACGAGAAAGTGAATGCTTGCATGGATCAATTGCTCATACTCCACCATAAAAGGATATTCTCTACCAGAAATCGAGCGGCCGATCGAATTTCGCAGTAGTGGCTCAAGTGGAAAAGGGTACAATGATGTCTGGCCACTGACTTCAAAAAGTAAAGGTGTAGTGAACCTCACTCTGAATTTTAAAAAGTTGGAGTTATTCTTCTTAATCTCTTTTTTTATTTTGATGAGTTCTTTTCTTTTTCCGCTAAAATTTCTATTTAAAATTATGTCCACATACATTTTCCCCTGCCATCGGTCTGGATTGAACTGAATGATTGATGGGGTGACAAATATATCTTCAATAAAGGGTTTCTCTTTTATATCCTTTAAAAAATTTAACTGAGGATCATCAAAATCTGATCGTTCGGCATTGATTTCTAACATGTCCTCGAAATGGGTGAGTATCTTCCAACATTGAGTGATTAAGTTCTTTTTTAATACCGGCTTTAAGATGGGATACTTGATGAGAAGATTGGCTCTTTTATTGAACTTTTCTAAATCGGGAATCTTGTTCGGCTCATACTTTTTTAAGTTATTTAAACTTCTTTTTATATTCTTTATCTGAAGGTTAAAGTCTTGCTCGCTCTCTAACCTTAAAAAGTGCAGTGATAGGTTTTGAAAAGAGCTATATTTAATGGCAAATTCATTTTGGCGACCGAGATAAGTGACATAATCTTTTTTCTTAATCAGGGACTTCCATTTTATTGTATCTCTTAAACTATTTCGAATGAGAAAGCCTCTTAGTAGGTCCAATCGAAACTCTTTTTCATTGAGAACCGGAATATAGTTCAAGTTAAAAATAACACGGCTAAGGACATTCTTGCGTAGTTTTTCGCGAAACTGATTGAGAAATGCCTTGGGATGAACTTGTTGCTTTGTGACAATCAATAAAGTGAACTGACTTCGGCCAAAAACAAAATCAGGTAGGTGAGTCAGTAAAAGTATATCATCAACCTCATCATTATTTTTATACAATGCCTCTACATAATCTAATTGGCGCATGTAGATATTTTCTAGTGAATACCTGATCAGTGGTAGGTACGAGCAAAAGAAAAACAGCTTTGATAAAAGTTTTTGCATGGAGTAAGTTTATCCTTATCTATATATTTATAGTGCAAAAGTTGACGAATGTTAAAAATACAATTACTTCTAAAAAAAGTTAGTTCTATTATAATATAGTTAAAACTCACAACTTAAAGCGTTATTTTTAGCGTTTATAATTTGAAAACTGGATTTTTCATGGATAAGTACCTCGTTATTGTTGAGTCTCCGACTAAAGCAAAGACAATCAGAAAATTTTTACCGAAAAACTATATTGTTGAAGCCAGTATGGGACATGTTCGCGACCTGCCTCAGTCTGCTACTGATATTCCGGCCAAGCTTAAAAAAGAAGAGTGGGCTAAGTTGGGTGTGAATGTAGATAAAGGTTTTGAGCCGCTCTATGTAGTCCCTAAAGGGAAATCTAAAATCGTTACAGCTCTCAGAAAGAAGATGAAAGAATGTAAGATGATCTATCTCGCAACCGATGAGGATCGCGAGGGAGAAAGTATTTCTTGGCATTTGATAGAGCTTTTAAAACCAAAGATTCCAGTCAAAAGAATGGTTTTTCACGAGATTACCAAAAAGGCTATTCAAAAAGCACTTGAAGATACTCGTGAATTAGATGAAAAGCTTGTAAAAGCGCAAGAAGCAAGACGTGTATTGGATAGGCTATATGGCTACACTCTTTCTCCACTGATTTGGAAGAAAATTGCTTACGGTTTAAGTGCTGGTAGAGTTCAGTCCGTTGGTCTGCGCTTTATTGTGGAGCGAGAAAGAGAAAGAAGACGTTTTGTTAAGTCTGAGTATTGGGATCTTAAAGCGACTCTTAATACCGGTAAAAACGATTTTGAAGCGAAACTAACATATGTTGATGCAAGAAGAATCGCTACAGGTAAAGATTTTGATCCTGAGACTGGGAAATTAACGAAAAAAGACATCTTCCATATTGATGAAAAGACTGCACAAAGTTTGCAGGAGAAATTCAAAAAAGGTGACTGGAAAGTCCTCTCTATTGAAGAAAAAGAGTCTCAAACTCGTCCAACAAGACCATTCATTACTTCTAGCTTACAAATGGAAGGGGTTAGAAAGCTTGGAATGAGTGCTAGGCAGACAATGCGTACCGCTCAAAAACTCTACGAAGAAGGTTTGATTACTTATATGAGAACCGATTCTCCCAACCTCTCGCAAGAGGCGATTAATGGGGCAAGAGATTCAATTGAAGAGCTTTATGGAAAGGAATACCTTTCAGATAAACCAAGACAATTTAAGACTAAAGATAGTGCTGCTCAAGAGGCTCACGAAGCTATTAGACCTGCAGGTTCAAGTTTTAAACACCCTGATGAAACAGGTTTAACCGGCAAAGATAAGGCGCTTTACGAGCTGATCTGGAAAAGAACACTTGCTTCTCAAATGAAGGAAGCTACTAAAAGTAATATGCAGGTTAAAATTGAGGTCGATGGAGCTCAGTTTAATGCAAACGGGTCTAGAATTATCTTCCCTGGTTTCCTAAGAGTTTATGTTGAAGGTAGTGATGATCCTGAAGCGGCATTAGATGATAAAGAAGTGATTCTTCCTGAAATGAAGGAAGGTCAAAATCTTAACTGTAAAGAGCTTGAAAAACTAGGACACGAAACTAAACCGCCAGCACGTTTTACGGAAGCCAGTTTAGTTCAACGTCTTGAGAAAGAAGGTGTTGGTAGACCTTCTACTTATGCGTCCATTATTGCGACCATTCAGGACAGAGGATATGTGAGAAAAGAGGGAACAGCTCTGATTCCGTCTTTTACTGGAATGGCCGTTGTTCAGTTACTTGAAAATCATTTCCAACAATTTGTTGATTATAGCTTTACCAGTGAAATGGAAGAAAAACTCGATTCAATTGCTGAGGGCAGTGAAGATCATTTGAAGTATTTAAAGAGCTTTTACTCAGGAAAAAAAGGTCTTAAAAATAAAGTTGAAGAAGAAGAAAAGTCGATTGTACCTGATGAGAGTAGAACGATTCATCTTGAAGGTGTGAACGGTAAAGTTGATGTAAAAGTTGGCCGCTACGGACCTTATGTTATTTCACATGGGAAAGGAAAGGATGAAGTACACGCATCTATTCCTGAAGATATTGCACCAGCTGACCTTAAAGACACAGATATCAATGAACTAATTGAAATGAGTAAAAGAGGCCCAGAGCCTATTGGTCATCATCCTGATACAGGAGAGCCAATATTTTGCTTAGTCGGACGTTATGGACCATACCTTCAGTTAGGTGAGGCGACAGAGGAGAATCCAAAACCAAGAAGAGCAAGTCTTCCAAAAGAGTTCACTCCAAAAACGATTGAAATGTCTATGGCCGTAAAGCTTCTATCCCTTCCAAGAGAATTAGGCTTACATCCGGAGACGAAAAAAATGGTTGCCGCAAATATTGGTAAGTTTGGTCCATATGTCATGCATGACGGAGAGTTCAGATCTCTGAAAAAAGAAGATAATGTCTATGAAGTAGGACTTGCCCGTGCACTTGAAATTCTCGCTCAACCAAAATTTGGTAGAGGGGGAACAGTCATTAAGGATTTCGGCAAGATAGAAGAACTTAAAAAATCGGTAAAAGTAGTTGATGGAAAATATGGTCTCTATATTAAGGCCGGAACCAAAAATTACGCGATGCCAGATGAGTGGAAAAATACCGAAACTGTAAAAAAATTGAAAGAGGCTGAAGTAGTTAAATTTATTAAGGAAAATAGTAAATAATCTAGTATTGACTTATTGTTTCTTAAATACTAAATTTCTTTGCCTAAGTTAGTAACATATTTTAAATAGGAAATAACAATGAAAAAAGACATCCATCCAGAATATCGTGAAGTTTTATTCCATGATATCGCAGCAGATTATAAGTTTGTTACAAGCTCAACAATCGAAGCAAAAGACACACTTGAGCATGAAGGGACAACTTACCCATACGTAAAGATTGAAATCTCTGCAGCTTCTCACCCTTTCTATACAGGAACTCAAAAAATCCTTGATACTGAAGGAAGAGTTGATAAATTTAACAAAAAATACTCTAGAAGAAGATCTTAAGTTAAAAAATAGACATATTTGTCAAAAGGCCCTCATTAGAGGGCTTTTTTTTTGTGCAAGCGACAGGGTTCTTGTTAGAATTTTCTAAACAATTCGAGAAAGGATTCTTATGAAGTTTATTTGCTTGCTCATGCTGGTTAGTACATCCCTTTGGGCCAAGGATATTGGACCAAACTTCAACTCCAACACTTGGGCGAACTCTAAAATCTGGGCACCCATATCGAAGCTTATTTCAGAACAAAAATATAAAGCCGCAAAAGAAACTTTAGAAAAGAATAAAGAAGACTTTGTGACGAATGATAAAGATTGGACAATTTATATTATTCAAACACAAAGACTTACCATGGCCTTAGGGGAAGCTGAAAACTCGGTGGAAGCATTTAAAACGCAGGATTGGCCAAAGAGCATGAGTTCAAATTTATTGCTTGAGCTTTATTATGCGCAGTCACTGCTGAATTATTACGAGACCTATAGTTGGGAAATAAATAATAGAGAAAAGGTCGTTTCTGATAAAAAACTTGATTTAAAAAAATGGACAAAGGCCCAGATTTTCACGGAGATTCAAAAAAGTTTAAATAGTGTTTATAAAAAAAGAGGCGAGTTAGGAGAAACAAAAAACGATTTTTTTAACGCTTTCATTAGATCAGGAAATTACCCAGAAAATATTCGGGGGACCCTGCGTGACACTCTTACTTACTTGTATGTCGATTTCCTGAAGAATTCCCAATTTTGGAGTGCTAAAGAAGAGAATGAAAAGACGCTTTTAAAGCTTAGTTCACTACTTAAAAAGTCCGCAGAAAAAAATGCTTTGAAAAATGGAGCCCATCCACTCCAAAGAATTAATACGATTTTAACTGATCTTGAAAATTGGCATTGGAAAAATGATCGAATAGGAGCGCTTATTGAGGCTCGACTTGAAATGGTAAGAGTGCTCAAGTCCCATTTTAATGAAGATCATTATAAGAAACAAATGTCAGAGTTTTTAAAAGACTATTTGCGGGACTACAAAATCGATTCATGGTGGAGTGAAGGTTATTATCTACGTTCTGAATTGATCTCGAAATTGTCAGAACCGGAGGCATTAATAAAGGCGATTGCTATCGGCAAAGAAGCAGTCAAGGCTCACCCGAAGTCAATTGGTGCCAATAGAGCAAACACTCTCATCAATAATATTTCTCAACCGCAAATGTCTCTTAAATTACTTCACTGGGATACTCAAGGGAAGAAGACGATCACATTAAAATATAAGAATTGGAAAAAGGCTCACTTTAGAATTTATCCTTTCGATCCAGTAAAATTCTTTTTAAATGAGAAAAATGAAGTCTTACCGAACATGGGAAAAATGTATGAAGTTCTGAGGAATGAAAAAGCGGTGAGTGAATGGTCTGAAGAGCTAGAAGACCTTGGTGACTATCGTGAACATAAAAAACATATCATTCCTAAAATTAGCAAAAATGGAACCTATATTATTTTTGTATCTGCTACCGAAAAATTTGAACAAAGAGAAAATCTGATTTCGATGGCCTTTCTTAACCTAACAAATCTCAATGTTATGGAAAAAGGCACTGAAAAAGGAAAATTGCTTAAGGTTGTCGATGCTATAACAGGAGCCCCTCTTAAAAATGTGGAATTAGATCTTTACGAAAGAGTTTGGAACAAGGGCACGAAAAAAATTAAGACTTTAAAGTCTGATCAATTTGGAAAGATTGAACTATCAACTGATCTAAAATCTAAAGATAATGGCTCGTTTTTTTATACTTTAAAAAAAGGAGATGATCTTCTCTTGCATGATAATACTTTTCGCTTATATACCAGCCGCGGTAGAAGTGGAGTGCGAGCGGATAAGAGTTTAGTTTTTACGGATAGAAGTGTATATCGCCCCGGACAGAAAATTGAGTTTAAGGTTATTGCTTACACGGATAAATCTCAGGTCTTTCAGATGCCCAAACCACTAGCAAAACAACTGGTTGTGGTACGTCTAAAAGATGGAAATGGGCAATTGGTTGAGACAAAAAACCTTGAAAGTAACGAGTTTGGCACCGTCTCAGGAGAGTTTGAAATTCCTAAAGGAAGATTTTTAGGACATTGGCGGATTGAGACTAGACCGAGTGGTTCTGCAACCATCAAGGTGGAAGAATACAAAAGACCAACTTTTCTCGTAGAACTTGGAGACGCTATAGAAGAAATCCGAATGAACAAGAAGGCGAGTTTTAAAGGTGAAGTGAAGTACTATTTTGGCCTTCCGGTAGATAATGCGAAAGTTCGCTATAAAATTACTCGGACTATTAATTACCCTTATTGGTATGGGTGGTGGTATCGACCACAAAATAATAGTGAGCAAATAGTTAAACTAGGAACTACCAAAACTGCAGGTGACGGGAGTTTTAAAGTTTCTTTTACTCCTCGAGCTGATAAGTCAATAAAAGGGCTGACCTATAATTATTCTGTGAGTGTAGAAGTTCTCAATGAGGGGGGTGAGACAGCTACAGACTCCAAGAATTTTATTATTGGTGATATCGCAATCAGTGCGATGATATCACATGATGAAACGTATTTTTCTGGAAAGAAAATAGAGGCATCTATTAGTCGTCAAGACCTCAACGGGAAGCCGCTTGCAGGTACTGGTGAGGCTATTTTATATCGACTAAAGGAGCCAAGCGAAACAGTCCTTCCGTCGGAGCAGGCGTTGTTTTTTGGAAAAAATAAACCAACAAAATTTAAGACTGAAGGGGACCTTACTCGCTCACGTTGGGAGCCTGAATTTGAAGCTAGCTCTATTTTAGAGACTTGGGAAAATGGCGAGAGAATCAGGTCTTTCGATTTAATTCACAATGATTCCGGAATGGCGCGATTAGATATAAAAAATCTGACAACCGGAAGTTATAGAATAGTTTACAACTCTAAGGATAAGTTTGGGTCTGAATATGAAACTCATTCTAATTTTATGGTCTTAGGTAAAGACAACATGAAGCTTCCTATACTGCTCGAAGTAAGCCAAAGCTCAGCTCAAATTGGGGATGTTGTCAAAATTTGGGTGAAATCAGGTCTAAAAAATCAGAAAGTATTTTTCGAACTTTATATTAATGACAAAAGAATCATGAACGAAATTGTAAATGAACAAAAGCTTTTCAAATATAAAGTCGCAAAAAGAGACCTGGGTGGAATTTCAATAAGAGTCTATGGAGTTATTGATCACCAGTTCTTCCAAAAACAAAAACAAATCTATGTTCCTTATGTCTCAAAACAACTTGAACTAAGCTGGCAAAGGATAAGAAAAGAAATATATCCAGGTGTCGAAGAACAGTGGAGCCTAAAAGTAAAAGCAAAAGATGATAAAGGTAAGATAAAAGAGTTAAATCAAGCGGCTGAAGTTTTGGTTTATATGTTTGATAAAAGTTTAGATAGTTATATGCCTCATTACTCTCAAAGCTTTTATGCTTACCCTAATGTAAGAATGGAGCATGGATATCACGCGAAAAATTATTCTCGCTCCTTTTTACAAGGTCGCTTTGGTTGGAACTCTTATGACGGTATTCCTGTTTTATATGGTTCAAGGTTATCTGTATTTGATGCGTGGCCGATAGGGGGCTTTGGATATTTCCGTTCTCGTGGAGGTTATAGTGGTGGAATGATGTATTCCAAGGGAATGATTGCCGAGGGAGATGTCATGGAGATGTCTGCGTCCAATATGGATATGGTTAAGTCTGCATCAATGAAAAAAATGAGGAATGCAGAATCGAAAGCTGTCGCTCCTTCAATTTCTTCCAAAGCGAAAGAAGAGGGAAGGGCCAAGAGACAGTCCTCTGGAAACTCTGGCGAGGCACAGGCACCTAAAACACTGCGAGAGAACTTTAATGAAACAGCTTTTTTTAAGCCTCATCTTCTTACTAATAAAAATGGAGAGGTAGAAGTTAAGTTTAAAGTTCCAGACAACCTGACATCTTATCATGTGATCTCAAATGCTTTCACAAAAGATTTATCCTTTGGGAGTTTAAGAGAAGTGGTGAAGGCCAAAAAAGATTTAATGACAAGAATTTATGCCCCAAGGTTTTTGCGTCAAGGTGATAAAGCAATTTTTAAAGTAGTTATAGATAATGCAAGTGAAGAGAACCTAACCGGAGATTTCAAATTTGAGTTAATGGATGAGGCAGGCGATAGCTTGGCTGAAAAATTTAAACTAGGGAAAAACTTTATTGAAGGCGTAAAATGGGAGATCAAAGCAAAATCCTCTCAGAGTTTTAAGGTTCAAGTCGAAGTCCCTAAAAATAGTTTAGGGATATTAAAATATAAGGCCATGGCATCGACAGATAAATTCACTGACGGTGAGCTAAAAGAATTACCCGTTTTACCGAGCAAGATACATTTGGCCCAATCACGTTTTGTGACATTAAAGAATAAAGAATCGAGAGCTTTAAAATTTGAAGATATGAAAAAGATCAATGCCGATCATGAAGCGCTAGTGGTGAAGCTCGATGCCCAGCTTTTTTATTCAGTTCTTTCAGCTCTTCCTTATATAGTTGACTACCCATATGAATGCTCAGAACAGACAGTAAATAAATATGTGACGACCGCAATTTTGTCACAAAGTTATAAAGAGTTTCCGGATATTGCAAAAATGGCACAAAAAATGTCTAAGCGTGAGACTCAATTTGAAGCGTTTGATGGTGAAGATCCTAATCGAAAAATGACTCTAGAAGAAACTCCTTGGTTAAAAGAAGCCAAAGGTGAAGGCGCAGATCCGGAAGAACTTTTGAATATGCTAAAGCCAAAGATGGTTAAATATCAAAAAGATACTTCCCTTAGAAAAGTTTTAAAACTTCAAAACTCTGACGGGGGATTCAGTTGGTTTCAAGGTGGGGATTCATCAGTTTATATGACTCAATATGTGCTACATAGCTTTGCCAAGGCATCTGAGTTTGGTGTTGAAGTTCCTAAGTCAAATATTCAAAAGGGTTTTGGCTTTTTAAAGAAATATTACGATGAAGAGATTTCTCGTTGTTATGTTCGTCATGGATGCTGGGAATGGTTAGTGTATTTAAATTTTATACTTTCGACTTACCCTGATGATTCATATTACGCGGCAAGCTTTTCAAAAGCAGATCGAGATAAAATGTTAAATTATACTTTCGATCACTGGAAGAAAATTCAGCCTATGATGAAAGGAATGCTCGCCTTAACTTTAAAAAGAGAGAAAAGAGATAAAGATGCAGTTTTAGTGCTTGAATCAGTAATGGATTCCGCCAAGGAAGAGAAGGATCTTGGTGTTTACTGGGCACCTGAAGATCGTTCATGGCTTTGGTATAATGATACTATCGAGACTCACGCCTTCGCTTTGATGGCGTTAATGGAAGTCATGCCTAAAGATCAAAGAAAACATGGGCTAGTTCAATGGTTATTTTTAAATAAGAAACTAAATCATTGGAAATCTACGAAGGCCACATCAGAAGTGATGTATGTACTTTTGAAATATTTGAAAGCTGAGAATTTAGTCGGGTCTAAAGAGAGAGCGAATATTGAAATTGGTGACATCAAAAAAGACTTTGAATTCGATCCTTCGGAATACACTGGAGCAAATAATTTCGTTGTAGTTGAAGGAAAGGACATTAAACCTGATAAAATGAGTGAAATTAAAGTCACTCAAGAAACGAAGGGGATGATGTTTGCGTCAGCTACTTGGCATTTTGCTACGGAGGAACTACCAAAAGAGTCACGGGGAGACTTTTTTAAGGTAGAGAGAAAATACTATAAGCGAGTAGCTAGTAAGGAAGAGATGAAGCTTATGCCACTTGCTGAAGGGGCAAAAATTAGTATTGGTGACCAGGTTGAAGTTCATATTTCAATCTCCGCTAAGCATGCCTCTCAATATGTTCATCTAAAAGATCCAAGGCCTGCTGGCTTTGAGCCTGAAAATCCGGTGAGTGGATATCGATGGGATCTAGGTTTGATTCGCTATCAGGAAGTTCGTGACTCAGGAGTTAACTTTTTCTTTGAAAGATTGCCTGTAGGTGAATACACCTTAAAGCACAGATTGCGGGCGAATATTGCAGGACGATTTAGAACTCATCCAGCAATGCTTCAATCGGTTTACGCTCCGGAGTTTGTTGGATATTCGACAGGGCAGGTTATTTCGATTGAATAAAGTTTATCGAGATTTAATGATGGCACGTACCGTGTCGAACTTTAATGTTACGGTAATGTGCTGTGATTAAAAATAGAGATCCAAAACTTGTAAGAGTATGAGAGGCCCATTCAGGAATATCATGTAGGATCGCACCAGCAAGGACAAAACCTACTCCCATAAGTGCAATAAGAATTATATCTTTGTGTCCATGTCTTCTACAGTGAGGGTAGACGGCAATTAACACGGTCACGACAACAATAGCTGCAAAAATATCATGAATAAGATGGTGGTTTAAAAAATCCACATTGATAAATGGAAGCCCGATGATGAGTATTCCCGTTAAAACACAGTGAACTAAGCAAAGCGTTGAAGCACAAATACCTAGTTTATCGATTAATTCATTATTCTCTTTGATCTCGGACATCGGCAGAATATAAGCAAGTTTTAAGTAGTTGAAAAGGTTTTAATTAAGGGCGTAAAAAGATTTTACAAACTGTTATTTTTACGACGTTTCACCATTCTAAGTATTTGAAAATAGTAGAATTTAGTGGCACTGAAGTTGCAGTTTATATAGTGTGAAATATATAAGTCTACTATTTTTATTTAGTTTTAATCTATATGGAGCGGTCTGCTTAGAGCTTCATAATGCCCAGGTGTATTATTGCCAGCCGACTCAAGATAAAGAACAGGATCAATTATGCCAGGAGAAATTCGGCGAAACTTATTATTCATATTTTGAAAATCAGAATTGTAACCTCAAAATGGCAGCCGAAATGCGTGGAGAGGAATTTCAAGAAGAGCTACCAACTTTAGTTGAAGCGGCTTGTTTTACTCATGAAAAAGCAACGGAACTTGGTTGTGAGGAGTGGATTTTTGAACCTGCATTAGATTATTGCTCGCAAGTTTTTAGTGCCAAATACATCCCTCATTACCCTAAAGGGAAATGTTCAGTGGAAAGAGCTGAGGAAGAGTTTGGATTCATAAGCGGGGATGAACTTGTTGAGGGTTTGAAAGAAGACCTCGCTCAGGCCAATGCGATTTTGACTATGATTGACCGTGAGGGTGTAAAGGATTCCTTAGGGGGATTGATTTCAACTAGGCCAGTGATTGGAAATGATTTCTACACTCCAGTAATGAAAGGTCTTTTGGCCAAAATGAATGAAATCAAAAATCAATTAGAACACAGATCACAGCAAAAAATTAAATTTTCAGGTACAAGGGTTAAAGAATTTCTTATTTCTATATTAACCTATATTGATATAAGTAACCGCATCAATAAGGTTTATGCTTATGTCGCCCATAGGAATCATAAAAAACTAGAAACGTACAAGTTTGAAGACCTGTCTTTTCTTAACCTGCGCCTTGGTAAACCAATGGCAATGGAAGTTCTAAATCGAATTAATCTTAAGGCAAAAACTGTTGCAGATGAAGTCGTAGAGCTTTCACAGTCTGAGCAAAACAAGCAAATGTATGAGTATTTGGCCATTGCTGAGCCAGATACTGCTGTTGATTATGCCAAATTAATCAGCTTTTTAGGAATTAGAGAGAATACGACTAACTTATGGGCGTTAGATAGAATGTCTGAGAGAGATTTATTGAATAAGCCTATCAGCTCTTGTGGACCATTTTTAAATTTTAATGAAAGAATGAAACCAAAACGCTGGGCAGGGATTAGCGAAAATATCCAGTATGACTACTTCATAAACGATTATCTGAATCGACAAGAGGACTTGTCGGCAGCTCTGTTAATGCATCAAGCCTTGGATAGGGATAATATTAGTTTAGTACAGATGATGTATGAATCAGTTCCTGGCTTTAGAGTCGAAGTAGAGAATTACCATCAACGAAATGGTCTAAATATAGAAGAGGGGATTAAGCAGTACTTTTTGGATGACCTGCAAACGATCATTAACGCAACCGAAAAGGACCGTTTTGATTTTGTTGTGAATCAATTCAGATCGATTATTTTGCCAAGTGATAATATTTTAGATGTAGAACATATTAAAGAAACTTTGGCCGCAGCAATGGTTAAGCGACAAATTGTTGCTACGATTGATGGCTTCTATCAGATTTACCCGCTCTTGTCAGAAGCTGATCAAGAATTAGTGGAAGTAACAGTCAAAAATTATTTTCGCCAATTTGTAACTGAGCCTTATAAGTCACGTTTGAAGACTAGCTTATCTCAAGCTTTGGAGGGGTACGGGAAAAAATCTATTCAGGCGAAAATAAATAGGGAAGAAAAAATTGATCATACACTTGAGACCGCAAAAAAATATGCGAAATATGCTAAATTATCTGTTCGTCTAAAAGGACATATTCAAGGATATAGCACGGAAGTTCAACCGACAGATATGCAGCAGCTTCTAGCAATTTTTGAGAATAAAACTGCTCAGGAGTTTCAAGACCTAAAACTTTCAACGGAAGTGAATCCTCATTTTGCAAAAACTTTGGAAAAATTCTTTGGAAAAGTGACTGAGAAATTTAACCAGTCTATTGATCAAGAATCTATAGTTAATGAATTAGAAGATACTCGAACTGACACGGAAAAAACAGAAGCTCTTTATCTCGCCTTGTTTGAAACGGCAAAAGAGTTTTATGCAGAAAATAAATTTGATATTATTGAAGAAGCTCTAGTCCCTGAGGCAACTCTACTCTCTCGTGATCAAGAAGAGCTATTACGGAATCCATTTTTTATTCAGATTTATCGTGATGGTACTCCTGTCGTTTTACATGTTGACGATTTCTATAAAGCATTTGAAGAAAAAATAGTAGATTTCAAAGCACCGGTAGTTTCGAAGGTAAACAGCACGGCAAATCTATTAGGACTCTCTTCTATACAAGATAAAGGCAGTAGAGATCTTGAAGGGAAAAAAGTAGTCACGGCAGGATATTTTGGAATGCCAAAAAATTACTATGGTAAAAAAGGGACTGTTCTTCTTGATAGTGTTAGTTCAGAACTAGACCATAATGCACTTCAAAGGCTATATAAGCAATCACTTGGACTCACGAGACAAGAAATTATCACTAATCATAATCTTAGAAAAGAACAGAAACTGGATAGGGAAGACTTACTTAAAGATGAAGAAATCATTCAGTCTACCCAGGAATTGTATGCCAGAGTTTTCGAATTATTTCGAATTCCAATGGCGGATATAGTTCGTGGAGATATTTCAGGTAAAAAAGAATTTGATCTCTCTCCTGAGGACAAACGACATTTAGTTAAGGGTGAACTCTCAAAAGCTTATGGTGAGGCCATTTTGTTAAGTAACCACCTCGAAACGACAGAGATTGTGAAAAAGAAAGTTTGTACTGGAAGCTTCTATCCAACTTGTCGAATGAAAGAAAACGAAGAAGTCATTTCAAGACCATTGATAGAAAAAATTGCTGTGCATGCCTATGACTTAGAGGTAGATGAAGTAAAAGCAAAGGCGCTAATTGAAGATGTGATCAAACAAGCTGAAACAAATATTCCTGGTAAGCTAGAATCATTCTGTTTAGCAGATTATATGAATTATAAAAAGAACGCGAATTTTAGGAAGGCATTTAAGAGTGCTGAGTTCCTAAGACGTACACTTAGATCGGACTCTGGAACAACTATTAGCAATTCGAGAAAAATTCAACAGTTAGATAGTCAGGTCGCAAAAGAAATAAGAACGAAGTGGGAAGTCTGGAATGAAGATTATCTGGAACCCGTTCTATTTACCCTTGGAATGGTGACTCTTGTTGCAGTCGGTGTAATGCTATCATTATCTAGCTTTGGAACAGCTGCACCCGCAGCGATTGGAAGTATTTCAGCCTATATTGGGATGTTTTTATCAGCTTCAAATTACGTTTTTCTACCATTAGTTATTGCAACTACTTACACGCGAGTCAATCACCAGTTTATAGAGGTGCCTGCACAATTGAAGTTCCAGACATCACTGGCCCATAGTCAGATAAGTGAAGCTAAAATTACTGATTATGAGCAAATTGAACAAATGAGAAGTGATAACAAGTTTCAACAAGTGATTACTGTAGGACTTCTCCCATTAGATTTGTTTTTTGGATACAGTGTCGTACAGCAAGTAAGAACTGGACTTGGTGTTTCTGGGGTTAAATCTTTTAACAAACTCACTGGGGTTAGTCTTAAAGGATTTGCAAAACCAGCAGAAGGGTTGACCCATACTAGTAGCTATGCTGATCTTCGACGCTCTCGAGGAAGAATGAGGTCAGCAATTGCCTACGCTAGTCAAAGAATTCAAAATGCCAAAATGTACCTACCAAGGTATCAGGCCGTGCCTGAATCTATGATCCGCACTCAAGCGTTGAGGGTAGGTATCGCGAGAAAACTTAGAGAAATTGGTCTGGCCAAAAAACCTTGGGAGATTCTAGGTGATGTGAAGTCTTATACTCAGAGAATGCAAAGTCGTTTAAGCGAATATAAAACTTATGTGGAAGCTGAGGCTAAAGAAATAGCAAAGTTTAAGTTAAACTCTAGAATGCATATGGCAGAAGTTATGGAGTTTGGAGTTCAGAATACTAAATTTGGTTTTACTATAAAGTCTTTCTTTGCCGCAATTTTTAAAGGTAAGCTAAAATCATATCTTGATAACTACGGTGAATTGATCGTGGATCTAAAAAAATCACAAGGTGAGTTTGTGAAGAATAAGATTCGTGTCACTGAAAATGCATTAGCGAAATTAGAAGAATTTCAAAAATTGCATGCCGGAAGTGCAGGGGATGACCTCATTGATGATATGTTGAAGTATTTATCTGATGATGAATTATTAGCACTTGAAAGAGTGGCGAAGAAGTCTGCTGGTCCTCTGAGGTCTTTAAAACCAGTATTTAAACAATATCAAAATCTAGTTCAGAGCTTACGCCCTATTAGTTATTTGTATGGGCATAGTGGGCACGAGTTTTCTGAAAAATCTAAGCTTGCTTCTAATTTCTTGAGTGATGATAAAATCCATAATTACACCTACAGCTCGGATAGTGAGGATATTGTTTTATTCTATGAAAGTATTCTGCGGCAAAATGCATTTTTGGGTGAAAGTTCTGAGGCTTTAAGAAGACAGCTTGAAGAGAGAATTTCAAGATTATTTACTCTTGATGCCCAGGGAAATCGAATTTATATCGATTAGGGTTTGTACACACCCAGAAAGCTTGCTGCCACAAAGAATAGCACATAAAGACAGTTTAACTTGCTAGCATGCTGAGGTAGTTTTTTAGAAACGAAAAGTGGAAGTAGTCCGCCAATAATTAATAATCCAATTTTTGCCCAAATCCAGACAGGGTAGGAATCCAGTGCCAAGATCTGAAGTTGGTCCATACTCATCGCCCCTGAAATCCCCATCATGATAAGGGTAAATAGGTAGAAGAGTTTGGCCAGCTTGAGTTTGGGGTTATAGGTCATCGTCATCAACGAAAAAATGATAACGATGACTAAAAGGTGATGTAGAAATTTAACATCAAAATAATTCATTAGTATAACTTACAAGGTTTTTTCTTTAAACGTGCTAATGCAGCTCTTGCTTCATCATCTGTGTAGCCAACTACATCTCTAAATGATTGCACAGTGATATCATCAAGTTCTTGAGCAGTTAGTCTTGAAGCCTCTGGGATTTCATCGACACTAGCAAATTGTCTTCCAGCCTTTTGCACGGCTCTTTCTTCAACAAGTTGAGCTCGGTATAAATCGATATTGGCCTTGATTTCTAGAGTTTCCATTGAAGCTGTTTTACTAAATTGTTCACAACCTTCGCCCATGGCCTTTAGTCCTGTCTTTTGAGTGATAAGGGCAGCACTTTCAACGATCTCTTGTCCATTGGCATGTATCGCTGGGTTTTGAGCTCCACGACTTTGCATCGAAGCTAGGTTTTTTCTGTAAACATCTTCAACTGAGCGGTTATTTATTTTTCTTATCGCATCTAAGATTCTCTGATCTTTTTCTGAAATAGACTGAATAGGAGAAAGAGTTTGTCTTCTCGATTGACGAGCGGTTCTAGAGGCATCTGATGAAATAGCGTAAGGATTAATAATTCCTTTTTTCTCTACTACAATACTTTGGTAGACGTCTGAGATTGTTCCCTTCGAAATTCTTGGGTTGATCTTATCCATATTTTCCATGGCCCACTTTCTTACTTTTGGCATGAAGGGAAGGTTGTCATTTAAGCTTTTTATTTGTCCTGCCTGTTCTTCAGTAATACCCATGAGTTGGTAATTGTGGTGAGTGTTATTGGTCCCTTTCTGTTTTATATAAGTAAGGATACTTCTTTCTATATCGTCAGAAGACATCTTGGCCTGTTGACTTAAAGTTCTTACGAATTTAGAGAAAACTTCCCCACTTGCAACTCCACGGGTCTGTGGCATGTGACTGCTGTAATGACTTTGACAAGATACTAAAAACAAAACTAATAAAATAACTCTCATAATAAACTCCATGGTTTATTATCGACCAATCTTATGTGAAACTTAATGGTGGAGAAAAAAACATTATGAATTCAGATCAAATAAATCAGTTATTCCAGGTTCAACGTAATAATCGCTATCAAGTAAGAAGATCAAGTGCAGCTCATCGTATTGAGAAGTTAAAGAAAATGAAAGGACTGATTATAAAAAAGAAGTCCAAGATTGAGGCAGCCTTGAAGGCGGACTTTGGTAAGTCATCAGTTGAAACAGAGCTGACAGAAATTATGCCTGTTATTTCAATGATTAATTACACCTGTAAGCACTTAAAGAGATGGATGAAGCCTCATAAGGTAAGTGGGGGACCATTATTTTTTGGAACAAAATGTATGGTGAGTTACGAGAGCAAAGGAAATGTCCTGGTTATATCACCTTGGAACTATCCATTTCAGTTAGCTATGTACCCTTTGCTTACTGCTTATTCTGCAGGTAATACGGTCATTTTAAAACCTTCTGAGTTTACTCCTGAGACCAATAAAATTTTGATTGAGCTTCTAAGTGAAGTGTTTACGACAGATGAGGTCGCCGTTGTTGAAGGAGAGGTTGAGGCCTCTCAGGCATTACTTGATCTTGCGTTTGATCATATCTTTTTCACTGGCAGCACACCTGTTGGTAAGATTGTGATGGAGAAAGCTTCCAAGCATTTAGCTGGGGTGTCATTAGAATTAGGAGGGAAATCTCCCGCCATTATTGCTAAAGACTTTGATTTAAATGTGGCAGCACAGAGAATTGTCTGGGGAAAATTTGTTAATGGTGGACAGACTTGTGTTGCTCCTGACTATGTGTTGGTTGAAAAATCACGAGAAGAAGAACTGGTTAAGTTAATAGTCGAAAATATAAAACTTTTTTATAATGAACAATTTGAAATGAATGAGGATTATTGCCAGATTATTACACCTAGGCATGCAGAAAGATTACAAGAACTCATTGCTGATTCGAAATCAAGAGGTGCCAAAATAGTTTTTGGAGGTCATCTTTTTGGAAATAATAAACACGAACCTACGATCATTCAAAACCTCGACTTTGACCATAAGGTTATGCAAGAAGAGATTTTCGGACCGCTATTGCCAATAATCGCTGTAGATTCGAATAAAGATATGGTTAAGATCATTAATGATATGGATAATCCTTTAGCGATGTATCTTTTTACAAATAGCCAAGACGTTCTAGAATACTTTCAAGCAAATACTACTAGTGGTGGCTTCAGTGTAAATGAGACACTTTTACATGTTGGGCATAGTGGGCTGATTTTTGGAGGAGCTGGAAAAAGTGGAATAGGTCGCTATCACGGATTTGAGGGGTTTGCTGAATTATCCAATCAAAGGTCAGTTCTCATAAGAAAATTCGATACAAAAATGAGTTATTTTTATCCACCTTATACTGATAAGAAAAAGAAAATGATAGATTTTCTAATTGAAAAATTTCATTACTTATTTTGATAAAATTGCCATAACTCTTGCACTGATTTTAACTTGGTTCGTTGCAGGTCTTTTTCAATTTCTCCTGCAATATCTTTTAAGAGCTGTGGCCCTTGATAGACAAATGAAGAATATATTTGAACAAAGCTGCCACCTTGTTTCCAAAACTCTTTAATCTCTTCAAAGCTGTCTATTCCGCCAACTCCAATGATAGTCTGGTTGGGGTCCTCACGGAGAAATTCACAGACTTTCATTCTTGTTTTCGTGGCCATTGGTTTAACGAAATTTCCTGAAAGGCCACCCTTACCAAAGTCGTGTTGAATAGTGGTGTTTGTGGCGATAACGCCGGAGAAATTTAGCTCCTTGGAGAGTTCACAAACGAGTTTGATATCTTGTTCTTCCATATCCGGTGATATTTTTATAAAGCAAGGTTTCGGCAACAAGCTTCTTTTATCATTTACCGCTGAAAGAAGGGGAAGTAATTTGGACTTATCTTGAAATTGCCTCAGGCCAGGAGTGTTGGGAGATGAAATATTAATAGCAATATAGTCGGCAAAAGGTGCAAAGAGCTCATAGAGATATGCATACTCATCAGGGGTATCAGCTTCTGATGTGTCTTTATTTTTTCCTATATTTATTCCCAGGCTAAGTGATTTTTTAGCAGTGTTCTGTAAATTCTGCGTCATTTCTTGACTGCCACCATTGGGAAATCCCATGGAGTTCTGTAGACTAAATATGTCGGGATGGCGCCAGATTCTAGGCTTTGGATTTCCAATCTGTGGCTTTTTGGTAACGGTGCCAACTTCAACACTACCAAAACCTAGGGATTCAAAAAAGGAGATCGCTTTGGCATTTTTGTCAAAACCCGCTGCCAGACCCACCGGAAATTTCCAAGTCAATTCTCCTTGGGTCAAACTCATATTTTCACTCGGTGATAGAGGAGCAAAAAGACCAGTTAAACCACTCAAGTATGGGGAGGAATTTATGATCATGTTGTGCGCAACTTCAGGATCAATTTTAAAGGCAAGCTGTTTAAATACCGAATAAAGCATATACAACTTATATAATGGCCAGCTATGAGATTCAATTATAAAATGAACGGAGCAATGATTAAGATCTTTTTTCTACTTTTATTTTCTACCCAAATACTTGCTCAAGTAGATGCTCCTAGTGCAAGTAATAATGATCTGAGATCGAATAACTTGATTTTCTCCCTAAAAGACAAGGCAAGAGAATGGAAACTAGAGTCGAGCGTTGCTGGTCAATACCATTTGGTCGAGATGAAAGGTAAAAAGATTATTAAAGTCTGGAAAGTTGATCCAAAGTCAGCTGAAGAACTAGATACAGATTTTGCGGATAAATTTCTCGCTATCAAATACGAAATGAAAGTCTCTAAAAATAAAAAGTGTAAAGCAGGCTTTAACCTTTCAATGAGAGGGGAGTTAGAGAAAGTCTGTGATGAAGAAAAAGAAAAAATGTCATTATTAAATGACTTTATGAAGCGTTTAAAAAAACAGTTTACTTAAATAAAAGGTTTAGATGATGAAAATGAATTTGTTTCTTGCACTACTACTTTTAGTTCCTATCTTGGGACTGACTCAAGAGGAAGTTGGTGGAAAAAAAGAAGAAGAAAGACCAGGTGTTATTGGAGCTTTATTCACTCCAGATCCTGACAAGGTTTTGGGTGAGATTCTAAAGGGGATTCTTGAACGTTATCATTTAACTCAAAAAGAGTTAGACGATGATCTATCTAAAAAAGCCTATGACGTTTACTTAGAGCAAGTTGATTTTGGGAAACAATTTTTAACCAATAAAGATCTGAAAAGTTTAAGCAAACTAAAATATGAATTTGATGATCAATTAACGAGTGGTGATCTATCTATCGTTAATAAAACGACTAAAATTATGGATGAAAGAATTCCTTTAATTGAAAAGCATGTGAAAGAGCTTTTGAAAAAGGATTTTGATTTTAAGAAAAAAGAGAATTACGAGTCTGATCCGGAGAAAAGAAAGTTTGCTTCAGATGAGAAAGAGTTAAAAGAAAGATGGCGTAAGCTAATTAAGCTCGAAGTTTTAATTGAATATTTTGAAATTAAAGATGAGCAAGATGGTGTAGAGAAAATTGGCCATAAAAAAGATGATAAAAAAGATAAAAAGAAAAAAGTTGTAAAAGACAAGAAAGAGAAAAAATTAAATCAAAAAGAGATGTACGCTAAAGCTCGAGAGAAAGTGCAAAAAAGATACGATAGAATCTTTAAAAGACTTCTTGAGCAAAGAAGAGAAGATAGACTAGAAAAGTTCTATAACGCCATTACATTAGTATACGATCCACACACTAAATATTTTCCACCTGAAGAAAAAGAAGATTTCGATATTGATATGAGCGGAAAGCTTGAAGGTATTGGAGCCTTACTTCGTGAGGAGGGATCATATATCAAAGTCGAGCGAATTATTCCTGGAAGTGCATCTTGGAAAGGAAAGGAATTAAAAGCGGAAGATACTATTCTTGCTGTTGGGCAAGAAGATGCTGACTTTGTTGACGTGGTTGATATGAGTATCCGAGATGCTGTTAAGCTAATTAGAGGTCCAAAAGGTACTGTTGTTAAGCTGAAAGTAAAGAGACCAGATGGGGCACAACAGGTTATCTCTATTATAAGAGATGAAGTTGTTCTAGAGGAAGCTTACGTAAAGACAACAATTCTGGAGCATAAAGATTTAGGCAAGAAAATTGGATATATCCACGTGCCTAAATTCTATAGAGACTTTCAAAATGCAGATGCCCCAAATAGTTCAGACGATGTGAAAAAAGCATTGATTGAATTAAAGAAGGCGAAAGTCGATGGTGTTATCTTAAACCTTAGAAATAATGGTGGTGGTGCGCTTACAGATGCTACTCTTATGGGAGGATTATTCATTGATTCTGGACCAATCGTTCAGGTGAAGAGTAATGGAAAACCAGATGTTAAAAGAGACGTAGACGGGAAAACTTATTGGGATAAACCAGTAATTGTACTTGTAAATAGGTTTAGTGCTTCGGCTTCTGAAATTGTGGCCGGTGCTTTAAAAGATTATAAGCGTGCCCTTATTGTTGGCTCTTCAGACCAAACTCATGGAAAGGGAACTGTTCAAGCCATCTTGGATGTGAAAAGTTTCGTCAATCCTTTTGGACTTCCTGCAAGTGTAAGAGAGAAGCTAGGAGCAATCAAAATCACAACAGATATGTTTTATCGAGTTAATGGAATGTCTACTCAGTTTAGAGGGGTTGAGCCAGATATTATTCTTCCTGACCAGTACGGATATTTAGAAACTGGGGAGAAATCTCTCGATTACGCAATTCCTTATGATGAAACTGTTAAGCAGAATTATAAAGAATTTAAACAAGACTACAATCTAGGTGATCTAAAGGTTAAGAGTAAGCAGCGTGTAGCTAAAAATGAAAAATTTCAAAAGATCATTAAGAGTGTTGCTTGGTCAAAAGAGCGCCGTGAATCTACAGAGAGATCTCTTGTGTACGAAGATATGGAAAAATACCGTAAAGAATCAAGAGAGATGAGTGAAAAATTTGAAATCGATCAAACAGATGAGAAAGTTCAGGTTATATCAGTTAAGAAGCTTAAAAATGACGTAGAAAAGGCAAGCTTTAATGATTTTAAAGAGGAATTACAGAAAGATCCGGTAATTGAGGAAACTCTACATATCTTTAGCGATATGTTGGCCGGAAAAGAAGTTGCCGCAAAGTAATCTATACTTTTGCGGTCTCTTTTGCTAGGATTGTGTGATCTCAGGAGACATTACAATGCTAGATAAAGCTAAGAAATCAACGAAAGCAACTGCGGATTTTGACAAATATTATTACTATGAGAAAAGTGTTCAAAATCCGCAAAATGAAGTGGAATTCTTTAACGAAAAATACGAAGAAATTCGAAATAAAAAGCCCCTTACCCTAAGAGAAGATTTTTGTGGAACAGGGGCCATCACCTGTGAATGGGTAAAACAAAGTAAAGATCATTTCGCATATGGAATTGATCTAGATCCTGAGCCGATTGGATATGGGAAAGCTCATCACTACGCCAAACTTACTCCTGAGCAGCAAAAAAGAGTTCAATACTTAGAAGACAATGTTCTAACGGCTAAAACACCGAAAGTTGATGTGGCGTTTGCATTTAATTTTTCCTATTTTATTTTTAAAGAAAGAAAATTACTTCTCGATTATTTCACTAAAGCAAGAGAAGCCTTGAAAGATGATGGAATCTTCTTCATCGATCTTTTCGGAGGACCAGATAGTCAGACCGTTATGACTGATATTATGAAGCATGATGGATTTAAGTACTATTGGGACTGCCAACATTTCAATCCTTTAAATAATCACTGTCGTTTTGCTATTCACTTCAAAAGAAAAGGTGAGAAGAAACGCAAAGATGTTTTTGTTTATGAGTGGCGTATGTGGGCCATGAGTGAGCTCAAAGACATTTTAATGGATGCTGGATTCAGTAAATGCGTTTCCTATTGGGAAGGTGAGGATGAAGACGGTGATGGTGATGGAAACTTTTTTCAGACTGAAGAAGCTGAAAATTGTGATGCTTGGGTAACTTATATTGCTGCTGTTAAATAAGCTAAGCAGTAATTGTTTCTAATACATCTAATATTTTTTTAAATCTTTGCGTGGTGTATTTCTCGCGCATTTGTGCGACTTTAGTACCGACACTGAAGTCGCGTCCTAGCTCAATAATATCAGTGACAAAATCCTCCGCCAAAATCAAAACAATCGCCATGGGGGAGATATTTTGGGAGAAATGATCTGAAAATCCAACTCCGTTAAGCGAGCCATGGTGCTGCTTGATAATTTGTTCTACCCCCATCGGAGCGTTTGGATATTGGGCCACAAGTGAAGCAGCTAGTAGAGCATGTTTTTTAACTAACTCTTTTTTAGGAGCAGGTATGCCGGACTTCATCAACTCTTCATTGCTGTGAATTCTGGCCTGTTCGTCGTTCTCAAGGGCAATATCATGGAAATATGCGATGAATTGTAATTTCTCTTTTTGTTCTTCTGTTCCCCAGTCGAGATGATCCATAAGATGTGCGGCCACAAACATCAAGACTTGAGTGTGTTTAAAATGGAAACCGCATTTATTCTTTAAAAGACGTTTAATAAATCGAAGGAGCGATGCTGTTTGCCTGGTGTTCTGAACCATCTCTTTAAGGTTCCTATTGGCAAGCTCAACATTTTCTTCGGTCACGCCAAATTTCTCTAAGTTTTCCCTCAATAAGTTTTGAGAAAGTTCCACAGCTTGAATTTTCTCATTCTTATTCAATTCAAGTAAATTGAGTTTACTGGCGATGACCTCGTTAAAATTGGAGACAAACTTCAAACGGCTATTTCTTTTTACATAGTAGTTTAGCGTTCCTGCCGCCACATCATTCTTGAGTTTTAGAGGATCGATCATTTCATCAGCGGCATATATCTGCGCACTATTGCCATCAAAGACCTCACAGATTAAAAAGGTGAGGTGATTAAAATGTTGAATGGGAATAGCGAAGAGTTCTTCCACTTGTAGAGCTGCCATTGATTCAGCTGTTACACCCAAGCTTCTCGCTGCAGCTTTGACTATAAGCTTTATATCAATCCCTGAAGGAATATTCGTTTCACCTAAATCCTCTGTCCCGCCAAGAGTGATAATAGGGATTTTTAAATTATGTTCATCGAGGTAGTTTTGAATTGCGTCAAATGTTTTTTCTGTTTTGATATTAACGCGAGTTATTATTAAATTAATTTCACTTGAGCGCTCAGCCAGCTCTTCTAGTGCGAATTTAGCATTTGCGGCCCTAATAACTCCGGTGCCAACCCAAGTATAAAGGTTCAAATGATAAAAATCCTGCAATTGAATATTGTCTTCAACTATAAGCGTTAAACTCATCACTTTATTATAAATTAAGATTTAAGATAAATGTAATGAAAATAACTAAACTCATTAAAAAGACTGGATTAATTTGCTATGATAAAGGCGATGTAAGGAGAAAAATCAGTGCAAAATAATCATTTTGAAAAATGGCAGCAAGAACTCGTAAAAAGCTTCAAATTAGAAGACATGTCTCAGCTGCAAAAGAAGTTTGAAATCTATCGACAAGATGCTCCCGCTTATAATGCTTTAATTGAAAATACCCCCAGCTATTTTTTAGAGAGTTTTCCTAAATCTTGTGAATTCTTTAGGATGAACGGGCGTCATAGTAGTGAAACTCATGAACATGGAGTGCACCGTTTCTTGAGCGATAATCCAGAAGATGATTGTGAATTGATCATCCGGGATTTGGAAACTCAAGGCAAAGGTTGGGTCGATATTTTAACTGTTCTTGAAAATGTAAATTTTGATTGGAAGCGAATTAACGATTCAGGCATACTCTCAGGCAATGAGGTCATTTTAGACTTGGCTTTAATTCAGCAAGCAGGTGCTAACCCTGTAATAGAATTGCAGGCCATGCTCAAACTCTTAAAGTCATTTAAAGAAAACAATATTGAAAAAATTTATGTGCATTTCGCCCTCGATTCTCAAGTCTTTTTACAGGTAGCAAAGCTAAGAGCGGCTAGAGTTATGATTGAAACTCTTCAAAAAGATGTTGGCCTTGGAGTCGTTTAATTTATTTGCTCTCCATCAAAATCTTATTTTACACAATATGAAACCTCCACAAACATGCTTCGAAATGTGGCAGCTTGTAGTGCGGCCATGATGGGGGGAGCGGATATTATTGTACTCGATAATTATATTGATGCCGCTGATGAAAATTTTTGGCGTCAGACGAGAAATACTTATCATGTTTTAAATGATGAATCAGCACTAAACGCCGTTTCTGATCCGGCCAGGGGTAGTCTTTTGATGGAATCAGTTACTGACTATCTCATACAAACTTCCTATCAAGAGTTTAAAAAAGATTTAGCGACGAGCTTATCCGATTTTTTACAAAGGGTATCTATTGAATGTAATAAGCTGGCCAAAGTAAGACAAGAACTTGTGGAAACAGGGAAGCTTGTACTTGTTGGTGTGAATAATTATGCCAATCCAAATGATTCGGTCGAAGAGAAACTTGATTTTCATCAGACAGATTTATTTCCTCTGCAAAAACCAAGTGTGAGACTTGAAAGTTTAAGGTCTGCTTTACAAGATAAACCGTTGAGCCTGGGACTATATAGTTTTGGTGAATTAAAATCTGTTTTTGAAAGAATCAATTTTGCACAAAACTTTTTTGAAATTTTAGGAAAGCCCGTTGAACATACTCATTTTAATGATTTCGAACTAAAGACAGGTCATGAAACCGCAATAATAATCTGCGCATTGGATGAGGATTATGAGAAATTAAAATCTCAGATTGGAGCTATTAAAAAACCAGTATTTATTATTTCGAGAGAAGTTCAGATCGATGACACTCATCTTGTTTATCGAGGAGTGAATATGATTGAGCTGTTTAAAAAATCTCTAAAAGTAGTTGAGGAAGTTCTATGAGTTGGGAAAATTTAAGTTTTAGAGAAGTGAAGCCCAATCGCACCAAAGATGCAGTTAAAATAACTCCCGAAGGGATCGAACTTAAAGAGCGTTATGATGTTGACGAGTCTATCAAGCATCTTGGCTTGAAAGCAGGAATGGCGCCCTTCTTGGGAGGACCTTACGCAAGTATGTACATGACGAGACCATGGACTATTCGTCAGTACGCTGGATTTTCAACAGCAGAAGAATCAAATGCTTTCTATAGAAGAAACCTAGCTAAGGGGCAAAAGGGTCTTTCTATAGCATTCGACTTGGCCACTCATAGAGGCTATGATTCCGATCATCCAAGAGTCGAAGGCGACGTTGGTATGGCCGGAGTTGCTATTGACTCAATTGAAGATATGCGGATCTTATTTGATGGAATTCCACTTGATAAGATGTCAGTATCCATGACCATGAACGGAGCCGTACTACCAATTCTTGCTCTTTACGTTATCGCGGGAGAGGAGCAGGGTGTACCTCCTGAAAAACTCAGCGGGACCATTCAAAATGATATTCTTAAAGAATTTATGGTGAGAAACACCTATATCTATCCTCCTAAACCTTCGATGAAAATCATTGCAGATATCTTTGAATACACTTCGCAAAATATGCCAAAATTTAACTCTATTTCTATCTCTGGCTATCATATGCAGGAGGCGGGTGCTACCGCAGATTTAGAGTTAGCCTATACACTTGCAGATGGAATGGAATATTTGAAGTCCGGTGTTGCCGCAGGTTTAGATGTTGATGCTTTTGCTCCAAGGCTTTCATTCTTTTGGGCGATAGGCATGAATTATTTTATGGAAGTTGCTAAAATGAGAGCAGCTCGTATGATGTGGGCGGAAATCGTAGGGAAGTTCAATCCCAAGAATGCGAAATCTAGAAGCTTAAGAACTCACAGTCAAACATCAGGTTGGTCACTTACCGCTAAAGATATTTATAATAATGTTACTAGAACCTGTATTGAAGCTATGGCCGCAACTCATGGGCATACACAGTCTCTACATACAAATTCTTTGGATGAAGCACTTGCCCTTCCGACAGATTACAGCGCAAGGATTGCAAGAAACACTCAAATCTTTATTCAAAGTGAGACTGATACCTGTAAAACAATTGATCCTTGGGCCGGAAGCTTTTTTGTTGAAAAACTGACTGAAGAATTGATGGAAAAAGCTTGGAAGCATATAGAAGAGATTCAAAGTTATGGCGGTATGGCCGAAGCTATCGATGCTGGAATTCCTAAAATGAGAATTGAAGAAGCTGCGGCGAAAACTCAGGCCAGGATAGATTCAGGGAAACAAATTCTCGTAGGAATTAATAAATTTAAATATGACGGCGAAGAAGATATTCCAGTTCTTAAAGTTGATAATAGCCAAGTTCGAGCCTCGCAAATTGAAAGGATTGCAAAACTCCGCCGCGAACGCGATGAGAGAGCCTTAGCTAAAGCACTGAGTGATCTAACTGAAGCAGCACAAACTGGAGAGGGGAATCTTCTAGATTTATGTATAAAGGCAGCAAGAGCGAAAGCAACTGTTGGAGAGATGAGTGATGCTCTGGAACGAGTTTATGGAAGGCATCAAGCAGAAATTAAGGCCATCAGTAATGTTTATAAACAAAGTTTTGGAGACTATCCTGGAATGAAAAATCTAGAAGAACAAATGAATAAGTTTGAAGACAATTTTGGGAGACGCCCAAGAATTCTTTTGGCGAAAATGGGACAGGATGGTCACGATAGGGGACAAAAAGTTATCGCTACAGCTTTTGCTGATTTGGGCTTTGATGTGGATATAGGTCCACTATTTCAAACACCAGAAGAATCGGCCAAACAAGCAGTAGAAAATGATGTCCATGTCATAGGTGTTAGTTCACTCGCAGCTGGCCACCTCACTTTAGTTCCAAAACTTCAGGCAGAGCTAAAAAAACATAAAAGAGAAGATATTTTAATTGTTGTGGGCGGAGTTATTCCTCCTCAAGACTATCAAACACTTCTTGATATGGGAGTTGCTGCAGTTTTTGGTCCAGGAACTGTGATTCCTGACGCGGCAACAGAATTGATTGCAAAACTTAATAAGGAATTAAAGTGAGCTTGAGCGCAGAGCTAGTTGAGGGAATTAAGAACAAAGAGCGATCTGCTCTTGCTCGTGCTATTACTTTGGTCGAGTCTAAGAAAGATGAACACCGCGCTCAAGCAAGAGAGCTTTTGAAACAGATTTATCCCCTCACTGGTAAAGCGAGAAGAATTGCCGTTTCTGGAACTCCGGGAGTAGGGAAGAGTACTTTCTTAGAAAACTACGGAATGCACTTAATTCAAAAAAATAAAAATGTTGCCGTTTTAGCAATTGACCCCACTAGCCAGATTACAGGAGGATCCATTCTAGGAGACAAAACACGAATGACTCATTTGTCCGCTCATGAGAATGCCTTTATCCGTCCTAGTCCAAATGGGGAAACTCTTGGAGGGATTGCAGCCAAAACTCGTGAGGCCATGCTTCTATGTGATGCTTTTGGATTTGACTATATTTTTATAGAAACAGTTGGTGTAGGGCAAAGCGAACTAAGCGTATCTCATTTAGTGGATTTCTTTATTTTGTTGATGCAACCTGGTTCCGGGGATGAGTTACAAGGAATAAAACGAGGTATTCTTGAAGTTAGTGATCTCGTTTTAATTCATAAAGCTGATGGTGCTAACAAAAAACTAGCGCAAGTTGCTCAACACGATTTTAAAAAATCTCTTAGTATATTACAGCATGAGAAAAAATGGATGACTCCAGTTATTCAGTGTTCAAGTCTTGAAAAGTCTGGATTTGATGATATTGATCAAAGCTTTGAAGACTTCTATCAGCAGTTTGATTTGTCGGTGAGAAGTAAACAGCTAAAAATTTGGTTAAAGGAGATGGTGTTAGAAAAAGTGTCTCTTAAAGTGAATAAGCTAGATTTTGAGAAGTCCTTGGAAAATGTAGAAAAAGGAAAAACTGATATTCTGACAGAGATTGATCAGTTAATTAATGAGGTTTTAAAATGATTGACTACACTAAGTCTAAAAAGCTTAGGGCACAGTATGTACTTAATAAACTAGAGGAGTATTACCCAACGACTCCAATTCCTCTTGATCACACAGATGCATATACTTTATTGATTGCAGTTCTCCTCTCAGCTCAATGCACAGATGAGAGAGTGAACCAAGTGACACCGGCACTTTTTAGAAAGGCAAATACGCCACAAAAAATGGTGAAATTATCCGTTGAGGAAATAAAGGAGATCATTAGGCCATGTGGTCTCAGTCCTAGAAAATCAAAGGCCATTTGGGATCTTTCTCATATACTTATTAATGAGCACGAGGGAGAAGTTCCGGAGAGTTTTGAGGATTTAGAAAAACTTCCAGGGGTGGGACATAAGACCGCATCAGTTGTCTTGTCTCAAGCTTTTGGGCATCCTGCATTTCCAGTTGATACCCATATTCACCGTTTAGCACAAAACTGGAAATTAACTGATGGTAAAAATGTTGAGCAAACAGAAAAAGACTTAAAAAGACTCTTTCCGAAAGAATCATGGAATAAGCTCCATTTGCAGATAATTTTCTATGGACGTGAATACTGTACAGCGCGTGGCTGTAAAGGTTTAGTTTGTCCTATTTGTAGAACCCTCTATCCAAATAGAAAAAAAGCGATAGAGAAAAAAGGCTAACATTTTATGCGCTTCTCATTTAAAATATTCCTATCATGGATGATTTTTTAGATGAAAAGGCAAATGCGTCTACGGTAGGTAAAGCTGGGGGCAAAGCGCTAAATCTTTATTTAATGCAGCAAGCAGGGGCACCCGTGCCAAAGTGGTTCGCCTTGCCAGTGCACCACTTTAATCAAGTATATGCGGATCTTAAGGCCTCTATATTAGCTGAAATTCAAAAAGTTTCTTTAAGTAATCTAGATTCTCTGAAAGCTTGTGCTCAAAATATTGAAGAGCTATTTTTAAAGACTAAACTTTCATCCGAATTTAAGGCTGAAATCAAGGCACGAATTTCCTCTGATATGTCCTATGCTGTTCGGTCGTCTGCCGCAGGGGAAGATGGAGAGAAAAACTCTTATGCAGGTCAGTTGGCAAGTTTTCTTAATTGTAAAAATGATGAAATTTTTGAAGCCATCTTAAAAGTATGGGCATCAATTTTTTCAGAAAGAAATATCCAGTATCGAATCTTAAATGAAATTCATTCAACTCCAGAAGTGGGCGTCGTCATTCAAGAACTCATTGATGTGCAAAGTTCGGGAGTTATGTTTACTGCTCATCCCTTGCTAAAAGAAGGTTATCTCGATCAAGTTGTCATTAATGCAGGGTATGGCCTAGGTGAAGGTGTCGTCACAGACCAAGTGGAAGTTGATAGTTATATTTACTCTAAATCGCAAAAAAAACTCATTGAGCATAATCATGCAGTAAAAAAGCGTAAGATGGTTTCGAAGGCAACAGGACCTGGCCTAGAATTAATTGCCGTCGATTCTAGTAAAGAGAATATTAGTGTTCTCAGTCACACCCAAATAAGTGAGCTAGTTTCTTTTGGATTAAGATTGGAAAAGTTCTATCAAGTGGAACAAGATATAGAATGGTGTGTGGATAAGAATGGGAAAATATATTTAACCCAAACTAGACCTATCACCACTCTTTTGAAGGGTACTAATAAGCTCGATTTTCTGTTTGATAATAGTAATATCGTCGAAAGCTTTCCTGGTGTGAATACTCCATGGACCTTAGGGCAAGTTAAAGATATCTACCGAGTGGCCTTCAAAAGAACCTGTCTTCGATTGGGTTTTGGGCGTAGGCGAGTCAATGAGAACAGCTTTCTTTTTGCTTCGCTACTAGGAATGTACCGTGGTCGGGTATATTTGAATCTTACTCATTGGTACGAAATGATGAGAATGATTCCTTATACAGAAGGGTATATTAAATCTTGGGAAGAGAGTCTCGGAGTTGAAATCAAAAATGAATCCAATAGTACTAGCTCATTCCAAGATTTATTTCGAGCGATTAATGTATTTAGTAGAGGAGTATATTTTCTATTATCACTTGATTTTTATTTGAGAAAACTCGATCAAAGACTGCAAGTAACGTTTCAAGAATTTTGGGAACAAGAGAAGTCCCATAAGGCATTGACACCAGCTGAAGCGATAAATGAACTAGAAGCCTTTAAGGCTAAAATGTTTGAAGATTCTGAGTTTACACTTATTAATGATATCTTTGCTTTCGCCTTTACAAGTATAACGAAGAAGTTAATTCAGAAGTGGACCGTTTTAGAAGCCGATGAAACATTTAATCGACTTCTATTTGGTAGGCAGCAAATGGATTCCATTAAGCCTCTTTTAAGCCTTCAAAACTTAATCAAATTAGTAAACGAAAATGAAAAACTTAAATCCGCGCTTGCAGGGTTAGTTGAAGAAAAAGATTTTAAGATTGAACTGCTTCAAACGATTCCCAATTCTGGGCAATTCTTGAGAGAATTTAATGAACATTTAGACCTCTATGGTGACAGAGGGGTGAATGAATTGAAACTTGAAACAGTAACTTTCAGAGAGAATCCGAAACATTTAATAGAACTTATTCTAAGTTTTAAACAGCATGAGAATGGTCAGGATCATACAAAAAATGAAGAGATAGGTGATATTCCTATAAATGGAAAGTTTAAGAAGTTGGTTTTTCAATTATGCTTGAAGCTTGCTATTCGCTCTATCGTTTATCGTGAAAATTTTAGACTGAATAGAACGAGAATGTACGGAGTTATTCGTAGGATGACTAATAATTTGGGACATAAGCTTAATGCATTAGGAGCTATTGATAATCCACGAGACATTTATTTTTTGGATAAAGAAGATTTATATCAGTTCTATTCAGGGCTTTCATTTGATTTTGATCTAAAGAGTATTGTCCTGCATAAGAAACAGCTGTTTTACCAATACCAGAAAGTTGAAGTGTTTAATCGGTATACTTTTAGGCAGGGAAAACTTACTGAAATTAAGCCTGAGTTTGTATCTTCGAAACATATTAAGGGCACCGGCTGTGCAGCAGGTAGAGTTTCCGGCGAAGCCATTGTCATTCGGGAGTTAGGAGAGTTGGCCAAAGATGTAACACTAGTAAAAGATAAAATATTAGTCGCCCAAATGACTGACCCTGGTTGGGTTTTTTTGATGGCAAATGCTAAGGGGCTTTTGGTCGAAAAGGGGAGTCTTCTCTCCCATACTGCTATTATTGGAAGAGAGTTAGGCATACCAACTATTGTTGGGGCAAGTAATGCAACAGAAATTATAAAGACTGGTGATCAGATCGAACTAGATGCCCATACGGGAGTGGTGAGGATTTTAAATGATTGATTATTTCAAAAGACTACAAATCTTTTTCAAAGAGCGATATCCATTGATGACGGGCTTTCTAAGCTCAACAATGGGGGTCTTAGGCCTTTATCTTGTTTGGACAAGAGTTTACAATTTGAAATTGAATTTAGGCTCAACTTATTTGTGGTCAGCGGCATTATCTATGTTTATTCTCACCATGATTTTGAGGTTAAGTGATGAGATTAAAGATAGGGAAGCAGATAAAATTCACTTCCCGGAAAGATGCCTACCTTCCAAACAAGTTTTTTATCGAGATATTTTTTACCTGCTCATTTTTCTTTTAATTGTTTTTGTCTTAATGAATATTTTTTGGGGTGGAAATATCATTCTATTGGCGGGGTTACTCCTTTATGTCTTTTTATTTTATAAATATTTTTTCATGCCAAACATCATTTCTAAAAGTTTAATGCTTTCACTGATTACTCATAATCCATTGATCTTTGTGGCGATGTTATATGTGATTTCTGTTTTTAATAAAGAATTCAATTTAACTGTTTGGTCATGGGAGTCCTTCACCCTAGCTTTTGCTTTTTGGATGTCTTCATTTGGTTGGGAGACGGCGAGAAAGATCAGAACTCGCGAACAGGAAACAGAGTATGAAACATACTCAATGGTGTTAGGTACTAGAGCCGCATGTCTTCTTCCTATGATGGCCTTTACAGCACAGTATTATGCTTTTAGATTTGTCTGTTTGAACTTCGCTTTCTATCAAGAATTGAGGATATTTTTTGGAATCATTCTTGGGGTATATAATTTGTATTTTTTAATCTTTATGATCAAACAATCTCCTAAGATGGCGGGAACTCTGCAAAAAGTCACTGAAGCTTATTTAGTGATCAGTAGTATTGTTATTGTGTGGATGAGTCTGCTATCTCATGGCCTAGTTATTGAAATTATTACCTTTTTAGGTTTGAAAAATTTTCAGATAGGATAGGTTCAAATTCTTTTGGGTGGTATTATTCACTCATGAGCCAAGCAGGAAGTTTAAGGCCGGAGCTAGTTTTTGGAGCTTTTTCATGGCTTAAAAACTATTTGGTCACATTCATTTTTCTCTATCTCGTGCCTTCTATTAAAGAGAAGCTTGGGTTAATTCAATGCTATTCACATATGGAGCCGGATTTAAAACGTTATGGAAAAGCTTCTATGTGGGCGATGGGTTTTGATGTTGAGATTATTAACCCTCATAATATTGACCTGACTAAAGATTATATCTTAGCCGCCAATCATCGTTCTTGGTTTGACCAGATTGCTCTCCTTGCAAGCTTTCCAAAAGGCATACATTTTCTAGCAAAAGAAGAGTATTTTCAAATTCCTATTTACGGACGCTGCTTGAAAAATTTTAAAATGATTCCTGTTTCAAATAAAAGACTGAGAAATGGGGCCAATGATGTGTTAGAAAACTGCCTTGAAAAAAATGAAAACGTTTGTTTTTTTGTCGAGGGAACCCGTGGAGCTGGAAGAGAGCTTCTCCCATTTAAAAAGGGTGCTTTTAGATATGCGGCAAAATTTCAAAAAGATGTGCTTCCAATCTATATTTTAGGAGCTGAAAAATGCAGCTCAAAGGCCAGGCATCTTTTTGACGTAAAACCTGGAACTATTTCTATCGTAATTGGAAGACCTCAGAAATTTGATGACAATAATTTTGCCGCTCAGTTTGAAAACTTTGAGCAGAGGTTTCGTAGGGTTCACAATCAACTCTATACTGAGTTTGAAATCTTCTCGTCTCAAGCACCTGCTTACACGCGATTTCATTCAAACTCAGTGGTTCAAGCTTAATTTCTCATTTGCCATAAAAGCTGAGAGATATAAGGTCTTCTCTCTTCTTTTGTTGCAACCATAAGAAGCTTAGTGATTTTAAGCATCTCAGGGTCAGTATATAAAATAATAAGAAGCTCTTGGATATAGTTGGTGTTCAGAGTGATATAATTATCGGTTCCAATCCCAAGGTTCACACCTTTTTTCTCCCACCAGGAAAACGGGTGATCTTTGTAGTCTGCAAATGATCCTGTTAGCTTTTTATTTGAAGAAGGTAGAGCAATTAATGATACCCCTTTATTAAGCATTCGGTTCAGAACATCGTGTTGGTAATGTTCAACTTCTCTTGCTGTATGAAACTTCACTTTTACAAAGAGGGTTTTTTCTTCTGGGGTTAATGCTTGTCCTGAAAATAATTTTTGCTTGATATAATCATGTTCACGCCATTCCATTTCTTCTAGCTCATACCAAATTCTCGTATTTGCTGGAACTCCCTGACCTTGTTGATTGAGTTTTAAACAACGCTGGAAAAGAGAGTGGTAGTAGTAGTTCGGGTTAATCCCTAAACTTAAGCCGTGCTCGAGAGTGTCGATATGCCAAATATTCATAGCATTATCTACAGCCTGAACTCCCTTTTTCAAGGTATGCCAGGTTTCACCATGGTGAGAGCGAATAGAAAAACCTTTGTAGTGAAGCTTTCTAAAACCAAGCTTCATATCTTGAAAATGTCCTTTACGGTAAAGGTCTTTTTCATTTCCTACGGTATCAACATCAGTGAGGTAGGGACCAAGTTGTGGGTTTCTCTCTAGGATGCTGAGGATTTGATCAATTTGTTGGTTAAAATGTTCTCTTTTTGAGTTGAAGCGGCTTCCATCAAAGAAGTTTGATTCTTTTCTAAAACAAGGAGAGAGTACGAATTCAAATGATGGTACTTTGTTTTTAAACTCCATAAATCCATCATAGAGACCTAACACTACATCTTCTTCTGTTAGACTATCTAGTCCTGGAATCTTTTCTGATTCATCATTAGTCGCACGAGAAAAAGTAAATTTAATTCGAACAGAGCCAACATTATAAGAGTGGTAAAGTTCAGATGCCATATGATAGGCAGCCTGGCGGTGGGCGTCTCTATCTGTTAAAATAAGTTTTGGTAGTAAAAGAATTTTTAGGTAACGATCAAATTGCTCATCTTCTTTTAGCCTAAGTAGTTCATCAACATCTTCAACTGATTCAATTTTTACTTTACCATATACTTCTTCAATCTTTCTCCAGTAGAGGTCTTTATGTGGACCATTAAGAAGTACCTTCAACCTCGGATAAACAAATTCTGCAGTTAACGATCCTGTTAAATGGATATGTTCTTCTTTATAAGGCAGGGGAAATTTTTTGAAAAAATTTCTTAACGCTTCAGATACTGGATGATTCAGAAGTGTTTGAATATCTACTTCATCTTGCTGAAAGCCACCAAGAAGTTTTAAGAACTCTTGCAGTGATTTTCTAACAGTTGCATTTTCTAATGCAAATTCACTTGCACATGCAAGCTCTAATGTTTCATGAATAGTAATACCATTTGTTTCACTGATGATTTCAGTCAGACAACGGGTGAGTTCTTTAATTGGTTTCGCCGCCATAATTTAAAATATTCCTAATTTATATCTGTAAAATTCTTACTTCACTTTCCAAGGGGAGAAAGTTTTTTCATAATGAAGACCTACCAAAAGCTTTATGGATGATTCGTCTGGCCATGGAAGGTCTATTTTTCCCTTAAAGTATTGTATAGTTCTCGGTTCCAATTGTCATTTCCTGAAACGACTTGGACGAGGGTATCAATCTCATCGTTACCCCAAAATAGCTCATTCTTATAGACTATACTTGGAACACCGAAGGCTCCATCTTCAATTGCAGATTTGATATTGGCCTTAAGTTCAGCTCTGGCTTCTTTGGAGAAGGAAAGCTCACAAATATCCTTTGAGATCGGGTTTAAAAGCTCTGCAATCAATTCTGGATCGTCTAAGACCATAGATTTCTCCCAGATGGCACTGAATAGGGTCGATACAACTTTTTCTTGGTGTTCCCCAGCGGCAGATTTTGTTGCCGCTCTTAAAACCGCAAGAGGATTGAAGGGAAAAATTGTTGGCGGATTGAGCTCTATTCCCGCTCTATGAGCATATCTAAAGCATTTCTTTAACTCATAATCCCTTTTAGCGGGGATTTCGCCAGGTCCAGGAAAATTATGATGGGAAAATAATTTCCCCATTGGAATTGGGTGTAGCTCGATAGTACTATCTGGAAAGGTTTTTCGCAGGTTCAGCCAAGCAAAAAAAGAAAAGGGGGATAAAAAATCAAAATAGAACTTCAAATTCATATTGCGGCCTTCGTTTTTTGGGGAGACAAGTGCTCAAAATTTTTGAACGTTTTAATTTTAATTTAAATCGGTATTGAATCCTTTGTAAAACCTGATAATATTTAATGCGTAGCGTTCCTTGCTACTCCAATCCAAAAATCATCAGCCAGTGGTACGTCAGTTGTTAGTGGTACGTTTGTTATTGATGCTTTTTCCAAAAAAATTACAATAGGAATCTTTATGACAAAAACACCCGTATTAAAAGCCCTTATGCTACTCACTCTAATGATTAGTTTTGTTTCATGTGGCTCCCAAGCTCCCATGGTTAAAAATTTAGATGTTCAAACCGTTCAACAAGATGGAGATGTCTTAGTTAAGTTATCAGCTGATCTAAGTATTGGTGGGTTGCAACTTCCATTTACTTCGCTTCCAATTATTATTCCGAAGCTTGGTAAGCAAGTGGGGCAGTTATCGCTACAAACTTCTGCTGAGGGTGCAAACCAACTTGTATTAGAAGTGAATATTTCAGAGGCAGCCAACTTGGAACTCGCTTCTGTTGTATTACCTAACGGACAAATGCTACCTATTATTGCCGATAACTCAGTGCTAGTTATCCCGGTTGGGAAGGTGCAAATTTATTTAAGCTTACTTGATGGGGCCCAGGCTATAGGTGTGGCCATTCCAGTAAAAACTTTTGATGCTATCGGTGCAAAAGTTGGAACAACAGCACTTATGCCAATCTTTAATAGTAATAATATTGTTGGCGCAGCAGGTGTATATACTTCAAAAGAAGAAGGGAAGAATGGTTTTGCACTTGTGGCCGATCTTTCTAATGTTATTAGCGTAAGCATTCCAAACGCATTTGCTAAGCAAGCTCAAAGCTCACTTGATCTAAGCTCTGCAAAACCTAGCAGAAGTAAAGAGCGAGTAATTAACAGAGAACTTCTCAAACTTAGTAGAAAGAGAGCAGTTCTAGAATTAAACTAGTTGAGTAATTAAGTTTTGTTCATGCAGAAATAGGGTGGTCTTTGACCACCTTTTTTTTCGTTAAGAATTCATTTAAAATTAAAGAGTGAAGTACTTCTTAATGCTAATCTTATTTATTCCTAGCTTCTCTTTTGCTCAGCAGTTTCGCTTTGGGTTTTCAGGCTCAATTTTATCAGACAAAATTATTGGAGTTGATAATGATACGAGAGAGGAAGGAAAACTTGTTTCCAACACAAATTTTCACTATGGAATTCATTTTGCTTATTTAATGGGATCTGGCTTTCAAATTCTATTAGACTACCAAAATAAGAGTTACGATTTTGACAATACCCAAGAGATCATCACTGGAGAGGAATCATTTAGCCTCGCAAAAACTTCCATTGGTATGCGCTGGATTGCCCATCCAAGAATTGCACTTCGTCTGCATTTAAATTTTGATGAGGACATCGTTTTTACTGTTGACGAGAATAACCAGGCCCTTATTGAGCCAGAAAAAATTATTTATCCAAGTATATTTTATGATCAAATTTTATTTTTAGGTGGGAGTATGTACTCCGGCTTTAAGGTAGGGTACGAACTTGGAGGGACAGGGGAGACTATTAAGAATAGGACTGCGCTTCAATATGGATTATTTGCGGTACTAAACGCTTTTGAAATAAATTATATGATAAAAAATATCACCAAAGAGAATGACACTCTCGAATTTACAGAAACTGAGAGTGCCTTGAATTTCATTTATCTTTTCAGATTTTGATTACTCGTTAAGGTCACAACTTCTAAGAACATCTCGGGCCGCTCTCCATCTTTGTAATTCGTCGGCCATGAAAAATTCATAGAACGATCCAGCTACTTGAGAAATATTGCTGTTAATTTCTGCAATAGTTTCTTCAACCATAACCGGAAGTGGCTTAATTTTTTGATAGATCTCAATTTGATCATCAGCTGATAAAGCATTGAACTGTTCAGGTGTGATTCCAAACTGGTCAAAACTTCCTGTGCTAAAAGACTCTCTCTCAATAGTCCTCTCTAGTGCAGCATAGCCTAAAACAACAGCATCTCTACAGGCAACAACTTCGCTCTCACTTGCAATTGCGACATTCACTAGAACCATTAAACTAACTAAAATTCTCATTTCTTTCCCCTTCGTAGGGTAACTTAATCAGAGCTGTGTCTTTGTGATAAGAGGGATATGAAATTTTTACAGGGTAGTTGCATAATAAAAACGGGGACTTAAGTCCCCGTTGTATAGCTGTTAGAATATTTGCAAGTTATTGTTAGATTTTAGATCTGAAACGAGAGCTTTTTGAGTTCGTTTTTCTGCGTCTTTTTTCTGCTGCTTCACGCTTCTCTTTAGCTTTGATAGAAGGCTTTTGGTAAGCTTGGTTGGCCCTATAGGTTTTAGTAATCCCATATGAATCGCAAAGTCTTTTAAACTTCCGAAGTGCTTTCTCTACAGGAAAACCTTCTCCAATACTAATTTTAAAATTTTCTTTGTTATTCTTAGACTCTGACACTTGCTCTCCTTTAAGCTAAATTTGCAGTCATTATACCCAAAACTCAGAACTAATCAAATCCGATTATTTTACCGGAACAATAGCAGCGATTTCAACTTTGTCTTTTGCTCCAACTCCAAGATATTTCAGGTCTTTCACTTGAAAATCAGCCAAACTAACTGAGAATTTAGCTAACATTTTTGAGCCAGAAACCTTGTAAGCGAACTGAATTTTTTTGGTGATCCCTTTGATTGTGATTTTACCAATACCTTTTCCGCCTTTTGCTTTAACGTCTGAAACGATAATGTTTTTATGCTTATCAGCTTCGATTCTTTTAAGCATATGGTCGTCACGTAATTCGATTCCAGTTTTAAGGTCTTTGGCCTTTACCCATAGTTTTTTGGCCATATAAACATCACCCTTTTTTTCGACTTTACCTTTTACTTTATCCGCCTGAATTTGAAATGAACCAGCAGGGGTTAGGTTAACGGTTACATCAAGTGCTTTCTTACCCTCAGCGAAAACTGATAGAGATAGTACTAATAAACTTAAAGAAATGAGCTTTAACATCTTTGAATCCTTTTATTGTGTAATTTAACTATTTAATTTTACAATAATTGGGTAGTGGTCACTAGGCTGCATCTTTTTTTCCTCTAGATTTCTGGGAAAAGACTCTCGGGGCTTACCATCAAAATCAAACACACCAGTCATTTGATCATCCAATTTCTTTGCTAGCTCAGAATCCATCAGGACATAGTCTAGCTGCATGGGGATGATTTCTGACTTTCTATTATAATAGAGGTAGGTGGCTCGTTCAAAAAACGGACGTTTTAGGTGTTCTAGCACATCAATGAGGCCCAAATTTTTGGCAAACAACGCCAATTCGGGTTCAGTTTCATCTTCGTATATTACACCGTTGAGGTCTCCTGTAATGATAACCTTATTGCCTTGGGATTCTCTTTTTTCAGCAATTTTTAAAAGTGTAGCGACTTCTCTCGCCCTTTTTGACCTACCTTCGAAATCTTTTTTCTCTTTATCGAGTTTTGATTTTAGGTGAGTAAGGAGCACACAAATAGGGGTAGAGTTAAAATTGAACCTCAGTTCATGAACTCCTCGAGCGAAAGCCTTGTCGTTGTGGAAGCGATCGCCGGTAATATCTAAGTCTTTTTTGTAGAGGATCGCTAGGTCTATCCCTCGGTCTGAGTTACTAGCGAAATGAGATACCTTATATGTATTTTTCAAAAAATAATGGTTAAAATTATGAATACTTTCAGAGCCACCAACTTCTGTAAATAGGCATATATCGGGCCTGTGCAGCTCAATAAATTCTGCCATTGCGTTCAAGTGTTTTTTCAACTTGTTAGGTTTGAAGCTGGATGAGGCTATTTGCCAGTGGGGCTCATCAAGTTCTAGTGGGTCTTGAGTGTCTTCGAGTTTGTCTAAGAAGACAAAAAAATCCTGTAAGTTCCAAAGAAGTAACTTCACAGTTCCTTACATGAAAGAAGAAATAATACCAATAGGAATGGCCACACCTGTTGCTACTGCTAAAAGAACTGCTATTCCCACAAGTAACGCTGCGATTGGTTTAAAAATATTAGACATATACACTTCCTAGTCATTAATATGTAGTATCTATTTTAGCAGGGAATAAGTTCAAAATCCAATAACAAGAGGATATTCCATGACAAAAATTTTATCTCTTTTTGCCATTATTTTATCAATGCAGCTATTTGCGGCTGATCAAGCCCCGAAAAAACTAGTCATCATAGGTGATTCCATAACGGAAGGGTATGGTCTTTCAAAAGAAAAGGCTTATCCGGCAGTTCTTGAGAAAATGATTCAAAAAAATGGTCATAATTATAAAGTGATCAATGGTGGTATCTCAGGCTCAACGACATCATCAGCTATGAGTCGCTTGACGTGGTTTTTAAGAAGTAAGCCAGATATGATCATCCTAGCCTTAGGCGCAAATGATGGTTTGCGTGGAATTAAGGTCGATGTGAGTAAAGCTAATCTAGAAAAGTTTATCGAGAAGTGCCAACAAGAAAAAGTTAAAGTCGTTATCGCGGGAATGCAAGTACCTCCAAATTACGGGGAAGAGTATGGAAAAGCTTTTCGACAAATGTATAAGGACATAATTTCAAAGTACAAAATTCCCAGCATTCCATTTCTAATTGAGGGAGTTGCAGGTAAAGCAGAACTGAATATTGAAGATGGAATACACCCTAATGAAAAGGGGCATGAAATCGTGGCCCAAAACGTCTATAAACATATTAAGGAACTCCTATGATTCAATTTAAAAATGTTTCAAAAATCTATCAGCAAGGATCAAAAAAAATTGAAGTTCTAAAAGATATGAATTTTGAATTAGAAGGCAAAGGTCTTATTGCAATTGTCGGTAAATCTGGAAGTGGAAAATCCACCTTCTTGTCTCTCCTCGGAGGACTTGATGATCCAACGACTGGCGAAGTAGTTATAGATAACACTTCAATTAGTAGTCTTGATGAGTCGGCGCTGACGAAATTTAGAGCACAGAATATTGGAATCATCTTTCAACATTTTCATTTAGTAGAGACTTTCAGTGCCTTAGAAAATGTTATGCTCCCGCTTGAGGTTATGGGTGATAAAGATCCAATCGGTAAAGCAAAGGAAGTTTTAAAGCTTGTAGGACTAAGTGAAAGAGAAGACCATTTTCCAAACCAATTGTCTGGAGGGGAAAAACAAAGAGTGGCGATCGCAAGAGCATATGTGACAAATCCTAAGATCATTCTTGCTGATGAGCCATCAGGAAACCTTGATCCTGAAACTGGAGAAAAAGTTATGCAGACTCTTTTTCAAACAGCTAAAGAGCTCAATCAAACACTCATCCTTGTAACACATGATCAAGACCTGGCAGCAAAATGCGATAAGATCTATGAGCTTAAAGACCATCACTTGGAGCTTCAATGATTGCTTTAAGGCTTGCATGGCGAGAGCTTAAAAATAATTATCGCTATTGGCTTTTCTTCTCTTTAAATCTCATTGTTGGGTTGATTGGATTTACTTTTATATTGCTTTTTAGAGACAATATAGCAGACTCTCTATCTCAAAGATCGACTCAGCTTTTATCCAGTGATATTGCCATTTCTGGGAGACGGGATATCACAGGCGACGAAGAGAAAAAAGTTATGTCGCTAATGAGTAGCTATCAAACGGACTACACTAGACTTGTTTCCCTTTATTCCATGGGGAAAGCTGATAACGAAAAAAGTCGTCTTCTTTTTGTAAAGTTTATAACTGGAAAATACCCGCTACAAGGTAATATCGAAATTGATACCTTAGGGAGTGTTGATCAAAAGAAAATAGAATCTTTAAACTCTAAACCTTACGTGTGGATATCCCCTGAGGTTGCCCATCAATTTAAGTTAGAAAATGGAAGCCTCTTAAAAATTGGTAAGGTTCAGTTTGAAGTTCAAGGTATTATAGAAACGGACACGACTTCATCAATGCGTGGTTTTAGTCTGGCCCCCAAGGTTTATGTCGGCCAAAACTTTTTAAAACAAACTGAACTGGTTAGCTTTGGTACGGTCGCGTGGAGGTCACGTTTTTTTAATTTAAAAGACCCTTTGAAAGCAACAGAATTAAAAGAGGAGCTTGAAAAAATAATCACAGATCCTGCGATAGATGTGAGGACTCCTGAGAATGCGAGTGAACAGCTAAGTCGAGTGATTGGATACCTCTCGGATTTCTTAGGACTTATTGGTGTTGTGGCCCTCCTGATGTCAGCAATTGGGATATTCTATTTATTTCAAAGTTATATTTTTGAGCGCCTAAAACATATCGGGATTTTAAAATCTTTAGGGGTGACCAATGGAAATATTCTTTTAAATTTTGCCCTCGTTATCACGGTTGTCGGAATTCTCTCCAGCGGGGCGACCTTAATCCTAGCAAAATTATTATTACCACTAGGCATGGAGTATTTAAAAGAGTTTTACAAAGGTGAATTCAATGACGGGCTTACCTGGCAAGTATCAATCATTGTTCTTTGTTTAGGCTTAATTGTTAATCTTTTCACCTGCCTTCCTATTATAATCGTGCTTTTAAAACAAAAAACGATATCACTTTTAAGCTCCGAACTTCGAACAAAACCAAATATTCTTTTATACGTGCCAGGTGCAGTGTTCTTATGGGGACTTTCGGTTTGGCAGGCACGCTCCCTCATTATAGGGACAGTTTTCTTTGTCGCCTTACTGGTTGTTTTTTTAATTGTAACATTGGCGCTGCCTTTTATCTTAAAGAGCATTAGTAAAAAACTAATTGGGAAACCTATCTCTCGTCCAGGAGGGTTGTGGTTAGGGTATGCGCTTCGGCTAATTTCCAGAAATAGGTACACGACATTACTATTAGTATTAAGTTTATCAATTGGTATTACTCTTATTAGTGTCATTGGACAGCTGGATAAAAGCTTAAAGCAAGAGTTAACAAGCTCAAAAGAGCCTAAGCCTTCGTTGTTCTTATTTGATATCCAAGATGAGCAAGTTGGTGAGTTGGTTGAATTCGCTAAGAATAATGACATCCCTATGGCCGATCCAACTCCAATGGTTAGAGCAAGGCTTATCAAGAAAAACGGTGAAGAAGTAAAGAGGCAAGATAAAAAAGAAGGCTTTACCACAAGAGAAGAGGAACAGAGTCGAAGATTCAACAATAGAGGAGTTAATCTTAGTTATGCCAAAGGTCTTAACCCGTCAGAGAAATTAGTTGAGGGAAAAGAGTTTTCAGGAGTCTATTCAGGCGAGGGATTGGCTGAAGTTTCTCTAGAAAAAAGATACGCTCAAAGAATTGGAGTTAAAATAGGGGACACGCTTACTTATGAAGTTTTAGGTGTTGAAGTTCAAGCTATAGTCGTTAATACTCGCCAAGTAAATTGGACCTCATTTAGGCCAAATTTTTTCATCGTGTTTCAACCAGGGGTGCTTGAAATTGCTCCGAAAACTTTTTTGGCCATAGTGAAAAAGATTGATTTTGAAAAACAACTTTTGATTCAAGATTTGCTAGTAGATAAATTCAGCAATATATCAATCATTAACGTTACTGAACTTGTGACAAAAATTCTCACCTTATTTAAGGCGATGGCATGGGCGATAGGAATCATGAGTTTGTGCTGTATCGTAGTTGGTATTTTTGTTCTCTATTCGATTCTACAAAACCAACTATTGAAGAAGAAAAATGAAATGGCCTTACAAAAAATCATGGGTTTTGAGGGGAGATCTATTTTTGGTATTACACTTGTTGAGTACTCATTAACTTGTATCGTTGCTCTTGTGATAGGAACAACAATGGGGACCATAGTTGCCTATACAGTGAGTCAGATCTTTTTAGACGGCGTATTTGTGTTCAACTACGAATTCGTTATTGGCTTAAATATCGTTTTATACATATTAACGGTTTTAACGATAGCAGTTACATATCGAATTCATCACTCTCAAAATATTAAAAGTCTTCTGTCAGACTAAATATGTGCGAATAATGTCGAGAAAGTCGTTGGGTGTAAATGGCTTCTCGACAAATCTAACATTTTGAACTGTGAGTTTCTTTCGAAGTTCCTCATCAATATGAGCAGAGAGTACAATGACTGGAGTGTCCGGATTCTGCGTCTCGCGTGTTCTAAGCGCAATAATAAATGCAGCACCGGTCATAAATGGCATCTTGTGGTCTGAGATGATCAAATCAAATTTAGTTTTCTGACATTGGATAAAGCCATCAAGACCGTTAGTCGCTTTTGTAATATCGCATGCAGAGAGCTTATGCTCGATTAGACCTTCGAGGGTATCTAGTATATCTTCTTCATCATCAACGATTAAAATTTTATGCATTCAAAAAATCCTATTTTTTTATACAAATAAAATACTGTCTTTGATATATTGAATTGTCCAGCTTGGAGAGTTAATGAACGAAGTTGCAATAATTGATTTTTTTGCTCAGTATGCCTATCAACCTTATTTGGTTTATACATTTATTGTAGCTTTTATGACGGCGAGCTCGTTTGGTCTCCCTATTCCTGAAGAGATGACTCTCGTTAGTGCCGGCTTAGTAGCTTATATGGCAAGAAATCCTGCTGACTTCCCACCTCCCAGCAGTGATGCAGTGGGAGTGAACTTAGTTGTTTTATCTATCGTGTGTTACGTGGCCGTATTGGGAAGTGATCTGTTTATTTATTTTTTAGGAAAATACTTCGGGCAAAAAATTATTCGGACTAAGTTTTTCAATAATAATATAGGGCAAGAGCGCTTCAATAAAATCAATAAAATCTTCAATAAATATAGCTACTGGGCCTGCGGACTTTTTCGTTTTACACCTGGTATTCGTTTTCCTGGTCACATGAGCTGCGGTCTTATGGGAATTCCCCTCTGGCAGTTCTTACTGGTAGATGGAATAGCAGCTTTGATTTCTGTCCCAACTCAGGTTATTGCCGTAGCGTTTTATGGTGAAGTTATCTTGGCAAAGCTCAGAGAGTTTAAGTTGATTTTAGTTGCAGTTATCGGAGCTCTGGTTCTTATTTATCTTCTAAAACGCCTTTATAAATTTATTCAAATGAAAAGAGTGAAATAGTCAGGTTTCTCTTCGTTTACAATTCAATCTCTTAATACTTATAATTCTCATAGAATAAGGGGTAAATAATGCGTTTATTTGAGTATATCGAGCAAGGCGGCCCGATAATGTATGTGCTGCTGACTTTAAATATTATTGGTTTTGCTTTGTTGTTTTGGAAAACTTTTAGTTTATTTGATGCTAAAAAGAATTTTGATCAGACAGTTGAAGATTTAAAAAATAGGTTAAAGTCTTTAGTCAATTTAGATGATTCTGATGTAGCACTTAATATTCTTAAAGATGAAGTCCAAATCACGGTTCATAAATTAGAATCTGGTTTAAATACAATTAAAATCATCGCAAGTATTGCTCCTTTATTAGGGCTACTCGGAACCGTAATCGGGATTTTGTCAGCTTTCCAAGTCATCTCTGATGCAGGCTTAAGTAACCCTTCAATGTTTGCCGGAGGAATAGCTATGGCGCTTTTAACCACTGTTGGTGGATTGATTGTCGCGATCCCTCATTTTGTTGGTTACAACTATTTAGTTGGAGCACTAGACGATTTTGAGATTCACCTAGAAAAAAAATTAGTGAAAGATATTTATGGCAAGAAAGAGTAGAAGAGAACAAATTACTCCAGAGCTCACTCCTTTAATCGATGTAGTTTTTCTACTTCTAATCTTTTTTATGGTGTCTTCTGTTTTTAAAAAGGACGAATTGGCCCTTCTTTTAAATTTACCTAAGTCCGAGACCGGTAAGTCTGAATCAGTAGAAAAAACTTATATTACGATCGAGTTAGCTGAAGATTCAATTGCATATGAAGGTGAAAAACTCAGTATGGAAGAATTGGCAGGAAAAGTTGAAGGTGTGGAAAAGAAAACGCTGATTAACTTACGTGTAGATGGCTCAGTTAAGTATGATCGTTTAGTTAAAGTCCTCGATTTATTACAAAAAAATAGTTTGGAAAATTTATCTTTGATTACCGTTAAAAAGGGAGAATAAACTTTGAAGGCAATTGTTGTAGTAGGGCTCACGATGGCCATTTGTAATGCTAGTCAGGCTGCACTTACAGCGAAAGTTCTCTTGGTAAAAGGTGATGTAACCAAACTTTCTCCTGGTGAAATGCAAGCTTCTGCAGTTAAAAAAGGTGACCTTTTAGTTGAGGACACTTCAATTGTAACTAAGGACAAAAGCTTTGTTCGATTGAAGTTTAGTGATCATTCAACTATGAATGTGGCTCCAAAAAGTATGGCCGTCATATCAAAACTTCCAAAAGAAAAAGCTAGTGTAGTTAAATTATTAAACGGAATTGTTAAAGCTCAAGTTGATAAGAACATAAAATTAAAAACAAAGACAAAACTGATTGTTAAAACTCCGAATGCTGTTCTTGGTGTTAGAGGGACTAAATTTCAATCAATTTTTAATCCAAAAAATAAAACAACTTCTCTGATTACTGTTGAAGGTGAAGTGGCGATGGCGAAGTCAAAAGCTGAGCCATTAAAAGAAGTAGAAGTAGATACCTTAGATAAAACCTTTGAAAATCCAAAAGAAGTTATTGAAGTTCCTGCTGGAAAGTACACAGGTGTTAGTGAGACTATCGAAAAGCCAATCGAGCCGGTAAAGATTGCTCCTGAACAGTATAATGCAATTGCAAAGTCCATGGGATCGAAGAAAACAGCAGAAGAAGTTATGAAGACTAGTGGTTCATCGGAAGTAGAGGCTGCTAAAAACAGCGCTATCAAGTCTGGTGGATATGTTGATTTTAATACAGGTTTATACGTTCCACCTCCTGCATCAGCCAAACTAGATGAGAAGACGGGAACATATGAAGCCCCTAAGCTTGGAAAAATTGATAAAAACACGGGAGATTTTATTCCTCCAAAGGGTGTAAAGGTCGACGATAAAAAAGGTCTTATCATTGATAAAAAAGAATTTGCTAAAGTCGCCAGCTCTGCAGAAAAAGAAAAATTACTTGCAGCAGTGGTGGAAGTTAAGAAGTCCGAAAAAGCTGTGCCTTTAGTTGTTAATAAATCAAAAGCCCAGAAGAAACCATCAAAACCATTTTCTTGGGGACCTAAGAATCATCTGTTAACAGCGAAATTCGTTCCTTACTCAGAAGCATTAAAAATTAAGAACCGTAATAATGGTGCTGAAGCAAATGTATTTTCTGACAGGGCCAATACAATTATTTTTACTTGGCAGCATGATTGGAGTGAGAAGTTTTCTACTAGGCTAAGAATAGGAGATACGGAATATCATATTGATGAGGATGATGTTTCTGTCCAAAACTATGGAAATGATACTAATGGTGGGTATTTTTCTTTTGGTACGATTTATCGATTCAATGATCGCCTGGCGCTGAGTGCTGATATTGTAGATACGAGAGCTTTTTATGCCATCGCATCTAATCAAGGAGCAGGTAGTTCAAGTGTGAACTTTAGAAGTAACGATCTTCAGACTATCGAGTTTGGAGTTAAATATTTAATCACCAAGTATGAAAGTTTTAATTTGCATGCTCTTGGAAATATCGAGTTTGGTCTTGATCCAAATGTTCCAACAGAGTTCGATGATGCAGGTGGGGACCATTCTGGTATTTCTGCAGGACTTGAAATGCAGTGGATGTGGACTAAAACTTTAGGTGTCTTTCCTTCTGTTGTTTACCGTAGAACTGAAACAGATAACGATGATTATAAATTTTATCGTCAGTCACTTCATTACGGTCTAGATTTTATTTGGGATATTTAACGCGCTGGTCGGGGACAAAATGTCTCTGAACTTAACGCTATGAAAGATGCGATAAGACCTCGCGCACCACTGATGGCTTGCATCAAGCTGATGATTTTACGTCATTAAAATTGGCCGACTATTTGCTTACTATTTCTGCGTCAAGAACTATCAAAATTTCAGTATGAAATGAATGTAAGGGGGAATGCCATGGGGCGTTTATTTTTAAGTATGCTTGTGCTGTGCGCAGCGATTGCCTCTTCTTTCGCTCAAGATGATGTGCAATCAGAATTGCTCGACATTAGAGAGGAAGAAAGAGTTGTCAGGTACGGAGAGTACGCAGAAGTTGAGATTACCTCTACGAAATCAGTTTCGTTAGAGTTTGCAAATGAAGTTGTTCCTTATGGAATGGAGTTGGATCAAGTTGATGAGAAAACTTATGTTCTTTATGGACAGGTAGCTTTTTTAGGAAAGCTTTGTTTTTTAGTTGATGCTCAAGTTAATTCTGGAGAATCAACGACAGAGAGACTTTGTCTTTATGGAGATGAGAATGAAGATATTTCTTATCCAAAATTTACTACAGAGAGATTTTTAGACAGCGTTATAGAATCGAATATCTTTTCTAGGTCTGTAGAAGTTGAAGCTGATGTTGCTGTTAGGACTTTCAACGTAAGTGATCTACCAGAAGGACTTGCTGTAGTTGAAACTCATAATGGTGCCGATATCTCAGGGAGACTAACTGCTGAAGGGCTTTATGAAATCGTAATTGCTGCTCAAGAAAAAGACTCAGAAGTAATTTCTTATAAGCAGTTTGTTATTGAAGCATTTCAAGAGACTCCAAGCTACCAATGTGCTCCTGGTTATTACTGGGATGAGTACCTACAATACTGTGTACAGGCAACGGGGAGACTTTGTGGAGAGTTAACATTTTATGATTACGAAACTGGTAGATGTGTTCCATATACTAGAGTGAGTTATTGTAGAGCTGGTACACAATACGATCACTTCCTAAATCGTTGTGTGAGAATTGGTGCGAGAAGATGTCCACTAAACTATGAATATGATCACTACTATAATAGATGTGTTCGCTTACCTTATAGCTGTCATATTGGCTCTAGATATGATTATAGAAGAAGAACTTGTGTTCCAGTAAGAAGAGTATCTAGATGTGCTCCAAATTCTTACTACGATAGCTACAGAAATAGATGTCTTCCTAGATACCGAGCTTGTACACTAGGTTCTTACTTCAATGGAAGAATTTGTGTTAGACATGCAAGAACTTGTTCCGGCGGAAGATTCTTTGATCCAACTGTAGGTCGTTGTGTAACTAGAGTTGTAAGAAGAAACTGTGGACCAGGATCTGTTTTTGATCGCTACAGAAATACTTGTTCAAGAAGAGTTGTGAATAGAACTTGTGCTATCGGTTCAAGATATTCTTCAAGATCGGGAAGATGTGTTCGCCATGATGATGGTAGAATTAATAGACGTCCAAATCGTCCACACCGTCCAGTTGTAACAAGACCTAATCGTCCAAATAGACCAGACCGTCCGACTACAAGACCTAATCGTCCAAATAGACCAGACCGTCCGACTACAAGACCTAATCGTCCGAATAGACCAGACCGTCCGACTACAAGACCAGATCGTCCGAATAGACCAGATCGTCCGACTACTAGACCAGATCGTCC
>JAYZFM010000038.1:0-47419 GCA_036336775.1 Bdellovibrionota bacterium | reverse complement strand
ATCTCGAACCTAGAAGTTAAGTCCTGTTGCGGCGAAGGTAGTGCTCGGGGGACTGAGTGTGAGAATAGCAAGATGCACCCATTATATATTTAAAAGCTCTGAGTAATCAGAGCTTTTTTTTTGCCTAAAAATCAAGCTGGTCATGGGACTTATTAATTCTTAAAATACTTTAATGATAATTTACGCAAACCTACTTAAAAGACTTCTTTTTGCTTTCATGTTTCTACCAATATTACGCTTAGTTTTTATTATATATAATAGAGCGTATCTAAGTAATTGTGGATTTGGTGAATTAGCTAAAGCTTATTTTTATGGTCTTCGATTTGATATTGCGACGGTCAGTATTGTAAATGCTATTTTTATTATTTTTTCAATTATTCCCTTCAGGACGAACCTATATAATTTATGGTTAAAAATCATATTCTTCGTCTTTAATGGTGTTTTTTTAACTTTTAATATAGTCGACTTAGAGTTTTTTACTTTTTTAGGTAAAAAAATGACATTCGATATTTTCTCAATGGGTGGAGATATCGGTGATCAATCTTTTCAATTAATTTTAAATTATTGGTTTTTAAGTATTCCTACCTTTTTAATGTTGGTAGCTCTTTGGAAGTTTTATCCTAAGATTGAAAATGGAAAATCTTATTTTTCGTGGAAGAGTATTCCGATGGGCTTCGGAATACTGTGTATAACCGCCATAGCAATAAGAGGTGGTTTACAGCTAAGATCTATTAGTTCTAAACAGGCTTTTATATTTGATAAACATGAATTAGGAAATGTCGCTTTAAATGCAGCTTATACTATGGCCAGGTCTATTGGGGCAAAGGGGTTGTCTGGGGTAAAATTTTTCAAAACAGATAGACTTGCTGTCGAAAAAATTAAAGAGAGTCGAAATTTTGATTATTCGAATCTTTCTTATCCTAAAACAAATGTAGTTATCCTTGTTATAGAGAGTCTCTCTCAAGAATACCTGGAAGAGGGATATGTACCTCTATTGAAAAAAAAGTTTGATGAGGGACTGTATTTCTCTGAAGGTTTCGCTAATGGAAGGAGATCGATTGAGGTGCTTCCATCCATTTTATTAGGACTGCCTTCACTTATCGGTAAACCTATATATCAGTCTCAGTTTCAAACGAATCGCTTTGTTGGTCTCCCACAAGTATTGAAGGATAATGGCTATAGTACTTCATTTTTTCATGGTGGAAAAACTGGAACCATGGATTTTGATGCTTTCACCCTTTCTGTGGGGATTGATAAGTATTTTGGGAAGGAGGATTACCCAACTTCAGAGCATTATGACGGTAATTGGGGAATTTTTGATCATTATTTTTATCAATTTTTTGCAGACTATTTGGATAAAGAGAAAGAGCCATTTTTTAGTGCATTTTTCTCGCTAAGTTCCCATCAACCTTATGCCATACCGACAGAGTTTAAGGGGAAATTTCCTAAAGGCGAGCTAGAGATTCATGAGAGTATTGGATATGCTGATTTCTCAGTGGTGAATTTTTTAGAGAGTGTAAAGGATAAGGCGTGGTACAAGAATACTTTGTTTGTCTTAACAGCAGATCATACCCAAAAACTACATTCTAAAAAGTTCAATAATAAATTAGGACGTTATAGAGTCCCTATTTGGTTTTTTCATCCCACAATTGATTTATCCGGATTTAAATCTCGCAACATCGCTCAGCATGCAGATATTTATCCCTCTGTCTTAGATTTTCTAGGATTGGAGAAACGATCTCTGCTATTTGGCTCCTCAGTGTTTGGTAAAGATTCTGGTGCTGTCATTAATAATGCATCAGGAAATTATTTTTATTACAAAAATGGAGTTTTGGTTTCCGAAGGGAATGAGAAGTTTAAGCTGGAGCAAGGTGATGAAAATAGCTTTCCTGAATTAGTGGATGAACTAAAAGCTTATATTCAATATACTCAGAATGGCCTACTTAAAAATAAGTTGTATCCTGAAAAATAGTGCGCCGCACCTTAACCTACATTCCTTGTCAGTCTTTCCTGCACACGCTAGGATAGGGGCCGTAAAACCTTGTTATATAAGAGGAAATTATGGAATTGACTGGAACACAGTTGGATACAACATCAAATGAATTTTTAGAAAATTGCGAGTTTCATTTATCACTAAAACGTGATCTAGAGGCGAGACTTGAAGCTGTTTCGTGCGGAGGAAGTGCAAAAGCTGTAGAGAAGCATAAGGCTCGTGGAAAGTTCTTAGCTCGCGAGCGAATTAATAAAATTATGGATGAGGGGTCTGAGTTTATAGAGCTATCGGCTTTGGCTGCTGATCAAGTCTATGAAGAGGACGTTCCATCTGCCGGTATTGTGACGGGGATTGGAAGTGTTTGTGGCGTTCAATGTATGTTCGTTGCTAACGATGCAACTGTTAAGGGAGGAACTTATTTTCCATTAACTGTTAAAAAACATTTAAGAGCGCAGGAGATAGCTCTTCAAAATAAATTGCCATGCATTTACTTGGTTGATTCAGGAGGAGCCTTTCTTCCAAAACAAGATGAAGTTTTTCCAGATAAAGAACATTTTGGAAGAATTTTTTATAATCAAGCACAGATGAGTGCGAGAGGTATACCTCAAATAGCAGTTGTTCTGGGTTCATGTACGGCCGGTGGAGCTTACGTTCCAGCGATGAGTGATGAAACAATTATTGTAAAAGAAAACGGAACAATATTTCTTGGTGGGCCACCTCTTGTAAAGGCTGCAACCGGGGAAGAAGTCTCTGCTCAGGACCTTGGAGGAGCGGAAGTTCATACACAGATTTCAGGTGTTGCTGATCATTATGCTGAGGATGAGGAAGATGCACTCGCAATAACTAGAAATATCGTTGAAAATCTTAATTACCGCGCGAATGACAAAGAAAAAAATAAATTAGCTTCAGAGCAGCCATATTTTAATCCTGAAGAAATTTATGGAATCATTCCAAAAGATACGAGAAAAACTTTTGATGTAAGAGAAATTATTGCAAGGCTTGTAGATGGATCTAAGTTTCAAGAGTTTAAAAAATCTTATGGTGAAACACTTGTGTGTGGGTTTGCAAAAATTCATGGTTATCAAGTGGGAATTCTTGCCAATAATGGGATTCTTTTCTCTGAGAGTGCTCAAAAGGGAGCTCATTTCATCGAGCTATGCAGTAAAAGAAAAATCCCCTTAGTATTTCTGCAAAATATTACTGGTTTTATGGTTGGTAAAAAATATGAACAAGAAGGTATTGCCAAGCATGGTGCTAAACTTGTTACCGCAGTAAGTACGACCAATGTTCCAAAGTTTACAGTCATAATTGGTGGATCATTTGGAGCTGGAAACTATGGTATGTGTGGGCGAGCATATAACCCAAAATTTCTTTGGATGTGGCCTAACTCTAAAATCTCAGTCATGGGGGGAGAACAGGCAGCAAATGTCTTAACAACCGTAAGGCAAGATGCTTTGGCGTATCAGAAAAAACAACCTATGAGTGCTGATGAAGTTGAAAAATTTCAAGCACCGATCAGAGAAAAATATGAAGTTGAAGGTAGTTGTTACTATAGTTCAGCTAGGATTTGGGATGATGGAGTTATCGCGCCTGAAAAGACGAGAGACTATTTAGGAATGGCGATTGCAATTTCTCATAATGAAGAGATTGAAGATACGAATTTTGGAATTTTTAGGATGTAATGATGTTATTGGTTTCTAAATCTGAAAATGGTGTCATTCGAGTTGCTCTGGATCGACCAGAAATTCATAATGCTTTTAATGATGAACTCATTGAAAAAGTTATTGAGACATTTCAATCTATCGCTAAAGATAGTGATGCCCGGCTGGTTGTGCTTAGTGGAAGTGGACGTTCTTTTTGTGCTGGAGCTGATCTAAATTGGATGAAATCCATGGTGAATTATTCAGAAGCAGACAATAAAAAAGATTCAGAAAATCTTTTTGAAATGTTTGATGTGATTAATAATTGCCCTGTACCTGTGATTGGCGCCATTAATGGGCATGCATTAGGTGGTGGAATGGGTGTGGTCTCAGTCTGTGACTATGCCATTACACATTCAAAAGCAAAGTTTGGTTTTACTGAGGTCAGGCTTGGATTGATCCCTGCGGTAATTTCGTCTTTTTGTATGCGAAAAATTAAAGAATCTCATGCTAGAGCATGGTTTCTATCTGGGGAAAAATTCGGCGCTAATACTGCATTGAGTATGAATCTTGTGCATGAAGTGGTTGAGCCAGAAGAATTTGAGGGGCGAGTTGAAGAACTGATCACTTCATTCTTACAAGCAGGACCTATTGCTAGTAGGGAAGCGAAGAAGCTTATAAAGAATTTAGAAAAAGCAGAAGATATAAAAGATTTTACCTGTAGTGAGATAGCCCGCCTTAGAGTTTCAAGTGAAGGTCAAGAGGGGATGAATGCTCTTTTAGAAAAAAGAAAAGCGAGTTGGTATGAAAATTAATAAGGTATTGATTGCGAATAGAGGAGAGATTGCTCTCAGAGTTATTAAAACTTGTCAGCGTTTAGGAATTGAAACGGTGACCATCTATGCTCTCAACGATAGAGAGCTTCCGCATGCAAGTGCTGGAGATGAAAATATTTATTTAGGGACAGGTACTTTAGCGCAGACTTATCTCAATCAAGAAAAGATTATTCAAATAGCGAAAGAAGCTGGAGCCGATGCTATTCATCCAGGCTATGGTTTTTTATCTGAAAATACTGAATTTTGTAAAAAAGTTAGTGAAGCGGGAATTATATTTGTTGGTCCCAGTGTTGAAGCTATTGAGTTGATGGGGGACAAGAAAACTTCTAAAGAAAAAATGGAAGAAATTGGGATTCCACTTATTCCTGGTTATCATGGAAATGATCAATCAAGTGAAGTGCTGGCAAAAGAAGCTGTGAAAATTGGTTTTCCTGTGCTGATCAAGGCCACTGCCGGAGGTGGTGGTAAGGGAATGAGAATTGTTCGTAGTGAGAGCGAGTTTGAAGACGCTTTAGCTGCGGCTAAAAGAGAAGCAAAAAATGCTTTTGGAAATGACCAAGTTCTACTTGAGAAATATATCGAGAATCCACGTCATATTGAAGTGCAGTTAGTCAGTGATGGACAAGGAAATCATTTTCATTTTTTTGAAAGAGAATGTTCAATTCAAAGAAGGTATCAAAAAGTTATTGAGGAGACTCCATCGGTAGCACTTGATGATGACCTTAGAAGTCAAATGTGTGAGACAGCAGTTAAAATTGCATCTGGAATTAATTATGTGGGAGCTGGGACAATTGAACTGATCTTGGCCCAAGACAAGAGTTTCTATTTTCTTGAAATGAATACTCGTTTACAGGTTGAACATCCTGTAACTGAAATGGTGACAGGGGTAGACCTGGTTGAGTTGCAGTTGATGGCGGCTGCTGGGGAGGCTTTTCCTTTTAATCAAGAAGACATAACTCAAGTTGGTCATGCGATTGAAGTTAGAGTTTACGCTGAAGATCCTGATAATGAGTTTCTACCTACAACTGGAAAAATTCAACAAATTGAGGTTGAAACGGAAGTCGATTACAGACTTGATTGTGGTTACCGCGATGGAAATTCAATATCTACCAGCTATGATCCAATGCTTGCGAAGTTAATTACTTGGGAGCAAGACCGTTATCAAGCGATTGAGTCGATGCAAGACGCACTTAATTCAGTGGTTTTTGGTGGGACTAAAACTAATAGGGATTATTTAAAAAGAATTTTAGATCATGAAGACTTTATAACTGGTGAAATTAGTACCCATTTTATTGCTCAAAAAGAGGAAGACCTCAAGCCTGAAAGGCTTCATCCTGCCCATTTTATAGCAGCAAGTATAGTCAAAGGTTTAAAACAAACGAGACATGTTTGGGACAAAAATTATAAGGCACATAGAAAAAGCTTTGTTGTTGATGCTGAAGATGTAGAGGTTGAGATCCTTCAGCTTTCAAATGATGGGTTGAGTTTTAGTCTTGATGGCGAAATTTTTAAATATCAGGTTTATACCGTTGAAAATAATAAAGTTGTTCTAGGACACAAAGGTGATGTCTTTAATGCCTATATTTATAGAAAAGATATTAAAGGTAGTGAGCAAATTTTTATCCATGATTTTGAAGTGATCTTAAAATCAGTTCCAAAAGTTGAGTTGAAATCAACTCAAGCAGCGATGAAAGAAGGTGCACTTCAAAGTCCAATGCCAGGAAAGATTTTTAAGATTGTTCAAGAACAAGGTAGTTCGGTAGCTAAAGGTGATGCTGTCCTTATTTTAGAAGCTATGAAAATGGAACATACGATTAAGGCCAATAAAGACGGCGTGATTAAGGATATTTTCTTTAAGGAGGGTGATCAAGTGCAGGGGGGCGTCCTTCTGTGTGAGATTGAATAATGGAATACAGTGGAATTAAAAAAAATATAAAGGTAGTAGAGGTCGGTCCCAGGGATGGACTTCAGAATGAAAAGATCTCTCTGAGTTTGAGAGATAAGCTTGCCTATGTTGATCTGTTGGCGGCAACTGGCCTTCAAACTATCGAGGCGACCTCGTTTGTTAGAGCCGATAAAATTCCACAGATGGCAGATGCTGTTGATCTTTTTAAAGAGCTATCTCAAAAGGAATATTTTGATAGAATTTCTTTTCCTTGCTTAGTTCCAAATATGAAAGGCTATGAGCAAGCTTCGAGTGCAGGTGTAAAAGAGATAAGTTTGTTCTCTGCTACCAGCGATGCTTTCACAGCAAAAAATATTAATTGTACTGTCGATGAGAGTTTTGAGCGAATGCAGGAAGTGGCAGATGCTGCGATAAAAGATGGCGTGAAAATGCGCGGATATGTTTCTACTGCTTTTGGCTGTCCATACGCAGGAGAAATGTCTGTTGATAAATTAGTTCATGTCATTGAGCGATTTTTTAAGTTGGGTGTTTACGAGGTAAGTATTGGTGACACAATTGGAGTTGCCGTACCTGGCCAGGTAGACAAATACCTTTCAGTGATTAAGAAAGAATTTGATTTAGATAAACTGGCAATGCATTTTCATGATACCAGAGGTATGGCGGTAGCTAATTGCCTTGTAAGTTTAGAGCATGGAATTTCGGTTTTTGATTCTAGTTCTGGAGGTCTGGGGGGCTGTCCTTATGCAAAAGGTGCTACTGGTAATGTTGCGACAGAGGATATTCTATATCTATTTGAATCTCTTGGTTTAAAGACGGGAATTAATCTTGAAGCGGTTGCGCGTGCGAGTAAATTTATCTTGGAAAAAGTTCAAAAAAATAGTCCATCAAAATACTACCAAACAATCGAGAAAAAATTATGAGTCTAGTAACTGAGTTTGACGATCATACCCTTTGGATAACGCTGAACCGTCCGGAAGCGAGTAATGCTTTTGATGATGAGATGATCGATAAACTTGTTTCAGAGTTATATAAAGCAGACAGGGATAGAGACGTATGGACAATCGTTATTACAGGAGCAGGAAAACATTTCTGTGCTGGTGGTGATGTAAAAGCGATGGCCGAGAAATCAGGAATGTTTGAAGGTGAGCCAGACGAACTTAGAAGAAGATATCGCTATGGTATTCAGCAAATTCCGATTGCCATGAACTCTCTTTCAAAGCCTGTTATTGCTATGGTTAATGGAGCCGCTATCGGCGCAGGATTAGATCTAGCCTGTATGTGTGATATTCGAGTTGCAAGTGAGCACGCAAAGTTTGGTGAAACTTTTGCTAAGCTTGGATTAATTCCAGGTGATGGTGGTAGTTATTTCTTGCAAAGAATAGTCGGATTTTCGAAGGCCATGGAGTTAACTTTGACCGCAGATATACTCTCGGCTAAAGAAGCTTTATCGATAAATCTGGTAAATTACGTAGTAGGGGCAAATGATATAAAAAGTAAGACAAAAAAAATAATAAATAAAATTCATTCAAATGCCCCTATAGCTGTCCAAATGGCGAAGCGTTCAATCGTTCATTCTTATCGTAACGATCTAAACTCCGTGCTAGATTTACTTTCTGCTTACCAAGGAATTACTCAAAGAACGTCGGACCATTTTGAGGCTTTAAAAAACTTAAAGTCAGGCGAAAAAAATAATTTCAACTCCGTTTGACATCATTTTTCAAATTTCTGAAAATAGTAATGTACCGAATAAATAAATAGGAACTTTAGTGACGAAGACTCTTCTACCTTTTGTTTTTTTAATGAGCTGTTCAACAGTTCATTTTAAATCCTCTAACGAGTCTAAAGTTCACTTTGATTATGATCTTAACCAAGAAAAAGAGATCGTAATTGAAGTTGAGAAGAAGTTTTATTTATGGGGTGCATTTCCAAATCAGCACGAACTTTTTTTGGATAAGATATTTAAGCAAAAGGGTTTCGATTACGTATCGGATCTTAGGATTGAGGAAATCGAAACAGCGAGAAAAGCTGCCTGGATGATAGGCACCTTTGGCATGTATTACCCAATGAAGTTTAAATTAATCGGAAGAATAAGCGAATAGTGTCCAAGGATGGGCACCTTACTGGCCAGGGATGGCCTTTCATTTATCTAACTTGATTAATCCTCTAGAGACGACAACAGATCATTAAAGAAATTAGACTTATGCTCTTCAATTTCTTCTTCAGTCATATGAGAAAAATTGTCGCGATCAACTGTTTCAAAATAGTCTTCATGGCCTATAAGAAAGCGGCTAGGATTTCTTTTTAAATATTTACCATAGATCTTTCTTTCTCTTGCGTAAGTCATAACCAAACGTTTCTTCGCTCTTGTGATACCTACGTAAGCGAGTCTTCTTTCTTCGTCGATGCTATCGCCACTGTTAATAACGTTTTTGTGAGGTAGTAATTCTTCTTCAGTTCCTATTAGGTAGCAAGTATCAAACTCTAGACCTTTTGATGAATGTAGAGTCATTAACTGCACTTCGTTTTTGGGAACACCGTCTTCACTATTTTGATTGTCTTGGTTATCGACTAGAAGAAGTCGCTCAAGATAATTTTGCAAAGTTGCTTCTTCATGAAAACGATCAACGAATCTATCCGTTGAGAGAAGGAAGTTTCTCACGTCATCTTTTTTTCGACCTGCAATCTTTGGCGAGTCATAAGAATTTGTAATGAATTCAAAATAATTTATTTCATTAATCAGAGTTCCTAGCGCCTGAGTTAAAGTCATGGATTGAAAGTGGCTTTGGTACTTATTTATAATATGAACAAACTCCCTAAGGGCTTCTGCTTTTTTGTTTGTTTCAAGATGGGCATTCTTTTTTATGACTTCAAATAAAGTGATGTTTTCGGTCTCAGATTGTTCAAGGTATTTTCTTAAACTTGCTGTTCCAATTCCTCTATGAGGAATGTTTAAAATTCTTCTAAGGGATAGTTCATCTTTTGGATTGGCTATCACAGAGAGGTAAGCGATGAGGTCTTTAATTTCTTTTTTCTCGTAGAATTTTTGCCCACCAATAATTGTGTAGGGAATCTGGCTCAGGCGAAGTTGATCTTCTAGGGGAGGGACTTGAGTATTGCTTCTGTAAAGAATAGCAACTTCTCCTAGAAACGTTCCTTCTGTTTGATACTTTGAAAGAATGTCCTCAACGATTAATTGCGATTCATGATCTGAGTTTGCCGCCATCCATAGTTGAGGAAGTGCTCCGGTGTGATTCGTGGTCCTCATCGTTTTATCTTTTCTAATCTTGTTGTCTTTAATAACAGAGTTCGCAAGATTCAAAATCTTTGAGGTCGAACGGTAGTTCTGTTCGAGTTTAATGACCTGAGTGTTGGAGTACATTTTTTCGAAATTGAGGATATTGGTTATGTCAGCTCCGCGAAAAGCATAAATAGATTGATCGTCATCACCTACGACACATATATTAGAGTGAGTTGAAGTGAGGCCTCTTACCATTTCAAATTGTAGACCGTTAGTATCTTGATATTCATCGATCATGATATACTTATAACGAGCAGAATATTTCTCAGCAATATCTGGTCTTTTTTCAAAAAGGCGCACAACTAGAAATAAAATATCATCAAAATCAATGGCGTTATAAAAATGAAGTTTATCCATGTAGTAATGGTAAACATATTCTGTCGCCTCATCATATGGATCCTCTGGATCATAGTATTCAGTGTCTTTAAACTCGTGAGCTGAAATACCATTGTTTTTTAAAAGACCAATTTTGGAGAGGATAGTCTTTTTATCAAATGAAGCCTTATCTGTTCGAAAGCGTTTTAGACCTTCTCGAATGATGGCCATCTGATCGCCTTGGTCATAGATGGTGAAGTCTTTATTATAACCAATATGTTGAATATCTTCGCGAAGGATTCTGATTCCCAGCGAATGGAAAGTTGAAAGAGTAATCCCTCTTTTACGACGGCTCCCTAGGAGTTTACTAACCCGCTCATTCATTTCCATTGCAGCTTTGTTGGTGAAACTAACAGCTAGGATTTCTTTAGGCGAAATCCTCAAGTTTTGAATCATATGTCCAATACGGTAGGTAAGGGTACGAGTCTTTCCAGAGCCGGCTCCGGCAAGGATTAAAACGGCGCCATTAACTGTCTCGGCAGCCTTTCTTTGTTCGGGGTTGAGTCCATCTAAACTGAGCATGCCCTAATTTAATGTGAGGTGGTGAATTTGCCAAGTTTATCGTGCAAACTTGTTTGTGTCACCAAAATTTATTTACTGGAGGAAGGCGTACAATTCGAGGGATTCTCTTGTGATTCCAAATATTTAAATGGAATTTGCTGAGTTCAGCGGATGTTAAGTGGGATAATAAAGTCAGTTAGGAATTTAGCCGATAGGTAAATGTATGAAATCTGCTAGCTTATATCTTTTATTCTTTTTATTACTTGCCTGTGGAAAAGAGCAGGAAGTGACTAACGCTAAAATTTCCGTTGCCGGTATTACTGGAAGCGCGAAATATCAGGGAGGCCTTTTTCTAAGAGGGGAAAGCCAAGATGGAAAATTTAAAATTCTTAAATCGATTCCGGCCAATGATACAATAGAATTGATACTTCCTAATGGTAAGTGGGATTTTAAGGTTGTTGGTTGGACTGGTGGAAGTCAGAATAAGACTTTTGAAGGCGAAGTTAAGTGTGCTGGGAAATACGGAGTTGAACTTAAAGGAACGGGAGTTGATTTAGGACTGACTGCAACCAGTGCTAAATGTTCTGAATTGATTCAAAGAGATATTGATCGTGGAGATATGGTAGGACCAACAGGAGTTCCTGTCACGGCTGTAAGTCAGATCTATGATACGAACAGAAATCGTTTTTATCGTATGGCTTTCGGAAGTTGTATTGGTTTGAAGGGTTTTTTAGATAATGGTTATGCCGATAAAATTCCACCGGAGTTAGGCTGTGGCGGACCCAGTGATCTTATGAAAGGCTCCGAGCAATCTTTTAAAGTCACCATCATCGAAGAAGAACTTGATGGAAGAAGATACTCAGGGCTCACGAGTGAATGCCGGCCTTTAACTGCTGCTTATAGAAATTACACTGATATTAACTTGCATCCTGGCATGAATGTGGATTTTTCTCTTTTTGATTCAACTGATTGTTCAGGTGCACCTATAAAAGTTGTTAAGTTTGATCAAGGCATTGGTGCAAAAGCAATCGCGCAAGACAATCAAGGGATGACAGTTTTTCATACTTCAGATTCAAATGGAAATGTAGCTCCTTATCATACAGCTGGAAATTATTATTTATTTGTAGGGTTTGATGGAAGAGGTTGTACGGCTGCAAGTCAGGCTAAACTTCCTTTTGCTCTGGGAGATAACGGAAAATATCTCGTTTGTAATGCAGCTCAATTTGCTAATATCGCAGCAGGCCCCAGTTGTTTAGATGAGCAAGGAAATGATCATCCAACTCAAAATTGTGAGCAAGACGCCGAGTACGTTTTAGGAGCTAATATCAATTTTGGTGGAGCGAATGCGACGATTCCATTTTTTAGTGGAACAATTCGTGGGAATAATAAAACACTTTCTAATTTAGGAGCTCCTCTTTTTGACAGTATTTCAAATATGTCTGCTAACGATAAAAGGATTGCGGATTTCACTATCGCCGATTCAACTATTACTGAATCGGGTAATGAAAATTTTGGTCTTTTGGCTCGAGTTATTTCTAATTACGGTGCAGGAACGGGTGGAGAGTACGAAATTGATAGAATTAATTTATTAAATAATACCCTGCAAATCACCTACAGTGGAGGAAGTGACAATGCAATTGGAGCCTTGTTTGGTCTAGTTGATTTTGAAACGTCAGTTCCTGATTCTGGTGAGGACCTTTTTGTCAGGCTGAATTATTCAACTACCAATATCGAGAGTGCTGTAAATTGGAATACCTCAGTTGGTGGACTAGTTGGGCAAATTAAAGTTGATAATACGAATAATATCAATATGGCCTTTGAGCGTAATGTCGTAGGTGTACCCTTAAATCCTTCATTTAATGTCCAGCTACCTGAAGGACCTGGAAACGAACGTTTTGATTATGAATCACTTGATCTTTCAAATGTCGTTTTAAACTGTGCTGCGTATACGAGTTGTTGGGCCGGTGGGATAGTTGGAAGAACAAATCATATCGATCTTCGTTATGGAAACTTTTCTTTTTTGACTGCCACGGGTGTTGCAGGTGTAGGTGGACTTGTCGGGATTGTTGATGATCAAACAGCGGCTCAAGGTCAAACCGTGAAAATAGAGGACTCAGTTGCAAAATTAAATTTTGTTCCGTTTAGTGCTTCTTCGCATGTTGGGGGAGTGTTAGGTCGGGTTCCAGACTCTTTAGGAGGGGATAGTGAAGCGGTATATATTCAAGGAACTGTTAGCTCTCTTATAATCGGTTCTCCTGCTGTACCAGCTTCATTCAATATTAATAATATTGGGGGAGTTGTTGGAACCTATGTTTTCGATGGCACTCCCAATTTGTTCATCAAACACGCTAAAGCTTATAACTCGGTCTATACTTCTGGTGGTAGCCACGGAGGTTTAGTTGGCTCTTTTAAAGAGACTGCTGCAGGGAATGGTCCGGGGATTTCTGCTGATGAAAATATTTATAGCTCACTCGCCTTAGGGGTTATGTTCGATGAAGATACAAATGATGCAGCTTCAGTGAGTACAGCACCTGCCAATGCGAATAAGGGGGGGCTTGTTGGTTACGCTGATCTAGTTCGGGCGAGGTTTAACTCTGTTCAAATGAAACTAGAAGGTCATAGTTATGTTGGGGGCGCTTATGGTGTGGCTCACTCTGCCTCATTAGAAGAGTCAGACATCTTGACTGAGCTCAGAGTTGCGAATTCATATGTTGGTGGAGTAAGCGGAAAGTATATGGACACTCATGCTATGACTCCATTGGTGAGTTATGTGAAGGTAGTAGCAGATATCCTATTCAAAAATGGAAACTACACTAACTTAGCAACAAACTTAGCTGGATATCTCCATGGAGATACAGATATTAACGGAACTACACATGCAAATGAGTTCTTAGCAGACGTTGCAATTGATGGAGCTGACTTGTCACTTACTTCCGAATGCTCCGGGACTATTGGGAATTGTAGCGCGACTGAAATAGGTACCAGTCTGATAGTAGGAGACGGTGGGGGAATTTGTACCCCGTTAGGTTCTCGTTTTTCTAATATCACTGGTCTTTGTCAGTTGGCGTTTATGGATAGGTGGCGCACAAGTGGAACTATGAGAGATGAGTTTGGAGTACCAGTTACAGATAATGGGTTACCTGTTTTATTGGCCGGAAGTTTAATTGAGCCATTTGAAATAAGGTCTGCCACAGACTGGGGATTAATTGGTAGTGACGCATTTCTCGCCCAAAAATCTTTTGAAGTTGTAGGTGAAATTGATTTTGGTGGAGGTGTGATACCACCAATTGGGCCTGCTGCTGGAACTCCAATTGATGAGAGATTTAAAGGTAAAATCTTTGGCGCCGGTATCATCAAAAATGGTGTGATTACCGGAGCTAGCAGTCATGCTGGTCTAATTAATAGAACAGAGGGGGGGGATTTAGGTCTAAGAGACTTTCCACTACGTTTAAGTGATATAACAATTAATTGTGGGACTTCAACCTACTGTGGCCTAGTCGCCTATGCAGCTGACTCTGAGTTTTTTGTGAATGCGAAAAATATTACTGTAAATAGTTCGACTTCAACATCGGCAATTGGAGGCTTAGTAGGTATGTCTTCAGGAGTAACGATCGAAGAAAGTTATTTTAGCGGTCGTATAGATGCAACTTCTGCAGTTAATGTCGGTGGTTTAGTTGGCGATAATGAGTCTGCATCTGGAGAAACAACGGTTAAAAATTCTCTGGTTGACCTCGATTTTATAAGGGCCGGCACTATCGCTGGCGGTATCATGGGAAGAGCTCAAATTGGGAATGGGCAATCGTCAATTTCAAATTCCGCAGTATGGATTGATATAAATGGAACTAGTTCAGGAAATGATCTACAAGGTGGAAGTATCGGTGGACTTATTGGAAGTATTGGTGAGTCTAATTTTACAATCTCTACCTCATATGTAGATGTAAGCAATGCATCTGTACCAGTAAGCTTCCAAGTACTTGCCAATGATAACACTTCAGGTGGGCAATCTGTATCAAATGTCGGTGCCATTGGGGCAGACTTAAATACTAACTGGTTAAGCTCGGGACCGTGGGCAGCGGACTATCAGGCCGTGTCTCATCAAGATTTACAATTTAATCTTGGTGATTTTCAAAATGAAGAGAATTGGTTGACTGATAGCAATGGTAGACTGGTTCCTAAATGGTATATTGAAGGATTTGAAGACTAGGAATTCTATAAGAGATTTACTATACTAACCCCTCATTAAGAGGGGTTTTTTTATGCGCTATTTAGTCACTTCAGCACTTCCGTATGCCAATGGGCCGATTCACTTTGGACATATTGCAGGGGTTTATTTACCAGCCGATATTTTTACGCGTCACAAGAAGATTCAAGGTCATGAAATTATTCATATTTCTGGCTCGGATGAACATGGGGTAGCTATAATGCAAAATGCGCAGAAAGCTAAAATCTCTTATCAAGAATATGTAAATAAGTGGCATAAAACTCATAAAGATCTTTTCGATAAATATGAGATTCAATTTGAATATTTTGGTCAGACTTCCGCTGAGTACCATAAAGAAGAAACGCTTTTATGGTTTGATGAATTATATAAAAAAGGATTCATTGAAAAGAAAGCTGAGGACCAACTACAATGTCAAAGTTGTACTAACTATCTTCCTGATCGTTTTGTGGAAGGGACTTGCTATGTTTGTGGTTATGAGGAAGCAAGAGGGGATGAATGTCCTAATTGTGGGGAGTGGATTGACGCCGTAAAACTTAAAGCACCAGTTTGTAAATTTTGTGGGTCTAAAGATATCGAAGTGAAGTCGGTAGATCAGTGGTATTTGATGCTGACAAAATTCAAAGACGAATTTCGTGATTGGTTTGGTTCAAAAAAAGAGGGATGGAGAAAAACTGTAAGCTCTCCAATTGAAGCCTTAACCAAAGACGAGATGGTGGATCGTGCCATCACGAGAGATCTTGATTGGGGGATTGATGTTCCTCTAGCTGAGGCGAAAGGAAAAAAATTCTACGTCTGGTTTGATGCACCTATAGGATATGTTTCCAACACAAAAGAATATTGTAAAACGTCTGGAGAAGATTACCTAAAAGATTGGTGGCAAAATGATGACACTCAGATCGTAAACTTCATCGGAAAAGATAATATCATTTTTCACGGAATCATTTTTCCAATGATGAGTCTGGCTTCGGGGCGAGCCAATGCAGTTACCCATCTTCCTGCAAATCAATATGTAAACCTTGAGGGAAAACAATTTTCAAAGTCTAAGGGGTGGTATGTTGATGCTGAAAAGGCGATTGCTGAGTTTGGATCTGATGCTCTTCGCTACGCACTGACAACTCTTATTCCTGAAAATAATGATTCAAGTTTCACATGGGAAGGGTTCGAGGCAAAAATCAATAATGAGCTTGCAAATAATATTGGAAACTTTATTAACCGAGGTATGACTTTTTTCTTTAAAAATTGGAAAGAAGAAGGAATTGATGCTGATAAATTTCAAAGCTTTTTTGGAACGATTGCTTTTGGAGAACTTCAAACTCGAGTTAAGGAAATCAATGCAACTCTTGACCGAATTGAGGTGAGAAAAGGTTTAGAGCAGGTGATGAGTCTTGGACAAGTGGCCAATACTTATTTTTCTGATCACGAGCCTTGGGCGGTTATTAAAACGGATAAAGATAAATGTGCAGAGATTATCGCTCATTCTGCTATCTATGCACTAACTTTAGGGTGTTTATTTAAAACTTATCTTCCAGAATTAAGCTCAAAGATTTTAGCTTATTTTCCTGAGGTATCTGATGAGTTGATTCGTGATATCTACACAGGAGAGTTCAAAATTGCTAAAGAGTATTTTGGAAAGAATATCGTTTTAACACAAAAGCCAAAGGGATTGGTTCAGAAAATTGAAGCAGATCGAGTAAAAGCTTTAAACGAAGAACTTCACTCTTTGTAGAGTTCTTGCCCTTTAGGGTTAAAGCTAATAGATTTTTTGAATTCATAGCGAGTCTTATTCCAAGAACGAACTAATGATCCCGTTTCGCTGTCAACAAGCGCTTCAAAACTAAAGGGGTCACCGTTTTCTTGCAAGTAAGACACCTTGATATGTTCAAGGTTTCTCGCGGTATTGTTTTTTATTTTTACGATAGATTTAATCGGCTCAATCTTTAAGCTTTGAACTTTCTTAATTGCCGCCATTTTCAAAAAACGTCGCTCATAAGTATTTTTCCAATCAGGATTGACTGAGTTTGAATATTTGAGGGTATTTAAATCATAATTTCCCCGAGCTATGATGGCCCTTTTTTGACCTTGAGGGGTTTTAACTGAAGCCGGAGCACGCTTAATTTTTTTCTCTTTTTTGCTAGGTTTTTTATGAGAAGATAGAGTGGGAAAGTTTTTAGATTGGCGGTAGCTAAAATCAGCTTGATCTGATAGTGGTCCAATAATGAGGAAACTTCCAACAAAGATAAATAGGGTGAGGGTGTAGCGCTTCATTAATCAAGTACCTCAAATTGAAAATTGATCACTTTAAAAGGTTCCGCACCTGCATATTCAAAATCAGCGTATTCATCATCTGTCGCTGATTCGCTATAACAGTTAGAGCAATTACTAAAACGAACTCTGAAGCGGCAATTAAACTTAGTTCCCGGTGGAATCCACTTATTAACTTCCATAACTACGATATTAGACTGGCTGAAAGTTACACTATTATTCGTCTCCCCTTGGATCGTTTCGGCCCAAGTTTTTCGGGAGTCAATTTTTCCAAGGATTGCATGCTCTGCTCCTGGAAGAATCCTAATTAAACACGAATTTGGATTAAATTCATTTCCAGACATAGAAGAGTTATTGATACAGTCCTTATCTTCAAGTCCCATAGAGTATTTTCGGTAAAAATCCTGAGAAACCCATGTCGTTTCATCTTCATCACTATACTGTACTAAACAAATAGGCTGAGGAGAGTCCACATCATATTTAGGGTGGGTATCGGTCACGACTTCTGACGTGTCGATACTATCGTTTGTTTTTGTGATGTAATTACAGTTCCCGGCGGCTGTTGTTGACTCATCGTCTGGGTCAACACCTCCTTCAGATTCTTTAGGGAAATTATCGAAGATACATGGAGAGTGAGTTGCAATTCCACCCGATATATCTCCGCTGGAGAGGCCATTAATATTTTCGATTCGATTTATATATGGCATGGAGCTATCAGATAACTTCATATGATCCCAATCATTTCCAAGAATTTGAACACCGGCCATAGAGGAGTTAGAGTTATTGTAGAGGTTTAGTGATATACCTACGACTTCACCTGGTGAAATCTTGGCGTTACTGTTATTGTATTCAGTTCCTGCAATTCCTTCTGTCGTTTCCACGTTCTCACCTTCAAAAGTCAGTTGAGCCAAAAGACTTGCGATATTTGTTTGTTTATCAAAAACATAGGCAGTGATCTGGTCATCAAGTTCGATTTGATCTTTGGATATTAGAACAGAGTTTCTTCTATTATCCTCGTTTACAAAAGTATTAAGAACGACTGGGCTGATGTCTCTATTGCTAAAAAGTTGGTGATCCCCTGCAAAGCTAAAATAGCTTAGCGAGAGGTTGCCATCTAAATCGATTCCATTTCCTCTATCTTCATACGAGTTAAAAAGGAGAAGTCCATATTCATCTAATAATTGCTCTGACTCATCCAGTGTAAACTCAGGGCAAAGGTCGATTGAAATATGATAAAGAATATTCTTTCCAAAAATTCTAAAAAATCTTCTGAAATTAATAGGATTAACTTTTTGAGTCCATAAAAACGAATGTTCTTCGTTTAAGTTTGTGAAATAGACATCGTTATAGTCACTGTCAACTGTCGCGTATTGAGAAAAGAAGTCTGAGCCTTTAGCTGTGAGGTCTCCCACTTCCGCTAGCGTTTCGTTTAAAAGGAGCATGATATAGTCACCTGTCTGAGAATGAATCTCATCCTCATCTGTTGAATCAAAACTACAACTTGATTTTAATTCTTTTTGAAGAGCAACTAAGTAATGAGCGACAATTGTTCCAGCATTATGCACGTCTTCTACATTTTCAGACAAACTGGCGGGGTTGTATTGAAGGTACTGAGGGTAGGAGAGTCTCTCACCTGTATCAGTTGAAACTGATATTGTATGCTGATCACTCTCTTCACTCACTGGTCTCGCTAGACCCTGAAGTTTATAGAGTGCATATTCTCCAATTTGATCTCGGTTAACCATATAGTATGAGAACCAATCTGCAATTCCTTCATTCAGTGCACCTGCTTCATCATAGGAAATATCTCCCAGGTCAGAGCTAAATGTCTTAGAATCATAGTAGATAGAGGAAGAATTAGGATCAACACCACTTGTGATATTTCGTTGATTCATCATCACTTTTACAAATACATGCCCCATCTCGTGATAGATAACAGTAGGGTCTTGAACAATGAAGAAGTCCTCGTCACTTTCATTCCAACCAAAGCATAATTGATTATCTGAAGGACTGAAAAAAGCGTTCATTGAACTTAAATAGCATTTAGAAAAAACATCCATATTAACAGTGGAGCCATTTTCATGAAGCCAATAAGATTGAGTGTCGACAAAATTGTATTTAGTTGCCGGTGGAATATAGCGGTTTCCATCTAAGTGCACTTGTTTATGAGAAAAACTAAGAGAACTAAGAAAGCGGTCCATGATTTGTTTTGTATGGTAGTAGGTATTTACTTGGTAGAACTCATCTGTACCAGCTGAATATACCCAAGAATTATTGGAACTCACCAAGGCATCAGTAGATGCACTTCTGTCATTTAAAATATTAAAGCAATCTGTACTGGTGGTATCTTCATAAGGTACAGACACACTCGCATCAAAAAAATCAGGAGAATATTGAGTAAACACACAAGGAGTGGTTAGGGTCGATTCGTCAGTTATAAACTTTGCTACTAGTTTGTCATCGTAATTGGCACGAGTAACGTATTTACCTGCAAGAACTGAGGGGTTGGAAAGATACACTTTACCTTTTCCTGTTCCAGAGTAAGAAACATAAGTTCTATTTCGAGATTGAGCATCATCAACTTGCGTAAAATTATTACAAGAAGCTACAACTAAACTCACGATTAGTAGGGCGGTATGCTTAAATGTAGTGCGACGAATCCATTCGCTCATATAACTCCCTGATTGCTTTTACTGGGCGAAAGCTTGTCCCGCCGAAGTCGCTAGGTCTCCCCAAAGTCTCGGATCGAATCCCTTCTCCGATAAAAATCCTGAATACTCAGAACCACATATTGATAGTTGGACCTGTCCAACACCACTTTTTGCTCTATTACAGTTGTACGATGCCGCTAGTAGGTCTAGTTCTTCTTCTGCGCTTCTTCTGGAATCTCTAGTTACTTTCTGGGTTCCTCTACTTGCTGGAAGGCAAATAATATCTTTGGGTAGTCCATCAGTGTTTTTTATAGCGAGTAGGACTTGATTTTCTGTCGGCTCTGTTATGGTTTTCGTTTGATCAGTACATGCAACTTTCGCAGAAATTTCTCCGTCTTCATTACAGATAACATATCCTTCAATTGGTTTGTCTCCACCTTCACAGTATGAATAACCATCACTACTGGCCATGCTTCTAACTGGATTAATCACATTACAAAGTGCTACGATCTCTGATCTTGAACTTTCAAAGAATTCGTAAATATCTTTTTCAGTTCCTGCCTCTGGAGACGTTGGATTATTCTGTAGCACGGAGCAGATCTGAGTTTTTCTCACATTTCGTGAACCATAACCACCGTCTGTTTCAGCGCAGTTTTGATTAAAATTTCTGATCTTATCAATCATCATTCTATCTCTTCTGGCATTCAATGGACGACCAGGGTTCGGTAGGGAAGCCGCGATTCTTACCGCTGCTGCTGCATCTCCAGCAACTTCGGCGACGTCACCTTCAAGTGGGTTGGCGTTAAAGGCATCAATCGCATCACAAGCACTAGCTAATTGCTCGTTAGTTTCTGCTGTTCTTTGAGCTTCTTGGCTTTCTCTTTCTTGCGCCTGCGCTATAGAGTTTTCACAATCTGAAATAATTGTTTGGTAGTTTGAAATTGCACTTTGATAGTTGGCCACATATCTATCCGCCATGGCACCAAGTCTTCCTTTTCCAGAGGTAAGACCAGAAGAGGGATCATCACCATTTTGACCAACAAGCTCAAGTCTTTGCTTTTCTAATTTTCCTAGAAGACTATCTTCTCTTTTTCCACCTTCACCTGAGATTTGTTTTTTTAAGGCTTTTAAATATTTCTGTGGGTCTTCAAGTGCTAAGTCAGAACGGACATCATCTCTTAAAAAATTCTCTCCCACTAAGTCGAGTTGTAATTTTGGCATACCTGTTAGGGTACCAATATTAAGTTGAGCGTCTAGCTTTCTAGCTTCTTTAATCATAAAGTCTTGCATTGCTGATACTTCAGCTAACATTCTATCACTTGCAGCTTTGGCCTGAGCTTTATAATTATCCACTTGAACTTTTTGTTCTGTCTCTAGCGCAGTAACTTTAGCTTCCATTTTACTCTTACAAGCGTAAACATTACTTGAACATCTTCTTGCTGTGGCCACACAGAAATTATCACTTTGAGTCGATAAAGTTTTATCATCACAAGTCGCAGCTGCTGAACCAGTAGCACTATCTGATGGACAAGTTAAAAGGTCTTTTCGAAGATCCATTAAAAGACTTGTCCCACCTTTAATCTGAATATTTCTTCTCTCTGTAGCGTATTTTTTAAGGTTATCGATTATCGCTTGCTTCGATAATCCGTTACTAGTTGCTTCTTTTTCAAATTTTGCTTGGCAGTTTTGAGTAAAAACACCCAAAAGTTGAGAAGGTCTTAGTGGAGTGGAAGCTCCGATGGTTTTTCCATTAAACTGAAAAGTACGACCTGTTGTCATAATTTTTCTAGAGTTCGTTCCATTAGCTTCTTCTACTTTCACTCTTTTGATGAACTCTTCTAAGTCCATATTTGAGAGGTTCGAGATATCAGTTGCGATCGAGTTTGCTAGGGAGTTATCTGCGTCTCTACTTTTACTCTTAGAGACATTTGGATCTCTAAATCCTGACATAAAAGAATGAAAGTCTTTTGAGAAATTACTCGCTATAAGATTTTGCACACATTGTGCTTGTTCTTTTCTTTTATAAGTAATGATTTCTTGTTCTATAGACTTTAGATTGCTTGGGTCTAGGTCTATTTTATTCACAATTAATTTTGCTGTGCTAGAGTCACTGCCTGAAGTAATCGTGCTGATATCATAATTGGTTTTAAGGTCTTCAAATTGAGTTGATAGATTTGTTTTAAACCTATTGATCGCTTTTGTCAGAGCAGGGGAGCTATTACTGAAAAAAGATGTTCTAATAGCTGCTTTTGAAGCATCAACTGAATTTCCATCTGATTTACCAAAATTCTTTTGAAGGAGTTTAGTAATACTTGTGATGTCATTGGTAATTTGACGTTCTCGGCTAAGAAACTCTTCAGCTGGTTGAATCTTTGACGAAACTAATTCGTCTTTAATTCCAATTAATCCACCTTTTTGTCCTGCTTTTGAAATTGCATCTTTGGTAAACCAAGAACCACATTTTCCAGCATCGTTTACATCAAGAACAGCGTTCTCATATTTGTATTTACCTAGGTAGTCTTTTTTTACACCGTCTTTCTCTTTACACTCTTTACAAGGTCCATTGAGAATAGCGTCGTGTTGTTTGTTAAATCCGCGTGTTTCTTTTGAGTCTAGCTCAAACTTTTGCATAATTTGATCAAGCCTAGTTAAATAAGCTTGGATTTGTTCTTCTCTTTGATTAAGTTGGTTCGCCAGACCTGCGATGGCTTCTTGGTAACAAGTCGCTCCTCTAAACTCCGTTCTATCGTTAGACTCAGTTGAGAAGTTTAAAAGCTCGTTCATATTTTCATCAGCTTCATCAATCATAGCTTGGGCATAGCCTTCAAGAATTTCTTGATGAGTCGCTTTTTTACAAGAAGCATTGTAAGCAGGTTGATTCCCTCTGGAGGGCAGCACTAAACAATTACTGAATGCTGCAGGGTATGTTCCAGGTTGTTCAGGGGTTAAGCTTAGGATTGAATCGATATTTTGTCTGTGAATGGAATAATTATCTTGATTGCCTTGCATTGCGCCTGTGTAGGATGAAGCCATCTGGTTTATGAAATTTGAAAAATAATAAGCTCCTTCAGCGTAATCGTTATAAGTACTGTTTGATCCGCCGCTCATCCCGTCTGTTCCAACGTAGTTATCACGGTAAGGTTGGGCATAAGCAATAGGGGAAAACAAAAGCTGACAAACGATCAATAAGTGTGTCATCTTATAAATTTGATTTAAGAAGTTTTTCATATTCACATTCCTCTACTTTCTTATCGGCTCCAAGCAATTCAAAATTAAGTTTTAACTACCTAATATTATACAAGCCCTAGTGTTCTACTCCAGTAAAACTGCTTTTATTTAGGGAAAGCTTGGCAAATTGTGTCGTTAAGATAAACTAAATATAAGAAATTAAAGCCTTTTATAGGAAAGCAACGGATGCTCGGAAAACTTTTCAAAAAGAATCAGTCGGCCACTAATATTGGCACTCAAATCAATATGGCCCAAGATGATATAGATCCAGATCTATCAAAAGATGCGTATATTACATTTACAAATCTAGAATCTGAGTTATCAAGAAAGATTTCTCCTAAGCTTACGATTGGAAGAGAGGTGGGAGAGCTTTTAATTGATAATGACTCAATTTCTCCGAGGCATTGCACTTTATTAGTAAGCCGCGATGTGGTTTCAATTATTGATCATTCAAGTGAGGAAGGGACTTTTGTTAATAAAAAGCAGTTAGCTGCTGGAAAAATGTTTATCCTGAATCCTAAGGATAAATTAAAATTAGGGAAGTTAACCGCAAAGATTGAATTTAAGCATACACCAGTTATTCAAGCAGAATCTGAAGACGAGCATGAATTAGAAGTTGATGATGAATTTAGTGAAGACTCACTTGTTCATGAAGTTGCTGAGATGCCAACACCAAATACTGAAATGCTCAGTTTGGAAACTCCTATTGAAGAAGAGGATGAAGAAGAAATTGAGTCTCAGCCAATGAGTGAGCAAGAAAAACAGCAAGAGTATTCTATGATGACTTCTAAGGGAATCATCTTAGATCAGCATAGAAAAGAAGTATTGAAGAAGCCAGCAAAATCGAAAGTTGATATCTATCAACCAGAAATTGATGAAGAGGATGATGAAGTTAAAGGAAAAACTTCATTTTTTAGTAAACTTCGTTTTTGGAAGAAGAAAGAGAAAAAAGCCAAGGTTGTTGCAGCTTCAGGGAAAGGTAAAAAGGTAACAAAACCTAAGGTCGTAGAGCCACCTGCTACATCCGGTCTAATAAGGATTGTTGCCTTTGGGTTGGATACATTGTTTGCAATGACCCTGCATACGATAGCAAGTCCTATAGAAGAATTTGAGTCTTTATTTATTTCTTTTCCAAACACACTAAAAGAAATATTTGAACCTGTATATCAAGAGTATTTAAAGCCGTTAGTTGATCAAGCAAGCACCTCTAGTGAGTTAATTGCTGACATTATAAATATGCTAGGTGAATCGGAGCTGATCAAGCTTATAATGCCCTATTTTTTCTTTGCGATAGCTCTGCGGATGTTAACTTCTCTTTTATTTGGATTGAGCTTAGGGCAAGTTGTTATGGGAATAAAGATTTTCAAAGAGTCTTTTTTCCTTAAACGTATTAAAGGTTTAGTGCGTGAATTTCTAGGGCTAATAACTCTACCTTTTATTATATTTGATATTCCAACTCTTTTTGGAAAAAGAAGTTTAAAAGAAGTTCTAACTTTTAGTCGTATTTACACACCTCATCCCATGGGGACTAATTTCACAATATTCTTTTGGATTCCTGTGGCAATCCTTATTTACGCTTGCGCTCCCGTTTTAGAGGGATTTGAAGCTATCGAGCCGATTGTTGTCGATACACAAGGGGAGAAGAGAATTAAACCATGGATTTATACAAGACCGGTTTCTTCAGAGTTTTTGGGAATAAAATTTGATCAAACCGAAAATATGAAGGTTGTTCCTTTAATTGATATCTCGATAAAAGATAAAAAGAAATTTCGTAAATACGGCTTGTATTTTTATAACGTAGAAACAAAGCAGGCGCTCTCGGTATTTAAAGATAAAGGAAATATCAAGTTACTTAATCTGTTTAGAGATTATAAAGAAGAGAACCCGCTAATATGGTTTTATGAGCCGTATATTCAAGAGTTTGTTGAAAGCATGAAGCTCAATAACACGAGCTTTAAAGCTAAAATTGATAAGCAAGATATTAATAATATTTCTCTAGAGTTTAGAGAACTATTGAAAAATGTCTTTGAGCTCGACCTGGTAACTCTACCAAATTTTCTGGTGGAAGAAGGTCCTTTCATTAAAGCTCACGTAAATTTAAAAAAGAGACTTGAAAGTATTTTTCCTCATAGAATTGAAGGTTTAACTTTTTCAAATTTCGGAAATTTTTCAGGGCTGTTATTTACTCATGATATTGGAAAGGATCGCCTTTATAGCTACATGACGCAAATGAGTCTGTCTCCGGATCTGTATCTCTTTTCAAAAGATGTCTCAAACATTCGAGTCGCAAAAGACTTTAGAATGGTGAGATTTTTATCTGGTGAGGAAAAATTTGAATTTGCTGATGCTGCTTCAGCCTATATCGACTCAATGGCCCTCAAAAAAGAAATCAATGAGTTTGAACGAATGGGAAAAATCATTGTTGAAAGATTCAAAAGTATCGGCAATTTATACAAAGAGACAAATCAGGATATGAAAGAGCTTAAAGGTATAATAGGGCGCAATATGACTTCTCTCGAAATTGATGGGAAGAAGGACACCGAATTTTACCGAGGCCTTGCTCTCGTTTTGAGTACCCTTAATAAGGAAGAGTAATGAATCAAAGTTTTGCTATTTTTTATGGCTTTATTCAGGGCCTTACAGAGTTTTTACCTGTCTCCTCTTCGGGACATTTGGCCATAGTTCCCTTTTTCTTTGAATTGAAAGATCCAGGCGTCATATTTGATTTAATGATGCATTTAGGAACCGCATTAGCTGTCATTTTGTATTTTAGAAAAGAAGTCATGGATTTAATAAAACAAACGATTCTGCTGATTTTTAAGAGAAACACAAAAGATACTGTATTTGTTCAAAATTTTATTGCCGCGACTGCCAGCTCTTTCATTCTTATCCTGCTAATCAAAAAGCTAGCCTTTGAGTACGGTAGAAGCCCAACATTAATAGCGATAAATTTATTTCTGTTTGGTGCCTTGATGTATATTGCAGATAGAAAAAAATCAGAAGGTATTGATCTTACAAAATCTATTGATTTTAAACGCTCTATCATTATCGGATTAACTCAGAGCTTTGCTGTGTTTCCTGGCGTTTCAAGATCAGGGATTACCTTAACCTCTTCAAGATTTTTGGGGCTAGGGCGAGTGGAGGCTTCAAGGTTTTCATTTTTGCTTTCTCTTCCTGTCATTATTGGATCAGTTGTTTTTAAACTTCCTGACGTGATTAAAGGCGAGGCAACTTACGTAGGCTTTGATATCATGCTTATAGGAATTGTTTCTTCTTTCGTTTTTGGATTGATTACAATTCATTTTTTCTTGAAATTGATCGCTAACCTAGGACTAGGTCTATTTTTTGTGTACAGAGCGATTCTTGCAGTGGTGTTATTATATCTGATTTTTTCAGTTTAATTACTCACCACTCGCTCCACCACCTTCATTTCCAGTATCGCTATCAGTAAATGATTGAGGAACACAGTAGACATGATCATTCCATTTTAAACCAGCTTTGAATTTCGTGACTCCTCCTCCTACTTCAGATGCATCATCTAAATTTTCATTATAGAGGAATCTTCTAGTGAATGAACCTGCAAATTGCGTATTTTCATCAGGAGCAGGAATAAAATAGTCACCCAAAACAACACCTGTAGCAGCTTTTCCTGAACAACACATCGTCGAGGCCATTTTCATCACTTCTTCAGAATCAATATATCCTGTCATCGGATCAATCGCAGAATCAGGAATTTCTTGATTCCCGAAATATGCACCTTCACTTGAAACATATCTATTGGTGTATACAGTTAGGTCTGTGAAGTCTTCTAGACAACATCTGTTAACACCTTCATCATTTGCAGCGACTTTTCCTGTACAACATGCGGTATCAGTTGTGTCAGAAGGAACCTCTACTCCAGTCGGTAGGCAGCAATGAAATTCATTTTCTGAGAAGACTTTTTTAAGCTTTCCAGATCCAATTTCAAAATTATCATAGTCAGCTGCAGAATAGTAATTAACTCCGTTTAAAGTTACGTTCGCTAATCCGTCGGAATTCACATCTTTAATTGTGTTATCAATAGGTGTGAAATTTGCAGAAATATCTTCTTGGCTATCACCAACAGGCTTAAATACTGAATTATTAGTTTCAATCAATACTTGTGGAATACCTAATAACTCTAGTTTTCCAAGCCAAGTTAGATAAGTTTTTTCAAAGGTTGATCCTTCAAGAATATTTCGAACTTCACAGTCTGAAGTTTGAAAATCTTCTTCTTGGCAAGCATATGGAATCGGCGTGTAGCTTGGTAGGTTGTTTAGAGCCGGGTCATTATTTGGGGCCCATGATAGTTCTCTAAAAATAGAGATATCAAAAGACTGTAATGCTGTTGGAGCCTGCTTATGACCTCCAGAGTTTCCATTTGATCCGGATGAATAATTTCTTACCCAGTGTCCGGTACAACACATTCTTTCGTTGTGAAGATGAAGAGTCTTATACTGAGCTACTGTGTCGCTTGTTAATGCAAGAGTCGTTGATGGTTGAACTGCAGAAACAATGAGGTTAGGGTAGTCATCAGGCTCTGTAGCTAATTTATCATAGATCGTGTGAATTCGAGAATATCTCTCACTTGAATTGAGATCAATATTCACACCAGGAACTTGTGGGGTTCCTGAATCATCTTGTAACCTAAAATCAGAGTTTAGGTGTGGTTGAGAATAGAATGTAAAATCATTATCTGTTTCACGACAGCAACGATGCTCGTATAATTCATAGTATTCATTAGGGTAGATAGATCCATTAGAGTATCTCTCTTGTGAATTCGCACAGACTAAAGACTCTTCCCAAAATTTCTCTTCAGCTTCTGAAATTTCTCCATTGAAGTTAGAGACTGATTTGAATTTGCTGGCAATAAAACTATTTGGAGCACACTCAAAGTCTGAGAAACATTTCGCTCCCGGAGCCCTAAGGCAAGTGTTCTTATGGTATCCAATCGCTGAGACAATTGAGCTTTCATCGTTAAATAGGTTTTTCGAGCTAAGTGCATCTAAATCTAGAGCATTAGTAGAAAGATTATTTTTAATTGCATATGGCTGATGAGAGCTATCATCAAGTGAAACGTTATCAAAGTGAGTGAAGTTTCCATCTTCATCTGTCGCTGGACAGGCAGAATAGTAGTACGGGTCTTGCTGAATAGAACTCGCTAAAGTTCGACCAACATTATTGATTTTATCCGCTTCACGGTCAGAATTTGAGTAATAATTTAACTGTTGAGTCGTTGAGGCATTATCAACATCTTTTCCTGGTACACAAAGTCCTTCAATATTATTTGTCTGAAGAATAGACCGAGTAGAGGTTGGAATTGATTCATTACCATAATATTCGTATGGCCTTCCTAGAACTCTAGCAGCAAGTCCAAAAGTATCAGTCTTATCAGTGATAAACGTTTGGGCATTTTGATTTTTAGGGGACTGCCCATATCTTGCAATTTTAGTATTAAACTTTGTATCATTAATCGCTGCACATTGAGAGTTTGGCGAACAGGTGTGAAGAGCTGTTTTTGCCTGTCCTAAGTACGATGTATCTGCATCTGCGTTTTGAGGAAGTTGTTCACAAATAGCACCAACTCCTCTATAAACACATCTCTTACTTTCGCCATTACTACCGCCCACAAGTGATAATAGGGAAGTTAACTTGCTCCCGACGACCTCGTTTCCGTTAGAGTCGAACATTGGCCATGGCGTTTTCATACTCCCAACATTTTGGCAGGTATAGTCATAACCAAGCTGTGTAATACAATCTTCGTCTGAATCACATATATGCATTTTCTGGCATTCAGCTCCATCGCTGTCCATATCATGAGTAACAAGTGATCCAGAATTCACCACAGCAGCCATTTCAGAAATTGTAACTTTGTATGAGTTATTTATTGTTAGGTCACCAAAATAGGCGTTGACTGCTAGATAAAGCTTATTAGAATCAGCTTTAATTCGGCGCTGATTCCCAATTGCAAACCACTTTACTCCGTCAAATGAACCAATCAGAGCTCCATAATCAAATCCGTACCAATCCTTATTGTAGCCATTAGAGAAGAGTATATGTTGCGCTTCTAATCTATTTCTTCGTTGATCGGTGACATCAGTCCCTGGGGTATGTGTCCAAGGAATCATTGTTGCAGGAACAAAGCACGCTCTACCGAATCTAAAATCATCTCCTGGATATTTACCTGCATTCGTAGTTCGTCTTGATTCAACATAGTCAGGAGTATAGCCTCCGCCTAGCTTGTCAAAAACATTTGGAAATAGTTTTTGAAGACCTGAAAAATAATCTGAACCGCAATCTAAACAAGTTGAAAACGCACCTGTATCAACAAAAATATCATATTGGGTTCCCTTATCAACATTAACAACTTTTGGTGGAAGAGGGGAAGAACCGTCAACATTCATAGTTCCGTAGATCTCATTAAAGCCAATAAAGCTATCTACGTTATTAGGCTTTAGCTCACTTCCTCCGTCATATTCAAACGCAGTAAGCTCTTGCTCAGAAGTTGTTGATTCATCTCCCAGATCAAAATTAACACCATTTTCATCATAGAATTTATGAGGAACAGCTTTTGCAGAAACATATACTGTTTCTTGAAGAGGACCATCGACAATAGTTTCAGGATATTTACATTCATAACTCGTAACTGTAGCAACACCATTTACTTCAGTTTCAACTGGAGTCAAGTTACATGGATCTTTATTTGGATCACAAGCACAATGAACATCTAGCGCACTCTGAGCTAATTCTTTTGTTTTAGTTAAGAGATCTACATTTGAAGAAACAAAGTAAGTAATGACAACTTCCTGATTGTCATAAATGGGATATTCTGAACTATCAAAGACAACAGAGTTCCCTGACAGTTCCCACGTATCATCTCCAGATGAAACAGTAGTTCCACCCACTTCTACAACTACATTGAAGCTAGTATCAGCATAACTTGGAATTTTGAAAGACTGTGATCCAGAGGTATGGTCACTTGGTCTAGCCGGAGTGGTTGACTGACCTTGCACATATGTTTTACTACATCGGGCCAGTGAAGTTCCAAGCTTTTCACAACTACCATCGATTTTAAAATATAGAGTTAAGGTATCGTTTGTTGCACCCGTTGGTAGACTAGTACTTACAGTTGCTGTCTGAGAAGTGGATAGGCTATCGTTACTTCCCGTTAAAGTAATGCTTGAAGGCAAGGGGACGACCTCATCATCTTCTAAGATGGCTTCTTTAAATATCGTAATATTACCATAATCAATTTGGACAATATTATTGCTACTCATATTAGCATTTAATGAGGTGAAATTAAGGTCATCTGTTTCAGTACTAAAATTATAAGATGAACTTCCTATTAATGAGTCAGCATCATCAAAATCAAGGGTACAAACTGAAACCTCGTCAACAATAGGATTTAAACAGTTATAGATATTTGTCAATTCAGTGAAAAGATCCGATGCCTGCTGTTCAGGATCTACTTCATCTTCATCATCGTCTCCATCTTCTGGAACCATCATTGGACAGACATAAAAGATATCAGCAAAATTATTAATAAGCTCAGGTCTATCAGAAACAATTTGGTAAGCGATTTTGTAGTTATCACTACTTGTGTCCACTGAAGATCTCACTGATCCGTGGTTTACACATTGACCTTCAAGACAGCAATTATAACCAATACCTGTACAGGTTGTATTATTGGAGCAGATGGGTGAGTCACCAGCTTCACTGCCAATCGCAGGAGAAACTCTTAAGTTTAGATGGCTTACCAGTGCACTTTGAGTTTTTTCAACAGCGTAAATATCATAAAGTTTTGTATTTTGAGACGATACGGCAACCGTGCAATCAGGACAAACATCTTCAATTGCAAATGCAAAGTTTGCTGTACCATAAACCGATTGAAGTTTTTGCGTTAGGGCCACGGTTAAGCAATCGTTTTGGTTAATTGTTTTGTTATTCGGTTCTAATTGTAAAAAATATTCTTTGGTGTTTAAAAAACTAGAGTAGTAGGAGCGAATTCTGGCCGAAGTAATAAGAAGCTGTTTTGAAGTACTACCACTGGCGGTTGTAAAATGACTAACGAGACAAAAACTTCCCTGATAAGTTTTTGTAATATCTGTTAAAAAAGAAAAAATGTCATTTCCCCTGATTAGAAAACTGTCGTCGTAATCCGAAGTTAAGCTTAGGGTCGCGGTGGTTCTCTCTCCATTTTTCTGGAAAAAATTTACTTTCTCTGTAAATTGATTGGTCGAATTTGAAGTTGAATCGGTAGTAGTGTTTGTCGTATCTGATGAGAGTGATGAATTTTCATCCAAAGTGGTTGTTCTCGTAGCTTGTTCTGGCAGGCAGGACGAAAATAACAATAATAATATAAGTATTTGAATTCCAATTAACTTCATCTCATTAACTTTTCGACTTGGATAAGTTCTAACCTTAAGTAATTATAGAGTACACTGGCGCTTGACTCGGGTATAGGCTTAAGTCTTTGGTATTACGTAATGAAAAACTTAGAGAGCAGAAACTTTTTGCCGGTTTCTGCTTCTGACTCCGTGGTATAATGGATGCACTGGAGGAGAGATGAAGTATTTTTATATGAGTTTATTACTTTTGAGTTTCAACGGATTGGCACAAGAAAGAAAAGATATTGAAGGAATCTTAGAGCAAATGGAATCGATGGGAACGTTTACTCCTGCAGAAATCAAAGCAGCTAAAGAGAGACTAAATAGTCTTTCAGATGATGAACTCGGTACTATGGTAAAGAAAGGTCACGAAGCCATGAGAAACCCTAAGCTTCGAAAAGATGCAAAGGATGTCATCCGCCAATATAAAGAGCAGGGAGGCAAGCTTCCATCTGATGAAAATGTAAAACTTGATTAGGATAATAAATTCTTAAATCCTTATGAAATAATGTCGATAAGTTCTGCATGTCAGATCAAAGAAATGCATTGATTATCATTGATAATGAAGAGCAGATACAATTATCCAAAGAGGTCCTTGAGGAACTCAAATATAAAGTAGTCGTTGCTAAGAATAGTAATGAAGCTCGTCTTAAATTTTCTAACGAACCATTTAATTTAATTCTTCTTGATCATGATGTTCAGAATTTTCGAGGAGCTGATTATATAGAGGGTATAAGAAGAAAAGAAAATGCGAAAAACATAAAAGATATCATTCCAATTCTTGTCTTTTGCGAAAAACCAAATTCTTTTACCGAGCTTTACTCTCAAATTGATCACGTCAAATATATTGAAAAACCATATACTAAATTAGAATTAAAAAAGGGTTTACTTGCTTTTACAGGTAACTCAAGTGTCATTGCTGAGAATACTAAAACTATTTCTGAAGGGGAGTACCTCATTACCGAAGGGGGAAATAACCATGAAATGTTTTGGGTATTGCAAGGTCGTTTTCAAATTACCAAACTTAATCATGACGATCAAAACGTTATTATTGGAGAGGTGAGTGCTGGTGAGTTAGTAGGAGAGATGAGTTTTCTAGATAATTTACCACGTTCAGCGAGTGTGCGAGCACTAGAGGATAGTGAAGTGCTAGTTATTCCTCATAAGAAATTTATAGATGTTTTGGATGGTCAACCTCGATGGTTTAGGTCTCTCATGCAGACTATGTCTCAGCGGCTTAGAAGAGCCAATGATAAAATTGCCTTAAAAATTGTTCAAGCAGATACAAAAGAAGAAAAATAGGAGTAAAAAATGAGTCCAAATTTGATTGGTGGAATAGTTGCTGGAGTTGTTATTATTGGAGGTTTTTTTTACGTTGTAGGAATCTTTAATAAATTAGTAAGACTTGCAAATGGCTATAAAAATGCTTTTGCTCAAATAGATGTCCAACTACAGAGAAGATATGAATTGATTCCTAATTTAGTTGAAGTTGCCAAGAAGTACATGGCTCACGAGAGAGAAACTCTAGAAGCAGTCATTCATGCTAGAAACCAAGCACTTGCTGCAAAAGATTCATTGAAAGCTGATCCTAGTAGTGATCAGGCAGCGAAAAATTTTGCTAAATCTGAAGGCGCTTTAAACTCTTCTATGGGTGGATTTCTAGCACTTTTTGAAAGTTATCCTGATTTAAAGGCCAATGATAATATGAAATCTCTAATGGAAGAACTTACTTCTACTGAAAATAAAGTAGGGTTTGCCAGACAGAATTACAACGATTCTGTAATGCATTTTAATGTGGGGATTCAAGAGTTTCCAGCAAATATTTTTGCTGGAATGTTCGGTCATACTACAGTTCCTCAATTAGAAATTGAAGATGTTAAAATGCGATCTGCAGTTAAAGTTGAATTTTAAATACTGACCTATGAATTTTTTTGAAGATCAAAGGATTGCTAGAAAAAGAAGTTCAAGACTTCTGACGCTATTTTATTTCGTGGTTTTTGCCGTCTCAGCTATCTGTGGGACAATCGCTGCAATGTATGCGAATAATGCCTCTCGGGGCAGAGGAGGTCTATACATCTATTCACTTGACCTCTATATTAGTAAGTCTGTTTTTATCTGGTTTGGAGCTGTTACAACTTTCATTGCGGCATTAATTTTAATTAAAACATGGTTTGAGGTTCGTTCTTTAAAAAAAGATCCCTCCCAAATTTGTAAGAGTCTTGGGGCAAGAAAAGTCCTCCATAATTCCCGTGATTTTTATGAAAAGCAGTATATTAATATTGTCGAAGAGATGAGCATTGCTTCATCTGTTCCTGTTCCTGAAATCTATGTTTTAGAAGATGATGCTATAAATGCTTTTGCCTGTGGTTTTGATATTAATTCTGCTGCAGTCTGTGTAACCAGTGGTTGTATGCAGAAGCTATCTCGAGATGAATTGCAGGCAGTAGTTGCTCACGAATATAGTCATATTTTTAATGGTGATATGAAGTTGAATTTGAAATTATTAGGAATGCTTGCAGGTCTAATTCTAATTTTTAAAATTGGGGTGAATTTAATGCGCTCAAGTGGACGCTCCTCTCGAAGAGATTCAAAGGGGGGAAGCCTCGCTCCTTTAGGACTCGGATTAATGGCCATTGGTGGTCTCGGCTATCTAGGCGGGATTATACTAAAAGCAGCTATTTCTAGACAAAGAGAATTTTTAGCAGATGCTTCAAGTGTTCAATACACCAGAAATCCCGAAGGTATAGCAGGAGCTCTTAAAAAAATTTATATCAATCACACTCAAGGCATTATTCATGCGAAGAATGCCACTCAGGCAAGTCATATGTTTCTAGTTGAAGGTGTGAAGAGCTTCTTCTCCCTTTCAACTCATCCACCGATATTTGAGAGAATAAAAGCTGTAGATAAAAATTTTGATGAAAAAAGGTTTTTAAATGAAGATGCAGCTTCACTCATACAAGAAATGAAAGAACTTCAAACATCAGAAAAGAGCAATACACGTTCTCAAGATGAGCGTATGAGGGATGCAAGAGAGAAACTTTTGAAGATTGCTCCTTTGTTCCTTATATATCAGTCGCAAAATAATTATTTGGGATTAGTGCAGACCTTACTCCGAAGAGGTAACGATGATTTTGGTCATTTGTCTGAGGAAGAACTTGAAACGGCACTAGAGAAAGCTTCAGGGGAGCTAAAAGATTTACCTCAATCTGAACGCCAAAAAATACTTCAGGAAATCATTAAAGAAGTGAATGCTGACGGAAAAATTAGCTTTTATGAATTCCTAGTGGTCGCCTATCTAAAGCCTAGTTTGGAACCAGTAAAAGTTGAGGATAAGAAACTATCAAGTGATCAAGTCAAAAAATATAGTCTAATTTTGAAGTCATTTTTTTACTATCTAGATGACAACGCGGATCTAAAGGTCAACTTTTCACTTATAGAAAAGAACAAACTAGGTTATGGAAAAATTCTAAGCGCAATCGAGGGGTATCGATTTTCCACACCTAGGCAAAAAGAATTGATACTGAAAGAGCTTAAAGAAATAGCGACGCTAAACGGGTTTATCAGTAAAAAAGAGCGAATCATTTATAAACTTTTTTGTAATATGTTAGGAGTTCCTGGTTTTGTTCTTGAAGACTAACAGTCCCTGATGGCTTCAAGAAGTTTTAGCAGTGCAAATCTAGCAAAACGCTCTTTTAGTGATGTTCTTGTGCCAGTAAAATAATAAATATCACTTTCGGTATTCTTTAATGTGCTAACTCCAATTCCCACTGTACCCACGGGTTTTTCTTTTGAGCCACCTCCAGGGCCTGCTATTCCCGTAGTGGTTACAGCAATATCCACATTAAGATGTTCTCTGGCTCCTTTGGCCATTTCAAATGCAGTTTCTTTTGAAACAGCACCATGAGCTTTTAAAGTTTCTTCTGCAACATTAAGGGATTTCATTTTTACTTCGTTGGCATAACTTACTACGCTTCCCCAAAAAACAGCTGAAGACCCACTGACATCAGTTATCTTTGAGGCCAAGAGTCCTCCTGTACAACTTTCTGCAAACCCAATCTTTAGCTTTTTCGCGGTAGCTTCTTTGATAATAATTTCTTCCATCGTCTCTGGACCGATATGCCAAATATTATCTTTAATTGCTGAGTCTAAAATAAGTTGAAGAACTTTTTTCTCATTTTCAGAGTTAGTCTTATCGTCTCCTATTAATTTAACTCCGATATCGACTCCAGTCATATGGGGGAGTGAACTTACTTCACCAAATTGAGCTAGTTCGTCCCAAAGCGTAGGGCAGAGATCATGAAATATTTTTGCTTCTGGAACTTTCCACGTTTTTACGATGACATGCTTGATTTGTTTCTCTGATTTCTGGGCAAGGCCTGGAAGGATTTCTTGTGAGAGCATTGCCTGAAATTCAGTCGGGACACCAGGGGTGGCGAATACAGATTTTCCATCTTGGGTGTAACTTAGACCTGGGGCGTATCCTACGGGGTTGAGGACGACATCAAAATCTTTTGGAAACAAATGATATTGAATTTTTTCAGTATCGTATTCTCTATTACCTCTTTTATAGTGAAGCTTGGCAATTTCCATAGCTTTTTCAGAATGAGAAATTTCTTTATCAAAATATTTGGCCAGGATGCTTTTAGTGAGGTCATCTTTGGTTGGACCTAGGCCTCCAGTTGTAATGACGACATCAGATTTATTGAACGCAGCGTCAAGTGCTTCAAAATAAAGCTTTTCTTCGTCGCCAATTATGTGAACTTTTCTTAGAGTATGCCCGTGTTTATACAATTCCTTAGCAATATAATGAGTGTTTCTGTCTTCAATCTTTCCATTTAAGAGTTCGTTTCCTACGATTATCAAGTCAAAATTCATATCTAAGCCTCTAAAATTATTATATTCTCTCTATACAATATAGCTTATTCGCTGTAGGAAGTCTTCATGTCACATAAGCTAAATTTTAAACTGAAGTTTGATCAAGATCTCGACTCCTATATGAGCTCTGCCTATCCTGAAATGGTAGAGTACAGAATCATTTCAAAAAGCCTTGATGCTCGAGGCGCGCCTAGAGGTAAAGCTCCTCATTATTTATATACTTTAGAGGCCATTAAAAAAGGAGAGAGCTTCTCAACTCACCGTGAGGAATTTGCTCGTTTAAACCCTTTTGGTAAAACTCCCGTTATTATTGGTGCTGGACCTGCTGGTTTGTTTGCGGCCCTAAGATTTTCAGAATACGGGATTCCTACGATTGTTATTGAGCGAGGGGATGAAGCTAATAAGAGGATGCTTCATATATCAAAATACTGGAGAAAGGGTGAGCTTAACTCTGAGAGTAATGTTTGCTTTGGTGAAGGGGGAGCGGGACTTTTTTCTGATGGAAAATTAATTACTCGTGTGAAGTCTGATTACATCAAATATGTAATGCAAAAATTTGTTGATTTTGGTGCACCTGAAGAAGTGGCCTATATTTCAAATCCTCATTTAGGTTCAAATAAAATTCGAAAAATAATCACTAAAATTTCTGACTCTTTAAAAGAACAAGGGCATGAGATTCTTTACAATGTAAAAGCGAGTAAGCTTTTAATTGAAGGTGATAAAGTTACAGGTGTCGTTCTGAGTGATGGGCGAGAAATTTTGAGTGATCATGTCATTCTTGCTAGTGGTCACTCTGCAGGGGAGATGTATCATCACTTGAAAGATCAAGGCGTTGCTATAGCACCCAAGGACTTTGCAGTCGGTGTTCGAATAGAACACCCAAGAATGGAAATCGATAAAATGCAACATGGTCGTTTTGCTGATGCCATGGAAGCCGCAAGATATAGATTATCTCATCATAACAAAGAAACTGATAAAGGGACTTACTCTTTTTGTATGTGCCCAGGAGGCTATGTTCTATCCAGTGGTACTGAATCCGATGGTATCGTCGTTAACGGGATGAGTAACTATGCTAGAAACTCTCGCTGGTCAAACTCAGCTTTGGTTGTATCTGTGAAAGCTGGAGTTGATTTTAAAACAGACGATCCTCTTAGTGGTATGGATTTCCAGCACCAAATTGAACAAAATGCCTTTAATATTTCCAAAAAAGAAGCAGACGGTAGGATGCTTCCGGCCATGACTGTTGGAGAGTTTTTAAAGGGAAAGCTAAATTCGAATCCACTACCTAAGACGAGCAGTCCCAGTGGCATTTTTAAAACGGATATCTCGAAAGTTTTCCCCAAATTTATAACTGAGCATTTAAAAGTCGCCTTAAATGAATTCAATAATAAGCTAAATGGTTTTGCTTACGAAGAAGCATTGTTGATTGCTCCTGAAACCAGAACTTCAGCTCCTATAACAATCACTCGCGACAAGAAAACATTTGTCTCAACTTCGCACCAAGGACTCTATCCATGCGGCGAAGGGGCAGGTTATGCCGGAGGAATTACTTCCGCTGCTGTTGATGGGATTAAGGTGGTTGAGGCTATTTTAGCTCAGCAATTATAAGTTCTAACGCATTTAAAATGGATTCTTCTTTTAGCCTAGAAGTTAGTCCGTGATTTCTTCTTCCCATATATGGTGGTAGCCTTACGTGTTTGATATCTGGGCAAGCTTTTTCCAACTTAGATTTTAGGAAGGCCATCAATAAATTTGGATGAGTCTCTACAAAAGAACTAGATAGATTAATCAAGTTTTTGTCGGGGTACTGAATTCTTAGCCAATTGAGGCACTCAATATAAGGAGAAATCATATTTTCAACCTCAGTAAGTTCGTAGGAGTTTAGATTGGATATGTCTATCTCTTCGTAGGTTGGGAAAGGACAAAAGACGATATTTTCAAATTCTTCTTTTATTAAAGTCGGTGACTCCACTTGAAACGTGATGGAGTCCAATGTAACTGACTTGATTTGGTTTTTAAATAGTATTTGTTCTAAGTGAAATCCGATTCCTCTGCTAGCCCCTATGACTAATGTCGGTTTTATTTGTCCTCGAAGTTTTGTAGAATGGAGTTCTGGTTCTTGATAGGGTCGAATCTTTTTTAAAAGAAATTGAACTCTGGTATCTGTAATACTTTTGGAGGCTTCTAGGTAATCCACTCCTAATTTATTTAATACTTCTAGTTCATTGGAATCAGATCGAGTGAGAGTCAAGTGCATAATAGCTGTTGGTATGTCCGTGAAAGAGGTCGAAGCGTGACTTAGTTTGGAAAAGTTTATCTTTTCATGTTGAGATTTCTTATCAAAAATAACCTGTGCAGTTAGGTAGACTTTCTCTCCTTTCATTAAAGAAACTTTTGTTTCGTTTGCTGCTGAACTAGTAGATACCTGATATCGCCAACTCAATTCTATGATAGGAAATAAAAAATCTATTTGAATTTGTACAATGTCGGAGCTGTTAATTTTTACAGTTGATAGGATTTTCTCGATCAGGTATAGCCCTGGAGCTATATTAGTCCCAAGCGGAGTTAATTTGGTAAAATTATGATTGTGATGTATAGGGTTTCTGTCTCCACCCTGCTTCAAGAAACTATTAATCTCATTTTGTGAGAACTTAATTTCCATTAGCTAAGTCCAATACTGCTTGAATATTATCACTCCCATGAATATCAGACGGATCTAGATTCAGGTTAAACTGTTTGTTTATTTCAACAATGATTCTAAGATGATTAAGTGAAGTCCAGTTTTCAATAGATGCTACCTCGGAGTCATACTTGAAATTTGAATGGCCTAGAATTTTTGCCAATATATCTTCTATTTTCATATTAAGCCTCTTTCAAGCAAGAAGTTGGTCATTAAATAATTTCTGTTCGTCTTCTTATAGTTTATCTGAAGTAGTTTTCCCGCTGGTAGATTCATAAAGAGCTCTTCAGCAACGCCGAAACTTAAAACTCTGCAACTGACAAAGAAATGGTGAACTTCAATCTCATTTGAAATTTCTCTGAATACTAGATACCCAGTTCTTCCATAATCCTCATCATGATATTTTACTGATGCTTGTAGTATTTTGTAGCCTTTTGAAAGTAGTTCTTCAAAATGAACTTCATTGAGTTTTTGGCCGTTTAAATTGAATTGATTTGTTTTGTTTGCTAGTTGAATGAACCGTTGTTTATCGCGTAAGCCAATATCTCTTATCTGTACATGTATATCAGACTTATCAACTTTATTCTCAATATTAAGTGGGGAGAGTGTAGTTCTACTTAAATCTTCTTTCGTTTTTGCTGTTGAGAACAAATCAACTGTATCAAGTAAACTTGCGTATTCATGTGGGGACCTAAGAAGGTGCAAAGTGGAAACGTCAGGATATCGTAAATTCATATCTTCAATTTCAAATATTGAATCATCTAAAAATAGAGAATCTTTTGGAGAAAGATTTAAACTTTGAAGGCAGTCGTATAGGTTTTGTGCTTTGGCTTCGAAATTAGCTTTTACAAATTGGAAGTCGGAAAGCTTGAGCTCAAAGTCAAAGTTTTGAAAAAGAGCATGAATATCCTTTTCTGAGTTTTTTGTAAGTAGCACCAGAAAAACACCATTTGTTTTTATTGCTTTTAATTTTTTTTGAAAATTAAAGTAGCCCCGATCAGCACCTAGTTCTTTAGAATAGGTAACATTATCTTCATCAATTATACCATTCCAAAGTGTTTGATCTCCATCAATCGCGATGAGCTTAAAGCCTTTTGAGAAATACTTCAATATATTTGCGGCTACTTTGTATGCAACAAACTTTTGAAAATCAAATGAGTACTTTATCCCTGAAAGATTATGTAATTCATTTGAGTAGGCATTATGGCTTCCAAAAAACTCAATAAGAGGAGGCAAATGTATAGTCGCAATAGATTTTTCACCCTCCTGGCTGATAATAAAATTGGTGTTTTTATCCTCTCTAGTAGTAAGGTTTATGGAAAGATCTCTTTGAAGGCAGAATTTTTCGATTAGGGTGGGAATGTATCCCAATTTCTCATTATGGTGTAAAACTAAAGAGATAGAGTCTTCATTAGTTTGAGCTTTAACTTTAAAAATTTCATCAATATCATCTTTCCAAGTGAGGAATTTCATTTTGATAGTTCCTTTTTAATTTGAGCACCTAAAAATTTAGATAATTTTTTTGCTTGCATGCGATCCAGATGGTCACCATCGAAGTACTCAAGGCCTTCTTTGACTTTATCTAAAGAGATAAATTTATACCCTTGTGCTTTAAGATTTTTATTTAATTCTTTAACGTGTTCTAAATGGGGCCCTTCTACGGCTTGAAGGTTTTTTGAACTAGGCATTTGAATAAAGATAATTTGGTGGCCGTTTTCTTGAATCCTCTTGAACTCAGCCATAATAATGGAATGCTCTATAGGGACAGAGTTTTTAAAAGCATGTTCATATTCATTCACAGGATTCATTGGATTTGTGTTTGCTGTTTTTACTCCACCTATCCAACCTTTCTCAAATAGCTGTTTATTAGTTAGTGTTTTTGACCAGTTTTTGAAATTAATTTTTGAAAAAAATAATGATAACAGATCTTCGAAGGATCTCTTTTTAAGATTCTCTAATCCAAAATGATGACCGCTGTATAAAGATAGGGGAGTTAGGGTGATAATTAGGGTTGATTTAGGAAGGTTTGAAATCTGTTTAAAAAACTCAGGCGTATAAGCTTGGTGTTGAACACATAGATTAAAAACTTTTTTGTCCGTTTTAAGTTCGATTTCATTAGGGGAGATAGCAAATAGGCAACGAGAGTCACCTAAAATATAGATATCTGAATTTGGTGGTGAGATCTTTTGAAAAGAGCTTAGCTCTGCCATAAAAGAAGATTCCCAATTTAAATCAAATTGTAAACGGAGGCACACTACCACTATGGTGATTAAGCCGATCAGGAATAAAGAGGTTTTGAGTTCCTTAAAAGTTAAAATAGGCATACTGCTTACCAGCTCCTCTAAAAAATAAAATAGCAATCCAAGCACTGGTTACGAGAAGGTATTTTGAATTGAATTTGTTTGAATTGACTGTGTCTTTAAATCTAGATGTTGAGAATATGTAATGCGCTCCAAAGAAAATAGGAATAAAGAAGAGCTCGAATTTTCCGAAATAAGCTAAAACGGACTGAGATATATTTGGATTAGTTAGTATTTCGTAAAATTGTTCTGTCGAGTTACAACCAAAAAGACCCAATGTTAAGATTACAAAGAATTGCGTAAAGGGTAGTCGTAAAAAGATAGGAAGTTTAGTTACATTAGTGTATCTCTCGAAAATCAAAAGTAGGGCATGAACGATTCCCCATAAAATAAAAATACTCTCTAGACCATGCCATAAACCTGAAACAACAAAAGTTAACGTAATGGCCACTATATAATTTGGCTTCTTAATCCAAGTTGGAAAGAAAATATAGTCACGGAAGAATTCAGTTAAACTTATATGCCATCTCTGCCAATATTCACTAAATGATTTCGCGATGAAAGGGAAATTGAAATTTGTAGGCAAATCAATTCCCATTGATTTTGCTAAGCCTATCGCCATTAAACTGTATCCAGCAAAGTCGGCATAAATATAGATAGCGAACTGAGTGAAGTTAATAAGCCAGAATACAATATTGTAGGACTCTCCATCGAAACTCATTCTGCTAACAACCGCGGGAGCTATATTATTAGAAATGACTAGCTTCAAAAATAGCCCGATCGATAGGTAAGAAAAGCCTTCAGCGATTGTATTTCTGTTAACCATAAAGGGTGAAGTAATTTGAGAAAAGAAATTCTTCGGTCTGATAATCGGTCCGGCCACTAGCTGAGGGTAATAAGTGAGGTATAAAAACACATTTAATATTGTCTGAGGAGGTAATTTTTTTTTATAGACGTCTACTGAGTAGGCAATAGCTTGCATGGTAAAAAAGCTTACACCGAAAACTACTAATGCATTGGTTTCTGTAAAATTTGAATTGAGTTTAAAATAGGTGAATATTCCAATTTGAAAAATAATACTGATGGCTAATTTCCATTTTTTGAACTCGCCCTTTGAAAGAATAAAGCACGCTAACGCACTCATTGAGATAGTAAGAGCTAAGAGCATTGAAAATTGTGAATAGGCGTAGAGTGAGAAAAGTAAAACAGCTGATTTTTGAATTTTAGAGTTCTTAACAACTCTTAAGAAGAGCAGCAGAACGCTAAAAAATGAGAGAAATATAACTGACTGAAAAAGCATAAAAAAATCATATTATTCTGGCCGATTCATGGCAAATATTCATAGCTCTGAAATCGACTTAATGTATAATATGATCGGAGGAGATTTTATGAGTTTCAAAAAAGGATTTTTTTCTAAAGTGAGTTGGGTATGGGGGGCAACTTTTGGAGCTCTTTTGTCAGGTATGATTGCTTATGCGGCCCTCACTATGAATATCTTTTCTCCGGGAACTCCAATCGTTGCAGCTGAGGTTAATCAGAATTTTCAACAGATTACAGATAAGATTAATGAAACTAGTTATGGCGTGGTTGCAAAATTGAGCGCCAATCAAAACATGCCAATGAGCTCTCAAACAAATTTCATTCTTGATCTGGTTGTGAGAGATGATGCACCAGGTGCATATAACCCTGCCACTGGTGTTTTTACAGTACCCGCTGGTGAGGGTGGATTTTATACTGTTTATTACAAGTATCGCTTTGATGTAGGGCCGGGAAGTATGGTTGAATACAAAATTAACAGTAGCTCTTACGGACTAGATGGTGCTAATGCAACGGTGGTTGCTGGAAACAAAACACTTTATCTTGAAGATGGAGATACTTTCGAAATTTATTTGAATGAATTCAAATCTACTCCCCATGTTTTACAAGCTGCAGATACAGTTTTTTTCATAAAACGCGAAGCTAAGCTTTAGCTTTACTGCCAGCTGGCTTGATCCCAAACAGCCACGTCCCAAGTTGCGCTGGTTTGACTTTCCCATTGGAAAGGAAAACTCTTACATGTGTGAATATCAGGACCAGCTATTTGTCTGGTTAAAGTTATATCTAGTACTTCTCCAAAGACATCAACTCTTTTAGAGGCCAGTAATTTAGGTTTACTAGATTGCTGTTGATCAACAATTGGGAAAGTTATGAAGTCTGGACAACCCATGCCTTGATCATCTTGATAGGAAAAACCATAGAGATGAAAGGTACGAGCAGCGCCTTGCGGGACAAAAAGTTCAATATTCATTCCCTGCGGGAAGCTTCCAAAAACCATATTTGCGTGGGCGAGGACTGTGCCGCTAGAATTAGTACATTGCCCTTGGTTTTTATCCCACTCCACGGCAATGGCGTAGCAGTCAATATCACTAAGCGTCGTCAAGCTATTTGCTCCAAATTGGCTTTTTGGAGAATAGTGGCGCAGAGCACTTTGATTGATTGAAGCTGGCAAATCGATATTCACCGCCGTGAGTTTGTCCTCAGGTTTGGGAGCGCAGGCGACTAAAAAAAATGAAAATATTGGTAGAATCAGCTTTTTCATACAGTCCTTATTGTAATTGCTTTTCGGATTAGTGGTGTGGAGTCTTTAATCGTGACGTGATTTTGGTGACTTGCGAGGCGCGACAATTTTTTTACAAACTATCGATTTTTAAAGATTGGCAACTTAAGTTGTTACGTCCATAATTGCGCTCATATTGGGAGAAATTCATGAAATTAAAGAATATTGCCATCGTCGCGCACGTTGATCACGGTAAAACTACGTTAGTAGATGAACTATTAAAGCAATCAGGACTGTTTGAAGAGCACGAAACAGTTTCTGAAAGAGTTATGGACTCAGGTGAACTTGAAAAAGAACGCGGAATTACCATTACTGCTAAAAACTGTGCCTTCAGATGGAAAGATTATAAAATCAATCTTCTAGATACTCCGGGCCACGCCGACTTTGGTGGAGAGGTTGAGAGATCATTGATGATGGTTGATGGGATCGTATTACTTGTTGATGCAGCTGAAGGGCCGCTCCCACAAACAAGATTTGTTCTGCAAAAAGCAATCGAACAAGGAATTAAGATCGGTGTTATGATCAATAAAGTCGATAGACCAGATCAGCGATGGGAAGAAGTTAAAGGTGAAGTTGAAGATCTTTTACTTGAGCTTGTAGACCTTGCAGGTGTAGATGATTTTGACCTTGATATCCCATTTTTCTTTGGATCAGGTAGAGATGGTTACGCAAGTGATGATCCAGATGCAAGAGAGGGTAATCTAACTCCACTTCTAGATTTCTTTGTAGGTGAATACTATCCTGAAGCCCTTCTTGATAAAAATGGAAACTTACAAATTCTAGTTTCAAACCTAGATTACTCTAAATACCTAGGTACTTTAATGATCGGAAGAATTACTTCTGGAACGATCATTGCAAACAAACCATATATGTGGATCAACCATACTGGAAAGCCTAAGCAAGTAAAGATTGGTAAAGTTCAAATCTTTGATGGACTTGGCTTTGCTGAGGTTGAAGCTGCTGAGGCTGGTGAAATCGTAATCCTAAATGGTGTTGAAGATGCGCATATTGGGGATACAATTACATCTACAAGCAATCCTGAAGCATTAAAAAGAATTGAAGTTGATCCTCCGACAGTTTCTGTTAGAGTTTCTGTTTCTACTTCTCCACTTTCAGGTCAAGAAGGTGAATACCTAACTTCTAGAAAGCTAGAAGAGTTTCTTCAAGAAGCTGTAAAGAAAAACGTTTCCCTTCAATATGAAGCGACAGAGGATCCAAAGGTTTTTATTTTGAAAGCTAGAGGTGAGTTACAAGTTGCAATTGTATTTGAAGAAATCAGAAGAGCTGGTTACGAGCTGATGATCGCAAGACCTCAAGTTTTAATGAAAGAGGAAGATGGAGAAAAGCAAGAGCCATACGAAAAAGTTGTATTTGATGTCCCTAGTGATAGTACAGGAGCAATCACTGAAGCTATGGGAACTAGAAAAGGTATAATGGAGGCGATGGCACCAGTAGGTGAGAGTCGTACCAGAATCGAGTTCAAAGTTCCTTCTCGTGGGCTTATTGGATATAGATCAAAATTCTTAACAGATACTAGGGGTGAAGGACTAATGAGTTCATATTTCCTAGGTTACGGTGAGTATGTTGGTAAGATGCTTGCCAGACAAAACGGTGCTCTAGTTTCAGATAGAAACGGAACTGCAACTCCATACGCACTTTATAATCTTCTTTCTTCTGGTAAACAGTTTATTAAACCGGGTGAAAAAGTATATGAAGGAATGGTTGTTGGAGAGTCAACGAGACCAAATGATATGAACCTTAATGTTGTTAGAGAGAAGCATTTAACTTCGGTAAGAACGGCTGGTAAGGATGACAATATTATTCTTCCACCAATTCAACCAAGAACTTTAGAGTGGGCACTTGATTGGATTGATGATGATGAGTGGGTAGAAGTTACTCCAGAAAATATTAGAATCAGAAAGAAGGTTCTAAAGGCCAATGAAAGATCTGTTGTAAGATAATCAAATATTTAGGGTGACTTTGAGTCACCCTTTTTTTGTTTTTCACTAGGTCAAATCTACCACTTTCATTTTTTTCTTTATTAAAATTCCCTTCATATCCGATACAGATTAAGTAGGAGGAAGCTATGAAGTGGATGGTCTTACTTATAGTCGTTTTGATTTCAGTCTCTATTTGGGCACGAAATGATGTAGATTTAAGTGATTTTAACAAAGAAGTTTCTAAGAACTTTCAAGAGGTCTTAGATGAAAATCCTCAAATATATGAACAGAAGAAGTCTAGGGGAAGAGCTCCCGCTTCGGTTGATTCTAAAAAAGAAGGTTTCTCTGAGGACTTGAATAAATTTGATGAACAGGCGATCGGGCCTAATGAACTATAAAAAAAGGGAGTCCTGAGACTCCCTTTTTTGTTTTAAGATTTGTGATTCATAAATGAGTCGAGAAAGTTTACTGGCACCGGAAAAATAACCGATGACTTTCCAGATCCCGCAGATACATCTCTCATTGTATCTAAATACCTTAGAGTTAGCGCATCTTTTTGAGTAGCAAGTATTTCAGCAGCATCTGCAAGTTTTTTAGAGGCTTCGTATTCACCATCAGCAGAAATAATTTTCGCTCTTTTTTCTCTTTCAGCTTCAGCTTGTTTTGCCATCGCTCTTTGCATATTCTCAGGCAGGTCAATCGCTTTAATTTCTACGTTAGTAACCTTTACTCCCCAAGGCTCAGTTTGATCATCAAGAATAGCTTGTAATTTTCCATTGATCTGATCTCTCTCTGCGAGAACTTCATCCAGCTCATATTGTCCAACAACAGAACGAAGAGTTGTTTGAGCAATTTGAGAAGTTGCGTGGTAGAAGTTTTCAACCATGATAACTGATTTTTGAGGATTATTTACTCTAAAGTAAACAACGCCATTCACTCTGATTGTAACGTTATCTTTAGTAATGATATCCTGACTTGGGATATCCATAGTCACAACTCTTAGATCAACCTTAATCATTTTCTCTAGAATAGGAATGAGGATGATTAAACCTGGTCCTCTAACTCCAGAGTAGCTACCTAGACGTAGGATGACACCTCTTTCGTATTCATTAAGAATTTTAACTGAACTCAAGACGAGTAAAACAAGAATGACAACAATTGGTGCTAATGCAAACATTTAAATCTCCTTTAAGATTTTTGTATTTTTAAAATCATATTTTCTTGGTCTGATTCTATTATCGCTATTTTTGAATCAATAGGTAATTGTTCCTTGGAAACCGCATTCCAAATTTCACCATTTACTTTTACTTGGTAGAAAAACTCACCGTCTTCTTCTTTTTTAAAGTTCACCACGTGACCTTCTTCACCTTTTTGGGAGTAATAATTTTTAGGTTTGATATATGTTTTAAAGAAATACCACCCAAGAAAAATTACATACAAGCTTACGGCAGCTACAGTAGACCAAATGGCAGTCTGCTCGAGTTCAATATAGCTATTTTCTGTTCGAAAGAGAAATAGCGAGCCAAATACTAGAGATGCAATACCAGCGATAGTTAAGACTCCAAAACTTGTGATGAAAACTTCTAATATAAATAGGATGAATGAAAGAACAATCAGTCCCATGGCCCCAAAGTTTAAAGGGAGTACTTGAAAACCAATAGCTGCGAGTACGAGAAAAATGACTCCAACTGCACCGGCCACAAAACCACCA
>JAYZFM010000037.1:0-30950 GCA_036336775.1 Bdellovibrionota bacterium | reverse complement strand
AGAATAAAAGCTTTGAGCATGTTTTTCTTCAAGACATGGACGAGGCAGGAATATTTTTTCTAGAGAGTCATTATGAGCTGGGCAGAGATGCTCGCTACAGTCAGGTTGTCGTGCAAAAAGGTGGGGCGCTCACGAGACTTAATATTTCGGCAAAACTCAACGGTGAAAATGCTGAAGCGGATATGCATGGACTGTATGCACCGAAAGGAAAATCTCATTTTGATGTTTCAAGCTATATCGAGCACGCTGCTCCTCATAATTATAGCCGCCAAGTTTATAAAGGCATTATTGACGACCAATCAAAAGGAATCTTTGCAGGTAAAGTAAAGGTCAATAAAGGCTCGCTTTTAATAACGGCTGAACAGCTAAATAAGAACTTACTTTTAACTCCTAAAGCTCAAGCATTCTCAAGACCTCAAATGGAAATAGATGCTGATGATGTGAAGTGCGCCCACGGTTCTACCACTGGTCAATTGTCAGAAAAAGAGCTTTTCTATTTTGAGTCTAGAGGAATTAGAAGAGACAAAGCTAGAGCGATGCTAGCTCAAGGTTTTGCTATGGATGTTATACTTAAAACAAAAAATGAGACGATAAGAAATTTACTCATCGAAAATTTATAGAGATTGAATAATGCTTGAAACAGTAAAAGAAAATTTTCCTCAAATAAACCTATCAGAGATCACTTACCTTGACTCTGCCGCTTCGACATTAAAAGTGAAGGCTTCAATAGACGCCGTAACAAAATACTATACAGAAGAAACGGCAAATATCCACCGAGGGATTCACCATCTAAGTGAAATAAACACCACTCGCTATGAAGCGACTCGAGATATCGTTCAAAAGTTTCTCAATGCTCATAAAAGAGAAGAGATTATTTTCACAAGAGGAACAACAGAATCAGTTAACCTAGTCACAAGAACCTGGGGAGAAGCGAATCTCAAAGCAGGAGATGAGATCATAATCTCTGCAATGGAGCATCACTCTAATATGGTGCCGTGGCAAATGCTAGCTGAGAAAACGGGTGCAAAACTTAAAATCATCCCTATCAATCAAAATGGTGAAATTTTGATCGATGAATATAGAAAACTTTTGAGTGAAAAAACTAAGATTATCAGTGTGGTCTATATCTCAAATTCTCTGGGTACAATTAATCCAATTGAAGAGATGATTAGGCTTGCGAGAGAAAATTCACCTGCATTATTTATGGTGGATGCAGCTCAAGCGGTGGCCCATCAAGCGGTTGACGTTCAAAAGCTTGATTGTGATTTTCTTGCTTTCTCGGGACATAAAATTTTTGCTCCTACCGGAACTGGTGTTCTTTATGGAAAGTTTGATATTTTAGATGCCATGCCACCGTTTCATGGAGGTGGTGACATGATTGATGTGGTCACTTATGAAAAGACCACTTATAACACTCTCCCTCATAAACTAGAAGCTGGAACTCCTCATATTGCAGGATTTTTAGGACTTGGACCAGCTCTTGAGTACGTGCAAAATCTTGGGCTTGAGAAAATTTATCAATACGAAAAAGACCTGCTTGATTATGGGCATAGAAGACTTGCTGAAATCCCAACGCTTAAAATGATTGGTACCGCAAAAGAAAAAGCCTCAATTTTATCTTTTGTCATCGATGGTATTCATCCCCATGATATTGCAACTTTGGCGAATAAATATAAAATTGCGATTCGAACTGGACATCATTGTACTCAACCATTGATGGAGTTCTTTAAGGTGCCAGCGACTGCGAGGGCCTCGATAAGTATATATAATACTAAAGAAGATATAGATAAATTAACTGAATCTCTAAAAAAGATTATTGAAATTTTTGGATAAATTATGATTTCTGTACAACCAACACCAAACCCTAACGCCTTAAAGTTCATCCTAGATCGAGAAGTGAAAACGACAGGAAAAACATCATTCAAAAATCCTCTGCAGGCCAAAGATGTGCCACTAGCGAGTGCTCTTTTTGATCTTCGTGGCGTCGATCAAGTGCATTTTTTTGAAAACGTGGTTACTATTTCAAAATTTACTTTTGAACCATGGGAGAGCCTCGAGCCAGCAGTTACGACAACAATTGAAAATATGATAGAAGATCATGATCCTGAATTTAAGGATCACGATCCAGAAGTAGAAAGAAGAAAAAATCTTCCTCCTGAGCTTTTACAAATTGAAGAAATTCTAGACCATCGAATCAGACCAGGATTGCAAGGTGATGGTGGAGATTTAAAAACAATCAGCTTCGCAAATAATGTTTTACTGGTGCAATATCAAGGAGCGTGTGGAACTTGTCCTAGTTCAACCACTGGAACCCTTGAGGCCATCCGTGCTATTTTAAGAGATGAATACGATCCTGAAATCGAAGTTTATATTGCACCTGAAGTATAATGATCTTAGCCTTTTTAGCGATAGCAACACTTATTCATTTTAACCAAGAAAAGCTGGAGTTTGTAGAAGGCCAGTCGCTTTTTTTTGAAGCACCCAATATTAGCTATGAACTTGCTATTGATAGTGACACCGATGGTCTTGAAGAAGACAAAGACAAATTAAGCTACGAACCAGTAATATCAGGGTTTCAAGGTATGGCGGTCAAAACTAAATGGCTCACCTTCTCTCTTGCCGTCCAACAAAAAGATGACAAGTTAAAAGATTTTGAAGAATCCCGCCTTTTTGACTTTCAAGTTTTTGGGCTCTATAAAAACTTTCACTGGGAGCTCTATTATCAAAATTATCAGGGACTTTATATTACTCAAGACGATATAGTCGCCGACGACAATCTTCCCAAAGCCAATAGCTACAGCTACGGCGCAAGCATTCATCATTTCTCCAACGATGACTTTAATCTATCTGAATCATTCAGTTCCGTGCAAAAAAAGAAGAAATCCGCCGGTTCATGGCTCTATGGGCTGAGTCTCAATAGGTCTCAATTAAGAGCAGATGGAGGCCTTATTCCTGAGGAATTTGCAGCTAGTTTCGATCAACTATATGGACTCAAAGAATTCAATACAGCTAGCATGGCCGTTCACGGTGGTTATGGAGGCCTCTACACTTTTTATGATTTTTTTATCACAGGTCTCATCAGTATCGGCTACCAAGCACAAGACCAGAGATTTTCAGGATTAGAACAAGATAATAGAGTGGTCACAGGTTTTAGTAATTTTGTTCATTTTGAATATGGATACCAATGGGATAATAAAGTTTTGGGATTATTTGCGCGAGTTAATAACTCTACCATACCTGTGAAAAATGCCGAGTTTGAATTAACGAGAACCCACGTTAGAATCTACTATAAGTACTTCTACTAATTTATGCGTTATCTAATTTTTCTACTTCTATTTTCTTGTGCGACAAAACCAAGTCAGCCCAATATTTGTAAAATATTAAAATTGGATAATTGTAACAATTCTAAACGCTCTCTTTCTCGCAGTGCTGGCGCATCTCTCCCTTCAGTAAATGCAGCTGCTTTCTCAAACCCCGCTGCAATTGCACTAAACAAAGGCTGGGGAATTGAAACAATTGAATACAATAAACAAACTCAAGTTGGGTTAGTTTATGGTACCGGCCGAATCGGTGGGGCCATCGCTAGTTACCCTAACGATGGGACATTTTTTGGAAACACTGCCATCGAGGACACACAAAACTATCGCAGTAGATTCCTTAAGCATAAACGCTTTAAAGAAGACAAATTTGTACTGGCCACAGGGGCCAATATTTTTGGGGGAAACAAAAAGAATGGTCTCTCATTGGATATAGGTTTAATGTGGCGGCGGCATCTGGAACTAGAAAAAAATTTTTACGGTGCTGGTTTCAGTCTCAGTCTGAATAAGATTCTAAGCTTTGGATACTCACAATATAATGATCGCTTCTACCGAGATTTTAGCGACAGCATACAGAGAGTTTATGATCAATACGGTGATAGTTCCAGAGTATATTACTCTGAAGATAATTATTATGATTATGAATATAAAGTTCAAAACTTTGTCTACGGCATAAAGTTTTCCAACCTGGCCTTTGATTATATCAAGATAATAACCTCTTCAGATGAGCAGGAGATCGGTGATATCGAGTCGAATATCTGGAATTTAAGCTATTTCTATCAGACTTGGATTTTCTCCTATGGACGAAGACATGAAAAATCCTTTAAAGAAACCTATGATTATGAGCTTGAAGAATTCGTGGAAAAAGAAGATAAAAACGATAGTTTCCTAGGAGCCCAGTATGCATTTAACTCAGGTATTATGGTGGGTGGCTTTTGGAACTACTACCTTCTAGACGAACTGAGTGTTGGACTCACCTATTTCTTTTAAGAAACATCTCTAAAATTCCGATAAAATTCACATGTTTAAACTAAGTTTGTTCCTCTTAATGACTTTTACAACCCTGCCTGCTAGCGCCCTTGATCCATGCTCTGCTGAGTATCGAGGACTTCATAATTTAGTTGATGAAGCTCAATTAAGTAGAGTTTCCAAAATAGAAACTATGCAAAATATTATAGCTAAAATTAGGGCCAGAAAACTTGAATCATCAATGGTCGAGATTGATAGATTTTATATTTCCAAATTAATTGTCCATGATGAAAAACTTCTTGAAGGTAATATCTTTATGGTGCAAAAAGAATGGTCTCCTTTTGTTCGCTCTTTTGAAGCAAGTTTTTACACCTTCGAAAAATCTCAGACTCTCTTAAATCGCATTGCACTTCGCTCACATTTTGAAAGTGATACTATCCCAATGCTAAGGCGAGAATTTCATAACGATCCATTTATGATCGACCTTATTAATGACTTACAAAAAAACACTAACGCCAGTGTAGATGCCATTAGAGACCACCTCGAAGATAAATTGAAAAAAACAGCAAGGTACTTAGGGCGAAACTACAAGAAGTATAGTCTTGTCATTGACCACCTATTGGAGCTAAAGAAATCCTCACTTTGCTCAGAACGTTGTCAGACCCAATTGAACAAGTTGATTTCACAACTTGGTGTTGGTTCAAAAGATGAACAACTTCGTTTTCCTATTTTTAGAAATCTCAGAAGACCTAGTCTTAAAAAAATAGATGATTTAATTAATTCTACACCTGTTGCCTATGAACATAGCATAATTACGGAAGGTTTATTTGAACTCAAAGCTGCTCTTAGAGATATCATCACCGTCCCCAAACTTCGTAATCATTTAGCTTCTGTCTTAAAAACAGTCGTGCCGTTTAAAGCTTTTGCAAGAGTCATGGATCGCTATTTAGTCGATATGGAGATTGCCCTAAATCAATTTACCCTTATCAACAGAGTATTTAGAGGCAGTAATTACGAGCAAAGCCTAGAGCGTTTAAAAAGTTTAAGTGCCAGTAACCCGGAGCTTTTAACGACACTTGCACGGCGCCAAGACCCTAGATCCCAAAAAGCATTTACAAAATTTTTAGACCTGACTCAAGAGGCGGACCCCGTTTTTAATCAAAACCTTAAAAAAGCTTTTGAAAAAGCAAAAACGCTAGACCCTTTTAGACCGGATTATCAGTTCAATGCCTCAAGAGGATTTTTGTATCTTTTAGGAGCTGCTGCTGCCTATAAATATTTCGACTTAAGTTTCACAATAGAAGCGCCTGAAGAAATAACGGAGGAGTCCGGTATGATGCAAGATTCTGAGTCAGGGTTTGAAATAATAGAACTCGATAAAGACAATGCTACCATCAAAATCAAAGACACGAAAACTACTGTCGAACATATCTATGTTTTACTAGATGCAGTTGATAAGGTTAAGGAAACGCAGAAATCTCAGGAATAAAATAGATCAGATCTGTTTCTTTTGAAAAAGCAGTTTTATATGGATCAATTCCGTTCTCAAAGGTCAATATTTTTTCACCAGTAAAGTATTTCGACTTCGCGTTTATGAGTAAATTCTCTTTAGGACTTAGCCCATAGATATTGGCCTCAAAGCTCTCACTTGGAGCTTCGAAATAACATTCACCACCTTGCGGGCAACCATGGCCACTATGGGTCCCTTTGGCAAAAATCGACCATATGGCAAGGTTTGGAATTTTAAGGTCTCTATTAAGATACTCTCCGATTGTATACCATAACCTATTCCCACTAAGGTCTAAAAACTCATCACCATTTTTCATTAGGTGACCATTATGTCCCATGTAGATAAACCGATCACCACTCTTATGCCTTTTATCTGCATACTCAAACATTCGCCTCTCTCGCCAAGCGAGTGCCTTCATGACATCTTCTTTTAGCATTTGAGGAAACCTCAAACTTTGCATGAAGTTATACAGATAATGCGAAAATTCATTGTGTAATTTTCGGCCAAGACATTTAGCTAATTTCTCTTGATTGATTTTAAAATAATCATAGGCCGTTTTAATTTCTGCTCTATCATTTTTTGAAACTTCAATAAGCTCTACTAGCCTGGAGCTACAAATATTTAGTTGCTCTTTTGATCGATCAAAACGTAGAAAAAAGTTTCCAGGACTCATATCTAAATCAAAACCACTGTAGTTTAGCTTGGGATATTTTTGCTTTAATTTATATAATTCTTTTAAATATAATTTTGATGCCACAACAAATTTGCGTTTAGAATCTTTTGGCTCACTTCCGTACCGAAACCCGTAAAGCCCCAATAAGTTTAATAATTCTTCATTACCTGTCTTCAAATACTCATTCACCCAGAAGGAATCTTCTTGGCCCATCTCATCCACTAAGTTATAAATACCTTTTTCAAGATAGAAGCGAATGAACTTCAAACGATAAGTGTATTTCTCCGAAAAATAATGATCAGACTCTCCTAAGAAAATGATGTTTTTATTATGAGAAAACTTAGTAAGGGTATCTTTAAAATCTTGAGAAAACTCACTTTCAGAAAGAATATCTGGCTGAGAATCTTGCACAATTGCCTGATAATCGGTGGCGTAAACACTATTGAGAATAAGAATACAATAAATAAAAAAAGTCCTGATCATAGGAATTTCTTCCCAAATCAGAACCATTTAGTCTTATTCAATGTAAAACTTACATTACCACTCTTTAGGATAATAATAGCTTAGCATCTTCTCATGCTCAGAACCTTCTTCTGGTGCATATTTATAGCTAAACTTACAACGAGCAGGTAGTGAAATAAGAATCGAGTCAGTCCTTCCATTCGTTTTAAGACCAAACAGGGTCCCTCTGTCGTGAACCAGATTAAACTCTACATAGCGGCCTCTACGATGCAGTTGAAAGTCCTCATCTTCATCGGTGAAGCTCTCATTCATTCTTTTCTCTACTAATGGAAAATATGACTCAATAAAATGATTAGATAAATCAACCACCATATTAAAATCGGCTTCTAGGTCCCCAGTATTGTAGTGATCAAAAAAGATCCCACCGACACCACGCATTTCGCCACCTCGACGGTGGTTTACGAAGTACTTATCACATTCAACTTTCATCCAGTCATAGCAATTGTACGCCTCACAAGCCTTCTTCCATACACCGTGAAAGTATGAGAAATCTTCTTCATGAGGATAAAAAGGTGTCAGGTCAGCTCCGCCACCAAACCAGAACTTATCACCTTGGTGGATCATTCTGAAATTAGCATGCACCGTAGGTACCTTGGGATTTTTAGGGTGAAGGATCAAAGAAATTCCGGCCGCCCATAACTCATTACCCGAGCCATTAAGTTTTTGCGCGAAGTCAGGATTTATCTCGCCAAATATTTCAGAGGTATTAACTCCAGCATTCTCAAAAGTTTGCCCTTGAAAAGCGCGAGTTATTCCTCCCCCTCCTGGATTGCCTTTGTGATCTTCTCTCACCCATCTGTCCTCATTGAGTTCGATTTCAATATCTAGATCTTGCATACGTTCAGAAATTTGGTTTTGAAGCTTTTTTACATGTGCACTAAATTTGATTTTGTATTCTTCAATCATGGAAAATCCTTTTAATTTTAGCGAATTATACCGATAAGTTCTTAAATTTTAAGAATTCATATCAAAAAAGGTAATCAATGGATAGTTTACTTAATAAACTTTCAAAATTCTTCCCCGCTTTTATTAGGCTTCTAGGTATAATGGCCGTGACAGGCTTTTGTGCTCTAGTTATCATAATGAATTTTCAACTGAAAAATGTCGATCACAAAGAAGCAACTAGTAATTTATATTATCAAATATTATTTATTTTTGAGAGTTGGGAAGAAAGCTTTTCTGACTTAAGGGTCGCGTCCTATGTCGATAGAGAAAACCTCACTCCAATTGATGGCCCAATTCTACTTGAAGTAGATGATAATTCTCTAAGTGAAATAGGAACATTTCCTATACCAAGAAATTATTGGGCCCAGGCTCTTGATAAACTAAATACACTTGGAGCTAAAGTCGTTGCCTTTGATGTTCTTTTTCCTGAGAAATCACTATCCTGTGGGACAGAAGAGACAGATTATGATCAATTACTCATTGATGCCATCAATAGGTTCCAGTCGGTTGATGGAAACCAAGTCGTTCTTGCATTCACCAATACGGCAGATCCATCACTTGCACTAGAGCCACCATTTAGCTTAGTAGACACTATGATCACCGTCTCACGTTTTCATGAAAAGTATGATGTGGAAAACCAAAAACTAGATCGCAATTATTCTGGAAAAACGAAATTTCCGATTAACTATTTAGACAAGGCTAATTTTGTTCATGAATCATTTCTAGAAACTCAAACTCAGCTAGGTTATATCAATAACTCTGAAGATTATGATGGAGTTTATCGTCATTACACCCTATTTAGCCGTTCCATCTCAAATGATTTAGAAGGTTCACTATTTCTTCCCTCTTTAGGGCTTGCTGCCTACAGGGCATCTGTTAAGAGTAATAAACTTAGTTTTGAGTTTGACCCCAATTTAGAAGGTAACTCTTACTTAATGGAGAATTCAAGTGATGCCGACCGTAGAGTTTTTGTAAACGGTCAGGGAAAAATAAAAATTAAGTGGAAAGGTGAAAAAAACTATTTCCCAAGTGTAAGCCTTTGGACTCTATTAAATCATAAAGAAGAAGACGGGCCGATTAAAGATATGCACAATTTTGCTACGATTGAATTTATAGAATCATCAATTGCAAAAATTAAAAAGTCCGAAAATCCAGACCAAAAAGAGCTTGAAAAGTTAGAAAATAGGCTAAAACAACTTGAGCCTTATAAGTATATTGATTTTGAAAATAAGATTGTTTTTGTTGGTTCAAGTGCAGCTGGTTGGCACGATCTTAGGAATACTCCTATAAGTCCAATCCTGCCTGGAGTCTACGCTCACATGACCCTAGCACATATGTTACAAGAGCATGACTATTATAAAGGTCCAGATGAGACCATGAAAAATACACTGAGCATCCTTTTAGGCTCGGTGATACTTCTTTGTTTAATCATGCTTTTAAACAATGCCATACTTGATATCACATCGTTGATTGTCATTGTTCTAGGGATTTTACTACTAGATAAATATTATTTTTTCCCGCAAAATTACGACTTAAAACTACTGTTTGTTATCATCGCCAATGTTTCTTGTTATTCGTTTATTACCATACTCAACTTCTCCAAAGCTTCGGCAGAGAAAAAACAAATCAAGGGTGCTTTTTCTAGATACGTTGCTCCGGCCATTGTTAATGATATGTTAGAAAATCCTGACAAACTAAAAGTTGGTGGAGATAGAAAAGATATTACTTGTCTGTTTTCCGATGTTAGAGACTTTACTTCTATTTCTGAAAAACTAACTCCTACTGAACTTGCTTCGGCCCTTAATAGATACATGGGAGAGATGACGGATATCGTTTTTGAAACCAACGGAACCTTAGATAAGTATATTGGGGATGCAATTGTTGCTTTCTGGGGAGCACCACTAGATATCGGTGATCACGTTAACCAAGCTATGGAGGGAGCCGTTAGAATGCTTGAGGCCCTTCCTGCAATTAATGCAGAGTTTGCTGAAAAAAACCTACCTGAATTTAAAATTGGTTTAGGTTTAAACTCCGGAGAATGCTCCGTTGGTAACATGGGCTCCGATGCGATTTTCGCCTACACGGCACTTGGAGATAATATGAACTTAGGGGCCAGACTTGAGTCATTATGTAAGTACTATGGTGCCCAAATCCTCATATCTGAATTTACCTATGAGAGAATGAATCGTGAAAAGTATATTTCTCGCTGTATTGATAAAGTTAGAGTTAAAGGAAAGACCGAGCCAGTTGGTGTTTACGAAGTACTCTACTCCTACCATCCTCTTATGCTGCATCAAAACGCTCTGCGTGATTTTAAAAATGCCTACGACCTGTATATCCAAGGTAAATTTGCTAAGGCGAGGGAGCTTTTTGAAGCGGTGCTTTCTGTGGTGCCTGAGGATAAGGCCTCAATCCGAATGATCCAGAATTGCCAACATTGGATGGATAATCCTCCTGGTGTAGACGATGATTGGACGATTACTACGATGACAACAAAATAAGGCTTACAAAGGGATGGGAGTTTTGCTAGAATTTCCGCCATGTTACTTAAAGCAAAAGATAAAATTACTAAGTCATATGACGTGATAGTAGTTGGTTCCGGTCTGGCCGGAATGACTGCTGCTAACCGACTGGCAAAACTTGGCAGATCAGTCCTTCTCTTAGAAGCACATAATAAACTGGGAGGCTTTGCCACTTGGTTTTACCGCGCTAACAAAAAACACGTCTTCGATATTTCCCTTCACGGCTTCCCTTTTGGGATGAAAAAAACATGCCGTAAATATTGGAACAAAGAAATTGCCGATCATATTGTTCAACTCAAAGGGGTCAAATTCCTCAACCCTCAATACGAAATTGAATCTGAGTTTACTCGGGAAGATTTCACTGAAAAACTGGTGAATCATTTTAAAATTGAAAGATCACAGGTTAATGCTTTTTACGATTTTGTTGAAGGTATGAATTTCTATGATGATCAGGAAATGACAAACGCCGAGCTATTCGAAAAATTCTTCCCTGGAAGAAACGATATAGTACGGTTTTTAATGGAGCCCATTGTCTATGCTAATGGCTCAACTCTAGATGATCCGGCCATAACCTATGGAATCGTTTTTTCGAATTTTATGAAAAAAGGTGTCTACACATTCAAAGGTGGTACTGATCATCTAATCAAGATGATGCAAGATGAACTAATAAATAATAATGTCGACATCAAAAAGCACGCAAAGATTGATAAAATTGTTATAGAGAATAATCAAGTCAAAGGTGTTATGTTTAAGGGCGAGCTTATCCCTGCCAAAGCAGTTCTTTCTAATGCCAATCTTAAAACGACTGTCCTATCTATGATTGGGAGTGAGCATCTAAGTCCTGAGTTTGTAGAAAAAACAAAAGCAGTTAGACTTAATTCTTCCTCATGTCAGGTGTATATGGGAATTAAGCCAGGTGAATCAATTCCTTATATAGGAGATCTCGTTTTCACTTCGACTTACCCTGAGTTCAATACTAAAGCTCTAATGAGTATGGAAATTAGCTCCCGAACCTTTAGCGTTTATTATCCAGAAGGACGCCCTTATGATGATGAGCCTCGCTACGCTATTGTCTCCTCTACCAATGCCAATTGGGAGGATTGGGCCGACCTAGAAGAAGAACAATACGAGGCTGAAAAAGAAAAAATGATCACTCAGACCATCGATTGCCTGGAGAAGTATATCCCAGATATCAGAAACAAAATCGATTTCATAGATGCCGCCACACCAAGAACAATAAAAAAGTATACTCACCATGAGCACGGTTCTTCGTTTGGAACTAAATTTGAAGGACTTGATGTGAGTATGAATTTACACCACCAAATTCAAGGTATGTTTCATGCAGGATCTGTGGGCATCATCATGTCAGGCTGGCTTGGTGCCGCAAACTATGGCGTTATTCAGGCCAACGAAGTAGAAAGCTACTTATATAAAGGATAAAAAGAATGGACTTTAAAGATCAAGTTATTATTGTAACTGGTGGAACTCGTGGCATCGGCCAGGGAATTACCGAATCTTTCTTAGAGGCAGGTGCTAAAGTTATTGCAACTTACGCAGGCAATGATCAAGCCGCCAATGATTTTAAAGAAAGAAGCCCTTATAAAGAAAATATCATTCTTAAAAAGTTCAACGTGGCAGACAGTACTGCCTGCGCAGAGTTTTTTGCTGACATTACCAAAGACTTCGATCAAATTCATGTTTTAATAAACAATGCCGGTATAAGACAGGATAACCTAGGTGCCTCGATGACTGAGGAGCAATGGGATAATGTCATAAATATAAACCTCAAAGGAAGTTTTAATATGACTCAACAAGCGGTTCTTCACATGATGAGAAAACGCTACGGTCGAATCATTAATATCTCTTCAATTGGAGGTCAACTCGGACTACCAGGACAGGCCAATTACGCTGCATCTAAGGCCGGACAAATTGCTATTTCAAAATCAATGAGTAAAGAAGTGGCAAAGAGAAATATCACTATCAACAATGTTCTTCCTGGTTTTATCGAAACAGAGCTTTTAAGTGATCTAGACCCTGATTTAGTAAAGCAATATAAGTCTGAAGTACCAATGAAGAGATTTGGGACGACTAAAGAGGTCGCAGCCGCAGTTAAATTTTTAGCTAGTAGTGATGCCAGCTATATCACAGGTGCCTGTTTAGAAATCTCTGGTGGACTATAATGAGTATTAAAAACTTTCTTCCTCAAAGAGAGCCTTTTCTCTTTATTTCTGATGAATATGTTTTTGAAGAAGGCTCTATTGAAACAAGTTATCATTTTCATGCAGATCATGATTTTTTCAAGGGACATTTTCCCGAAAATCCAATCGTCCCGGGAGTTATACTCTCAGAGCATTGCTTTCAATCAGCTGCTGCCTTAATGGGTATGCGTGCTGGGGATGGCATCAAAAGTTTAGCTGTTGTAAGTAGAATCCAGTCAGCTAAATTTAAAAACATGGTGACTTCTAACGAACAAGTCAAAACAAAAACAATTTTAGTAGAAGAGATGGGGCAAGCGGCATTTTTTAAATCAACTGTCTCAAATGAACAAAATAAAAAAGTACTCATCATAGAGTTTGCATGTACATTGGTGGAAAATGCTTAATTTAGAAAACAAATCTTATCTCGTTACAGGAATCGCTAACAAAAAAAGTGTTGCCTATTTCATTGCTAAGAACCTCGAGCAAGCGGGCGCTAAACTTATCCTTACTGCGCAAACAGAAGAGCACCAAAAAAAAATTCAAAAACTATTTACGGACTCTCCAGTACTAATATTAGATGTTGAAAATAAAGATCATATCCATGATTTAAAAAACAGCATTAGTCAGCACTGTAATGAGCTTCAAGGATTGGTGCACTCTATTGCATTTGCTAATTTCACGACTCCCGATTTTCTTGCAACTCCCAGAGAAGACTTTCTCCAGGCCACGCAAATCAGTGCCTTTTCTTTTGTAGAAATTTCCAATGCATTACGAGATATATTCTCGGATGATGCGTCTCTACTGACTATTTCCATATCAAATACCAAGGCCACAAGCTATGGCTACCTTGGACCTATTAAAGCTATGCTCAATAGCTTATCCGGGTACATGGCCAAATCTTTCAGTGAATTTTCCAATATTAGAGTCAATACCATTGCAGCAGGACCACTAAAGACTTCTGCATCAGCAGGGATTCCTGACTACTTAGATAATTACCTTTTTGCTGAAGCGTTAACACTTCGAAAAAAAGCTCTAGAGACTAATGAAGTTGCAAAAACTGCTCTGTACTTGCTCTCAGATCTTTCAAGTGGACTAAATGGACAAACCATCACTCTCGATGCAGGAATGAATTTAAATTATTTTGACCAAGATGTAGTAAAAACCTACACCAAGGCCAAATTTTAATTAGAGTATATTTTTCTACGCGTTTGTAACTTTCATTTCTTTGCCATCAAAGCTGATGACAACTGGCTTATCTTCATACGCAGTAGCAAGATTAATTGGTCTTTTCCAAATAGCATAGAGATTCGACATCGTCTCATGAGCAAATTGAAGATCTAGATCAACACCGTAATGAACATGCTTCAAAAGCAACTCTTTACGATTTTTGTAGTTAGCATCTTCTACCTCTATAATTGGCGACCCAAAATTCGTTAACTGAGAAAGAAGTTTCTGCTTTATAGCTTGAAAATCTCTGGTATCAATCTCCATTCTCTGGGTTCTTGGATTATACTTATAAGTAAAAATTTGCTGCCTATTACAAAACTCAGGCGTTAAGAATTCATTGATAAAGGAAATATCATTATGCGATTTCCTAATTTCAAATATCTTTTCTCGGCCTAAATTCGCGTTAGTATTCCAATTTTCTTTCGCATACATATCAGTACACTCGTTATACTCTTTACCAAAGCGACCAGTATTCCAGCGATATTCAATATCCCTAAAAAGCTCAATTCCAATTTTATATGGATTGATATTCTTTTTACTCATGGCCATAACACCAGCATGCTTTTTCGCAAACTCAATAAACTCTGAAGGATCCATCACCTTCTGATTCATCATAGTCGAGTGCCAATAACTGGCCCAGCCCTCATTCATAATTTTTGTTATTCTCTGAGGTAGGAAGTAATAAGCTTCATTGCGAAGACAAGCGATAATATCGGCTTGCCACTCCTCTATTGGAGCATTTTCAATAAGAAACAAAAGAATATCTCTCATCCCTTTTGAAGTATTTTTCTCAGCGACCATATCTTCTTCTTCAGAGTTACGCTGTATCTCATCATCAGAACGATTTCGATCATTGGCGCGCATATAAGACTTTAAAGCCGCAGACCTATCATCTACAACATAGCCTCCATGTTCACGCTCTTCACGGTAGGCCATTTCTTTTTCAAAACGACTCTTTTTCACATCTTGAGTTTCAAAGAGCATATTCATATCAAGAAGGTTTTCAAGCGACAAAACTCGATCAATAAAGCGTTCAACTTTATTCACTCCGTGTCTTTCCATATACCTTCTAATCTTAGAGCCGTTATTGGCCATAACATCCATCATCTTGCGATTAGTATTGGAAAACCACATATTGTTTTTGAAAAAATCATTATGTCCATAAACATGGCACATAACCAGTTTTTGATCGAGCCAATTATTTACTTCTAAAAGATAGGCGTAACAAGGATCGGTGTTTATTACCATCTCATAGATTTTTTGCATCCCATAGCGGTAACCTTTTGAGAGCTGATCGTAATCCATCCCAAATTTCCAGTGCGGATACCGAATAGGAAAACCACCTTGAGCGGCAAGAATATTTATCGTGTCGTAATCACACATCTCAAAAACTTGCGGAAAGTAGTCCAAACCAAACTCGTCTGCATGGCCTTGTACTTTCTTTTGGAGTTCAAGTAATTCCTTACTTAAGGGTTTGGTTCTCAACATTATTTACCTTTTCCTAAAAATTCTTTAATCGAATCTAGGATTGCTTCTTTATTCTTGATTTTACTCATGATCACCGAGTCGTGCTCTGTTCCGTACTTTTGAGCAAGATCCTTAAAGAATTGCCCTGATCCGTAGCGACTCTCAACTTGTCCGTAACAAAACATATTCGAGTTAGGTAAGATAAATTCATCTAATAATTGGAGACAAATCTTAGTGTCATCGGCTGACCAATTATCACCATCAGAAAAATGAAAAGGATAAATATTCCATTCTGCTGGATTATAATCTTCTTCAATAATATTCTTACAAAGCTTAAAAGCAGAAGAAATCAGTGTCCCACCACTTTCTCTTGTCCTAAAAAACGTATCTTCATCCACTTCTTTTGCGGTTGCATCGTGGATGATATAGCGAATCTCAATATCTTTATATTGGGACTTAAGCCAAAGATTTATCCAAAAAGACTCCGTGCGAACAATCTCTTTTTGCTCTTCACCCATTGAACCAGAAACATCCATCATATAAATAACGACTGCGGAGTTTTCCATCTCAATTTTAGTGTCGGCACTTCTAAAACGATAGTCTTTCCTAATGGGAACAACCTTAGGATTGGTTGGGTCATAAACCCCCATCGAAATTTGGCGTTTCAGTGCTTCTTTATAGGTTCTTTTAACGTGTTTAAGAGAGTCCGGCCCAACTGTTCCGATTGAGGTGTATTTATCTACCGTTGATGACAGCTGCTGCTTACCCTTAGGCTCAATATTAGGAAGTTCTAACTCTTCACTGAGGATCTTTGCCAGATCATCAACACTCATCTCAACTTCTAACTCTTTCGCACCTTCACCTTCGCCAGCTTCACCTTGTCCCGGCTCACCTTCTCCAGGTTGTCCATCTACCGGATCACCGTTTTCTCCGTCGCCTTGCCCGGTTCCTCCTTCGGATTTGTCACCAAATTTAAAGCGAGGAATATCGATACTAGGCATAGGAACTTTAAACGCATCATTACCTTTAGGAATGATTTGCTGTCCTTGCGAAATATACTTTCTTAAATTGTCTCGGATCTTACCTTTTACAATTCTTTTGAACCTGGCATGATCTCGTTTTATTGGATGGTCCAAGGGCCTCTCCTATCCTTTAATTGAATCACCTTTGGCAAAAATACTAGAAACATAATTTAAAGTATCAGTTGCACAAATATCACAGTATCCAAAATTCTTAATCAAACGAGTTTTAACAACATCGATCTTCTCTTGCGTTTGCTTATCAACAACATTTGAAATAATTGTTGTAAGTTTAATACTGTCTTTTTGATCCTCAAAAAGTTTTAATTCTAATGCTTTTTGTAAAGTTTCATTCATGCGGTAATCAAATTGCTTACCTTCAATTGCCAAGGCACCAATGAAATTCATTATTTCACGTCTAAAATCATCTTTAATACTCTCTGCAATATCCACTTTCTCTTCAATAGAGCGCATGAATCTCTCATCAGCATCTTCAAGCTTTCCAGAGTACTTATTTCTCAGTTTTTCTTTTTGAGTATAAGCTTTGATATTGTCGATATAGTTAGCACAAAGAGTTTCAATCGCCTGCTCATCAACACTGATAGCTTTTTGCACATCATTTTTAATAATGTCTTCATACTCTTGTCTAGCAACCGCTAACATTTCTCTGAAGTGATCAAGTTGATCTTGTGAGCTAATCAAGCCATGATGCTTTAACCCTGACTCAAGTTCATTGAAAACCATAAATGGATTTAAACATCCCGCATGAGAGTTTTTAACTAAAGCGTTTGAAATCTTATCTTGGATGTAACGAGGAGAAATACCATCAAGTCCTTCTCTGTTCGCTTCTTTTCTAAGTTCTTTAACATTATCTTCGTTATAACCAGGAAGTGTTTTTCCGTTATAAAGTTTTAGTTTTTGAAGCCTAGTTAAGTCAGCTTTCTTTGGCTCTTCTAGACGAGTAAGGATCGCCCACATACTGGCCATATCAAGAGTGTGAGGCGCAATATGCATATGAGGGATTGTCTCACTATTATAATCTTTATTATAGATTCGAATTTCCTGATCTAATCTTGTAATATATGGAACATCAATTTTAACCGTTCTATCTCTCAGAGCTTCCATAAATTCATTTGATTGAAGTTTTCTAAATTCAGGCTCGTTTGTATGCCCTAAAATAACTTCATCAATATCTGTTTGTGCAAACTTTTTAGGTTTGATTGACTGCTCTTGAGAAGCTCCTAGAAGGTCATACAAGAAAGCAACATCAAGTTTTAACATCTCGATAAATTCAACGATACCACGGTTGGCAATATTGAATTCACCGTCAAAATTAAAGGCTCTTGGATCAGAATCAGATCCATAAAGTGCAATCTTTCTATAGTTAATATCACCTGTAAGTTCTGTTGAATCTTGGTTTTTCTCATCTTTTGGTTGGAAAGTACCAATACCAATTCTATCTTTTTCTGAAAGAAGAAGTCTTTTTACGCGGATATGCTTCATAACTGCTCTCCAGTCACCATCAAACTTCTTCATGAACTCAGACATAATAAAACGACAAGCCGGATTCACTTCACCTTTAATTTTAATTTTTCTATCGGAGTCAATTTGAGAATTTAATTCAGCTAAAAACTGGGCCCTAACTTCGTGAGGAATAAGCTTTAAAGGATCTTCGTGCATCGGCGAAGGAAAAACTTTCGCCTCTCCAAGAATTTCGCTTTCTTCATCGGTAACCCATTCATATGTGTACAAAGCACCTTCATCGGTTCTAGAGTAATGCTCTAATCCTTTCTTTAAGAGCCTTGAGATTGATGACTTAGCAGAACCTACTGGACCATGAAGAAGTAGAACCCTCTTCTCTGTACCATATCCCTTAGCGGCTGATTTAAAAAAGTTCACTAGCTTCATTAAATGCACATCAATACCAAAGATTGCGTCCTTACCGTTTTCTATTGGATCATCGAAAAAATGATAACGAGTTATTTCTTTTTTATATTCGGTATAAGTTGAAGTTCCATATGAGAGGATCATGTCATGCACTCTTTGAAATGCATTACGTGCGATATGAGGATTTTTAACAACCAGGTCGATATAGTCTTGAAAACTACCTTCCCAATGTAGGTGTGAAAAATCTTTTTTCGAATAATTCTTTTCCATAAAACTATTAATATCTATGCTCATAAATCCCCTCCTAAAGGCTCTTTTATTCTAACATGAAACTATTTGTTATTTCAGCAATTTATCTGGTTTTATACCTGTGCTTATCGGTCGGTTTTTAAATTATTTGAACATATTTTTATAATAGATATAATAATACTTAATTTCAAAGACTTGGAGGGTAAGTTGCCAGTTATAGCTTTTGGTGGCTCAGATATAGGTATGAAAAGAAAGACGAATCAAGATTCGATTTGTCTCTTACCAGAGTATCATTTCTATGCCGTAGCAGACGGGATGGGCGGACATAATGGCGGAGATATTGCTTCACAAATGTCAGTCAAACTCTTCCCTCAATATTTCGCGAAACATTCGCAAGAAGTTGAAGTAGAACAACTCCTGAGAGATTCAGTCAAGCATATCAATAGATCGATTTACGATTTTGGGCAAAAAAATATTGATTTACTTGGAATGGGAACAACTATTAGTTGCATCCTACTCGATGAGAAGCATTTGAATATTGCCAATATTGGTGACTCTAGAGTCTACCTAATCAACCAAAAGAAAATATATCAACTCTCCAAAGATCATTCTCTGGTTCAAGAAAAATTAAATTTAGGAATCTATGATCGCGAAGAAGCAAGACTAGACCCGCAAAAAAATGTCCTTATTAGAACGGTGGGTTTTGAAAAAGAAGTTGAAGTAGACACCTACAAATATAAAATTTCAAAAAATGATATTTTTCTGATTTGCTCCGATGGTCTACATGGCAAAGTAGCTGACGCTGATATAATAAATATCATCAACAGCAAAATTTCTGACCCAGCGAACGCCACAGATGAGGACCTACACGCTGCAGTAAAAAGCTTGATTGGCCAAGCTAATCTCAATGGTGGACAGGATAATATCTCAGTCGTATTAGTACTTGCAAAGTAACTTGGTGTAATTGTTGCCTTCTCACTAAAAGCCGCCTAAAATACTTCTAACTTGATGGAGTAAGTAATTGGATAAGCACTATACGATAATGATCGTTCCTGAGCAGGAAAAAGGGGTTCGATCGATTAAAATTCCTGGAATCTTTGTAAGATCGCTACCGATCATCTTTGTTCTATTTACCATTTTCTCTGGTATTTTAATTTATGATTACAGAAGAATTAATCTGCAAATTTCTGAGAATAAACATTTAAGCTTAGAGAACCGTCAACTCAGAGAACAAATCCAACTTTTTCAAATGAAAGTTAATGCGATCGCTGATGATTTACAAAGAATCAAAACATTTGAGAAAAAACTTAGAATCATAACAGGTTTGGAAGATGTAACCAAAGCAGCTCCAATTAATCCGGCCAGCGAAGAAGAACAAGACATGATGATGGATGATCATCCTTCTCAAAATAGACCTGCCGTTCAACAAGAAACTTATTTTGAAGATCAAAACATCCAAGATGCTTTAAGAAATTATCAAAAGGCGCCGGAGTTCACAGAATTAAAAGAACTCTACGATGAAAAAATTGCTGCAAACTTTGGCCTCACACAAAAATATAAAATTACCCGTAAATTTTCCGATCTAGTAAAAAAAAGTTTTGAACTCTCTCAGGAATATGCATCTTTTGACTTTAAATTTCGAAAGATCAAGACTCTGGCGGAAAGACTTGAAGTAGAAGTGCATAACCTCGATCAACACCTACTAGATAAAGAGTCTATTCTTCGCTCAACTCCAAGTATTCTTCCCACCACTGGATGGATCACCAGTTATTTTGGCCATAGGATCTCACCTACCGCAGGTGTAAGAAAGATGCATGAAGGTCTTGATGTGGGAGCAAACTTCGGAACACCAATTTTTGCCCCTGCTGATGGTGTTGTGACATACGCAGGAAACAAAGCTGGTTTTGGTTTATTTGTACAAATCGATCACGGATACGGAATTGAAACTATTTATGCCCACTCTCAAAAGATTGTGGCAAAAAATGGTCAGCGAGTCGCGAGAGGCGATATGATCGCTAAAGTTGGAAGTTCTGGTTACTCAACCGGTCCCCACTTGCATTATGAAGTCCGGGTAAATGGTATTGCTGTTGACCCTTTATATTTTATTTTAGAATAAGCGGAGTATATATATGATTAATAATGTTTTAAAGAAAGTCTTTGGAACGAAACAGGCCAGAGATATCAGAGCTCTTCAACCACTTCTTAAAGAAATTAATGGTTACGAAGAAAAAATGACTAAGATGAGCGACGAAGAACTCCAAGCTCAAACCCCAAAGTTTAGAGAACTTGTAAAAAATGGCTCCACTTTAAATGATATTTTACCAGAAGCTTTCGCGACGGTAAGAGAAGCATCTAAAAGAGTACTTGGAATGAGACCTTTTGATGTTCAAATCATGGGTGGAATTGTTTTAAGTGAAGGTAAAATTGCAGAGATGAAAACCGGTGAAGGTAAAACTCTAACAGCAGCTCTTCCTATGTATCTGCACGGGCTTTCACAAAAAGGTGCTCACCTAGTTACAGTAAACGACTACCTAGCTTCAAGAGATGCTAAAGAAATGGGTGTTCTTTATAATTGGTTAGGATTAACTGTTGGTTGTATTGTTCACGATATGGACGACGAGGAAAGACAAGAAGCCTATAAATGTGACATCACATACGGAACAAATAACGAATTCGCGTTTGATTATCTTAGAGATAATATGAAGTTTGATCTTGATGATTATGTTCAAAGAGAGCATAACTTCTGTATCGTCGATGAGGTTGACTCAATATTAATTGATGAAGCAAGAACTCCACTACTTATCTCAGGACCATCTGAAGGAAATAGTGACCTTTATGTTCAAATGAATAGAGTTATTCCTAAACTTAACCCTGAAACTGATTATACCGTTGAAGAGAAAACTCACACAGCAGTTCTAACAGATGATGGTGTTGTAAAGATTCAAGAAATTTTAGGAATTGATAACCTTTATGATATTCAGTACATGGATAAACTTCACCATATTAACCAAGCACTGAGAGCTCATACCCTTTTTGAAATCGACAAGCAGTATGTAGTAAAAGATGGAAAGGTTATAATCGTTGATGAATTCACTGGTCGTCTTAAAGAGGGTTCTCGCTGGTCAGACGGTCTTCACCAAGCGATTGAAGCGAAAGAAGGCGTTCAGATTAAATCTGAAAACCAAACACTGGCTTCAATTACTTTTCAAAATTATTTCAAGATGTATAACCGTCTCGCCGGTATGACAGGTACAGCTGACACAGAAGCCGAAGAATTTGGAAAGATCTACAACCTAGAGGTTGTCGTTATACCTACTAACCTACCGATTGCCAGAATAGATCATCCAGATGTTATTTACGCCAATAAAAAAGGAAAATATCGCGCCATCGCTGAATTAATCAAGGAGTGTAACGAAAGAAAGCAACCTGTTTTAGTTGGAACGATTACTATTGATGAATCAGAAATCATCTCTAACTACTTAAACAAAATGGGTGTTAATCACGAAGTTCTAAACGCGAAACAACACCAAAGAGAAGCAGATATTGTAGCTAAAGCCGGAGAGCCTGGTTCTGTTACCATTGCAACCAATATGGCCGGTCGTGGTACCGATATTAAGCTAACCCCAGAAACTAAAGCTGCCGGTGGACTTTATATTATCGGAACGGAAAGACACGAATCAAGACGTATCGATAACCAACTAAGAGGGCGTTCAGGTCGTCAAGGTGACCCAGGTGCTTCAAAATTCTTTTTGTCTCTTGAAGATGATTTGATGAGAATTTTTGGGTCCGACAGGGCCAAAGGTCTCATGGAAAAGATGGGCCTTAAAGAAGATGAGCCTATTGAAGCTAAGATTTTAAGTAATCAAATTGCTAAAGCACAAAAAAGAGTTGAAGGTCATAACTTCGATATTAGAAAGCACTTACTCGACTTCGATAATGTTATGAACGAGCAACGTAAAGTCATTTACCGTTTAAGAAGAGAAATCCTCAATGACGACGGCAATAGAGAACTTCTCCAAGAGATGATAGAAGATGTTTCTCTACAAATTGTCGAGAGCCTTAGACCTCAAGATAAAAAAGCTCCTCTTAATGAATGGGACTGGGAAGCTATCAATAACTCTATTAACGGTTTATTCTCCACTGAGCTTAATCTAACCGTTGATGAGTGTTCTAAAGATTTCAGTTCTCAGCTTGAAAAATATGTTATCAGCAAAGGTAATAAAGCACTTGATGATAAATTTAGTGCCTATGAAAAAGAGCAAGTTGTTGTGACGATCAGAGAAGTACTTCTATCTACGTTTGATCAATTCTGGAAGGATCACCTTCTTAATATGGATCATTTAAAAGAAGGGATTAATTTGAGGTCTCATGCTCAGAAAGATCCTCTAGTTGAATACAAAAGAGAAGCCTTCCATCTTTTTGAAGCGATGAAGGAACAAGTTCGTCGTGCCTGTGTAGAGCGTATTTTTAGTGTAAGACTATACACTCAAGAAGAAATTGAAGAGATAAAGCGCGAACAACAAGCTAGATTAGAGGCGCAACTAGAGGCTCACAAGAGAGCTCAAGAAGCAGCCGAAGCTGCCGCTGCAGCAGCAGCCTCTACGCCTGTTGAGCGCAGACAAATTAAAGTTGGAAGAAATGATCCTTGTCCTTGTGGATCAGGTAAGAAATTTAAGCACTGTCACGGAGCATAAGTGAGTTCAGACGACGAAGATATCACTAGGATTGAAGACTTAGCAGACTTTAATCACGACGAGGAAGATGAGGAAGATATTCCCTCTCTCGAGGATATGGCCAGCGAAATGGGTCTATCTGATCTTCCCGATCTTCCGTCTGAAGATATAGGTGACCCAGCAGAAGATTTTCCTACAGAGCTGCCTCCTGAGGTTTCTGATCAGCTGGAAGATCAGCCTGAAAATGAGCTTAAAGATGAATTTGGAGAAGAGTTTGAATCCTCTCAATTCGATTCTTCCTTTGATAGTTCACTTGATGAGAATGACTCCGATGAACCTAGCTATGACTTCTCAGAGACAAGCTTAGAAGAAAACGAAGAATTTGAAGATTCACAAGGGTATCTCGATGAGCCTGAACCAGAAACTGAGCCGGAGCCAGAGCCTGAATCAGAACCTGAAACTGCCTGGAAACCAGAATTAACCAATGCAGGCTTCACATCTACTAACCTCTCATCATCCCGGTTGACACCAGAAGATGAATTGGTTCCTGAAGAAGAACCAGAGCTCACTAAGACTGAGATCACTAAAATAGAGATTGAGCATCAGCCGATAGAGAGCTGGAGTGAACCTGAGCCCCTTGAAGACCTCACTCAATTTGCAAAAGAACAGCTCCATATAGACTATTCTGCCGAGGGTAACCCTCCATTTAGTATCATCGTAAAAAACCTAAGATTCTATGAAGATATTGAAGGTATTTTAGATGTGCTAACAGAATTTAACCTAGCCGATGATAGGGAATCAATGCGCGAAAACCTCGCTCACGGCCAAGTATTAATTCCTAGGCTTAGTGAATATGTGGCCATTATCGTATGTCATAAACTTAGAGTTTTCGACTGTGAAATCTTAATGGGCCTTACAGAAGAAATACATCCGCCAAAGAGCTATGAATCTCAAGACCGTGGGCTTATCACCAAAAAAGTTCTCAACCAGAATAAAAGGCATCATTTTCAGGCCAAAGACTTGTTAGACAACTCTTTAGTTATGACGACCACCCTCAATCAAATAGATGGCCATGTGGTCAAAAAGCATATTGGTGTTATTACCCACTCAACGGTCTTAAATGCAACAGACCTGAACAAATCATCTCAACTAGAAGACGAAATTATAGATAATATCGCTCCTGAGGATCAAAGACGAATAAGCCGTTTACGCCTAAAGCGAGAAAACTATCTTGCCTCTCAATCTGAACCTGATTATCTAAGAGATATCACAGACAGACCCTCTGTTCAGAAGCAAAATTATAACCTAGATTCTATCTATAAGGATCTACTTGAAGAGATTAGAGTTAAAGCAATCGAAGAGAAAGCTAACGGAGTGATCGGTATAAATTTCACTATCACGCCAATCTCAATTGACTCCTACCTCGATGGTGGAGCACAATACCAAGTAGTCTGTAGTGGAAACCTCGTTTGGTTAGAAAGAAATTAATGAAATAAAATGAATCAAAATACACAAAAGCAATTCGATACAATCATCATAGGTGGCGGAATTGTAGGCGCTGGAATTTTTCGTGAGCAGTCCTTGCATGATGTTTCCTGTCTCTTACTAGATCAAGCCGACTTCAACTCTCAAACTAGTCAAGGCAGTAGTAAGATGCTCCATGGAGGTATTCGCTACCTAGAAAATCTTGATTTCGCTTTAGTGTTTGAAGCTTTAAAAGAGAAAAATCTTTGGCTGAAACTCACTCCACATATCAGTAAAGAAATCCCTTTTTTTCTTCCAGTTTATAAAAACAGCAAATGGCCGCTATTCTTTATGAGAATAGGTCTTTTTTTATACGACTTTCTCTCTGTTTTTAAAAATAGCCCTCACAAAACTTATAGTGCTAAAAAAACACTGGAAAAACTTCCTGGCCTAAATTCAAAAGACCTTAGAGGGTCTGGGATGTATTTTGACGGTATTGTTGACGATAGTAAGCTTGGGCTTGAATGCATCTATGATGGAATTAACAACCACGCATGTATCGCTAAAAATTATAAAAAAGTTATCGAAGTCAAAGGTGAAGATAATAATTTTGAAGTTGTCTATGAGGATGTTTTCACGAAAGAGCGGGAATCTGCGTTTTCTAAAAAAATAATATTCGCCACCGGCCCATTCACTGACCAGGTTATGAAGAAATTAGGTTTTGATTGGAAACCTGTATTACTTCCATCCAAGGGAACCCATCTTTGGCTAAAGAAGTCAGCACTCCCATTAAATCAAGCGATAGTTTTACAAACAAACGACGGACGAATTATTTTTGTCATCCCTCAAAGAGAAACGATACTCGTGGGGACTACGGAAATCCCACTTGATCCAAGTGAGAATTTTCTTAATATCAAACCAACTGAAGATGAAATTAAATACTTGAAAGCGACCCTGCTTGAGTACTTTCCAAATGACCCAGTCGAAGACGCTGATATCCTGGGAAAATTTGCAGCGGTTAGGCCATTGGTTAAAGCAGGCCAGTCGAGCTCAAAAACCTCAAGGCATCATAAGCTTTACGAACCAAAACCAGGTGTTCATGTCATAGTCGGTGGTAAATACACAACATTTAGAAAGATGGCACAAGACCTGAATGCCAAAATATTTAAGCAGCTCGGAGTGCCTCACAATAAAAAGCTCACCCTTTCACCACTAAGAGTCACTTCTATTGTAAAGAACCCTTTTGAAAAGAACGTCACTAAAGGTGATATTCAAAAGATTCTTCAAGATGAATTTGTTGTGACCAAAGAAGACTTAATCTCGAGAAGATTATCTCTTCCTTCCCTCGATCACTTAGAGGATAAAGAGTTAAAAGAGATTCTCGAAAATATAAAATTAGAATCTTTTAGAAATCCCCATTAAGATTCTTGGACCGACATTGGTTTTAATCCATGTTGTATTAGAAGAATCCGCCGCAAAAGTTTCTCCTCTTAGGTAATAGGAAAACTCTATCCTCGCCCCGTACCCACTTTGAGTATAATAGCGCATTCCATAGCCAAACGAGTTCGCTAAAACTGAACCATCTACAATATCGTCAGCTTCACTTCCAGTTCCGGCTTCTGAACCAGTTTGAAAACTAGAGGAGCTAGTCCCCAAGCTAAAAGTATAATTAAAATAATGAATCAAAGATTCCGTTTGAGAAGGTCTTTTAAATGGGAAAACGTTCACACCAAAACCAAACTCATTATTAGTTTCCTCTGTAGCTGCACCTTGATAGGCTTGAATTGATTTTCTCTCCATGGTGAAGTTGGCCATGAATGAAATCCTAGTATACCAAGCATCTTCTCGCGGAAAAAACCACTCTCCACCAGCGCGAAATAGAATATTATTCACTTCACGAGTATATTCATCAAGATTATTGTCCGGTGAAACTTTTTCTGTAGCAGCGCTATAGCTAAACATGGCATAAATTTCTTTGTTCTTTGCTAATAGTGAAACTTCTTCTTTGAAATCCATATCCCTTGCGACTTTAACATTTTGATCAAAAGTCAGGTCATTTGCCCCCTCGGCCAGAGGAATTCCTAAGTCCCTTGGGTCTTTAACCGTATTAGTTGCCGTATCATCTTCTACTAGCATACGTGACTCATCCTTGGTGATTTTGACTGCTGGAGTCACTTTAAGTTTCATTACCTGCTCGTCACGAATAAAGTCTGCATTAACGAGTCTATATAGCGACCATACTGAACGTGTCGGTGAAAGCTTAATACATACTCCCCTTGCGACAACGCCTGAGGATACATAAAACTTTGCATGATCATTTTGAGCAATTCCATCTTCTACACCTCTATTTATTAGGATCGTTTTTTTTGACTCGGAAGTGTTAACAATCCTGAGAGTTAACTTTTCATCTATCTCAAGAGCATGAGTTAAAACAGAAAATGTGATTAATAATAAAACCAATAATAACTTCATATATCCACCTTAAAAAAACTTACTAAGTCCAAAACCAATTCTTCCATCATAATACCTTGCTCTGTCAGGAAGCGTTCCTGAATCATCACTACGCTCAATCCTCTCGGCCCTGAGTTCCTCGAAGCCTAGAGTCATACGAACACCGAATTTATTGGAAAAATTATATTTCAAGCCGGCCCTAATTCCTGGAACTCCAAAAACCTGATAGGTACCTTCTTCATTATTTGTATTATTAGATAAAAATGCGAAACCATAACGGAACAACACCCCCATATAAACGATATTTGCCTCAATTGCACTTGGTCGCCTAAATGGATACCAATTTAAATGCGCGGCCATACTATATTCAGTACTCCTCGCATTCAGTTCTCCCCCATAAAATGCATCTACAGCTCTTCTGCCTGACAATTCAATGGTGAGAGTTTTTAAATCTTTAAAGGATTTAAAAAAGTACGATTCGGCCCCAACCTCGATATCGAATTTAGATTGCTCCGTAGTTTCTGGATCGTTTATATTTTCATTGTTTATAAGATTCAGGCCAAATGAGACATAGCCCTGATATTCAAAATTGTAAGCGAGTAAAGTTTTTCTTCGGTCCACTTCGTATTCGATATCCATCGCCTCTAAGATATCACTTAGCTCCTGATCACTGTAATCTTTAGACCAACGCGCACCTTTTTTTCGAAGCCGTTGGTACAAAGCTCTTCTTTTATTTCTTTGAACAAGGGCCTCATTTGATTTTTCATCATAGGTATTTTGAGTAACTTTATTTTCTTTCTCTTGGAGATCTACTAAATTCTTGGCTTCATATTCTTCGTTATTAGCTTTTTTAATATAGGCCACCACCATCTTTTCAAGAGCATGAACTCTTTTTCGATCACTAAATTCACGGGCGTAAGGGCTCTTATAAATACCATCAATAAATAATCTTCCATCCCCATAGCGGTTTTCAAACTCGGAGACATCGATCAGATCCACATCTTTGTCTTGATGGGCTTCTTTGGGCTTCGTTTTTTCGATTACTTTGTAATTTTGATTCTTCTTGGCCAGGGAATCTCCCTCTAGGAGAAAATCCTTCACTTCTTTAGCAGGGTCTTTGTTAACGACAAGCCCTGTTCGCTTAGCTGACAACTCAGATTTGCCTTTTAACATATTGGCTTCCGATAGCAGTTGAAGCTTTGCCCCTTGCACTAGAACTTTTTCTAAAAAAACTTCATAGGCAATCCAGACTGATTCGTCTGACAGGGTTTTTACTGAACGCACCTTCGCCACGGGTTTCACCGCAAACTTCCCCAAGCTCACTTCTTCTTTATAGAGGAGCACCCCGTACTCTTCTTCTTTGACACCATCAACGGTTCCACGGTCAAGGTATAGAGTTCTACCACTAGAGGAAACCTGCAATAGACGCACAACACCATCATCATAGGCGCTTGCTATGCTTAAATTGAGTGCTAAAATCAAAAATAGTACAACTCTACGGGTCATCCATAACCTTTGTCCGTAAATACTTATAATTATATTGTTATACTTTGAGCGTCATTTGAAAAGAATTTTCCTAGAATATACTTGAGAGAAAGGCTAAATGCTTGAGTTTTCTAGTTCTATGCCTTATAAATAAGCCAAGAGGATATTATGGCAAAAAGAAAAAAAGAAAAAATCACTTACAAATACGAATGTTCACTTACGGGAGATAAATTTTATCTTACTCGCAAGGTTGAAAATCAAGATGACTTAATGTCTGTTTCAGCTTGGTATGAAATGAATCCTGAAAAAGACGATCGCCCAGATACAATCAAGAAACGTCTAGGTGTAAATACCGAAAATTAATTTTAAAGTTTTAATCTAAATTATCTAAAAATAAAGGAAAGTAGATGGAATCTCGTGATCTAATCATTATTGGTTCTGGACCTGCTGGTTATACAGCTGCGCTATACGCTTCTAGAGCTAACTTAAATCCACTTGTTATTATGGGCCACGAGCCAGGTGGACAACTTACGACTACAACTGATGTTGAAAATTTCCCAGGTTTTCCTGACGGAGTTATGGGGCCGGACCTCATGATGAAGATGAAGGCACAAGCGGAAAGATTTGGAACTCAATACTTAACTAGCCAAGTTACAGATGTGGACTTTTCAAAAAGGCCATTCACTATTACTTGTGAAAGTGGAGAAAAATTTCAAGCTCAAACCGTTATTGTTTCAACTGGAGCGAGTGCAAAATACCTAGGACTTCCAAATGAAAAGCAATTGATTGGAAAAGGTGTTAGTGCCTGTGCTACTTGTGATGGATTTTTCTTTAGAGATAAAATCGTTCACGTAGTTGGTGGTGGAGACACGGCTATGGAAGAAGCCATGTTCTTATCAAAGTTTGCAAGCCATGTTTATATTCTTCATAGAAGAGATTCTTTTAGAGCATCTAAACCAATGCAAGAAAGAGTATTTGATAATCCTAAAATCGACGTGATCTGGAACTCTGAAGTTCAAGAAATTATCGCTGATGATTCAGGTGTTACATCAATCAAGGTTCTTGATAATCAAACAAATGAAGTATCTGAGAGAAAAACAGATGGCCTATTTATGGGTATTGGTCACACTCCTAACACGAGCTTTTTAAAGGGCCAAATAAAATTAGATGACCATGGATTCATTATTACAGCAGGTAAACACCCAGACACAAATGTACCAGGTGTTTATGCTTGTGGTGACGTCCAAGATTCATACTACCGCCAGGCCATCTCAGCAGCCGGAAGTGGTTGTGAAGCAGCTATTAGAGCTGAAAGATACCTAGAAGAAAACGGGAGAGCGTAAGCTCTCCTAGCATTTTTCCTCCCTCAACTTCAAATGAGAATAATTTACCGTTTTAGTTTGTAAGTTATTCATTTCTTACAAATTTATTCTTTGGTTTGACTTTCAATTTCAAACGCGAAAAAATTAACCTAGGCATGGATGCCAGAACAATTTACCAAGGAAGGAAAATGAGTTCTATTTTCAATTACCAAACTTTTAACGTCCGATTGGACAAAAACACACGCACTTTATGGATTGAATTCAACCAATCTCCAAGCAATTATCTAAGCTGGGAATTCTTATTTGAGTTTGAATCTTTAATGGCCTGGTGTACTGGAAAAGTTGAAATACATTCCATCGTTTTATTTTCTAGAAGTGAAAGACTATCTCACGGAATCGATCCAGAAGTTCTAAGAAATTTTACTTTAGAAAAACTAGAAGCATACACTCAAAGACTACAGAAGATATGTTTTAGTTTAATGCACCTACCTCAAATCGTTGTTGCTGATTTAGGTATGGGCACATTAAATATGGCCAGTGAGCTTGTGACAGCTTGTGATATTAGAGTTGCAAACAGTGCCAGCAAACTTTCCTTTGAACACGCGAAAATCGGTCTTATGCCATCTTCCGGAGGGATCTCCCAGCTCTCCGCGATCATCGGTCAGGCCAATGCCAGAAATTGGCTTTTAAGTGGAACTCAAATAAGAGCCAATCAAATGCAGAGCAGTGGCTTTGTCTTCCATACCTATAATACAGAGGAGCGCTTCCAAGTAATTGGAGAGCTTCTAGAAGACATTCACGCTCAAGCACCTGTTCAAAGAATTCAAACCAAAATGGGTGTCACAGAACACGTTAGGCAAACTGTTGAAGACTTCAATCATCTTGAAAGAAAATTAGCTAAAGCGGCGATGATTTCTGAAGATTGGAAAGTTGAAATTAAAGAAACTATGCCGGCCAAGCACTTAAAAGAAGCAGTTAAACTTAGTCTTGTAAAACTAAGAGATGAGGCTCCTTAAGCGAGCCCCATCTCTTTCGCTATTATTGAAAATA
>JAYZFM010000036.1:0-59973 GCA_036336775.1 Bdellovibrionota bacterium | reverse complement strand
GCATCAAAGACTGGAGCAAAGAACGCTACTCGATCTTGAGATGCTAGATGAAATGGGGTTTTGTTCTGGAATTGAGAACTATTCGAGGCATCTTACTGGAGCAAAACCTGGAGATCCACCTCCGACATTAATTGATTACTTTGGAAAAGATTTCTTGTTAATTGCGGATGAATCTCACGTCACAATTCCTCAAGTGGGAGGAATGTATCGTGGTGATAGGGCCAGAAAAATGAATCTGGTGGAATATGGCTTCAGACTTCCAAGTGCTCTGGACAATAGACCTCTTAAATTTGATGAATTTGAATCGAAATATTCAAAAGTGCTCTTTGTTTCAGCTACTCCCGGTGATTATGAATTAGAAAAGACTGAGGGTGAGTTTGTTGAACAGATTATAAGACCGACGGGCCTTCTTGATCCTATTATTGATGTTAAAGATGCTGGAACTCAGGTTGATGATCTGTTAATTGAATGTAAAAAAACGATTCAAAAAGGTGACCGTGTCTTAATTACGACCCTGACCAAAAAACTAGCAGAAGAGCTTACTTCTTATTACCGCTCAGCTGGTCTTAAAATAAAATACCTTCACTCTGATATTGATACACTTGAGAGGATGGAAATTCTTAAAGAATTGAGAGAAGGGGAGTTTGATGTATTAGTCGGGATTAACCTTTTAAGAGAGGGACTTGATATTCCAGAAGTTTCACTCGTGGCAATTCTAGACGCAGACAAAGAAGGTTTTTTAAGATCAGAGAGATCTCTAATTCAAACCATCGGTCGTGCAGCAAGAAATGCCAATGGCCGAGTAATCCTCTACAGTTACAAAATCACTCCAAGTATGGAAAAAGCTATCACTACAACTACAAATAGAAGAAAACGCCAAAATCAGTATAATATTGATAACGGACAAACTCCTGAAACTATTAGAAAAGAAATTTCAGGAGGAGTCATAGAAGTTCTTCGTGGGAAGAAGAATAAAAAATCCCGCGGTTCTAAAGTAAAAGAGCAGGTTGAGCTAAATATGAGTCTAGAGCAAGTTGATCAACGAATCAAAGAGCTTAAAGACAAGATGAAAGCAGCCAGTCAGGAACTTAACTTTGAGGAAGCAGCCAAATATAGGGATGAAATAAAAGAGCTGACTCAAGTACGTATGATATTATGATGAAATTTTTAGCTTTTATATTTCTACTTATTTCTGATTTAGGCCTTGCCAAGTACAGCGAGTCTTTTGTCGTGAGGATAGGTGATCAGACAACTAGAGTTAGCTCTCCTGCAAAAGCTGTTGATGTAGTCAGTATCTCTTTACAGAACGAAACACTAGATAAAATTATTGGACAATTAAAAACTACAAATAAAGTGATCACTCGTGTAACTCTCAATCCAGAGAGTAAAGAAGTCATTCAAGTCGATATGCGCAAAGTGGATCGTCTGTACTTTGTTCCTTATGCTCCTCCGGGGGAAGCAGTAGAACTAAGATTTTCTCAGGAGGACTATGAAGTTCCTGAGAAGAAATAAAAAAAGTAAAAAAGTTATTCTCGTTATCAGTGATCTTCATTTAAGTGCTGGGGACGAGTTTCAAGGAAGGCGCAATCACCTAGAAGACTTTCACTCTGATCAAGAGCTGGTAGATTTCCTCAACTATTATTCATCGGGAGAGTACCTTTCTAAAGAAGTAGAGTTAGTTATTAATGGAGATTTTCTTGATCCATTAGCAGTTCCCTACGTAAATTACTTTGATGATGAATACTGGAGTGAAAAAGCATCCCTAGAAAAATTAGAAATAATTCTTGAAGCTCATCCTGAAGTGATGGAAGCTTTAGTCAGGTTTGTGAAGGCCAAGAATAAATCACTTGTCTATATCATTGGAAACCATGATGCAGAGTTTTTATTCGACTCTTTAAAAGAACGCTTTAGGGCCGTATTTCCGCAAGAGTGCCAAAACAAGATTCGTATGGAGAACTCACTGACTCTTTATCAACCGATAGAGGGAGTTTACATTCAACATGGGCATGAATACGAATCACTTCATCACTTTAGTGAAAGTGAGTGTATTGTAGAGTCTGCAAAAGGGGAGAAGTATTTTATCCCGCCTTGGGGCTCGTACTACGTCACCCATGTTATTAATAAGTATAAAGTAGAGCGTGATCATGTGAATGCGGTTAGGCCGATCAAAACATTTATGTTACATGGTCTTATCTATGACACCTTCTTTATTCTGCGTTTTATGATCGCCACAGCTTACTTTTACTTTATGATCAGGTTTTTAAGGTATTATCGTTTGAAGTCTGGTTGGGGAAAAATTATAGGGGAGATCGTTTCTGAGCTTACTCTATTTCAAGATTACGAGTCTCTAACGAGAGAGTTTTTTAATGAGCATAAAAATTCGAAAGTTCTGATTGTTGGTCATACCCATGAGCCAATTTTTAGAGAGTATGCTGATGGAACTACGTTTGTTAATACTGGCACATGGACTAGAATGGTAAACCTTGATCTATCACACGATATGAATGACACCCCTCTCAGTTATGCTAAGGTCGAAGTCTTCGACCCAGAAGGTGTTTCAAGTGATTTTAGAGCCAGTGTGAGCGTCTCTTTAAACCGTTGGAGTCCAAAGTCGAACCTTCCGTTTGAGTCATTTAGTTAGAAAAACCTTAACAAAAAAATAAGATTTATTTTTTTTTTGCAATAAAAAATGTTTTTTTTGGGCTGATTTTATTTTTTTTTGCAAGTTCCGCAACTTTTTCCTTAAGAATTAATTGCCGCTCCCGAAAGGTATAGTGCTTCCACTGAACGGAAGCATTTATAAATTAACAGATCTAGCAGAAAGCTTACCAATTTCACGGTTTTTCAGAACATTGGCGTATCGGGAGGATGCATTTTTTTTCCAAGGGAGGAAATTTATGGGTTTTCGTATTAACACGAACGTGCCTTCAATCTCAGCACAAAGATCACTAAGTCAAACAAACAGAATGCAAGAAGGAACATTATCTAAGATGTCTTCTGGTTCTAGAATCACAAAAGCTGCAGACGATGCTGCTGGATTGGCGATCAGTGAGAAGTTAGAAGCAAACATTCGTTCAACACAACAAGCTAACAGAAACGCGAATGATGGTATTTCAATGGTTCAAACCGCAGAGGGTGGGCTAGATGAAATCTCTAACATGCTAACAAGACTTAGAGAACTATCAATCCAATCAGCTTCAGACACAGTAGGTGATACTGAAAGACAATTTACTGATATGGAATATCAAAACTTAAAGCAAGAAATCGAAAGGATTTCTCAAGTTACAGAGTTCAACGGTACTAAGTTACTAGCTGGACAAGGGGATAAACTAGATTTCCAAATTGGGACTAACAATGATCAGTTCCAAGATAGAATCTCTTATGATGTAGCTAATACAAACGCATCGATAGAGAGTTTAGGAATCAATGATATTTCAGTAGGTAATAAAGAAGGTGCTCAAACTGCACTTCAAACAATTGATAACGCAATTGAAAAAGTTTCAGGACAAAGAGCTGGTCTTGGAGCGATTCAAAACAGACTAATCTCAACTAGTAACAACTTACAGACTACTAGTGAGAACTTATCTGCTGCGAATTCTCGTATCAGAGATGTTGATTACGCACAAGTTTCTGCAGAAAATGCGAAGAACAACATCCTTAATCAAGCTGGTACTGCAGTTCTTGCGCAAGCAAACTCTCAAGGTCAAGGTGCCCTGAGATTGATTGGATAATCTTAATTATCAGATGCTTTATAATGAGGGCCCTGGGAATCCAGGGCCTTTTTTTTTACAAAAAATCTGAGTGTTTCGGCAAAAAATACCCTATAAAATTTATTTTGCAATTTTTCAAAACTATTTTGAAAGACCGTCGATAAAGTTATTAGCAGGTAGCACTGCTGTAAATTAACTAAACTAAGAAAGACTTTATCAAGCAGGAAGCTTATCTCTCCAAAAAGAATGGAAGGGAGACGTATCAGGATGGATACGACTTTACGGTCAAGGAGAAGAAGATGGGTTTCAGAATCAACACTAACGTTGCCTCAATCGCAGCACAAAGATCCCTAGGTGTAAACACCCGAGAGAGCCAGAACAACCTAAACAAAATGTCTTCAGGGACACGAATTACTCGTGCAGCAGATGACGCAGCAGGATTAGCAATCAGTGAAAAATTAAAAGCAAGAATTCGTTCAACTGCACAAGCAGATAGAAATGCTAACGATGGTATCTCAATGGTTCAAACTGCCGAAGGTGGACTAGATGAAATCTCAAATATGTTGACGAGATTAAGAGAACTTTCAATCCAAGCAGCATCAGATACTGTAGGAGATACTGAAAGACAATTTACAGATATGGAATACCAAGCACTCAAGCAAGAAATTGAAAGAATTGCTCAGGTGACGGAATTCAACGGAACAAAACTTTTATCTGGTGAAGGTAGAATGTTAGATTTCCAAATTGGTGTTAATAATGATCAGTTTCAAGATAGAATTACTTATGATTCAGCAAAGCAAAATGCAAGACTTGATGGTCTAGGAATTACTGATATTTCAGTAGGGAATAAAGAGGGAGCACAATCATCTCTTCAAGCAATCGATCAAGCAATTGAAAGAGTGTCTGGACAGAGAGCTTCTCTAGGAGCAATCCAAAACAGGCTAATCTCAACTAGTAATAACTTACAAATTACTAACGAGAACTTATCTGCAGCTAACTCTCGAATCAGAGATGTTGACTACGCCGATGTAGCCGCTCAAAATGCCAAGTTTAATATTTTAAATCAAGCAGGAACGTCTGTGTTAGCTCAAGCAAACTCGCAAGGGCAAAATGCATTACGTCTTCTCTCTTAGTTAATTTATACGGGACCTGGCCTGATCAGTTGGGTCCTGTATAAACTGCTTTATTGTCAATTTGGGCGAAGCTATAGGCTTCGTTTTTTTTTGCCTCTCAACAAAAAATCCTTAAAAAAATAAAAAAAACTTAAATTATTTATAAAGAAAAAAAATCTACTCCCGATAAAGTAAATAAGATTGATCTAGCAAGGATCATTATTTAGTCACTAAACCATAATAGAGCAGTAAGCTCTGCTACCTCACAGGAAAAGAGTTAGCGTTCAAGGAATGAGAGAACGGTTAAACAAGGAGGTAGTATGGGTTTCCGTATTAACACAAATGTACCATCTATTGCAGCTCAAAGAACGCTTGCAAAAAATGGCCAGAATCAAGAAAGTACATTAGCAAAAATGTCATCAGGAAGTAGAATTACCAAAGCTTCTGACGATGCAGCCGGGCTAGCAATTTCAGAGAAATTGAAGGCGAGAATTAAGTCAAACTCTCAAGCAAACAGAAATGCGAACGATGGTATTTCAATGGTTCAAACAGCAGAGGGTGGTTTAGATGAAGTATCAAATATCTTAACTAGATTGAGAGAACTATCTATCCAAGCTTCTTCAGATACTGTTGGAGATACTGAGAGAAGTTTTACTGATATGGAATATCAAAACTTAAAGCAAGAAGTTGAAAGAATCGCACAAGTTACTGAGTTCAACGGAATGAAGTTGTTGGCCGGTGAAGGTGAAAAACTAGATTTTCAAATCGGCGTTAATAACGACGATTTCCAAGATAGAATCAGCTACGATACAACTCAACAAAATGCAAAGCTTGAAAGCTTAGGGATTGGGGAAATTTCAGTTAGCAATAAAGAGGGTGCACAGTCAGCTCTTTCTACAATCGATAGTGCTATTGAAAAAGTATCAGGTCAGCGAGCTGCACTTGGTGCGATTCAAAACAGATTAATCTCAACTAGTAATAACTTAGAAATTACTAATGAGAACTTGAATGCTGCAAACTCTCGAATTCGAGACGTAGACTACGCACAAGTTTCTGCTGAGAACGCAAAAAACAGTATTCTCAATCAAGCAGGTACTTCAGTGCTAGCTCAAGCAAATGCCCAAGGTCAAAATGCCTTACGCCTAATCGGCTAAAACCTGTAATAACAGCTATTTAAAAAGAAAATGATCCCCCTGAATTGGGGGATTTTTTATGTAAATAATTCAGGCTTACTGTGAACTGATTCCTAATAGAGCTAGTATAAGTTCATGATAAGACAGACTTTTTTATTCCTAGCTTTAATGGGGACCGTGGGGTGCGGACCTATCACGAAATCAAAAACGAAGCGATCAAAAGTATATGGAGAAAAAAGTGTTGGTATCCCAGTAGCTTTAAGTGTCTCTCAGAAACAGTGTATTAGCAGTTCAAGTGCAAGTGAATTTGAGATTGATGTATTCACTAGAGGGAGATTTCACTCTCAGGCGACTTCGTTGTCGACTCCGATTAAAGCTGTGAATGAAATTGAATTTTCTGGTTACTTTTTAGGAGCGACTCAATGGGAACTTCTCAATGATCCTATAATTGAGCGCGATCCACAGAAATTTGAGCTGTGTGAAATCGAAGGTAAATACGAGGAAAATACTTATCAAGATGCGACTCTAAGTATCCTAAGCCCAATTAAGAATTTCGAGAATAGATTTGAATCTTTTGTGACAAACCTAGATTTGAGCCCGATAAAAATTCGAACAGCTCCACTGTTAAAAGAAGGGAATAAATACCTTATCAACAATGCTTTTTACTATAGTCGCACCAGAGAGATCACATTCCTTCCTCAAGGTTATTATGACGAAGAAAACCTCGTGTTACCTTTAGGGGGAAGGCCTTTTTGGAAGTATCCAATGGTAGCCTTACATGAATACGGACATCATGTTTTTGTTGAAACTTATTTAAAATATTCTCAAAAAAATTCAAACCTCCCACCACTTGAAGATGAGTCGAATGAAGTTTCTCTTTGTATTGATAACTCAAATACATTTGGTGAAACTCACAGTGCAGAAGAGGTGAGAAAGGTTAATACCAGCTTGGCAGTATCTGCATTAAATGAGGGATTTGCTGATATTTTTTCATATTTTGGCGAGCCAGCAGGTAGAAAACTATTTGGCATGGGCTGTATGACAAAATCACGAGATGTTGAATTCGGAGAATTTTTTGATGGAAGCCCTAAGGTTTTAACTTCGGAGGCGATAAAGTATTTCTTATCTGAAGAACCGATGAATTATACAAATTGTAGCGAGATGACCAACTTTCAAGATCCTCATCTCATAGGAGCGGTATTTGCACGTGCAATTTATCAGGCGACTTATTTAAAAGCATTCAATGATGAACAAAAATTATCCATAGTAGTTGAGTGGCTCAATCGCTTAATCCCGCTATTTGGGCAATATAATGACCCAGAAACTATTTTAAAATTAGCTGTAACAGAGCTTCACGAAGTATTTAAAAGCAATATGGTTTTTGGCCAGAACGAGTGCTATCGATTCTATTCTCATTTCACTGGATTAACTCGCAGCCGCTGTTTATAATAGAGTATGGCTCAAAAAATCAGAAAAGCTGTTTCATTAGTTTTTAGGAATAAAAGCAAAGTCTTCTTTATCAAGCGACAAAACTTTCTCCATCACTTTCCAGGCTATATAGCTTTTCCTGGAGGTAAAGTTGGCGCAGAAGATGAAGAAGCTGATGATCCTTTATTTGAAGCAGCCTGCAGAGAGGCACAAGAAGAACTAGGAATAGATGTAAAAGATGCTATTAAATCGGGATCAATCCTTCGCTGGAGAAAAATTGCGATTGCCACAACTCCAGATTTTAACCCATACCGTTTTGAGACATATTTCATTTTATTTGAAACTAAAACTAAGTTTCGCTTTAAGGTGGACACAAATGAAGCGGCAGAGAGTGGGTGGGTTGACCCTTATGATATTGTTCGAAAGTATAATGCTGGAGAAGCACTTCTCGTTCCTCCAGTGAGAAAGATGTATAGTCTCTTAAGTGAATCTCATAAGTTTGATGAGGTTGTCGATTTTGATATAGACCGTCCCAAAGGTCTTGCGCAGGTAGAATCAATCAAAAATCTTTTGCAATTGATGCCTAAATCAAACACTTTGCCTCCAGCTGAAAGAACAAATTGCTTTGTCATTGGAGACGGTGCAAAAATTTGTGTGGATCCATCTCCCAAAGATACTGAAGAATATAGAAGTTTGATCGCAACCTTAGAAAAACATCAACTTGATAAGATTATTATCACACATCACCATGGCGATCACCATCAATTCGCCCCTCAAGTGGCCAATCATTTTAAACTACCTCTATATATGAGTCTTGAGACTAAGAATCTCATCATCGCAAAAAAAGGTGAGGACTATTTTCTCGATTGCGAGATAGTGTTGGTTGAAGAAGGAGACACTCTAGGTCAGTGGATAGGTCAGAGCATAAAAGCCTATAGAATTCCTGGGCATGATATCGGTCATATTGGTTTAGCTCCCGAAAAGCTCAATTGGTTTATCGTTGGTGATTTATTCCAAGGAGTGGGTACTGTTGTTGTTGGTGGGGAAGAAGGGAATATGAAAGACTATTTTGAAAGCTTAAAGAAAGTGATCAGTCTTTCACCTCAATGTGTTATCCCTTCACATGGCATCGCTTTAGGGGGAACAAATATTTTACAGCGAACGTTAGAGCATAGAAAATTGAGAGAGAAGCAGATATTAGATTTGTATTTAAAGCAGCCAGATCCGAGTTATATTTTAAAAACTCTTTACTTTGATATCCCTCGCCATCTTCATCCCTATGCAATGGCAAACATTCGCTCCCATCTCAAAAAATTAGAGGACGAGGGTAGACTGTCTTAAAAATCTAAGTCTTTTAAACAGCTTACTTCAAATTCATCCGCCTGATATGGACGGCCCTTTAATTTGAAAGTCTTATCAATCTTTTTTTCCAATGTTTTTTCGTTAAGAGAGATGCGAATTGGTGCGAACATAATTCGATCATCTTTTTCAACAAAGTAATTTTGTAATTTCAATCTATCGATAATTTGAATAACTCTTAATGTGATACTCATAAATCCTCCAAGTTTGCTCTATGAGCGAAAACTATTTCATCGAAGTGTTTGTTAAAATTATCTCGGGCCTCTTGTCTCCCAAGTAGACGGCTATAGATATGGTAGCCGATCATATTTGAATAAATCTTATAACCTAAGTATTGAACGTCAGATTCTGCGTCAAGATGTCCTTCTTCAACAGATAGTTGAATCGCTCTTTCAAAAGAGCCAATCATCTTGCTTTGCAAATGAAGAACATGATCTCTCACTTTACCTGGTCTATCATCGTACTCGACGATGGCCGATACAAATGGACATCCTCCAACCATATAATTCTCAGACCACTCTAACCAAAGGTCCATCATCTTGCGTAGGCGAGGTATTCCTCTTGGGTCTTTAATCGCTGGCTTAATGACTCTTCTTGTAAATTTTTCGGCAGCATAGTCCATGACTCGAACTTGAAGTGTTTCTTTTGACTTAAAGTGGCTGAAAAGTCCGCTTTTACTCATTCCAACGGACTTTGCTAGGCCACCTATAGACAAGCTCTCAAGCCCAAATTTACTTGTGAGCTCTAGTGCTGATTTTAAAATTGTCTCTTTAGTTTCAAGTCCCTTACTCATATAACCATTTTAGCACGAACGTTCGGTTTTGACAAGGTGCTTGATTTACCTAGTGTGGACTTAATTTCAGGCACTTAAGGCGAATCGTTAGAAAAATCACTTAGATTTATATTAAGCGGAAAACCATTTTTACCACTAATAACATCTTCAATTCTATTTTCATCATCTAAAGATCCATCTCCAAAACGGTACCAATTAAGGAGGCTTGCAGCCTGAGAATGGTCTCTAAGATCAAAGGCCTTGGCATTCAAATAAAGCTCTTCAACTTCTGCAAGATTTAATGCTTGTTGAAAAAATGAAAACTCGTCAACACTACCAATAAAAGCTTTTTGAGTTCCAGCATACGCACCGATATGAGCCCTAAACTTACCGGTGATGCCTTCAAGTTTGTCTTTGATAGAAAAGACTAAAACTCCATCGATATAAAGCTTTAAGAAGCTTTTATCATAGGTAAAAGCAAACTGATGCCATTTATTGTCATGGTAGTCATAGTTGTAGTTGAAATCTCTAATCTGTCCACTTTGTTCACGATAGGTTAGGTAGAGTTTTTCTTTTTTTAGTCCAAGACTAAGAGCACTTGAAGCCTTAACTCCTTTATGAAAAGTAAAAATTCTTTCGTCTTTAGCCTCATCAGCCTTTTTGAACCAGCCTGTAAAACTAAAATCGCTACTTAGATTAAATTGGCTACTTTCTGGTAGGAGGATCGATTGAGCACCATTTAATCTTAAAGATTTAAGGTTAGAAAAATTTGGCCAAGGAAGAGTTTTGAACGACAGTTTTTTAGTGTTAGTTTCCAAGAAACCGCGGTTATCCATAGCTCGAACCATAAGAGAGTATTCTGTGTCAGGAATTAGTCCAGACAAAGTGACCTCTGTGTCGTTAGCGCCAGCAGTGGCAATAATACTTCTGCCTGAGCTTGCAAGGGAGATAATATGATACTGATTAAAATTTTCAGAAGCTTGCCAAGAAACAACTGCAGAAGTTCTTTTAATACTTGTGATATCTAGAATTCCGTCGAATTCATAAGCTGATCTTTCTAGCTCAGGGTCTATAGATGGACATGCGGTAGGGCGATCAACTACTTCCGTTGAAGGCTCACTTACTTTGTCTTCACAACCTATGCTTAAAGAGAGAAGAGCTATTAGTAGTAATTTATTCATTATTGATCCTGTTCTATTTTAATTGATATTTAAAATTTAAGCCAAAACTCTGTTCTGAAGCCAAGTTAATCTGGTCATATTGAATACTCTCAATATTTAACCCGACAAAATAGTCATTGGTTAATTGCATTTGAGCATACGCATTGATACCGGATGCACTAAAATCTTTTTCATCAGTTAATGAAGTTTGAAGAAAACTCGTTTTTAAATTTATTCCTGTCTCTAACTCAGAACCTAGAGCTTTAAAACTTTTGTGTGCATTAAAACCTAACCAAAAAATTCGATCTCTTCTTGTTCCAAAATTATCTTCATCCAATTGGCTAATTCTTGATTTTTCTTCAAGTATAAAACGAGGTCCAAATTCAAAAGGGATTTTAGCTGAAATAATATCAAGTTCAGTGTAAGCTTCAATGCTTGGATCCAAAGTTGCATTTCTTTGGTCGTTTGAAGTAAAGCTCGCTGATCCCTGAGAATTAATCTCTAGCCCCGCATTCCAGTCGTAAATAATATTGCCTAGTCGTCTAAGGTTATTCCCATTTACATTAAGACCAACGGAGAATTTTTCTCTCTGTGATACTGTGGTTCCAACGTAGCTAGACTGAGTTTGCCTATGTGAAAAATTTAAAAAGACATCTTGATGTTCTGAAATTAAGCCTCCCAATAATCCTTTACGGGGTCGAGACTGATAAACCAACTTTTCTCGGTAAATAACTTCTTTAGTCGCTTCACCTGTTTGGGGGGAAGATTTAGCTATCTCTTCTTCAGGTCTATGGGGAAGGATTACTGGAAAATCTTTTTTTAACTTTTTGTCTTGGGTTGAACTAAGATGATTCATCTCTAATGTTTTTTGTACCCAATTATTTTCTCCGTACAGAGGTATATATCCCTTGGCATATAAAACTTCAGATAAAGTTTCACCTTCTTTTAATACATGAATCTCATAGTTTTGCGCGAAAGCTGGTGTAATCGCTAAACAGGCGAGAAAAAATCCTTTTTTCATAATGACTCCTTAATACCAAATTATAAGAAAAAAAAATCTAAATGAATATTATTTCAAAAGAAATGTAAGGATTAATTTTGAGAAAAAATCCAAGCAGTTGAATGAAAAGAAAGATAGGCAGCTAACAAGCCTACAGCAGGACTAATAACGATATATAGAAATGCTTTTAAGGGAAAACCACGCGTAAATAAGTCTAGGCTTTGAAGTGTATAGCCGGAGAAAGTTGTAAGGCCACCACAATAACCAACCAGTAGTCCAGTTGTTAAAATATGAGGTCCTTTCTCTAATAAAAAAAAGGCAACAATGCCTGCAATAAAGCAACCAGCAACATTAATATACAATGTAGTTAGGGGAACAGTTGTTGAGCTGTCTGAGAATTTGGCATCTAAGAGAAAGCGAGTAAAAACTCCCAGTAAACCAAAGATGCCAATACTCAGTATCTTCATTTAATTTAAAGTTGTAGAATGAACATAGAGTCTATACTCTTTGTTTTTCATTCGACGGATTGAAAAATTTCCTGTTTCTCGTTGATTAACAAGAAAGTCATAAAAATCTGGACAAGTGTCATTGATTTCAAGAACTGATTTTCCTTCATGTTCTCCAAAATCGATAACGACAGCTTCTTCAGCAATAATACCTGTAAGTGGACTAACTTCTGTTGGTAGTGCCATGTATTCCCTCCTTAGAATAAACAGCTAAATGGTTTTGCATTCCTTTGCTCTTAAATTTTTAAATATTTAGCACAGATTGGGAAGAAAAAAATTACAGCGAATAAAACTTTTTAAGAAATATTACCAGAGCTTTAAACTCCTGTGGGTATTCGTCGGATAATACTTTTTTCAAAAGTTCCAATGCAACAAAAACACTCGTTGCTGATCTGTAAGGTCTTTCGTGAGTCATTGCTACCAGGATATCTAAACTACTTAGCATAGAAGACTCAATTCCTGTCATAAATTCGTTACTACCTGAGGAAGTTTGTCCATTGATCATCATTTGAATTTTATTGTTTAAGAAATGGTGATTCTTAATCATATTTAAATAAGAATCAGACAAAGGGATTCTATTATTCAAAATTTGCATGGAATTTTGAGAATGTTCAGCAAATAGATTCATATCAAATTCAGTTAAATTCGTTTTTTCAAAAACTTCCCTTGGAATTAGAGACATACCAATATCTTTGAAATAACTAGTAAGAAATAGATTTTGAATTTCCTTGTCGCTAAAGCCACCAATTGTTTGGAAAAAACTAAGTAGCATAATGGAGGAGAGCAAGGGCTGTGTGATTGTATAATGATAATTGGATTTACTCATCGTGTGATACAAATCTTTATGGAGATCACGATGATTCAGTAAAAGCCCACTTAAATTTTTTGTACTTTGAAATTGATTGTTTAAGATCTCATCGCTAAATGGATTGTTATATAAAGTCTCCATTTGCATTGATAAAAGATTGGCATGTTTTGTTGCATTCTTTTTTGCATTACCAATTGACAGTGCTCTAGAAAGTTTAGTGATTTCTCCACGAGTTTTCTCACTCATTCTTTCAAAGTCTTCAGTATTGATATAGATATTCTTGCCTAAATTTTTGGCGTAATTTGAAATAAAGTCAGAAGTAATCGCCTCATCTTCCTCTAAAGCCAAAACAAATTCACCATCTTTGTAGCCATAAGCCGGGTGAGAGAATGTCTCTAATAAGATCACCTGTCCTATAAATACAGGTCTTAGTGTTAGCCCAAGTCGGTGATGTTCAAGAATTGAAAGAGTAGGTCCCATAAGGACCATTTTAACTCATTTTTTGAATTTACGTGAGACTATTTAAAGTACTGTTTAGATAGTCGAAGTATTTTACTCCAGAATTTTCCATCATCATTGGAAACATGGAGATTTTAGTATGGCCTGGAAAAGTGTTTATCTCGTTAATATAGATCTCGCCATCATCTGCTAAAAAGAAATCGATCCTGGCCAAATGTCTAAGCTTTAGTGTTTCTACTGCAGCGAGCGCCATCTCTTTCATTTTATTTTGATTTTCAGGCGATACGTTTGGAGCTTCGACCAAAGTTTTAGTCTCGCTTTTTTCAGAGTATTTTTCTTCGTAACTATAAAACTCTGATGGGCAGTCAATTTCACCTGGAATCGTTGCTGTCCATTTATTTTGATACTCAAAAACTGCAACTTCTAGTTCTCTACCAACAATCGTTTTCTCAGCAATAACATAGGGAGAGTAGGTGAAAGCCTCTTCCAAATTGGCTGAGATCTGACCCTTGTCAGTGATATGGTAACAACCTACTGAACTTCCCTGGTTCGTCGCTTTGAGATAAATATCCTGGTGTTCACTAAAAAATGCCTCTAGTTTACTAAGGCCATCCTCTTTTTGAAGCTGAACAAACGGGGCCGTTTTAATACCTGCATTTTCTAATAATAGTTTGGTCGCAAGTTTATTAAAACTCAAGATGCTCGCTTCTGAGCGACATCCAAGAAATGGTATTTTCAAAAGTTCAAGAAAAGCTTGCACCTCTCCGGTCTCTCCTGGAGGACCATGAATACAAGGAATAGCGGCATCGACTTTGAACTTCTCATTTCCCATTGTCAGCTCACCATCAAAGGTAAAATTGATAGGTAAGCCTTGGTAAGTCCACTTTTGTTTTTTGTCTATCAGTACACGGTGTACATTAAAAGATTCACGATCAATCTGTGACTCAATATAGTCTGCAGATAAGAGAGAGATCTCATGTTCAGTTCCACCACCACCTACTAATACGACAATATTTTTTTTCATTTTAGTCTCTAAGTGCTGCTGGCATTTTTTCTGCCATCAAACTGTCTAAATGCGCAAAAAACTCGGCTTTAGACATTGTATTCGTATCTCTCGATCCATGTGCTCTTAAAGCTACGGAGCCCGTTTCGATTTCATTGTCACCCATAACAATCATGTAAGGGCATTTTGACTTTTGAATCGTACGCGTTTTCTTTCCTAGAGTCTCATTACTTAGGTCAACTCTTGATCTAATTCCACGAGCTTTTAGTTCTTTATCAAGAGCAGTGGCAGCTTCCCCATGGTTTTCGTTATTAACCGGAACAATGACAATTTGTTCTGGAGCTAACCAAAATGGGAAAATTCCCGCACAATGTTCAATAAACACACCAATGAATCTCTCAAGAGAACCTAGAAGCGCTCTGTGAATAACAACAGGTCTTTCATCATGGCCTTCTTTATTTTTGAACTTAAGATCAAATCTCTCTGGAAGGTTAAAGTCCAATTGAACTGTACCTAATTGAAAATATCTTCCTAGAGCATCTGCCATTTGAACATCAATTTTAGGACCGTAAAAAGCACCGTCACCTTCATTGATAACATACTCATGCCCTGAAGCATCTAATGCCGCTTTAAGCGCAGTTTCAGCTTGATCCCAAACTTCATCGGCTCCAACTTTTTTCTCAGGCCTTGTTGATAGTCCAATTTTGATTTTTTGGAATCCAAAATGCTCGTAACACTTATTAAACATATCAAGAAGACTTGCTATTTCAGCTTGGATATCTTTTGACTCTAAGAAAATATGGGCATCATCTTGGCAGAAGGTTCTTACTCTTGTTAATCCAGCAAGAGTCCCACTTCTTTCGTTTCTGTGAAGTCTTCCAAAATCAGCATAACGTAGTGGAAGGTCTCTATATGAGTATTGTCTATTCTTGAACATCAACATATGACATGGACAGTTCATTGGCTTGACGGCCATTTCTCTATGATCATCTTGAGTAAAGAACATATCATCAGCATAGTTGTCATAGTGACCAGAAGTTTTCCAAAGTTGAACATCTAAAACTTGTGGAGTGATGACTTCGCTGTAGTCATAGATTCGGTAGATTCTTCTCATGAAGTCCACAAGCTCATTATAAATGATGGCGCCCTTAGGCTCGAAAAAAGGTGAGCCTGGTGCTACTGGATCAAATTGAAATAATCCTAGTTCTTTACCTAACTTTCTATGGTCACGCTTTTTCGCTTCTTCAAGAAAGGTAAGGTGAGCCTTAAGCTCTTTTTTGCTTTCAAAACATGCAGCATATATTCTTTGAAGCATGGGACGTTTTTCGTCTCCTCTCCAATAAGCACCTGCCGTGTGTAGAAGTTTAAAATTCATGGGAAGCTGACGAGTTGTCTCTACGTGAGGACCACGACAAAGATCGATAAAATGCTCACCTTGTGTATAGTAAGAAATGACTTCTGAATCTGGGAGGTCATTAATTAATTCCAATTTGTATTCTTGGCCTCTTTCCGCAAAAACTTTAAGTGCGTCTTCTCTAGAAACCTCATAACGAGTAATTTCATCTCCACGTTTAATGATCTCTTTCATTTTCTTTTCAATGCTTTTGAGTTCATCATCTTGGATGCGAGATTGCATATCTATATCGTAATAAAAACCATTCTCGATGGTTGGGCCAATTCCGAGTTTTACTGTTTCTGTCGGATACAGTTCTTGAATTGCTTGTGCCATCACGTGGGCAGTTGAATGCCTAAGAGTCTCTAAATCGTATTCAGCCATAAACTTCCTCTAAATATACGGGTAAAATGTAGCGCTAATTTAGCAGTATCTTTACCATTTAACAATGACTTAGATTGGATTTAGACTTGTAAGTTTTACAAATCTAATTGTCGGCAAGTGATTCACAGGTATACCTCTATGGGATGGCTTAAGATGAATTTAGATAAGTCTCTAAATTCTAGTAGCGAGTTGTAAGAAGGAAAATAATAAAAATTGAGTATTACCCAATATTCAATTGTTTACGCATTTTACAAGCTTATGACTTTAATGTAAGTTTTAGCTGCAAGTTGGGGAGCCATTGGGGAACTGATAAATATGGATACATCTAATTTAGACAATCAAGAAAGTAATCTTAAACCTCATGAATATTACATGGCACAGGCTGAGTCTATTCGTAATGATGTGATGATGGGTGCTGATGCTGATGAGGATAAGGTTATTGGTGAAGGATTTTATCGCCTCGCTAAGATTTATTATGACAAAGCTGACCTCAACTCAGCGGAGGAATTCTTTTTAAAAGCGTTGGAGAAGACAATTTTCCCTAGAGACGCTTTTGCAATGTTCAAATGTTACGGATTCCTAATTAGAATTTATTCTGAAAAACAAGAAGAAGCGTCTGCTCAAGAATTTATTGAAAAGGCCGAGCAATTAGTAGAGAAGTTTCAGGAATCTATGGGAAGCCTGAGTTCACATTATTTCTACAACGTGGGAATGGTTGCTACTTATAAAGGAGAGTTTGATAAGGCTCTCGAGAACTTTTCACTTTCTTATCAAAAAGCGCAAACTGAAAATGAGCCAGAGCTAATAGCGAAAGGTTTATATGCCATGGCCAATGCCTCTTTTAATTTAGAGAAGCATAATGAAGCGCTCCAATACCTTAATCAATTAAAAGAACTTTTAACAATTTTGAAGAAAGGATACCTGAAGGGCTCGATGCATCAGCTTTACGGGAATATTTTCCGTGAACTAAGTGAATATAAACTCGCCAACGAGAATTATGATCTAGCGATGAATCTCTTGCAGGAAAAGAATTGTTGGAACTTGTTTGGATATATTCTTTTGGGGAAAGGAATTGTAGCTAAGCGATCAGGTGAGTATAACCAAGCTCTTATGTTGTTTGGGATTGCATCTCATTCAATCAATTCTCAGTATCAAAGACTTAACACATTGATAAAAAATCAAGTTGAAGATGTTAATGACTCAAGCGTGGATCTCTATCTTGATCGTCATAACAGAATGATTCATGAGAAATCGATTGGGTCTATAGACTTCAAACATAGGTTTGTATTGTTAGAAATTTTATTTCTTTTAGCTAGAAATCCTGGAAGTTCTTATAATAAAGAAGATTTGGCTAAGTCGATTTGGAAAGATGAGTATAACCCTTTAATCCACGACAAATTGATCTATACTTCTATTTCAAGATTGAGAAAGTTGATTGAGCCAAAAGGAAATAATAGAAAGTACATCCTTCGAGGGAAAGATGGATATACTTTTAATCCTCGAGTTAATGCTAGATTTCACAAGGAAGATGATGCAGTTCAAAAGCGTTTCATTGGAAACGTTGATATCAACGCTCCTGTTTAATATTTTTATATTTAGTTTTTCAATATCTGTGGGGATGGCCGAAACCAAACTCACAGATCGTTTTATCTTTAAAGTTGCAAATCAAGTTTACAGTTTAAGTGATTTAAAAAAGACCAAGTTGAGGTTAGCTGCTCTAAAGTGCATGTATCCTGACTCGCTTACTCATCGTATTTTTTGGTCAGATTTCAAAAAACTAGACATAGAAAATATCAAATTCAATGCGGAATTTGATAAAGACCAAATTAAAAAATTTGAAGACCTTCTGCCTTATTATAAGTTGATGACTTATTCACAATCACACGAAGTCGTCGTTCAAGAAGTTCTAAAAAAATATTTTAAACTTTCTGCGACTCAAAACAAGTGCGACTTATCAGTTTTTGAGGGGAAAGAATTTGAAAGTAAGTTTCAAAAGGTAGTTCAATTGGAAGTTTTTGTGCGTTCAAGATTTTTGCCTTCCGAGAGCCAAGGAAAAACAAGTGCTGGAGATATTGATAAAGCAGTTTCTGGCGCAAGAAACCTAATAAACTCAATCGATCAGCAAATCGACGAAGAGGCCTATTGGTAGTCAAAATCACTCCAGATAATTTTCAAGCTTATTTAGCTGAATTAATTCGCTTAGATCAAACGTACTTTCCTTTCCCGTGGGATGACAAAGATTGGCGCAACCTTAATATTGAATCTGACTATTCGCTTTATATCCGGCTTTCCAATGAAGAAATTATTGGTTTTGTCTTGTATGATGCAAGGCAGGAACAAGGACATTTACTGAAAATTCTGGTGAGGCCAGGAGAGCGAAGAAGTGGTTTGGCAAAAGAGATTTTTAACAACTCTTCCGCTCAAGAAGACTTTAAAAGTATCTACTTGGAAGTGGCCACCAACAACTTTGCAGCAGTTGAATTCTATCGTTGCCTTGGATTCGAAATTTTGGTTGAAAGAAAGAAATATTACTCCAACGGACAAAATGCTTATGCGATGCTTCTTAGTTGTGATTAAACTTGTCAATCAATCATTTAGTTGATAAAAATTAGCCCTGTTATTAAGTTGTTACGGTTAGGGTGGGATTTTTCCGACCCTTTTTTTTTATTGGGGTCCTTTTTTGGATATAAATAAGTCACTGTCAGGTAAAGAGTTACAATTCTTTGAATTGTCGAAAAAGATTGTCGAAGAATGTGGTTACGAGCTATATGATATGGAATATATCAGTGGTTCTTCAACTTTAAGAGTTTTTATCATGGATTCAGCTACTAAAACTGCAGTAATTGAAGACTGTGTTAAAGTTGATAGAGGGTTTACTCCATACTGTGAAACAGAAGAGTGGATCCCTGATGACTTCGTTCTAGAGGTTTCTTCTCCAGGTGTTTATCGCGATATTAAAAGTATCAAGCACTTTGAGCTCGCTGCTGGCGAGTTTGTTTTGCTCAAGATTGACCCACACAAGCTAGAAGGAAGTTTGAGAGATCAACTTAAAGAGTTAGGGGTTTTAACTAGCTTAAAGCTTAGGGCCAAGGTTGTTGAAGTTAACGAAGAAGCTGTAAATGTAGATGTGGACGGTGAACAAATCACTATTCCTTTTGTGATAATTAAAAAAGCAAATTTAGATCCTGAGGTGGATCAATATAAGGAGTAAATTGTGAATTTTTCAGAGATTGGAAAAGTTATTGAACTACTTGGCAAGGATCGTGGAATTAAGCGCGATGTTGTTATTGGAGCTATTGAGCAAGCTTTTTTAGTAACTGCTAGAAAAAAGTTTGGAATCCAGGGGGAATATGAAGCCAAATACAATGAAGATGATGGTGAAATTGAAATATTTCAATATAAGAATGTCGTTGATGGAGTTAAGGATCCAATTGTTGAAATTGACTTTAACCAAGCTAGAGAACTAGACGAAGAATGTGCTGTTGGTGATCAATTGGGGATTAAAATTGAAGACCCAAGATTCTCAAGAGTAGATATTCAAACTGCAAAACAAATTATTTTTCAAAAAGTAAGAGACGCTGAAAGAGAAATTTTATTCTCTGACTTTAAACACCGTGAAGGTGATATGGTTACTGGACTTGTTCGTCGCTACGAAAGAGGAAATGTCGTTGTTGACTTAGGAAAAGCAGACGCGATTCTAACGAGAAGAGAAATTATTTACGGAGAAACTTTTAAGCCTGGAGATAGAGTTCAAGCTTATCTTTCTGAAGTTGTAATGACTAACAGAGGACCGGAAATTCGTTTAAGTAGAACATCTCCAATGTTTCTTGTGAAACTTTTTGAAACGGAAGTTCCTGAGATTCAAGATGGAACAATTGAGATAAAAGCGGCAGCAAGAGAGCCAGGACACAGAGCTAAGATCGCTGTTTACACAGTTGATAGAGACATCGATCCAGTTGGAGCTTGTGTTGGTATGAAAGGTTCAAGAGTTCAAAATATTGTTAATGAACTCCAAGGTGAAAAAATTGATATTGTTAAGTGGCATGAAGATGTTGAAGTTTTTGTAAGAAATGCTTTAGCACCAAGTGAGATCACTTCAATTAATAGAAACTCAGACGATCATATCTTAGATGTAATTGTTGAAGAGGACCAACTTTCACTAGCAATTGGTAGAAGAGGACAAAACGTTCGTCTTGCAGCGATGTTAACAGGTTGGAAAGTAAATATTATCTCTAAATCTAAGCTGCAAGAAAAAGTTAAACTTGCTGTTGAAAACCTTGTTCAGCTTAGTGAGCTTAATGAAGCGACTGCTCAAGTGCTTGTACAATCCGGTGTTATGTCGATTGTTGATTTAAGCGCAAGTGACGCTTCTGATATAGCGAAAATTATGGAAATCGATAACGATGCAGCTCAGGTTATGATTGATGCAGCTTCATCTGCTATTGAGAATCCTGAAATTCAAAATGAGCCAGAAGAAGAAGATGAAATCATCTCTGCTTCTGCAGTACCTTCAACTAGACAAGGTATGATTGCTGACGATTCACACTCTGAAGCTTCTGAAGATGATGGAGAAAAATTCTCTGATGCAGAAAGAAGATTGAGAGAAGAATTAGCAGCATTTAAATTAAAATAAGATTAATAGGAATATTTGGAGTAAGACTAGCCTATGAAAGTTTTTGAATTAGCGAAAGAACTCGATATTGGAGCCATAGATCTGGTAGAGAAGTTGAAGGGTATGGGACTTAATGTTCGTAACCACATGGTGAAATTGAGTGATGAAGAGGTAGTGAAGGCAAAAGAGGCGTTTGCTCCAAATTCCGGTGGCGGTGATAAACCAGCTACGAAAAAGAAAGTCACCAAAAAGAAGACAGCGAAAAAAGTTGTTAAAAAGAAAGTCGTAAAGAAGGTTGTGAAGAAAAAATCAGCCGCTGAAGACGAAGGTGAGGTTGAAAAGCCTAAGGTTGAAGAAACAGCTGCTCCTGAGCAAGTTGTGGCCAAGCCTGAAGAGGTTGTAGCTGAAACGGTTGAGCCTGAAACGAAAGAGCTTAAAGGGCTACAAATCGTTGAAGAAGCTAAGCCTAAGACTAAAGTTGTAGTCAAAAGAAAAGCTGATAAAGAAGCAGAGAAAGAAAAACAAGCTGAAGAGAAGCAAGAAGTTTACCGTGAAAAAATGCACTCTTTCACTCCTATCTCGGTTCCAGATACTCCTCCTCAGCGTGAAGATAAGGATGAGGATAAGAAGGATAAGGCTCAAAGGACTTACTCTTCGCCAAATGCTGATGCTTCTGATTCAGATAAAGATGCAAACAAGAAACGAATGGGGGATTTAGCTGCAATCGTTTCTAAAAAAGGCGCTGCTAAAACAAAAGATATGACTCAAGTTAGAGCTGATGAAGAAATGAAATTAGCTTCAACATTGGTTGGCCGCTCTATCTATACTCCGATGAAGAGAAAGAAAATCTACTCAGGTTCTACTAAGAAAACAGAAATTACTGAGGTTAAGGATTCAAAAAGAGTTGTAAATATTTACGACGTGGTCACAGCTTCAGATCTTGCTCAGAAATTAAGTCAGAAATTTGAAAGCTTTCAAAATCAATGTCTTGATCTAGGAATTCTAGTTAAGAAAGAAGACTATATCGGTGTTCAATTAGCAGAAGAAATTGCTGCTCTATATGATTATAGAGTTGAGAATAAAGCATTCAATGAAGAAGAGTTTCTTCAAGATGAAAAGGCTAAAAAAGATAAATCAAGTCTACCGTTAAGAAACCCTATCATTACCGTTATGGGGCACGTTGATCATGGTAAGACGACACTTTTAGATCATATCAGAAAAACAAAAGTTACTGATGGTGAAGCCGGTGGTATCACTCAACATATTGGTGCTTATTCGGTACAAGTTGAAGATGCAACATTAACATTCTTAGATACTCCAGGTCACGCTGCTTTCGGTTCAATGAGACAACGTGGTGCTAATGTTACTGATATTGTTATCCTTGTTGTTGCTGCAGATGATGGTGTTATGCCTCAAACAAAAGAGTCAATTAAGTATGCTAAAAATGCTGATTGTCCAATAATTGTGGCCATCAACAAAATGGATAAAGAAGGGGCAAACCCAGATAGAATTAAGCAAGAGCTTACAGAATTCGAACTTATTCCTGAGGAATGGGGGGGGACAACTCTTTATGTTGAGGTCTCTGCACTGAATGGTGATGGTATTGATGACTTACTTGAGACTGTTAAACTACAAGCCGAAATTATGGATTTACGTGAATCTTCAAAAGGAAAAGCTGAAGGTGTAATCATTGAATCGAAAATTGAAGTTGGTAGAGGTCCAGTCGCAACTGTTCTAGTTCAAAAAGGTACTTTGAATAAAGGCGACGCCGTTGTTTGTGGTGAGCATTTTGGACGAGCTAGGTCACTAATGTCTACAGCTGGTAAAGATGTTAAATCAGCAGGACCTTCGATTCCTGTTCAAATACTAGGGTTAAACGACCCACCAAACCCAGGTGATATCCTTAATGTTGTTAAAAATGAAAGAGAAGCCAAGAAAATCGTAGAAAATAGAATTTCTGAAAGAAAAGCTCTTCAGAATGTTCAGGCACCTAAGGTTGCAAGCTTAGAAGATTTCTTTGCGAATGCCGATGTCCAAACTGGTGAGAAGAAAATCCTTAATCTTGTTATTAGGGCAGATGTTCAAGGCTCTTTTGAGGCGATCAAAGAAGCCTTACTTCCTTTAGGAAATGATGAAGTTGGTGTTGATGTTATCTCTGGTGGTGTTGGAGCTATCACTGATAATGATGTCATCATGGCCTCGAACGCTAACGGGTATATTGTTGGGTTTAACATGAGACCTGTTACTTCTGCTAGAAAGTTAGCTGAAGAGAAAGGTATAGAGATTAGAACTTATAGTATTATCTACGAACTAATCGATGACGTAACGAAAGCGCTAGAAGGTATGTTAACTCCTGAGTCAGTTGAGAAATACATCGGACGTGCAGAGGTTAAAGAAACTTTCAGTATTCCAAAAGTTGGAACGATCGCTGGTTGTGGTGTTATTGACGGTAAAATTGAGCGTGGATGTAATATCCGTCTACTACGTGATGGAAAAATCATGTTTGATGGTAAACTTTCAACTCTTAAACGTTTTAAAGATGAAGTGAAAGAAGTTTCTAGTGGATACGAATGTGGTATGGCGCTTGAAGGTTATAACGATATTAAGAATTCTGACTTAATCGAAGCTTATATCTTAGAAGAAAAACAACGTAAGCTGGAAGAACCTAGTAGAACACTATAATGGCAAGAAAGAAGAATTTTAATAAAACCATTTTCGAAGATAAAATCAAGGATCAGCTAAATATGTCACTTCGTCGTGACATTGCTGATCCTAGATTAGTCATGGCCAGTATCACTAGAGTGGAACTGACTGCCGACTACTCACAGGCTAAAGTTTATTGGGATACCTTTGATGCCAATAAAAGAGGTGATATTAAAAAAGCGATGGAAGGAGTTGCTCCGGCCCTTCGTTCAATATTGGCGAAAGAGTTAAACGTTCGTCATACTCCTGAGTTACAATTTTTCTATGATTCTCAATTTGAAGACGAAAGAAAAATTGAGGAGATTTTGGCCAGTGACTCAGAATCAGAATCCTAGACCATTTATAATCAATATTAATAAACCTGCGGGAATTACCTCTTACGATGTTATTCGTAAATGGAAGCCTCTTCTTAAGAAGTTTGGGAAAGTAGGTCACTTTGGGACATTAGATCCTTTTGCTGATGGCGTGCTCATGATTGGTGTTGGTGGGGCGCAAAGGCTCAATGATTATATTCATGACTGCCTACCAAAAACCTATCTGGCTAAAGGACGCTTGGGTGTAGAAACTGATACCGGTGATCCAGACGGTGAGATAATTCAAAAAGACGAAAGCGAATATTTAAAAACAGTAATGAGCCAGTTTGAGATTGAGTTTATTCAAAAGAAGCTTGCGTCGAAATATATTGGAGAGTATTGGCAATCTCCACACAAATTTTCTGCGGCCAAATTTCAGGGCAAACCACTACATCAGTGGGCTAGAGAGGGTGTCGAAATTAAAAAAGAACAAGTTAGACGTGAAGTCTATGAACTTGAAGTCGTTAAGTACGAATTTCCTGAGCTTTGGATCCGCTACAAGGTTTCTTCTGGAACATATATTAGAACTCTATTTCGTGACTGTGCCATTGAGTTAGGAACAATTGGAATGTTAGATGGTTTAACTCGTGAGGAAGTAGGGGGAAGTAACCTCCATAATGCTGTCAACTTTGAACCAAGCCCAGAGGCTGAGAGAATGGAAATAGATCATGTCTTGCCATTTGGGAATATATTTTTGAATGAAAAGCGCTCAAAGCTTTTCGCTAATGGTGTGAAGCTACGTGAAGATCAAATTGAGCGTATTGAGCAGGGGACTTTGAAGGCTGCTTACTGGGTTCGAGGACTTGAATCTAATCGAATTTTAGGTCTTGCCGCAATAGAGGAAGGATTGTTAATTACGAAGGTTAATTTTCCTGTCTAATTCAAAAAAGCCATCAATGACTTTCTGCCAGGCTGCTTTTGCAAAAACTTCAGCTTCTGCGAATTCATGAGGGTGAAGAGGTTCGTGAAGTATAATCCCCGTTTTCTGTCCTGGGCAAATGAGACCGCCATTAACAACTTCCGGAGTTCCGTAAATACTTATCGGGTAAACTGGAACATTGTATTCAAAGGCCACTTGAATGAGTGCATATTTTATTTCTTCAAAAGATTTAGGCCCAAAGCCTCCATCTTTTCTTCTCGTTCCTTCTGGATAGTATTGAAGCTGACGCCTATTGCTCGTGAGTTCCTTTTTCGAAACCTCAAAAACTTTTTTACGAGAATCTTTATCCTCTCTATCTACAACGATCGCACCTGAGGCGTATGCAAGTAGGCCTAATACAGGAATATAAAGAACTTGTTTTTTCATGATTGGGGCCATGAGCACCCTCGAAAATAACACCGGAATATCACCAAAACTTTGATGATTAGCTATATACAGGCCCTCTGGGGATGTCCTTTTTTTACTAAGGTCATCACGTCTGTCATCAATCAAAAGATTAGTAAAAAAAACTGTTTTAAGCTGAATCCTAAAGAACTTCACCCACATTGGGGCCGTAATTTTAAAACGAGTATTGGCGTTAAAGGGTAGAGCAAATATGACTACAGGTAAGGCAAAACATAGAATAAGCGCAATAAACCAAAGGTAGAGAAGAGGCTGTATCAAAATAATCAACAGCCTTTTCATTAGCTTAACTTCTTTGAAATAAGTTCTGATTGGAGGAGACTTTTTAGGCCCTTCTCATTGGCTTCCCAGATACTTTGAAGAGTTAAATCCTCTTTTAGTGTTGGGCATTCAAATGTCAAAACTGGCGCTGAATATTTGGCCGGAGCATAGGTGCCTAGGCTTCCTGGAGTTGGGTAGCCAATATCTCCTGCAACGGGATATTGATTATAACTAGCAAGATAGTCAGCGATATCTTTTGCATCTCCATTATAGTTTAAAATTGGTTTCCATGAGTGAAAAGAAAGGATCACTCCTGGATGGTATTTTTTAAATAGCTTGTCCAGGAAAACGTTTTCAGGTTCACTTAGCGGACCTGCACCTGGATTATATTTGTCTTGAGTGTATTCGCCACTCCAGTCATCCGTAGGGTAGTTTCTGTTGAGGTCAACGCCCTGACTATTAACTCGCGACTGTGAACGATACCCATCTGGGTTAAGTATAGGAATAACCACAAGTGGGATATCTTTTAATGTGTGGTCTTCTTTTAACCATTCAAATAATTTTTTAAGGACGTAAACACCCTCTACTTCATCACCATGTGTTCCGGCCATTAAGTAGACATACTTATCAGCTTGAACATCTGATTTATGAGCTTCAATCTCATTACCCTCAAAACTTTTTCCTGAGGGAAGTTCTGTAAAAATCACAGCTCCTCCTTGTGAGCATATATAGCAGATTGACCTGGAGTTTCCTCTACTTCAACTTCAAGATTATGGAATTTAAAATTAAATCTCTCCAAGGTAATTCTTCTTATTTCATCGCATAGATAAATTGCGAGTCTTTCTGCACTGGTATTTAGGATTGGAAGAAGGAGGACATCTTGTTTAGGAAAACTAAACTTTGATTCACAAGGAGCGATAACAACAAAGTTTTTATCCTCTTCAAATATTTTAATTTGTGGATTTAATTTCGGAAGCATGACTTTATGGTCAAGGCTGTCGCAAACTTCACGCACGATTGGCTTGATATCTAAGAAGTCAAAAACCATGTCTGCTTTGAGCTCACTTACTTCACCTTTGATCATGACTCGATAGTTATGTCCATGAAGTGGCTCTCTCGTGCCATCGTCAAAAATTAAAAAATGTGATGATGCAAAGTTAAAGTACTGCTTATACACCTTGATTGAATAATTTAATTCCAATTGATCCTCTGATTTCAACAGTTTGATTAAACGGCACTTTATAAAAAATTGAGAATTTTGAAAAGTCTAATTTTAAAGACCCTTATTGCTGTGCGTTTTTTTTGATTTATAATTCACAAGTATTTGAAACTGCGCTAAGTTTAGTTCATGAAAAAAGCCACATTAAAGACAAAAATCAAAGATCTTGGTAAATATCTCACTTCTGACGCAGCTCAAGATGCTCTTGCAGTTTTAGAAAGAGAGTTGAAAGTATGTGAAGAGCCTAAGGCTGAGCAAAATACTGCGAAAGATTTCTTACCACCAAAAGAGCTAGCAGGCAGCGTAAATGCGTTGGCCTTATTCAGTGATGGTGGTTGTAGAGGGAACCCTGGCCCAGGAGCCTATGCGTATATGTTACAGAACGCTAAGGGAGAGGTCTTAGCTGAATTCTCGGAAGTAGCTGCTTTTACGACAAATAATAAAATGGAATTGTCTGGAGTCATTCAAGGACTTAAGTTTGCTGCTACAGAGTATGGCGTGGGCACAAAAATTTTCGTCTACACTGATTCTAAATATGTGGTTGATGGAATTAAGTCTTGGGTTGCAGGTTGGAAGAAAAGAGGCTGGAAAAAGGCAGATAAAAAAGAGCCTGAAAATTTAGACTTCTGGAAAGAGCTGGATCAGCTTAATTTGAAAATGGATTTAGAGTTTCACTGGGTAAAAGGACATGCGGGACATCCTCAAAATGAAAGAGTTGATGAGTTGGCAAATCTTGCAATGGATGCAAATGGCTATTAAAATTTCTCTTTTAATACTTTTGTTTTTGTCGGCTTCGATAAATATAGCTTTTGGTAAATGTCATATTGAAAAATCTATTGTCTCACTTTCGGGACCGATGACACATTTTTTAGAAGAGCTAGATTTAGTCAGAGATGAAAATCTTAAAGCTATTTCCAAGTTTCATCCATTAAAAAAGGAATTCAAAGGTGAAGTTTTGGCCGGAGGGCTTTTTTTATCACCGCAGGTTTTTCATAAATACAAAGACGCATTAATTGTATTTGATAAGAGCCGTGAGTTTAAATACTTGCTAGAAAAATCTAATCACATGAATTTTTTAGAAATAGACTCTAGGGATCAAGATCCATTTGAAGTGATAAACTTGCTTGAGGTTAAGGCGTTAGGGTTTTTGAAAGGCTGTCGAAGTAAGTTAAGTGATACCAGTAAAAAGTTTAAAAGCTTAAAAGAGAAATTATTAACGAAGAATATTGAAATAAAAGCGAATTTCTTTCTAGGTTCTCTTTCAGGAAAATTACCGGAAACTATAATCGCTAATGATGGTCCAGTTATCTTTTTGAGGAAATTTTCAGGCTTTAGCACTTATCCGTCAGAGCTTGCTTATGTAAACTGGTCAATGCGAGAATTCAAGCGACAAAAAGGATTTGTTAATATTGGATTAAATGAAGCCAAAACTGAAGAATTCAAAGTTAAAGAAGTGAAACCAAATTATTTCGATATCAGCTACCGAGGTGTTCTAACTCCTGGTATAAGGCAAGCCTATTTCTTGGGTGAGCTATTTAAACTTTCATTATTTTCTTCAAAGTAGTTTGAGCTTTCGCAAAATGGTCCGTAGTAATTTTCGATGGGCCGAAAAGCTTTTGCTTTTTTGCCATGACCTTCATTTGTGCCACTCGATCTTTGCCCGGGGGGTGAGTACTCATTGCATCCGAGAGAGAAGCAATCACTTTGCTTTGAGATTTCTTGGCCTGTTTCTCCATAAGATACAATTTATTATAGAAACGTCCCACATAGTCTTTATGATAGCCCGCTTGGACACTTGTTCTGAAACCAATTCTATCCGCCTCTAATTCGTCTTCTCGACTGTTTGCCATAAAAGCATATTTTTGTATAAGAAGACCACCAATTGCGCCTGCTCCAGCACCGTATTTAGCAATTCGCTCAACACACTCTTTATCTTTTTTTCCACAAACAGCTTTGCCTAAACCATATCCTGCGATACCACCCAAAAGAGCACCTCCCAAACCGTATAGTGCTGATTTACCTTCTTCTTTTTTAGCGGCATCAATGCGCTCAGCAGAGTGGCGGGCTTTAACATGTCCAATTTCATGACCTATAACACCTGCAAGTTCTGCTTCGGATTCCGCCATTAATAGTAGTGGACCCGTCACAAATATTTCCCCCGCAGGAAGAGCAAAGGCATTTATTGTCTGAGACTCAACTAGTCTGAAGCGATATTGATAAGGTTTTTGGTGTAACTTGTTGGTTTGAACAATATTCTGCCCTACATGGTTAATATAACCTTGAAGATATTTATCTTGATAGGGAGGGTAGTCTTTTAACATCGTAGGTAGGTATTCTTTTGCCATCTTTTTTTCATCTTTTACTGTGATGGATGTTTTCTGACCTTTATTACTACCTTCGCGGTATCGGTGTTTTTTTGAGGTGGCGCAAGACGCGAGCAAAAACGGAAGAGCCGCTAGAAATGTTCTTCGTCCGTGGGTGGAAGAATTTAAATTTGCTAATTCGATTTCAAGCTTCTGAATAACTTCGTTTGATTTCATAATTTCACCTCTAAAATATTTTAGCAGAGCAAGCGCTGTTTTCAACAATATTCAATAATGGCCATAAGCACTCAATTAACTTAGAATTTTAGTTATGCATATCAAGCTTAATCAAGACAACTTTATTCAAAATGCCAGTTTGGAAATTGATATAAAACTGGATACAGGGATGTCTGTTTTACTCTTTGGAGAGAATGGAGTGGGCAAGTCAAGTTTGCTTCAATTATTGAAATTGAAACAAAAGGACATTTTTCCAAATAAAGTTTGTCGCTTTATAGATCAGCCAAAATTGATGCCTCTGAATGAAATAAACTTTGTTCAAATGCGAGAGCAATTGAAAAGCTATCGCTCAGAAGAGAGTCCTCTTTTTGACGAGTTCTATCCTTATGTTGAAGGTTATGATTTAACACCTTTAAAGAAGTTAAGTGGTGGACAAAATCAAATGGTAAAAATTTTATTCTCTCTTTACTTAGGAGGGGATATTTTCTTTTTTGATGAGCCTGTTCAAAACTTAGATGATCAAAACACAAAAAACTTCGCATGTGTATTGGAAGGTCTAAAATTGAAAGGGAAGTCTTGTTTGGTTATTGAGCATCAGTCTGAAATCGTTCGTAAGCTATGTCAGAAGACTTATCAGTTGGTAAATGAAGATCATACTATCAAATCGAGGCTTTATGTTTGAGGTTGATATCATCCGCGTTCTTTGTGCCTTTTTTGTTGGGTATGGAATAACTCTTAGTGGAAGTCTGAGTCAGCTTACCACTAATAATTCACTCGCAAGTCCTTCAACTCTGGGGATGGATGGGCTTTCTGTGGTGAGCCTTCTCGTTGCTCAAGGGTTAATTGTGGCGAAAATTTCTTCTTTAAGCTCTGAGTTTTTAAGCTTAATCGTCTTCAGTATTTTTTTCACACTTCTTGCGGCTATTTTTCTAAGTCTTAGGCCTAGAGATTTATGGCAATACCTTAATATGAAACAAATTATTCTTTTGGGATTGGCATTTAATCTGATGGTTGGAGCTATTTTTTCAGTTATTCAGTTCATGTTCATTGCACTAAATTATGAATTTCCAACTGGGCTTTGGTTTGGTCACTTTAAGCATGCTCAATTATCAAATTTAATCATTTTAGTTGTTCCTTGCGTAATGATTTGGATCTATTGTTTAAAAAATGCAGCCAAATTTAACGCCATTAATCTTGGTGTTTTTGTTGCCCAAGGAATTGGGATTGATGTTGAGAAGTTTCAGAAAATAAATTTATTACTAAGCTTACTATTAACTGGAATTGTCGTAAGCTTTTTCGGCGTATTTTCCCTTTTAGGTCTTGTGTTACCTCATGTGCTTCGTAGTCTGAAATTTTTCAAAACTGACATGCGATCTGAAATATTATATGGACCGTTGTTGGGGGGGCTACTAATCGCGGTGATAGATCTTGCTTGTTATAATTTTGTTTTTTATGGAGCTGAGCTTCCAGTGGGAATGATATCAAGTGTTGTAGGGGCTTTCGCTTTAATATTCGTACTTTTGAGGTCAAGTATTCGCATTTAGTAGTACTTGGCAAAGTGTATAAAAACAGTTTATCGTTTTAAGTGTTAAATTTTAAATGAAACGCAAAAAGGATTTTCATGAAAGTATTGGGATTATTAATTTTGTCCACTTTTGTTTTTGTTGCATGTAACGAAGGCGGGGGAGCAAAAAACGTAAAACTTGAGTCAGAAGACGATAAAACATTTTATGCCATGGGGTATATGCTTGGTGGAAACCTACAGCGTTTAAGCCTTAACGATAAAGAACTATCTGCTTTATATAAAGGTTTAGTTGATGCTGCTAAAGGGAATAAACAAGAAGTTGAAATGGCAACTTATCAGCCTAAAATTCAAAGCATGTTTAAGGCAAGAATGGAAAAAGCATCTAAAGATCAAAAGTCTGGTGGTGAAAAATTTATCAACGATTATATGTCAAAAAATAAAGACGCTAAGAAAACAGAGTCTGGTTTAGTTTATCATGTTCTTAAAGAAGGAACTGGTGCCACTCCTAAAGCGGAAGATATTGTAGAAGTTCATTATCATGGAACTCTTACTGATGGAACAGTGTTTGATTCTTCAGTAGATAGAGGAGACAAAATTACTTTTCCTCTTAACAGAGTTATCAAAGGATGGACTGAAGGTCTTCAACTAATTAAAGAAGGTGGAAAAATTAGATTAATTATTCCTGCGGACCTAGCTTATGGTGATGCTGGTGCGCCTCCTAAAATTCCTGGTGGAGCAACTCTTCAGTTTGATGTTGAACTTTTTAAAGTAAATCCTGAAGCAGAAGAAGAAAGTAAAGGTCAATAATAATATGCGAAAGGCCCGGCTTTAAGCTGGGCTTTTGTTTTTGGAAAATTTTTAAGGTGATAATCTTTGAATATTCCAAGTATCGTTATCTTTCGTGTAAAGATATCTATCGTGAAGTCTATTTGGTCTTCCTTGCCAGAATTCTACTCGTTCAAAACTAATTCTATATCCCCCCCAGCGCTCAGGGCAGGGAACTTTTTCTTGGTAGCGTTCAGAATTAGCTTTGACTTTGTTTTCTAGTTCTTCTTTAGTGACTGGACTGGATTGAAAAGATGATACAGCACTAATTTGCGAGGCAAGGGGTCTAGACTGGAAGTAAGCTTCGGACTCTTCAAAGCTAGTTTTTTCGGCCACTCCTTGAATTCTTACCTGGCGATCCAGTTCTTTCCAAAAAAATGTCAGGCTAACTTTTGGATTGCTAGCGATATCTTTACCTTTTTGTGATTCGTAATCAGTGAAAAAAAGAATTCCTTCTTTTGAAAAACCTTTTACCAGTATAGTCCTTGAACTTGGCCAACCAGAAGAATCAACAGATCCAAGTATAGCAGCGTTAGGGTAGGTGATATGTTCTTTTTCTAAGTCGGTAAACCAGCTTTCGAGTTGCTCCCAAGGCGAAGAACTTAAGTCCTTTTGTTGTAGAGGTTGCTGATGGTATTCGAGTTGAATTTCTTTTAAGTCTTTCATGAAAAAACCTATTTTGTCACAATTGTGCCGGTTTGAAGTCTTACCTGGATCTCTGTTGCAGAATTAGTGTCGGCAGATTTAAAATCCCCAACATACCCTTGTTCGAGTTCTAAGTTGTACAGATAGTCATGTTCTGGGGCCGGGGTGATCGCCACGTGAGCTGTTTCAATTTCAATATAGATATTGAATAGTGGCTCCTCGATATTCAATTGGCTGGTAACACCTTCTAGAAGAATCCTTTTTCCTTCTGGGACAGATATTTCGCAAGTGGCTCCCTCAAGGGACGCAAAATTCACCTTAATCAGTTCTGAGTCTTGTTCAATCATTTTTTGATCGAATGGACCTGAAAGCTTGCAGTCGAATTTGATTTCATTATTGGTAGAGTTTTTGAGAGTAAATTTTCCTGTTTTAAAATTTAAATCCAGTTCATCTACCTCGCTATTCATGTTCATATTCATTTGAAATGAATCAGTAAATTGGTTGTTATCACTAATTTGAACTTGGTCAAAAATTTTAACTTTTCCGGATTTTCCATCAATATCAATAAGGCCTCCGAGAACAATTACTCTTTGGGTCTCTTCGTCGACTTTGAAAATAGGTGAGAATTTCCATGCAAGGGCCCCGATCGCTATGATGGCCACCAACCAGAACGCCACAAAAAGTTTTGCGATTAATCCTAGAACACTAAATTCCTTTTTCTTTTTGAAATTTGTGAAGTGAAAGCGAGACCTCAATTTATTGGCGTAATCAAGAGTATTCTCACTAAGAATAGTAGGGTTCTGCTCAATATCATTGAGTACTTGACTCAACATGTTTATTTTTGTTTCAGAGGGAAGATCGTTTAGATATATTTCTAAGTCAGCTAAAAACTGTTGTTTTGTTTTCATATAATTGTCACCAGATTAGTTTACTCCGGAATATTATGCCCAATCACTCGTCCCAAGGCCAGTAGATAGGAAAATTTTAATCTCGCTCAAAGTCATACCGATAAACATGTTAGACTTATTATGCAAGGAGTTAGCATGTCCAATGTAATTGATTTTCAGGCCAAAAGAGACGAATCTATCGAGAAGAGAAAGAGATCATTTGAAAGGGTTCTATTCTCAGAATTCTTAGGCTCATATGCGGAAATTGATGAGAATGGAACGAAGTTCAATGTAGGAATGGTAGATATCTCAAGAGAAGGGTGTTTATTTCAAGTTCCTTTTTCTGAGCAAGCGCGTGATCATTTCTCAAAGGTAGATAACGTTACAGTAAGAGTTTATTTTACTAAGGACGACTTTCTTCCTCTATCAATTGGCGTAAAGCATATTGCCGAATATATTGATCAAAAAGGGAATGCATTTCTGAGACTGGGAGGAGAGTTCGATCAGAGTCTTCCGAGCTTTCAAGCATTTCAACCATTCATCGAATTTATCTACAAATTTGCTGAATTTTCATGCGTCGATAAAGGCGAATCAAAAGTATATTTTCTATAAAAATTGTGCAGGTAGACTACTTCATTTAAGAGAAGTAGTTTACTCTGCTAATACATGAATTTCTGGATTCTATTAAGCTTTATTTTAGTTAGTTGCTCGACTCCCGGACCTGAAATGGTGCAAGAGGAGAGGCTTGAAGGTATTTACCGTTCCAGTGGAATAGAGCAGTTTTTTTTAGTCGATCTTCCTTATTGGGCCAATTTCTCGAGAGCAGGTCAGTGTCACCGCCAGAACAATATCCGATACCTTCATTTTGAAAATCTCAATAAGAGTTATAGTTTAAACTATTCGCAGATAATTCACTTGCAGCATATGTTCAATCGCAAACTGTATGCTTATAAAACATCATCATCAAGTAACGAAATTCCCTTTAAAGATGAAAGCTTTGTTTTCTATAATGTTTACCAACAAGTGCTAGGAGCGAGCTATGATTTTACTCCTCCGAAGTTTAAAAAAGTGAGCATTGTGTGGATAGATCCTTTTTTAAAAGATCAAAAAAAGCTTAAGAGGATTATCAATTCCGATAAAGTTCTGGAAGGACATCCAATTCTTTTAAGTCACTGCCTAACATCTTATCAATTGGAAGAGCTCGCGCAAAAGCTAGAAGTGGATAAGTTAGGAGTAAAATTTATCAGTGCGGATATGTTAAGCATTTATAATAGCGAGTTATCGAAAGACTTTGATTTTGTTTTAAATTTGAATGAGATTCTTAAGGATAAAGATATTAAATTCTTTTCCAGTCAACCTTCGAGCTCTGTGAGAGGTGATTTTGACTTCGTCGAAGTCAAGTAAGTCCACTAAACTGCGTGTCCACTAGAATTAGACCACTAGGAGGAGCCACATAGCCGATAGAATCGCTAGCTGTTTTAAGCGATGTTTTAATATCTTCTTCTGAAATTTCACCCAGCCCCAATTTAAATAAGGTCCCCATCATCAAGCGAATTTGATGCCTAAAAAAACCTTTGGATTTTACTTTAAAATAAAAAGACTGTGGCGGAAAAAAATTTGCCTCTAAGAGATCATTTTCGAAAATTCCACATTCATCAATGGTTCTAATGAATTCTTTGTTTTCATTGGGACGATAACAATAGGCCCTAAAATTGTGCTCCCCTAAGAATAAAGAGCAAGCTTTCTTCATTCTTTCAATATCGAGCTCTTCTTGGATAAAAGTCATATAAGGTGCTGCAAAAGGGTATTTGGCTTTAGTATTCGCAAAATAGTAATGATACTCCTTGTACTCAGCGCTACCTATAATTTGAAAATTGCTATCGACTTCAAATATATTGGTAACAGCAATATCATCGGGCAAATACTCGTTCAAACTTTCTAAGACTTTTATGTCGATTGGGTTTTCGGCGTAGATCTGAAAATAGTGCTTGAGTGCTGAAACCATTTTATCCGTTCTAGATGCGGGAAGTGTTTTAAAATTATTCTCACCAAGAAGGTATTTTAATTTACGGTCGATTTGCTGTTGTACAGTCTTAGTAGCATTAGTTTGTTTTTGCCAACCATGGTAGCGATGACCTAAAAAACATGTCTCAAGTACATAGAAGAATTTTTTCATTTAGCTCTCAAGTGAAATTCTATCTACGATCAGTTGAATGATTTCGTTTCCTCTAAAGCGGTTCACACCTAGTTGAAATTTTGCCTTAAGACCTTCTCTCTCCTGTCTCGCAAAAAGCTCCTCAGGATGAAGACAGCCCCATTTTCCAATATAGTTAAAACTGATTCCTTGAATCTTGTGCTTTGGATTGTCTTTGCTAGTGAAAAACCATTTCACATGAACATCTTTTAAAAGTTGATAGGATTCAAGTTTTGCATCTCGCATAATAAAAGTAGGACGCTCATTTCCCATTCCAAAAGGCTCTAATAGTTCAAGTCCTTTGACTAAAACAGGATCAATTTGATTAAATGAAACTTCTGCATCGTAATATTCTTGTACAGTTCTCTCAATTGCAGGAATCTCGTTCAAATAGTTTTTTATTCTCTTTTTAAACGTTTCAAAGTTTTCTTTTGGCATGGATAAACCAGCGGCAGCTTTGTGACCACCAAACTTCAAAAATAGGTCCTCACAGGATTTAAGAGCGTCGAAGAGATTAAGGTTTCCTGCACTTCTTGCACTGGCCTTAATGACACCCTCATCCTCAGCATCACTAAAAACAATGGCCGGCACTTGAAAAGTCTCTACAAGTTTACTGGCAACGATTCCTATAACACCTTCATGAAAATGTGGAGCATATACAATGCTGATAACGGGATCAGCATCGGATATTTGTTTGATCACCATATCTTTGGCTTCAGAGAAAACTTCATTTTGAATAAATTTTCTTTCTTTATTACTAATTTCAAGATGGGAGTAATTTTCAAATGCGGATCGATGATCAGGCGCGATCAAAAGTTTTAGCGCTTTTTCTGGATGATCAAGTCTCCCTTTAGAGTTAATTAATGGACCAACATAAAAAGAAATTTTCTCCGAAGGGATAAAAGGAGCTTGTCGATCCTCGTCGTTAAAAAAACACTCCACTCCAGCGTATTGAGTGTTCACAATTTGCTTTAAACCATGTCGAACCATCTTTAAATTCATTGGAGTCAATCTGGCCAGATCACAAATTGTCCCTATCGCAACATATTGAAGCAGAGGGTAAATACTTGGAGTATTTTGTCCTTTCGCATCCAGCTTGTTTTTTATACTAAGGCATAAAGCGAAAGCCACACCAACTCCAGCAAGAGTAGTAAGCTCACTTTTTAAGTCTTCGTCTCTTCTGTTAGGATTGACGATAGCATAGGCCTTAGGCATTTCTGGCTTTGCGTCTTTGTGATGATCCGTAATGATGAGGTCTATGTTTTTAGTTAAAGCATAGTCAGCTGTTTCATTATTACTTATTCCACAATCTACAGTAATAAGAACTTTTACTCCGTCCTCGATAGCATTATCAATACTAACTGGATGGATTCCATATCCTTCAACAAACCGCGAAGGTTGATATAGCTTCACTTCTACTTTCAGCATTTTAAAATATTGATAGAGTAGGGCACAAGAAGTGGTTCCATCTACGTCGTAGTCTCCGTAGATTCCAATTTGCTCTTTGTTTTCTATGGCCTTAATAATTCGATCGGCTGATTTTTCAATATCATTTAAATCCGTAAGGGCCGGCAGGTTATGAAGATTCCAAGAGAGAAACTCGTTAATCTGCTCTGGAGTGTCGAAGCCTCGCTTTTTGAGAACTTCGTGAATTATCGGATGAATACTGGACTGTTCTGTTTCGATTGTTTGCATGCCTATAAATTAACATAGGCATGGGAGTTTGTTTACCAAATTACGTAGATTCCTTTGATTAGGTCATCTTCATGTAGGTCGGCAGTATCACAATATAAATGCTTGAATTCTGTGTGATCGTGGACTTTTTGGAAGTAGTTAAGGGGTAAGAATGACTTGCCGCAGCTTCCACATTTCTCTGGCTCTGTTGCGGTTTCTGATAGTTCACCGCATACATAGCATTTTTTGATAATTAGTTTTAGGTTTAAAGATTTATTCAGATCTTTCATGGTTCCCCCAGTTACAAAGTACTCATCGAACGGGGAATTTATTTCCTTAGGAAAAAAATGCCGATTTATGTTTTTATCTGAGTGTATTTGTAGGAGAAATAAAAAAGGCCCCTTTTGGATAGGGGCCTGATGTTTTTAGATTATCTTACTACGTTTTGTTCTCTTTGCGATTGAGCCGTGGGCTGTGCCTGAATTGCTGGCTGAGCCTGAGCTGTTGGTTGGCGTTGAAAAATTTGCTGGCCACCATTCATTCGTTGTACGTTTGCCTCGATCATACTTCTGTTAACAACTGGTTGATTCACTGCAAATGTATCTTGTTGTCCTACTGCTCTTTGCCCATCGTTAATTCCTGAGGCAAAGTCATAAGCAAACGGTTGAGTATTAACTGTAGGGTAGTTTAAACTTCCTGCCGCAGGAGTTTGGAAACCATGTTGGTAAGTATAGTCACCGTTATAGAATCCACCTTCAACTGGGTTATGCATATATCCACCAGCATAGAAGTCACCTTTTACATTGTACACCGTGGTGTTTCCGTTCATCATATTATTTCTCAAAGATCTGCTATCAAAGAAATCGTTGAGAGTCGCTAGTCTTAATCCATTCTCAAGACCAAAGTTCTGAAGTCTTGGATTTGATCGAGATAGACCAGGATTGAAATTATATAGGCTAGGAGTTTGTGGTCCTTGTTGAGCCAATAAATTCATCGTTAGTAATTGTGTTAGCATATCAAACTTCTCATTAATTCCACCTAAGAAGCTAGTCTCAAAGCTTTCAATCTTATTTGAAAGTTCTAAGTAGTCAGTTTTTTGCTCACAATATGCATTGGTTAACGCTTCATTTTTCTCTTCAAGTTTTGCAAACTTCTTATCTTTTTCAGACAGTTTTTCCTTCGCTTGTGCAAGTTGCTTTTTAGCATCTTCAAGTTCTACCTTTAGTTCAGAAAGTTCATCTTCGGAGGCAGCTTCATCTTCAACCTCAGCTTCTAGAACTTCAGCCTTGTCTTCAACCTCAGCGATTGCAGCTGCAATTCTTTGAGCATCACCCTCATCGATGGAGTCTTTGGAAGCTTTATCTAGTAGTTTGTTCGCGTCGCCTGCAACTTGTGCTACTTGTTCTGCTATTTCAGTCTTTTCTTTTTCAGCTTCTACTTGAGCAAGTCTTTCAGCCTCCGCAGCTTCAGCAGCTTTTACTTTCTCAGCTTCTTCTTGAGCAAGTCTTTCAGCCTCAGCGGCCTCAGCAGCTTTTACTTTCTCAGCTTCTTCTTGAGCAAGTCTTTCAGCTTCAGCGGCTTCAGCAGCTTTTATTTTCTCAGCTTTAGTATCATTTGCTTCATCAATAACAACTGAACCTACAACTGGTTTATCAGTTTTTTCCATTTTCTCTGAAGTGTCTTGAGTTACAAGTTGATCAGCTATTTGTTGTGTTGGAATTTGATTTACAACAACCGCTGGTTTATCGTCAGTGACCTCTACCTTATCAACAGTAGCGTCTTTTTCTGTATCCTTCGCTGCGACTTCTCTTTGAGCCTCACCAGTCGCGTGGTTAAGTGCGATTTCGGCCAATTGGTCTAGGGTTAGGACTTCAGGAATGATACTAGAGTCAGCGATTTTATTTGCTTCTTCAGGATCAGCTATTTCTCTTTCTGTTTTTGCTTCTACTACTGACAATTGTCTGCCCACATAATTCTCTCTTGGTGGCTCAGTAACAATCTTTTCAAGATTAAGCGAGATCACTGGAGCATCTATTACAGGTGCATCAAATTTTTGTTCAGTTTTTAATTGATCAAGATTCGTTTTAACATCTGCCATAAATTCAGCATCTGCTTCCGCTTGTCTCTTGTCTAACATCTCATCAGTGTCTTGCTGTAATTGAGCATACTGAGCAATTTGAGCTTGCATCTCAAATCTGAGCTCTTTTGGACTCTTTGATTGGTTGGCCAAAGCATCGGGCGACAAAGTCGCTGCCAATACCACGGGGGCCAGCACTGCCGATAAGGCAAATAGTTTTGTAAGTTTCATGTCTCTCTCCTCTACACGTAATTACACTTACTAGTTATAGATTCAAGAATGATGCCATGCAGGGTAGAGCAGGTTTTTCCTGTAATTTTAGTCGCTTAGGCTGTAAACGCAGCTGTGTATTCAAAATTGTAGTGGTAAAAAAATATACGGTATTTGGAGATCGTCTAAACTTTAAACAGATTCATTAAGCTTAGATAGAGCTTTTTGAATAGATTTTTTAATGTTCTCTAGTTGTTTTGTAGACAGTTCTGTCGAAGCTGAAACGGTATTATTAACTTCTTTAACTTGTAGTTCATCAGCAGAAAATGCTTTGAAAGCGAACAATAGTACTAAGCCAATAATTATTTTTGCCATTTCTTTTAAGTGCTCCTAGATGTTTAGGTATAAATTATAAGACACGATTTAATGTGTCAACTTATGAAAATTATTATGTTAGGGTTTGTAAAAAGGATCCTATATGCCAAGTTTGAGAATTTCATTTATTCCCGTTGTCGTCTTGATTTTATTGTTGAGCTATAACGTTTATATTTTTGGAGATAATTCTTCTTACGGTCCTAATCAGCTGGCCTTACTTTTCTCAGCACTTCTGGCCGGCCTTATTGGTGTCTTTCATTTAAAACTTGATTACGCGAAATTAGAGAAAAAAGCCATCGACTCCATTGGAGTTTCCCTGCAGGCCATGTTGATTCTATTGGTTGTAGGAGCATTGATCGGTGTCTGGATTCTTAACGGTGTTGTTCCTACCATGATCTATTTTGGTTTAGATCTAATACATCCGACAGTTTTTCTCCCTGTAACCCTCATCATTTGTAGTATTGTTTCTCTTGCGACAGGAAGTTCTTGGTCCACAGTTGGAACGGTGGGGATTGCATTAATTGGAATTGGTCAGACTTTAGGCATTTCAGAAGGAATGGTTGCCGGCGCAATTGTTTCCGGAGCTTATTTTGGGGACAAAATGTCGCCTCTGTCAGATACGACAAACTTAGCGCCAGCCATGGCCGGAGCAGATCTTTTTGATCATATCAAACATATGCTCTATACCTCAGGTCCAGCTATTTTAATTTCACTAATTCTTTTTACGATCTTGGGTTTCTTCAATAAAGGTGATGCTACCACTACAAATCAGATCGCTGAGACATTAGAACTAATAGACAAAAACTTTAATATTTCAATTTGGTTGTTTTCTCTCCCTCTCATTGTTTTTGTAATGGTTAATAAGAAAGTGCCGGCCATACCAGCTCTCTTAGCCGGAACGATTTTTGGACTTGTGTATGCTTTGATTTTTCAAGGAGAGTTACTAAGTAGACTTTGCTCGGGTGAAGTCAATTTTGATAATGTATATAAAGTTTTTATGAATACTCTTTTTGGAGGATTTGAATCTACTACTGGAAACAAAGTGATCGATAAACTTTTTTCTCGTGGTGGAATGAGCGGCATGCTAAATACAATTTGGCTTATTTTGATGGCAATGATTTATGGAGGTATGCTTGAAGCGACAGGCATGTTACAGGCGATTGCAAATTGGATTTTAAAGAAGATCACAAAAATTTCAAACCTTGTGGCTTCAACCATTGGAACATCTATCTTTTTAAATTTAACAACTTCAGATCAATACATCGCGATTGTCCTAACTGGTAGGATGTTTAAGGGCGCTTATGCTGACTTCAACCTACAGCCTAAAAATCTATCTCGCGCGGTAGAGGATGGAGCAACGGTTACATCGGTACTGGTTCCTTGGAACACATGTGGAGCATTCTTTAGCACCACAATGGGTGTTGCAACATTGACCTATCTTCCTTTTGCATTTTTTAACTTATTGAGTCCTATCATTTCAATAATAATTGCAGCAACTGGTAAAACGATGGTGAAGTTGGATGAAGAAAAATAAACCGATAAAAGGTAAGAAGAAAAAAAAACAGTTAAAACCGTCTGGAAAATATAATCCGGAACATTTTTTCAACCGAGAGCTTTCTTGGTTAGAATTTAACTCCAGAGTGCTCAATGAAGCTGTTGATTCCAGGACTCCTTTATTAGAGCGATTCAGGTTTCTTTCTATCTATGCGTCTAACTTAGATGAATTTGTAATGAAGAGAGTTGGAGGGCTAAAGGGGCAATTAGAATCTGACTTTTCTTATGTTTCAATCGATGGGCTTTCTCCACAAGAACAGCTCAAAAAAATACGAGAAAAACTTCTCGTCGATAATGAACTGCAGGAGAAAACATTAGATCAGCTTAAAGCCGAGCTTAAAAATAAAAATGTAGAGCTAATCAAATTCGAAGACCTTTCTGATGAAGAGCAGAATTTCTGTAATGAATACTTTCAAAAAAATATCTTTCCTATATTAACTCCACTGAGTGTTGATTCTGGAAAGCCGTTTCCCTTTATATCAAACCTTTCTTATTCATTTGGATTGTACCTGAAGAATCCACTCACTACAGAAACTTCTTTTTCTAGAGTGAAGGTTCCTAGTAATATTCATAAATGGATTAAGCTCCCAAGAAAAGGGGAGAGTAAACTTAAGATGATTAATACTTCCCAAATTATAAAGGCAAATCTTTCTCATCTTTATCATGGGTTAGAAATTATAGATGTCATGCCATTTAGGGTTACCAGGAACGCTGACTGGGAACATGCTGATGAGGATACTGAGGATTTATTGGAACTTGTTGAGGAATCCGTTAATTTTAGACGCCTACAAGAGCCAATCCGCTTAGAATGTTTACGAACTTGTAATCCACAGATGCTTAAGTACTTGAAAGATGAATTATCACTTAGAGATGAAGATATTTATTTTTATGAATCCTCTCTGGATTATTTGTCTCTAAGCTCAATTGCTGACTTAGGCTTACCTGAATTAAGTAACCCTGGCTGGAGACCCGTGACTCTCATGGATTTTCAAAAGGGTAATATCTTTGAAAGAATAAAAGAGAAAGATCTTTTCGTTCATCATCCCTATGAGAATTTTGTCACTAGTGCTGAGAGGTTTATTGTTGAGGCAAGTGAAGACCCATCGGTACTTTCAATTAAGATGACCTTATATCGAACGGGAGATAATTCTCAATTCATTAGGGCCTTAATTGAAGCTGCTGAAAATGGTAAGCAAGTCGTATGTTTAATCGAATTAAAAGCTCGCTTTGATGAAAAAAGAAATATCCACTGGGCAAGAAAGATGGAGGAGGCCGGAGTTCACGTTGTTTACGGTGTCGTTGGCCTAAAAACTCATACCAAAATTGCCATGGTTGTTAAAAAAGAAACCAACGGGCGATTGCAGAGATATGTTCATATCGGGACGGGAAATTATAATAGTAAGACAGCGAAGCTTTATACAGATATGGGGATTTTTACTGTTGACGATCAAATTGTTTCCGAGGTAAATGAGGTATTCAATTACCTAACAGGAACTTCCTTAAAAATCGACTATAAAACCCTATTGGTGGCTCCAATTAATGCCAAATCATCTTTCTTAAAGTTGATAGAGAAGCAAGAGAAGCGTGCTCTGGCCGGAGCTAAAGTTCGTATTGTGGCAAAGATGAATTCGATGGAAGATGCTGTTATCTCACAGGCCCTCTACAAAGCCTCGCAGGCTGGAGTACAAATAGACCTCATCGTGCGTGGTTTTTGCTGTCTAAAACCGGGTGTTAAAGATTTAAGTGAGAATATTAGAGTTCTTTCAGTGATAGGTCGGTTCTTAGAACATTCCAGGGTTTATTTTTTTAGTGAGCCAGATAAAGACTGGGAAGGTGAGTACTATATAGGCTCAGCTGATTGGATGCACAGAAATATGCACGCAAGAGTTGAAGTTATGACTCCTATTCTAGCTGATAATGTAAAAGCTAAAATTGCGGGCTTTCTGGAAGTATTGATGCAGGATCAACGAAGTGCATGGGAACTTAATGCTGATGGAAGCTACACCCAAAGAAAGGGGAGTGAGAAAACAGGCACTCATTTTATCATGATGAAAAAAACACAGGACGAAGTCGATAGCTTTGATCTTTAGCTAAAAAAGAGATTGCGTGGCTTCTTGTCTAATGAAGATAAAATTAGCCCTTCTTTTAGACCTACTTTAGGAAGATGAATTTCAGATATACCGAATTGAAATAAAATTTCTTCGATGATCTTAGTCGCAGGAATAATGACGTCGGCACGGTCTTCCCGCATATCGAGGTAATCCATTCTTTGCTCAATAGAGAAAGATTGTATTTCATCTAAGATAGCACTAAGTTCAGTATGAGTTACTTTAAGATTACTTCTTTTAAAGAAAATCTTTCTAAGTTTTCCCATCCTTCTTAGATTTCCACCTGTTCCGATACAAAGATCAATTGGCTTTTTCTTTAAGTAAATTTTAAAATCGCTACTAGCTTCATCAACAAAATCTTTTATAAGCTCTTTTTGCTTTTTAAAATGACCGCTTTCAAGTAAACGAACAGTTCCACAGCTATAGCTCTTGGTGAAAACTATTTTGTTATTGTCGCAAAGGGTAATCTCTGTTGAGCCTCCTCCGATGTCGATAAGTAGGGTTCTGGACTGGGAGAGGTTCATAACATTGGCTACCGCCAATTGAATATATTCAGCCTCTTTTTTTCCACTAATTATTTCAATATCCAGGCCCGTTTCTTTTTTTACTTTCTCTACAAGGAGTGGACCATTTTCTGCATTTCTAATTGCACTCGTGGCCACAATTTTTACTTTCTTAAATTTAAATTTTTTATTTAAATCTCTGAGGTCCTCGAAAGCTTCAATCGTTTTTTGAATTTTTTTCTTACTAATTTTTTTTGTCCTGAATACGTCTTCTCCCAAACGAAGCGAGAACCTCATGGTGGACAAGATTTCAAGATCATTCGTTTGATCTAAACAGGCCATGGATGCTCTCATTGCATTTGAGCCTATGTCGACTGCAAGAATTGTTTTTTCAGAAGGTGATAGAACTAATTCATGCATTTAAAAGGTATCCTTTGAATTCAGGATAGAATTTAAAAACACTTAATTCTTTATTCTTATCGAATTTGGACTGAAATTGTAGAAATTCTCTGAAAACCCCTTCCTTAAAACGATCTTCAGCGTTCATGAAGTTTACAACTTGGGCGATATTATCGGTTAGATAACGGTAATGAGCTGGAATCGTTTTCTCACATTCTGCTTTCAATTTTAACAAGTCATCTGTAATTGCAGCTTTCATATCAGCCGGTAAAATCTGGCTTGAAAAATAATGTGGAACATGCAGATTGATAAGATTGGGGACTGGTACTAAAAACTCATATTGTTTTAAGTAATCCACCATCTCTCGTAGCTTACCGATATTAAGCGCCTGAACGGTAGTACTTAGCATACATTCAGAAACATTAAACTCTTTATGGTATTGATTAATTTTAGCTAGGTTCTTATTTATTTTATCCCAATTTGAAGGGTGCCTAATATAAGAATTTAATTCACCAACAGCATCTACACTGGCCAGTAATTTTACCATCTTAAATTCCTTCCAAAGATTAATAATATTATCTGGAAGAACGGTCATATTGGTGTTGTAGGTTAGGGTTATGTTCTTAGCATTACCGGACTCAATACAAATCTCTAAAATTTTTCTCATTTGAGGCACAATAAGTGGCTCTCCACCAGCAAAATGCACATGGGTCAAGGTCGGTGCTTTGTGAATAAAATCTTTGGGAAGGACCTCTGAATCAATCCAATTATATTCTTTATAAGAATCCATTACTTCTTGAGGAAACTTTTCATAATCAGGCTTGATTTCGTTCCACTCTCTAATCCACATTTGAGCTGATCTTGGGTTGCAAGTTCGGCATTGAAGATTACAGAGATTTCCTAGTCTATAGTCCGCAGATGTAATAGGAGCGGTAGTCGTTCCATCATCTTTTGTTGAATCTAGGTTTTTCTGGTTAATATCGCGGTAATTTTGAATTTCAATAATTCTACGACTGGCACCACCGTGGTGTTCAGTGATCTCACATCTTTTACATAGCTCCGGCCAATCACCGTTCATCATTTGGACTCTAATGTCTTTCATGAAGTCTGAGTTCATAACGTCAGATGGACTAACATCGTCTGAAATCATTATCTTTTGACCGTGTTCATTTCTGATATGATTGTCGAACTCTTCACTGGTGCAGCAAACATGAAATGATCCATCTTGATTGATGAAGCTATGGTTCCATGCCAATGGGCAGTATGTTTTACTCATTTTTCTAGACATACTGCTATTATAGGGGATAAGGGCAAGGAAAGTTAAGTGCTTATTTTAAGATAAGCCCTTGATTTTCCCAATGGTATCACCGGTTATAGCAATTACCGTAGGCTTAGGTATAGATCCTGTCGGCCAAGTACTGGTAGGCGCCTTGATATCACTTGTCGTCTCACCTGGGTGCTGAACAGATAGAAATAGCGTGGTTTCATCCTTATCGAACTTAAGTCCCGTAAACTCTGCATCTATTGGGGCTGACGCAACCTGAATGACTCTTCCCGCATTTTTTCCACTAGTAGGAATAACAAATAAGCCATTGTTTTTGAACTTCTGGTATTTACCTTTATTTAGAGAGCTACCGCTAATATCTGTTGCCATCCATAAATTTCCTTCTGAGTCGAAGGTAAGGTTATCGGGGCATGAAAAATATTCTCCTCCCATCACAAAAATAGATGCGCTAAATTGAGTTGAAGTATGGTCTCCATTTGCCTCAGATATTTTAAGGATGCTCCCGTGAAGATCACCTTTTGGTTTGTTGTTGGTTAGTGAAACAAAAATTTCACCAGTCTTAGGGTGAATTTCGATATCCTCAGGTCTATTTAGCTCTGTAGCTCCTAGAATTTTAGCGGCTTCTCTGGGATAAGTAAGTACTTCTGTTTGAGAACTAAAATGTTTTTTCAATTGAGGAGATAATTCTAAGTCTAGTGGAAGCCATTGTCCTTTTTCAATATTGGCAGCATAAAGGACACCTTCTTTAAAATCACTTCCACTTTGAGAGACAAACTTATATAAATGTTCGTCTTTTTTATCATCTCCAGAGTAAACGACAACTTTATTTGTTTTACTCACATGGCAGGTGGCTGATTCGTGAGCAAAGCGACCTAGTTTGATATGTTTCTGTGCTTTACCTGTTTTAGGCTCTACTTCTACTACCCATCCGTAGTGTTCTGGACTATGAGGATAAACCTTATTCCAACCCATATAAGGCTCGTAAAGAAGCTTTCCGGTTTTACGGTCGAGCTCACCATAACTCATATCATAATTTTCTTCGCAGGTTAAAAAAGTGTTCCAAGGGGTTTTTCCACCTGCACAGTTTGAACAGGTACCAATGACTTTATTTGAACCTTGGATTTTTCTATCGTACGCATATGTCATTGGCGTATCAGCGCGAACACCTCGATTGTGTTCATCGCCTTCAACGAACATCCAACGCTTACCCGATTTTTTAAGCTTTAATAAGCTTCCCCCGGTGAGGCTTCTTTCTTTATCTATGTTTTCTTTATTTCTTTCTACTCCCGATACAAATAGGGGATTTGTGTATTCATGATTAACCCACATGATCATCTCATCATCGCTTAAGTATTCAGTTTCGATATAGTCATTATTAAACCCAAACACTAAACCATCTTTCATTTTGTCACCCCAGCTTATGACAGGGTAATAACTGAGTCCGTTTAAAAGCACGACATCATCTTTTCGCGTGGGAAAAGGTGAGGCAGAGTTATCAAGAGAACTTTGACAAGCTTGCATTAAGCTTAAAGAAGAGACACCAATTGAGCTTGCACCCAAAAACTTCAGGAATTCACGACGATTATTTTTCATATTTACTTTTTAACATGTTTATAGAGGATTGGGTTATTCCTAACTAGAATTTGACAAAAAACTGAATTTTCTTCATATGGTGCCTTTTTGCAACCAATGAGCAATGCATTATGATCGAAATACTCAATAAAACTTACTGTATATAGTCTGTCTAAGGTGAAAGTTCTAAGCTTTATAGAAAGGTTGTTAACGTCTATCGGACAAAGGAGAAAATATGAAGTTATTACTAATTCCAGCTCTCTTGCTTTCAATGGGAGTACATGCAGAGGTTACAAACCAATCTGAAACAAAAGTTGAAAACAAAGAAGGAAAAAAGACTGATAAAGCAGATCAGCTCATTACTAATAGAAGGTTTAGAGCGTCCAACGGTTCTCTTTCTAATTTTAGTTTAAACACCAACCTCAGTTATAACGGTGGCTCCTTAACTAAGCCGCTAGCAGCTGACAGGCCAAATATATCGAACGCTGGAGATACGACTAGTATTGCAGGTATGTCTGGTACTTTAAATACGAGTTATCGTTTGAACACACTTAATCGTCTAAGTTTAGGTGTTGGAGTTCAGATGCTCGCTCCATTTAATTCTACAATTGATACCAGTGATCCAAGAGCCGAGGCAGAATTTGATAAAAACCAAGGTAATCTTGATGTCAATAATCCCACGCTGACATACACTCATATGAATAAGTTTTTTGGAGTGCAAACAATTGTCAGTGTGGGTATGACAGAGTTCACAGCTGGAAATTTTAGAGACGTGGGCTACCAGAGATCAGCCAATCTTTCTGTAAACACTATGTACGAATTTGGAAAAACAGGTTTCTCTGCTGGAGCCTTAGTTGTAGGTAACCGTTACTTTTTTGATAAAGATGATGAAGCACTTCTTGGCTCTCAAAATGAAACGGTTTTCGGACTGCTTCCGCAAGCCGAATATGTTATCAACGACACCTTTAATTTAAGAACAATTATCCGTTCAAATTGGTATCAAAATAATAGAGCAGAAAGAAGATCGAAGTACTTAACAAGACCAGTTACTCAGTCTGTTGGTTTAGGTATTTCTTTGAGCCGAAATATCTTTTTGTATCCAAATATCCAGTTTGCGTATGATAATCTACAGGCATCGAACACAAATGTTGGATTTTCGGCTAATATTAATATGTTCTAGAGAATATAAATTTTACAATATGATTACATAGCCAGTCTGTGATGCTAGAACCGGTGGCAAACAATTAGGAGATCTTATATGAAAGTATTAGTATTAGTTGGTGCCCTGTTAAGCTTTAATGCATTTGCAGACTCTTTTGGATTCGAATGCACTGGAACTGACCTTGTGTATATGAACAGTTTCTCTATGAAAGGAATAGTTGATAATAGCGACGATACGATTTCATATAGTGTAGAAACAAGAACAGCAGGTAACTCAGGTGTTGTTGAATCAAGGACAAATGTCGTGAGAGAAAACGCCAAGTTTGAAAGAATTGATACTGGAAGAACAGTCGTGTATCGAGCCTATTCAATTGATCAAGCAGATGACCATGTCTATGTAAACATTTTAATGAACTATCCTGGAACTCTTACTTCTCAGATTCGAAACGCTGAGGGACGAATTTTCAAATCAAGCTGTAAAAGCTTATAATCAAATAGAGCCGGAGTTAACTCCGGCTTTTTTTTGCTCTTTATGTAACTTACTTCAGTTGTTTTTACTTCGATTAATTTAATTGTGATATAATTGAATATATGGATTCTACCTCAGATATTTCAGTAGTAATTATTGCTCGTAATTCAGCATTAACAATTGCTGCATGTCTAGATTCTGTATTGGCCCAAGATTTGGGTTTCGCAAAGATAATTATTGTTGATAACTGCTCTCAAGATGAAACGACTTCAATTCTTGGCCAATACAGTCACTTAAAGCACATAGAAATAATTCATGAAAAAAGAATTGGACGCTCAGTCGCAAGAAACAGGGGAATAAGCTTAGTTCAAACCGACTACACTTTACTGCTTGACTCAGATATTCAGTTGGGTCAAGATTTTTGCCTACATCTTAAAGAGTATTTAGGTAAATACAATCCTGACATTCTTATAGGTAGAGTTGTTCCATTTACTACCCAAGAAAATTTCTTGGACTCTTATAGATCTCGATTTAAATCATTTGTTAGTAATGATACCTTTGTTAGTTTATTTAAGCGTGACAATATTGCTCCTGTGGTAAATACAGCGACTGCAGTTTTTAGGACAAGTTTATTCTCTGAAGTAGGTGGTTTTGATGAAAGACTAAGTCGTAGTGAAGACAGGGATCTTTCAAGAAGGTTATTTTACGCACACAAAGTGATAACCGTTAATAGCAACCTAGTAAGCTTTTCTCTACCCACTAGAAAAATTACTGATTATCTAATGCGATCTTTCGACTATGGGCTGGCCAACGCAAATTATGACAGACTATGGGGAGACAGGTTTGAGCATTACTCCCTCGGCAGTCTTTTAGATTTTTATAAGTTTTCTCAGTCTTTGCATATGGTTTTGTTTTTTCTCGTAAACAACTTTCTCTATAGGGTAGGTTACTTTGTCGGTTGGCTTTTTATTAAAAAAAAGTTGGTACCCTCGAAAGAAAAGCTTTCAAAGTTAAAGGTTAAGCTAAATATGGTTAAGAAAAATATTCTTAAGTTTCGTGGGGGAATATATTATCTTCAGCCTATGTGGTTCTATTTTTTTATTGATGAGAGAATTGTCTTCGTGGACAGATTTAATAATAAAATTACTTTAGATAAAGATCAGTCTAAGACTCTACTAGACTTATTTGACGAAAAAAAATCTAATCGTGAATTGAAGTGTGAAGCTTTAATAAACATTCTTAGAAAGAATCAAGTATATAAGAGAATGCTATGAGTAAGCTTTTAATGCATAGCCTCAGAGAAAAGACCATAACTAATGCTACGTACTTAGCGAATTTTGTAGAAGGCAAGCAATTGGAAAGTTTAAGTTCCAAAATCTTATCGCAAAAGTTAAACTGTAAGCTCGAGTATTCTTTGTTTCTTGAAAAAAAACTTACACTGCTGTCTTATATGAATCTTCAAAATTACTCTGTTTCTGAAGAAATAAAAAACTTAAAGACACTATATATGTTAAGAGAGAGAGAAATTGATCTTATTGATTTGAAGAAAACTCAAAGGAATGCGAGCTATAATTACTCAGACTTTCTCAGAAATTCATCATTGGCAGCGGTTGTAAACCCCGTAATTAATATTATCATTGCTAAATTAGCACTTCTGTATGGAACTCAGAGTTTAGATTCAAGAATTTTCGTCTCACCTGAAAGTTACGTTCAGAATACTCATTTTGATTGGCGAGCTAAAAACAACCTACTTATTCAGCTTCATGGAGAGAAAAAGATTTTTCTCTATCGACCAGATAACTTAAAAGTTAAGCGGGGATTACTGAATACTACTCGGGATTACTCATATAAACTGGAAGAAAATTTTCTACTAAAGCCCGGTGATGCTTTATTAATTCCTCCTTTTTTTTGGCATAGAACTGAGGCGAAAAGCTTCTCTATTTCGACGTCGATTCGATTTGGTCAGAGTGCTTTAGACCCTATTTTTCAATATATTCCTCCCGATTGGAGACTGAATAAGATTTTGACGAGAATGTATAACAATAACTCTGCTCTACCTAAGTATATTATGGATGATATATTTAGCGTCTCAAATTCTACTGAGCTTGAAAGAATTTACGACAAAATTGGCGATAGTATTACGCAAATGGACATTGACTTCGATAGAGATCATAGCAAAGACGAGAACCTTTTAAGATATTCAAATCTCTTTATAAAAACCTTGATTAAAGAGGGCAAGTTTGCTCATAATTTATGATTGTTTGATTTTTCTTAAAGCTAGATCAATACTTGTAATTATTTTTTCGACTGAGCCGAAATCTTTACTACTGGAGGGAGCAATTCTAAGGCACAAGGATTCATCATCAACAGGTGAATAAAAATCAAAATTCCAAAAATTAAACCCAAAACTTCTGACTGACCTGAATTCAATATTATTGAATTTAAAAAAGAATAAAAGGTTGCTCCTTAGTTTTTCTCTGGGATACTTTTTTTCAAACTGTATTGTAAGGTATTTTTTATGCTCATGAGTAGCGACCTTTAAAAATGACAGTCTTTCGGTTATTCCTTTTACTAAAAAATCATAGTTTATTTTGATTTGTTTGCATCTTTTAATATTTTCTAAAAAAGCAGATTGATTAAAAAGCGACGGCGATATGTCAGAGATACTAGGTGCAGCTGCAAAGTATTTATAAAGCTCTTTCCAGATAGTAAAATCTTGTTTTCTTTTTGAAAAGCAAACAATACTACCTAGTGAGCCAGACTCGACTCCCCCCATATCAAGCTTAGAAATAGACCTAACAATAATTAAGTGTTCAAATTCAAGTTTTTCAATCAATTTTTCAAATGGAGCTTCTTGTAGGTGCCAACAAGTTGAGTCTATAACAATGTTTCTCCAAGGCCTAGAAAAATAATTTTCATAAAAAATATCTTTGTGCGTGGAGCTACAAATCCATAGGTCGGGTTGTGTATCATTTGTTAGTTCAATCTCAAGGTATTTACAAGCATCTTGAGTTCCAATATATGGAGAGGATAAGCTACAGATTTTATTCACTTTCCAGTGTTTATTTAGATATTGAAGAGCGAGGATGATGGAGATTTGGCCAGAATTTGTGAGGTTTGCATAAAAGTAAGGGGAGTTACTAGGAAGATAAGACAAAAAATGAAGCCTGTTTTGAGCTATTTGAAGCTGAAAATCGTCTCTTTTGTACGTGTAAGTGCAGCTCACGCTACCGATTTCGAGAGCGGTGGCAGTCCAATAATTAGTAAGTCTACGACCTTCAGGTACTTTCATGTTTGTCCTTTTTGAGGATGTCGTTTATATTAAAGTCATGGAAAAAGTACTGGTTAAATTTGAAGATGGTTTTGGTGAGATAGTTGAAGTTACCTTGGATGATGTGATCGATGTTGAAGAATACAACTCGGATCTTGTTGCTTACGCCACAAATCCTTGTGATCCAAGTATTACTTAGACTTTTGATAGCAATCTCTAAAATTGTTGCAAGTCTTTCCGGTTTTAACTTGCGACTTCAAGTGATCTTCAAAGACATTGTCAGGCACCTCCTCATATTTGTGAAGTTTTTCACTCATAACCAGAGTTTGGTCTTTTGAGCGCACTGACTCTATTCGCACGGGGATAATATTTTGCTCTGGTGGTAAATAGTCAACTCCAATAAACGTACTAAAAAAACGATGAATTAACTTAGCGCTGGATTCATGAAGATTATACTTTTCTATTTTTTTTAAGCATAATTGCGTCAAAAATTTTGTTGAACTCTTTTCGCGGTACAAGTCACAGTCTTTCGAACTTGATATCTTTTTGACTGGATAGTTAATACGGTCTTCTTTTTGGAAATTAAATAGTTTACCGTTTCGGATAAAGTAGTATTTGTCATTGTCCATCAGAAAAGACATCCCTTCATACTTTACTAGAATCTTGTTAGAACTGGTAAAGATAGTGTTCGTGACTCTTCCTTCTCTGTTTAGATATTCGAGTTTACTTGTTTTCGCTTGGGTTGTAATAGTGAGCAGTAAGCAAAGGATCAGTAAGGAGTTTTTCATTGGGTGGCCTCTCGATAAAATAGAAGAAGCATGTCGAGTCTTCCTGGGTATTCAGATGCTTCTCTCCAGTGAATATGATGTTTACCAGAATATAATAGCGCATTTCCAGGGTTAAGTAAGTATTCTTTACCTTCCACATACAATGGCCATATGCCATTTTGTTGAATATTAATTGCAATAGTATATTCGCACTCTTCACGATCAGTATGTATAGGACAATCAGAATCTTTTAAATACATTGCTAGATAATGATAGGTTGGTTCCAACTTAACTTTAAAATACCTCTCGGCAACCTGCAACATTTTTAACTGTAGCTTACTAATGGAGGACTCATCTTCCCAACAAGCTCTATTGAATCTATCTTTATCAACAAAGCCTTTTTTGACAGCCACAATCTTAAGCTTATTAAAAATCTGCTGTAGCTCTGCAAGTAAATGAATTGAAACAATTTCAGGGAGAAAGATGATTGGGATCTGACTCGCTTTGAGCTCATCTCGCAAAGGAAATTTCTTTCGGTCATTCTTATTAATAGAAGACCATTGTAACAACAAACTATTCATACTAGAATAATGGTATCATGAAAAAAGATATTCCTAAATACATATTGTCTAGAGACTATATAACTAGTGAGATTGAGGGCGACCTCGTGCTTTTGAATATGGACTCAGATGACGACAAACTTCTTAAAGTTAGAGGGGACGTAAGAGAGCTGTTAAAGCTGCTGGATAAGCCAAGATCTCTTGAGGAAATTGAAAAAGAACTGTCTTCCCGGTTGGAAAACTTTAAGGCTAACAAGAAATCAGTGGAATTAATTCAAAAATCCATTGAGACTCTTATTGAAAATAACATTGTGGTCCAGTGTATTTAAAGAACGATCCATACTATGACCTGTAATAGTAAAACATATTGCAAGAAGTCATTCTGCGTTCTTCCTTGGATCCATAGTTTTGTAAACCTAGGCGGGCATTATCAAGTTTGCTGTACAGGGGAAGAGTTTAATAACTTTATTCTTGGAGAGAATGGAGAGAAGCTCAATATCTCTGACGGGCACTCTATAGACTCTGTGATGAACTCACAGTACATGAAAGAATTTAGGCTCAAGCTTTTATCGGGAGAGCTCCCAGATGAGTGTACTAGGTGTAAGGTTACAGAGGGGGCAGGCGGGGTATCACGCCGGATGGTTGAAAACAACGAATATGCCAGTCTAATAGACGAATTGATTTCGAAAACCTCATGTGAAGGTCGAATAGATTTTAAAGCCTTGCATGTTGATTACCGCTTAGGAAATGTTTGTAACCTTCAATGTCGAATGTGTAACCCTAAAGCTTCTAGAAAGTGGGTAGACGGTTACCAGAAAATACCTCAAAAATTTAGAAGACTGAATTTAGACAAAGAGCTTGATAATTTTAAAAAAGATCCGTGGCTGGATAATGGTCACTATATTGCTGAATTTAAACAAAAACTAAAAACTATAGAACGACTGCACTTTGGAGGGGGAGAACCTCTTTATAATCCCCATATGAATAGAACTCTCAGAGCATGTGTCGAAGAGGGAAGAGCAAAAGACATAGTTCTATCTTATAATACTAATTTAACAATTCTTTCTGATGAGACTCTTAGTTTGTGGAAAGAGTTTAAGGAAGTTAAATTACTGGTAAGCATAGACGCTTTTGGTGGACTGAATGATTACATACGGTATCCTTCAAAGTGGAAAGATATAGATGAGAACTTAAGACTTTTAGATGACAAGCATAGGGATTATAACGTCTCTGAGGTTATGGTAAGCACAACAGTGCAAGCTAATAATATTCTTCATTTAGATAAACTTTTCGATTACCTCCTGAAGTTTAAGTTTGTAAAAAAATGTCCGAATTTAATAATGCTATATTTTCCTTCTTATTTGACTCCTCTAGTTCTCCCTAAAAAAATATTATCTCTCAGTCTGCTTCGCTTGCAGAGTCTTTTACAAAGAATTAAAAGGCGGGAGGATATAGAGCCGTATATGATCCAAAATATAGAGCAAGTCATTTCGTTCCTGGCCAGTTTTATAAAAAAAGACCAAGTTGGCTTTGAGGACTTCCTCAATTTTACCAAAGCTTATGACAAAAATAATAATTTGGACATTAGCAAAGTGAATCCTGAGTTGAAATTATATTTTTCTGATTTATCAAATATGGATTAAGACTGTTTAGTTTTTTGATTGAAGTTAATGGAGCGGAAGTCCGAAGACAATCTAACCGCCTTAAATCACTTCTTTTTAGGTGAGAAACAAGCCTGAACAAGCCAAATCTCTCACAAAATTTCTTATTTCTACACATTTCCTGACCTTTCAAAAAGAAAAATCAGGTGGGCTGTGCGGCCCATCCTGAAACTTCAACCTCAAAGCTGTTTCCGTTTCCAGCTTTAAATGTACCAATTTTATTGCGCTCAGTCAAGCCACCTCATTGTATGCCGAGGCGATATGTTGCATGGCCGCAATCTCATTCGGAATAAAGATTTTACCAAGATCATTGGTTGCACCTTTCTCCCTAGTACCAGCAAGACGAATATAAATCTGGAAGGTTTTAAAGTTCTTCCAGCCACCAATTCGCATTACTGTAGTCTCTGGTACTCCACTAGAAAGTAAGTGAGTTGCAAAGCAAGCTCGAAGCGTGTGGAACCTTACAGAGCTAATTCCTATCTCTTCACAGAACTGTCTAAGGACTAATGCTTGATAACCCTTAGTCCATTCGTAAATTCTAGGAAGCAGAAATTCTCCTGTATCTTTCCTTTGCATCAGATCAACAACAATCGGTAGTAGGCTGTCAGCAATAGGAGCTGTTCGCCAGTAACCAGCCTTTGTGGATTTTGATGTATAGGTTTCCCAATCCCAAGACTCACAAATTCTGATGATACCTTCCTGAAGGTGAACATTCTCTTTTCTCAAAGCGTATAGCTCACTTGATCTCATGCCTGTCATCAGGGCAACCGCCCAAATTGGATACCAAGGATGATTAGCTTCTTTTGCTTTAGCTAAAAGATACCTAACTTCATCTACTGTTAGAATCTCAGGTAGCTTATCTTCGTTTGGCATATCAATAGGAATCCCATAAACAGGACTCTTGATATTATCCAGAATAATTCCTTCCTGAACCCCAAACGTCCAAAAGCTATTTACTGTTCCCTTAATTCTCTTTACAGAGTTTTCCGTTAGTTCAGCATCAATGGCACGTTTAATTAAACTTTTGCCATGAAAGCTTGTTAGTTCTTTAGCTGGAACATTAAGCCAATCCTCAGTCCAATTTCTGACCATGCTTAGAGCGTTTTTTTGTGCCTTATCTCCCATTTGTTTAAGAGAAACGGGGTTTCTATTGTACTTATTAGCTTCATACTCAAAGAGATCAATAATTCTTCCCCAGCTATTTCCTCTTACTTCCTGAGAGGCAATGTACTCACTAGCTTCTCGGATAAGTTTCTTTTCCCATTTTTTTGCCTCTCTTTCGGTATCTACTTTTTTGTATTTTTGGCACCGAATAGTCTTATCAATCTTACTTCTAAGATTTACATAGGCCTCAAAACGAGTGTTTCCAGTTTTTTTACAGATGTATGGTCTAACTCCCATAAACTCCTCCTTTCAAAATTGATTTTTCAAGAAGGTCATTTATTTGAGTTTTTTTAACATATCCACGACCGCCTAATTTATATGTGTTCAAAACACCTTTATAAAGTAGCAGTCTAACTGCATTTTCTGTTCTTCTCAGATACGTTGCCGCATCTTTAACTGTCATCCATATTAAATTGTCAAAGAGCAAATCAGACTCGCACATTTCGTGACTAACAGACTGACTTTTTCCAGAATTTTCACTCTTGTAATTCTGGTTTTTATTGTTTTTCATCATATCAAATTCTCCGTTATAGGCCAAGGTTTTTGCGTGAAACTTGCTGTTACAAACAACGATTTTTTTGTCACAAATTAAGTTAAAGTTTGTGACAAAAATCCGCTCATAAGTTCCATCATTTTTTGTTCAAATTCCTCTTTTGAACCTTTGAATTTGCTTAGATGTTCCTTCATAAACATCTCTTTTCTATCGTTTAATGTTAGAGACTCGTCTTGTGATTTTTTGATGGTCTTTTCGATCAGTTTGTCATCAGCAAGACTCAATAAATTTACAAGAATTGTTTTAGGTTTAACTTTTCTTCCAAACTGCTTTTTGTTCGCCTTATCGACAAGTCTTGTGACTTGTCTCATAAAGGCTTTATCAAAACGAATTGCAGTAGAATCGTTTTTCTTTTGAGTGTTTTTTGGTGCTTTATTTTCAATATTTTGTTCCATAATAATTTACTCCGTAATTAAAGTTAAAAATCAAGATCAAGGCTTCTTTTCTTCTTAAGTGCTTGCTCAAAAGAAACTTGATTGACAGTTATCCCAAAGGGCTTGAGGTCTTTTTTTAGCTTGTCTATGAAATTCCATTGATTGTTTTGTAGAGACTTAGATTTATCTTCAACAATATCAATTCCCTTAATTTGAGGATTCGCAGCTAAAAAAATGTGCAAGGCTTTTTCTTCAAGCCCCATTAAAACAAGTTCTCCCTTTGATCTTTTTGGATCAAGGGCCTTACTTCCTTTCAGTTTCAAGAAACTGAGAAAGTTAGTGAAAATGGTTACATCTTTTTCATTCTTGTAAGAATTATTAAAAGGAGTCGATTTATCTCCATGTCTTTTTGATTTGTAACCATTTGAATCAGGTGAGAACTCAATAGCTTCTTTGTCAGTTCCTTCTGGGTAAAACCAGATGCTACCTTTTGTATCTACCTGAACTCTTTTTTGCTTGAAAAGGTCTTCCGAAACCTTTTCACTAATTCCATTATGTTTTAGGAATTTGTTTAGTTTTAACTTTGCAAGGTCAACTTTTTCCTGTTTTTGCTTTGGTATGTAAAAAGATGTGTATGGTCTTTTTACTTCGCCCATGTGTTGTTCAAGCAGCAACAAATTTTTGTTGCCTGTAATTTGGGAAATTGCTCTTAAATAGCTTGTGCTATTGTGAGCAGTAACAAATTCAATAAGTGAGCCAGTTGTTTTATTTTTTGTATTAGTCCAGCGATTATCATTGATAACAATATGCTTCCGACCTTTTAAAACGGTATGGCCCTTATCGTTAGTTAGTGTTTCTATTTTGTGCTTCTTGCAATACTCTAAAATGTCACTATTTGAGGCTTTTCTTATTTCACCAATAGGAATAATAGAGTGCCTAAGATCATGGTCTGTAGGAATAGGAGTCCTATCACCGCGACGGTGACTTTTAGTGAAAGCTTCGTAATCCTTTCCTTTAAGGCCTTGTGTAGCTCCTCCACCCAAAAGTAGTGAGCTTGAAACTCCCAAAGAATCTCTTTTTCCATTTTGATAATCAGTGATTCCATCTCGTATTTTGCTCCTTAATTGAGGTTGTTTGAGGAATAGTGAATCGTTTTCTTTGAACTTTTGAACTAATCCCTTTTTGTCATAGTTCTTTCCAAGCTTGTTGCCTCTGATTCCCTTGTTATGGCCAACGTAAAAATACGTTAAATTTTTATCAGTAATGGCAACATTGACAGAAAGCTCACTTAAAATGCCGACATATTCATCAAAGCTAGTAGCATAAGCTCTGGCGAAATCAGCCTTTTGAAAGAGATCGAGCCTGTAGGATTGACCGCCTCTTCGTTGAATTTCCTTAACCTTTTGCGGTACTTTCCTGTCTTTCTCTTGTTTCGTTTCTCTGATTATAGAAAGGCCATTTTCTTTTGATATATCGTTTGCAATGGTTCGCAAATTGTATAAATGTTCCTTCTTGTCGAGAATATCTCTTTTCTTCGTTTTGTTATTAACAGGATTAACTAGAATGTGATTATGATTTTTCGCTGAGTCAGTATGCGTAACCACCATAAAGCTATGATTGGGGAAGTACCTTTCAGCCAATTCTCGGCCCATGAAATTTATCTTATCGGCAGAGAGATTTTTACTTTCTGACTCACTAAAACTATGAATAACTTCAAAAGCTACGTTTACATTCTTGCCGCCTTTAGTAACATTATTACAAGTAAAGGCTTGGTTTGCTTTAAAGCCATCAATTACCATTCCTTCAGTACAATTGTGAGTATCAATAATCAATTCTGTTCCTCTATCTTTAGTTAAATATTCCTCATAGTCTTGAGCAGACATTTCCCTTTTATTCGGTTTGTCTTTTCTCCACTTAACCTTTATATACGCCATAGCCGTGATGAAGTTGAACGGTTAGTATTCTGAATTGTTCATAAACAAGGCCAAGAGTTTCATTCCATCCGTGCATAAAACCGGAATTTAGTTTTTTGGCCACTTGGTTTAAATTGTTACCAATTCGATCCATTTTTTTATTTAGTTGCTCTAAATCACTCTCACTGATTAGAACTTCTTCGGGACGACCTTTGAAGTATGTATCTTTTAAGAGTGTCGGAATAGATTTACTTTTTTTAAAACTTTCTTTTTGAACCTGTGAGTATTCTCTAGGTGTAAATCTAACGTGACTTGATCCTCCATGTTTTGTTTTTTGATTTTTATTTTCACTCATTAAATAACTCCTTTAGTTAGTTTAAGATTGCTGTTTTGATTGCTTTTAAAAATACAGTGAGCCAACCTTCGATGTTTTCCGTTTCTTCTTCAAGTTCTTCCATTGCTTCTTCATGTTGCTCAGTTAGAACTTCTGACTTACCGATTGCTCTCATTAGAGCATCGTCACTATTATTTTCATCTTTCTCGATGTTCATTTAGTACCTCCTTTCTGTGCTTAGTTTTAAATTCAGTTTTTACAGTCTCGTTTGACTCAATAACTGCATTAATTGCCATCATTAATCTTTTTTCAGCATTAGCTAGTTTCGGTGACTTTTTTATCAATGGTTTTATTGAGTCTCGACTTCGTTCTTTTTTGATTTCCTTTAGAATCGCATTGTTATTTTTGATAATTTTGAGTGCAATTTTCTTGTGTCGATTATTTGTGGCGCAGCCTGTAGTAATTGCTATAATTGCTAGTAGTAGTGTTAATTTGTGTTTTGTGTAGTTCGTTTTCTTCGTTTGTCGCATTTTTTATTCCTTTTTTAATTTGGTTAGTTGTTTTGTAGTTTGAGGTACTTTCATATACCATTGCCATAATCTTGAGCACGAGGACATGAGCATGATGAGAAATTTCAAAATCATTGACTAACTCTT
>JAYZFM010000035.1:0-37563 GCA_036336775.1 Bdellovibrionota bacterium | reverse complement strand
TGAGAGAGATTCACTCTGGATGATATTGTCATGTTGAATTTCAAATCCTGCATAGTTATTAAAAATATCTAGATCAGAGTATTTGATAGGGGAACTATATATTTGAGAAAAATTGCGGTCTGATTTTTGCCATATTAAGTGGATGGTAAGCAGACTCATAATGAAATTGAAAACAAAGAATGCAACAAATTTAGAATGTTCAATGCTCAATACACTTGTCATCGCAATTGCAGTGTATAGCGCATAGAAAAATTTAATTTTTGCATCATTTTTCAATTTGGAAGCTCTCCTTTAAAACATAATCATAATTGTAACGAGAATCCATATGAATAAAACTTAGATTGATTCCGTTTGTACGGCAGGTCTCTTTGATTGTTAAAATTTCTTGGTCAAGCTTTTTGTCAAGATTGGAGAGCCAAATTTTTTCTTCAGATGAAGTATTCTTCATGAAATTTTTAAAGCCATAAACCATGACAAGGTGAATGCTGTATCCACGGCGTCTTTGATCACATAGTTGCTTGATGTAATAGTCAAGTACACCCCCTGGAACTAATCCACAAAAGAAGAACAGGTTACTTTCTTTTGGGAGGTGAAAATAGATTTTCTTAAATAAAAGATTTATTTCGTGACTACTGAATGATTTTCTAGTGTAGGCAACCGAGTTTTCAACTGTATTGGTATCGAGGTTTGCGAGGAATAATTCAAGAGCATTGAGATGTGCCTGCCCAGTTTTGGACTGAATAAACTTTTGGCTGGAGAAAAAGCCGATATCATTATTTCCCTTTGATAAAGTATGAAATAAAGAAAGAATTGCATCTTTTGAGTACTCTAAAGAACTAAATTTTCCTTCGCCATAATGAAGTCTCTTATCATCTAAAAGAACTGCATATACTGAAGCATTAATATTGCTTTCAAATTCGTTAACAATAATTTGATCAGACTTTAGAGAGAGCTTCCAGTTTATCCTATTTAAGCTATCTCCTTCTCGATATTCTCTTGTTGAGAAAAAATTAACATTGTTACCTTTTATATGCGAGTCGAACAGCCCAAATTCAGGACTGGCAAGATCTGGAAAGACCTTTGGTTTTTTTGTTGGATAGACCAATGGATAAACTTTAATCTGCTTGGCCGTATCATCTTCAATGAGAACTCGATTTAGTCCAATACCATCAGTGTAGGAGATTACCGATGGTCCAACAGATTTAATTCCCATTCCGTTATTCATTTTTTGACTGAAGATTTTCGAGATTTTTTTGTTTGGAGGAAGGGACTCGATGAAGTTTGTGATAATTTTTTTTGAATAATTTGTTTCATTTTTGGTGAAAAATAAAAGATTTGAAAGAGTCGTATTCGATGGGTTTTTAAATTTAAATGAAATGTTCTCATTAGAGTTTTCTTTTGATTTTTGAGGTGCTTCGAGATCAAATTTAAAACCTTGAATAGATTTTTGTACTTGATATTTTTGATACAAATACACAGCAAGTAGTGGGATAAAAATTTTTAAAAATTGGAGGCTTATAATACTTGCAAAGCCGATTAAAAATAAACTTATGATAAATATTGGTTTGGGATAAAAGAACTTGGTATTAACTATAAATAGATATTGAAGTTTAAACCCAGCCAACCTGAAAGGATAATCACTCCAACTATCTAGTCTGCTTTTTTTCATAGCTTAGGAGCTCGAACCTTCTTCAAGATATCCTTTATGATCTCTTGTGTTGATTGTCCTTCGAATAAGGCATCTTCCGTAAGAATAATTCGGTGATTCATCACTGGTATAGCTAAATGAAAAATATCAGCAGGAATAACATGACTTCTCCCTTTTACTAAAGCGTAAGCTTGGGCAAGTCTAGTATAAGCTAAAGTGGCCCTCGGAGAAATTCCATGTTTAAGCTGTGGATGTTTTCTGGAGAGTTCTGCAATTCCAATTATATAATCCAATATACTTTCGTCTATTTTGACTTTTTTAGTAAGGCGAGAAAGTAAAACGAGTTCTTCAATATTTATAATTTGCTTTACTTCACTAAGTGGATTTCCCTCAATTTGAGCAAGGATCATGGCTTTTTCACGTACAGGATTTAGAAAACCTAAGGACGTTCGAATCGTGAAGCGGTCCAATTGTGCTTCAGGTAAAGGAAAAGTCCCGTGCTGCTCAATTGGATTTTGAGTCGCTAAAACGAAAAATGCAGGAGACAACTCAGTTGTTCTATTCTCGACAGTAATTTGTTTTTCGGCCATTGATTCTAAAAGTGCAGCTTGAGTTCTTGGTGTTGCTCTATTTATTTCATCCGCCAAAAAGAAGTCTGAAAAAAGTGGACCTTTTTTAAAAAAGAATTTCTTGGATTCTTGGTCATATATGGCCGTACCTATAATGTCACTAGGTAGAAGGTCAGGTGTAAATTGCACTCGGCCAAAATCTAAACGAGCTACTTTAGCAAAGCACTTAGCTAACACAGTTTTACCTGTCCCAGGAAGATCTTCTAGTAGAGCATGTCCACCCATTAACCATGTGGCGAAAATAAGTTCGATTTCTTCCTCTTTATCCAAAATGACTTTATTTATCTCATTCAATACTAGAGGTATTTTTTCAATTAATTGTGATTGATTCATGTTGGAGCCTATTTATGGACGATATGCAGTAATGTAATAGTCAGGTAATCCAATATTTGAATTTTTGAGTTCTTTTTCAACTATTTTGAATCCGTCATTGATAAGGAATTCTTCCATAAGCTGACAGTCTTCATCCGCCACTTGATCCCAGATAAAAGTGTAGCTCTCCGCTGTTAGAGGTATTGAAAACTTTTTCTTCTGTTTCAAAGTAAGAGAGTATTTTCCTGCTGGTGTCATAAGTTAATTAAACACTCTAATAAGTTACTTGTGAAGCTTTTTTGGTACAGGTAATATGAATCATGGAATTTGAAAATGGGGTCTTTACCCAAAAATACGATGTTAAAGTTGGACCAGGAGTTGTCTTTCCCGCAAAAACAACCGTTATAGAAACGGTAGAAAATTTATACATCATTTCTCCTGGACCTCTAAAGGATAGGCTAGAAGCTATTTCAAACGTTCAAAAAAGAATTCATTTTATTGCTCCCAATAATTTTCATCATTTTTTTCTACCTAAGATGAAAGAAGTTTTTCCAGAAGCTAAGTTTTATGGGAATAAGCGAGTTGAGAGGATTTCCAAAATTGATCTTCACCCAATAGTTGAGTTAAATGAGTTGGAATTCCAAAAAATCTTAGGAAATGAACTGTTGGGGGAGTATGTTTTTTTTCATAATGATTCCAAGAGTCTAATTGTTACAGATTTAATTTTTAATTTTCGGCATAAAATGAATTTACCAACTAAGTTAACGACCTTTCTCGCCGGCACTAATAAAGGTCTGGCAATTTCGAGAGTTTTAAAAATGACTACTGATGATCGTTTTCTAATGCGAAAATCGATTGAGAAATTGCTGCAATTTCCATTTGAGAAGGTCATTATAAATCACGGCGAAGACATTACTCGAGAAGAATTTGAACAAATTGTGGATAAATTGGAAAAATATTTATGAGGTATGTAGTGAAGGGTTTAATTATGTTGATTTTAGTTTCATGTGCAATGGCAAAGACGGAGTATGTAAATAAAAGATTTGATGCGTGCCCAGATAAGCCGAATTGTGTATCTTCACTCGCAGACAAATCTTCCGATCGCTATATAGAGCCTATTGATGCTCATGATTTAATTTTAGATAAGATTGTTCAGTATATTGAAGATCATAAAAATTGGAGTCTAGTTTCTCGAGATGAAGACTATATTCATGCGACGGAAACATCTTCTCTTTTTAAGTTTGTTGATGATGTGGAGTTTAAAGTCGAAGCCGGAAAGCTTCATTTTCGATCCGCTTCACGAAAAGGCTACTATGATTTTGGTGTGAACCGTAAAAGAATTGAGAAAATTAAAGAATATCTTAAATGAAGTATATCTTTGAATGAAACTTTTTTGTTTCTTTTGAAGAAGTACATGAGGTCTTATCCAAAACGGTTTTTCCCTTTGATTCCAAAGAGGAAATCTTGTCTTGCGTTCCCCACAAACATTCGTCTTGTTCATTTGATATAATTTCTAAGTATGGAATATTGTCGTTGCTGCTGATGACCGTTATTTGGGCAAAAGCTGAAAGGCTGAATAGGTAGATCAATAGAGCACGTTTCATTGGGGCTGAAGTATCCCGAAAAGAGATTTATTGCAATATGAGGTGTAGAAAATACACTGAAATAACTATTTAATTTCAGTGACTTGGCCGGTGCTTCCATTCATTTCTAATAATGAACCTGTTTTAAACTGCTTTGTGGCCCCGGCAAAATCGATTATCGTGGGTATACCCATTTCTCTACCTACAATGGCAGCATGGGAGAGGATATTTCCATTTTCTACAATAACACCGCTTGCTTGCATCATGAGAAAAACCCAGCCTGGATCAGTTGTTTTAGTCACAAGGATCTTGCCTTTTATTTCGAGACCAATTTGTGCTGACTCAAGGACGATACATTCTGCTCGAACGATACCCGGTGAGCAACCTATTCCTTGATTCAGTCTATTTTTTTCGCGAAACGCGGGATTCACAATTTCAGGTTTAAAATATTGATTGAGAAAAAAACGGGTTGGTAAAGATATATTTTGGAATTCCTCTTGAGTCTCCTTGCGTTTTTTTACATCGATTTTATCAGTCAATTGTTTTGCCCAAGGTCTTAAAAATTCACCTTCTGTAAAAAAGAAGATATCACTTTTACCTGAAATTAATTTTTCTTTCTCAAGTTTTTCACCGCACTCGAGAAGAATTGACCTAAGAAAATTTTTTACTCTAACTCGGTTAAAACGAGAAAGTTCCCTAAAGGCTAAGCTCTCGAGATAAAGACGAGAAAAATATTTGAAAAGAATATTTTTAAAAAAATAAAGCTTAGGTTTAATCGCTTTAGAAGTATGTGGTTCTTTCAATTGAAGAGAACTAATATATTGAAAGAATTGTTTTGGATCCTCTCGTTGAGAGGGAGTTTCTAACTTCATTTCTTCAATTGTTCGGTCCCCATAGAGATCTAAATGCTTCTCTAACATGAGTCTCAGTTCTTTATTTGAGATATCGCTGAGCTCTTTGGCTTCATAAACTTCCTTTTTTAAGCTCTCGTCTGTACCAATATATTTTTGGATTTCTTCGACAGATAAAACAAGCTTGTAACTTTCTATCTCTGGATTTTGATTGGAAAGATCTCCAATTAATTGAGGATTATTATTTGTTAGAACGGATAGAATCTTTAAATGAAGACCAACGATCAAGTCATTTAGAAGCGCAAGCCGTGCAAAGCTAAAGTATCGAACTTCTGCTGCTGCGTACACATCCAATAGCTCATTATATGTCATAACTGTAAAGTCTAGATTCTTCAGCCAGTCGTGGTAACTTTTGAAACTGTGTTGATAGATATCTTCGTACTTTTTGGGACTGAAAAAATGCCTCAAAATAATTGGTAAGGTTTGAGTGATTAGTTTTACTCGCTCCGACAGACTAAAGGATTTTGTATTGATTGTTTCCGCTTGCTTTACACCTATCATCATATCCCACGAGCTCGTCAAGAATCGATGAAAAAATGGTAGCGAGTTCAGTAATGAATACCAAGTATTAACCAAATAGTAAGGCCTGCCACAAAACGAATCTATAGAACGGTAGAGATCTGGTTCTAATCGTTTTATGGTATTGGCGGGTAGCTTTAAATACTTTAGAAGTTCCGATAGGTTGATCCCATACATTCTTTGAAGATTGGACAAGGTAAAAGGAGTAGATAGGCCTGGATAGTTTTCTGCAATATTCGAGCTATCAAAAAATTCAATATGATTGTTTTGACTTACGGTCGTGATCGGCCTTGCTTGCAGAAAGTATATTTCATTACCTTTTAAGCAAAATTCAAAATCAAAAAACAAATTAATTCCGTCGGTATAGTTTTTGGCCTGCTCGATGACTTTCTCAACTTTCTCAATAGGGATAAGTTTCAAATCATTTTGAATATGAAATTTTTTTTGAAAAATATCGAAGTAAAACGTAGTTGTTTCTGTTGTCGCATTAACTATGCCCTCCCCATCTCCAGTCCCAAGCACGAGTACTTTTTCATTGATGTTTCCATTCGGATTGGCCTGAAACAAAATTCCTGAAAAATCAGCTACGATCATTTCCTGCACAATAACTGCCATCTTTATTTGTTTCCAAGAGATATTGTTGGCCTGGAGGTAAGTAAAGTGCTCGTTGGTAAAAATGGAGGCCCAGCACTTCTTTATGTGCGTCTCAGGAGAACCTGCTAGATGTAAAAAGCTTTCATAAATACCAGCAAACGATTGATTTGCACCATCTTCAAGGTTGGCAGACGATCTAACTGAATACAAAGAATAATTTTCAGTTTTACTAGGAAGAACTAGATCTAGATTTTCAATGATCTCTCTAATTTTAGCTAATTCCCCAAGACTGATTAAGTGTTCAATCTCTTTAGAAATAGATGATATGTATTGCTCAAAAAGGCGAGTGTCGACCACATAAAAATGGGGGACATTTAGACCACAGTCGTAAAGGCGCTTCAGACTGGTTGCTTTTCCCCCTGCGTACTGATGAAATTTATCAAAATTATCACTGGCATTGAGGATCATATGCCTTTTATTCCTTGCCACAGAAGTACCAAGACGATTACGGTCGATATGAATTCTGATTTTGCCTGTAAGCTTATGCTTCCTTCTTTTTCATGAAGTCCCAACCCCCAAATATGAACACCATAAACAATAAATAAAGTGACAAGTGGTATGAAGTAAACCTTCAATAAGATTATTTTTAAGGCAATCGTGATAGGAATAAAAAAGACTAAACTCAAAAAAATCGCGCCCTGATACCCTAGTAGGCTTGAATATGTTTGATAGCCCGGGCGTTCTCTAATAAAAGTTTTTCTAATAACCTCCCAGTGAAAACCAGGAATAGATAGTGCTATGATAAGAGCAATATTTTGAGAAGAAAGAATCGGGATATTATTAGGGAGACAGTGAAGTGCAACCAGATAGAAGTTTACTACAATTGCGTATGGTGCATGAGTTGCAAATGCAAGGATACGATTTTTTTCCATTTTCTTTGGAACAAAAAAATAAAACTGCATCAATAGGCAATCTATAAATACAAAGTAGCCCCAAAGTACGCTAGGTAAAGAGAGTAGAGGAAAACTAAGTAGAAAGAATCCAGCCAATAGTCTTAAACCTTTTAGGTCTTCTTTTTTTACTCTACCGGATGGAAGAGGCCTATCAGGAAAAAATATTTTATCTGTTTCCTCATCTTTAAATTCGTCGCATATACGATAATACAGAAGAGAAAAAAATAGTACCACTGATCCAATCAAAAAAAGATAGGGATCAAATTGGTTGATCGTATAAAGTTGAATTATGAAAACATTTAAGACGGTAAGCGCTAATCGACTTGGCAACTTAAATGTTTCTATAAAATATATCCAAATTCTTGTAAACATCCTTCTATTCTACCACAAATCCGACTTTTGCTTAGTGTTAATTGACATGGTCTTGGCCGGCTAGATAGTATTTTAAAAAAGGGGAGAATTTTATGAAAGGATTATTACTAGTTTTATGTCTAGTGAGTGCGCAGGCTTTTTCATATGAGTATACTAAGCAATACTCTGGGCAAACTTTTAAGCTGGAAGAGCAAAGAAATTGTGAGGCGGAATATGTTAAAATAACCGATGCTCTTGGTACACTTCCAGGCTTCATTGTATTTGATGGGTATTGTAAACCTATCGGGCAAAATCATTTGCAAATTGTATTTAATTACGAATCTCCAATCACTGAAACGATTGATAAATACGAGTATCAGTTCGCCACTCAATCAGCTTGTGAAAATCAAGCAATGTTGGGTGCACAGGTGATGAATTCTGAAAAAGATATTGTTGTTGCTGCTTATTGTAGTGGAAGTCGCTACAACCTTCATTATGTTGATTATTCTCATTCTATGATTAGAGAATTAAGATTAGGAGCAGAATTCAAATCTTTAAAATCATGTCAAACACAAATGAGTGAAATTAGTAAAATGGTTTCTAAACAGGGTATGTCTACTCTGCTTAAGGAGTGTCGAGAATTCAAATCACTTAAAGGAGATAAAGGTTATAAAGCAAGCTTCTTTTACAGAGGAATTTTCAGCAAGTCTCTTGAAGTTATAAATACAAGAATTGTAAAAAATGACTGTCTTGATCAAGAGATTAATATTGAGAGGGGATTCTCTGATGCAAATATCGATCTCACATATAAATTTTGTGATGATGAAGTGGGTTATTCGCAAGCTAATGAAATTCTCATTTATTTAGATCCGACTGGTGGATCTTTTTCAGGTCTTGTTAAAAACTACCAAGGGGTAATGTATACCGACCTGCAAGTATGTCTTGATAAGAAAGATGAAGTGATTGCAAAGTTTGCAAAGATCAACAGATTAGCGGTTTATAGCTATTGCAACGAAGTAAGAAAAGGAAGCTTTATTCCTTCAATCTATTATGTAAATAAAAAGTAATTCAATTTTCGGGGCCTTGAATAAGGCCCCATTTTAATCCTGATAGCGGCCGCTAAGCTCTTCTGAAAAAATTTTTTCCGTAATCTTCCAAAATTTTCCATTCTTTCGTGCGATAATAAATGCGGGCACTCGATAGAGTTTTTGGTATTTAATGACCTCTTGTGGATCAGCAGGGACAAAAGTTAGCTCAGGTCTACGCAAGTGGGAGCGTAAGAAATTAACGCTGAACTTTTTTAAGCTAGTGGCATTATTTAAATAGTGAACTTCTGATAAGTACTTCGCATCGTAGTCAAAGTATTTGATTTCAAGATAACTGTTTCCTGCTTTGTCTTGTCTTTGAGACATTTCAACACTATCAGGTTTTAAGATATGAGCATTTTTAGAAAGACGAGCTTGTTTGAGTTTCGAGTCCGCATCAATGAGTACACCTTGGCATTTTTCGCACTCTCTGGCAGTGATATCGTTTTCTTCTCCACAGCCTGGACAAAGCTTAAAACGAAAGCGATGACCACAGGGAGTAATTTCTAAGGTGTGAGCATCATGAGTAGCACCTCGACATTTTCGGCCGTAATGCTCGATAAGGTTTCCTTCATTATCAGTTATACCCCAAAAATAATTATCGAAACTACATTTTGGACATGTCACGATGACTGGCTCAGATTCTTTACTTGGCTTTTTGTCACTTATCTCCGGTGAGTAAATATCAAAACTCAAACCAGTATAGTCGAGAATGAAACAGTCTTTTTTCCCTGGATGTAGGCGGAGTCCTCGTCCTATGATCTGTTGATATAAACTCACAGACTCTGTAGGGCGAAGTAGTGCAATAACATCTACATGAGGAGCATCAAAACCAGTCGTTAGTACTGAGACATTAACCAAGTACTTATATTTTTGAGCTTTGAAATCTTCGATAATTTGATCTCGCTCTGCTTGGTCTGTACTTCCGGTAACAATTTGAGCTTGTCCTTCAGGAAGGTAGCCTAAAATCTCCTCAGCATGTTTTACTGTGCTACTAAAAATCATGACGCCTTTCCGGTCATAAGTTTCTGTGATGTCCACAATATTATTAATAATAAGTGGAGTCAGTCTTTTTTGTTGCTTTAGAAGGTCTTCAACTTCTGCAATAGTGTATAGCTTATCCGCTTCGCTGATTTGAGAAAAATCATAACTCGTTACGGGAAGATCGATCTTAATTGGATTCGTGAGGTACTTATTTCTTATCATGTACTCAAGAGTTAATTCAAAAATACAATGCTTAAAGAATTTTTTTTCTTGGGACTTCATTTCACCTTGAAATGAATACTCGTAGATCCACCCCATTCCCATTCGGTAAGGGGTTGCAGTCAAGCCTAGAATACAAAGACCTGCATTCGCCTTTTTCAGTTTATCTATGACTTGTGCATATTGAGTTTCACCTTCGCTATTAATTCGATGGCATTCGTCTACGATTAGAATTGTGAAATCTTCGAAAAAACTATCAGAGGCACGCGCCACAGATTGGATACTTCCGAAAATTACTTTTTGGGAGCTTTGCTTTTTATTTAATCCTGCTGAAAAAATCCCAGCTTCTAGATCATAAGAAGTGTATTTTAAATAATTTTGCTCAACTAATTCTTTTACGTGAGCTAGGACGAGAACGCGTCCTTTTGCAATTTTTGCAATCTCAGCAATGACTAAACTTTTACCCGCTCCAGTAGGGAGAACAATAACGGCAGGCTCTCTAGATTTTCTGAAGTATTCAAGTGTGTTATCGACAGCTTGCTGTTGGTAAGGACGAAGTTTGTACATATAGGCAGAATATCGAAAAAAGCAGGATATGTCATGATTCAAGCTTGTTATTTAGCCTACCGATAAGTGGTTATGATTATTGAAAATTGTCCGAAATGCCAGTGGCCGTTAAATGAGAGCTCATTAACGGCAGATAAAAGTTTTTTTAACTGCCCATCTTGTGATGCGTATATCGCTCTCCAGACACAGCAGAACAGCACTCCATTGAGAGAGAAATTTGCTAGAGTCGATCCAAACTCAATCACGCGCTTTCGGGATCACCGTGGTATTTCAATAAGTTTTAAATGGAGTAAAAATCATTTTGCACTTATTTTCGCTCTCATGTGGAATGGTATCACTTGGATTGTTATAGGAAGTCTTATCGCTGCTGGTGAAATCAAATTAGAATTCAATCCAGGTTATGTCATTTTTTTAACTCATCCTACTATTGGTTTTGTTACGGGATATTGGGCATTGGCGTCTTTTTTTAATCGAACTTATATAATGGTAAGTGCAGGAAAAATAAGTACGATTTCTCGTCCACTTCCCTGGTTTGGAGATAAAAAAGATATTGATGCTTCAGCTATTACCCAGCTCTATGTTGAGTACTATAGCGCTTATAAGAAAAATAACCGACCTGTATATGCTTATAGAGTTATGGCCCAAACCACTGGAAAGGCTGAAGACATATGTATTTGTCGTGGACTTAATAAGTATGAACAAGCTGTGACAATTGAAAAAGAAGTAGAAGATATTTTAGGAATTAAGGATATGCCTGTTGATAAAGAGCATAGACCATCATAGGTAGCGAACTCCACGTAAGCGGTAGTTGGAATTTGGACCATCTTTCACTTCATTTGAAGCTTTTATTGCCGATTCGACATATTTTTGAAGTTCCTCTTTTTGCTTGGCCGTTAGGTTTTTTGCACCGGCTACAACGACCTCGACACGACCTTTTCCAAGTGAGCTGGGCATTCTGATTGCGATTGTAATATTTTGTGACTCCTTAAATGGAATAGCCTGACTTCTAAAAGCTAATTTTCTCACTTGTTTCTCGATTAGCTCTCCATGTGTAGCCAGTCTTGATCGAACCTCCTTGGCTGCTCTAGGAGGGACAAATGCGAGTCTAAACCCACTAGGAGAGTCAGATGCGTTAATAGACTTAATCAGTGAGTCTTGAATATCTCGTTGCTGTGCAGGTGTAAGACCGGTTTCTTTTATTGGATAAGCAACGCAGTCATCTCCTGAACAAACGACTTTGATAGGAATATCATTGTCGGCATAAGCTTTTGTAGTAATAGTCTCAAAGAACTTCTTCTTTGTATTAAATGACTCGGTGACTTTTTGTTCCCCTGCGCGTAGTCCACCAAGCAGGCTTTCCATCGTCCTATGCGGGGCTGCTAAATCTTTTGCAACCTGCTCTATATTGTAAGATCCCATCCCTGTAAAGTCTGCACTGAATCCCCCGTGTGCTGCTTCGTCTAGGGAGGCAAGCTGGCGTGACTCTACCCAAATTCCGGGTTCGAAGCGCTTCAAGCCGTTTACATAATCAATTATATCGTAAGTAATATTCTGATCTATCTTAACATTGAATTTGTCATGAATTAATGAGGTCAAAACCTCTGGGTCTTTATCAAGGTTTTTTCGGATAACTTCAATTAGTTCTGGTGATGGAATGTCGATACCATCGACTCTATTGTACATTGGAACATCAGATTTGAGTTGCTTCAATGCACTCGTAACAATGACACGGATACCCTCAATTTCTTCTCTGGCCTCTACAAGGTTTTGTAAATTTTGCGGATCAGAGAAATCTAGAATTGGACTGGAGCAAGGCTTGTCGTGACGACACCGAGCTTCTCTCGCAGCTAGGCCTGCTTCGTCTGCTGATTTCCCATAACCTCCCGCAAACCAGGTTTCAGGATGTTCATAAGCAGGAATTTTTAGTTCACCACTCTCACGCAATCTATTCACCAGCCCTGATACTTCATCTCCAGCATTTACAAATATCGTTTTAAGTTCTTCTTGAATAGCTGGAGGAATCTCTCCATCTAAAGCTAGCCTAATTGATTTGAAATCAGAGTAGACTTTGATATCTAAGTTTGGATACTTCAGTTTTAGTTTTTCAATCCCTTCGATTACGACCTTTTTATGTATATTTGTTAAGGCTGTAACAGCTTCTTTATCTCCTAAGTCGTTCAATCGTTTTAACATCCCATTTTCAATATCGACATAGGCTTTTGCGCTATTTGCTCTTGCTGAAGCTATCCAAGCTTTCCTCATTTCATCTGTTGCTGGATCGTACTCTTCAAATTGATCAACAAGAGCACTTCGACTTTTAATATGAGTAAACGCACTTGCTTTTTCAACTAATTCTTCAGCGTCTTCGGCGACAGCTCTTAGTGGGGTTAAGGTTGAAGTCGTTTTTGATGCCGCTTTATAAACAACTGCAAAGTCAGCAGTTGCTCCTAAAAACTCTAAAGGAACTAAAGCTGCTTGGAGGGCATAGTCGTTTTGACTTTCTCTAAACCGTTGATGATCTTGCACGAAGTTTTTATGATATCCTCGAATCGCCACCTGAGATTGCGTCTCTTCTTTTATAAGATTTGCATTCTCTCTAACTGTAATAAAATCTTTAACCCCAGTTCCCATTCCAATGAGTCCCATTGCTGCGGTAGCAACACATAGTGGAGGGAAAGCCACGCATCCAACTGCAAATCCGATCGTTCCCGTCACAATACCCAGGTGAAGAGAAAGCGGAAGGGTGTCATCTTGGTAGCGAATTTTGCAATTGCAAATATACTTGTCCACTCTGTCACGAGTGTCGTTATCTGAAATCTCATCGGTGATAGAGGCAATCTCATGGGGGATAATTTTAAAGGTTTCACAAGCGTTGGCTTCACAAAGTTTTTTCAAACCTGTCACACTGCTTGAAACTGACTTCATAGCTAAATTGGGAATTTGTTTTTCAAAAAATGAATCCTTATAACCTTCGCCATGAATTTGAGTATGCATTGATGTAAAAATATTATTTTCATCCCGCTGACTATTAAAATTTGTGGCGAGACTCTGTGGGAGATCCAATAGCGCGTTGATGTTTGAATCTGTATTATTGGCCTGAGCTTTTAACTCCTCTTGAGTCGCTTTACCTTTGGCAAGCCTACTTACTAATAGCCAAGCATTATTTCCTACTGCGGTTGCGTTGGAGTGAATTATCATTGGGTATTGAGTGTTAATTTGCCGAAGTGCAGTTCTCGCTGCCTCTAATCTCGGATCGTCAGTATCCTGATATTTTTCAATGACAAGCTTCAACCGAACGGTCTCTACAAAAACACTTTGCATTTTGCGATAGAATGCCTGTTTTTCTTTTTCAAGATTTTTTGACGGAACTTGGTTTAATCCATTTATAAGATCCAGGTATTTCTTTCTCGTTGAGTCGGTCAAACAATCAATGGCCTCTACTTCGTTAATAAAGCCACTTAAATCTCCACCCAATCCTTTTGCTAGAATGAGTTTTTGTTTGAAGGACTCAAAATGCGATTGCATTAGTTTTTGTTTGATAAGAGTAGAGAGGTTATTTATCGTTCCAACTTCCACTAAATGATCAGCTATATTATCTGATGTAGTATTAATTTCATTCAGCGCCGATGATGAATATAATGTAAATTCATTTCGACATTCCCATTCGGCAAGGGCTTTCTCTGCCGCTAGTTCTTGGCAGCGAGGAGAATCGAAATTCAGACCTTGTCCAAAAGCAGAAGTTGAGAAAATGAATATTAAAATCAGTCTAATCACAATAACCTATCGGAATATTTAGATTATAAATAAAACTAAATTATAACATATCAAATTAGGCAACTTTTATTGAATCAGCGAAAAATTAAGTAAATAAAGGATGTTAGCATATATACCGAAAGGTAAAATGGTGAAGAATTCTTTAATACTAATATTTATGCTGATAAATAGCGCTGTTATGGCAAATTTTGATGGCTCTTTTTGTACGAAGTCTGTTGAAGATGTCGAAGGCGAAGTGGCCTATATATGTAAGCACCCCAAGCAAGATCAAATAAGTATGCACCGTGTACCACATCTTTTGGAGGTGCAGACAGATAAGGACTTACAAGCCGAAGGGGTTGAATTGATCGAGCCTATGGAGTTTGTAAAAAGAGTGACTCCAGAGCAATTGGATGCGTTCGCTACAGGTCCGAATATGAAGCTTCCAAAATGTTTTCAACAAATTTATTATCGTCTAGATGAGTTTAATGCACTTCCTAGTAATCATCCAACAATAGTGAGACTAACAAGACTTGCAAAAGCATTACATGAAGCTGGTGTTTGCAATCTTGATGTCATCAAACAAAATTTTAATGACATCAATATTAGGATTCCCGAAGATGTTTTGCATCAGTTTCTTTGTATTGCAAATAGTGAATCAGTTTTTGGAAGGGACAATATCGGAATCGGAGGTCGTGGACCTTTTGGGATACATCCTATGCATAATCAACCCAAAGGAACATGGGCAACCGTTGGAAGAACACCTACTAAACTGGAAAGAGATGGTCTATGTTATCCCAGTCAAGCTGTCGTGCGAGATCAGAAGGGTGATGAAATAGAAGATAACACCGCTTACTATGATTCCAAAGTTATTCTAGATAATGCGAAATGTGCGGTGACCTTGTATCAAAATAATAAAAATGGTTTTAAAGACTGGGGTACCACTAAAGCTTGGGGATCAAACAGACATTGTTCTGGTAAGACGAGAAATGATTTACAGTTTTTTAAACATCTAAAAGAGTTAGGTTGTTGCACCAAAATATGTCGAGATAAATTTAAGAAGCCGAGTAATCGTATATGAAAGTTCTTCTTTTTAGTTTTCTCTATTTTGGAATAAGTTTAAATGGACATGCGACTCAGTCTATTAGTGGAAAATTTGTGTTACCAGCAAAGATGCCCCAGACTTTGCAAGAAACAGTGTACTCTTCAAGCTTCTTTACCAATCCTCCTTATCTTGAATCAACAAAAGACAATATGGTCACAGATGAGAATCTGGATTCGGTTGGGGTACCATATATTTTAGATGAAACACCCTCCGATGAAATGATTTTGAAAAACACTCCGAGATTGTTTGGGATCATTGATAGATCTATCAGTGATGGACCGATGAGCCGAATCCCACAACGGATGTGCCGGGTGGGAGATAAAGTAGATACGCTTGCGACATATGAAGCTCTTCCAGAGGTGGAAGCTATGATTGAAGTTCTTAGAGAAAATGCCAAAAAATGCATTAGGCATGAAACTTCTTATAATAAAAAATATTGCTCTCCTGGTACAGACTCAAAACCTTCAAAACAATCTACCGGTTTTTGCTATCGCTACGTCAAATACGGATTGATGGGTGGAGGTCTTTCGGATCATTATTTGGGCGGATCAGCTGCGAAGAATGCAGGTGAGTATTTGGAAAAAATAGGAATGGAAAACATCCTAGGAGAAGCGCCCTATATTGTCACTAACGCTGAAACTGCACCTGTAGGAGCTGTTTTGGTTTATGAAGGTGGAAAGTATGGTCATATCGAAGTGAAAGCTGGCCAAGATGAATTTATAAGTGATTTTGTTTCTGATAAACCTATTGATGAATACCTTTCAAGAAAATTAATAGGTGTCTATATTAAAGAGGGGGAGATATGAAGATTGTAATTCTCATATTAGCCTTATTAAGCTTTAACGTTTTAGCGTGTGATGAATCTATATTACCTAAAATTCAAACTTTTGATGTTAAAAATGGAACTCAAGCAAAAGTGGCTCAAACTTTTTTTGCTAAATCAATTCCCTGTTTGGCTCAAGAAAAACACCTGGATATAAATATTGCGGTTTTAAAACTTTATGTCCGGGTAATAGAGTTTAATAATAATTTTGAGCAGTTTGAAATCTTATTTCCATATTTTAAAAAGCATAAACCATATTTCGAAAAAACAGTGATGAAGAATTTTTCAACTCGTGAGAGAAAGCTAATTATTGATCACTATACACAGTATCTTGTATTCGATGAGCAAGGTGGAAATGGTTAGGGAGAGATTTATCATGCGAATAATTTTGTTAACTTTATTTCTGGTTTCATGTTCTCAGTTTAAAACAACTGAAGTTATAGAGCCGATGAAAGCTCCAGAGGGAAGTTTAAAGATTGCAGTGGTGAATTATGAAATTACCGGAAATAAGTCTGTTGATCGTGTTGTCCGAAAGATAGAAAGCTTTATGATTCAGGCTAAAAATGCTGGGGCTAAAATTTTATTAGTTCCGGAACTTGTGACATTAGATCTTTTCCCAACGAATCCACCGGATAATCAAGTTCAAAGTCTAATAGAGTCTGTTGCGGGTGAGCATTCAACCTATGAGACTCGCTTATCAGCTTACGCTAAAAAACACGAGATAATGTTGGTTGGAGCAAGTAGCTTTGTAAAAAAAGGCAGAAAATTTGTTAATAGAGCTTATGTTATTTTTCCGGATGGAAAATTAAAGTACCAAGATAAAAATTACCCAACCCCATGGGAAGTTGAACATAATGTAAAAAAAACTTCTCAGCTAACAAAGTTTGAATTTGATGATTTTAAATTTGTCGTTTTGATTTGCCATGATGCTGAATTTCCTAAGCTGAGTCATAAGTTAAGTCGAATCAAGCCTGAAATTATATTCGTTCCCTCTCAAACAGATGATGATTATGGACTGGAAAGAGTTAAGAGAACTTCCCAAGCTCGAGCGGTAGAGCATATGGCCTACGTCGTGATGACTGGAACCAGTAGTGTGGCGGGAGCACCTTGGCATACTTATCAAGGGCAAAATTTTCTTATGACTCCTCAGAATAAGTATTTTGCTGAGCCTAGAAATAGTGGAAAAAAAGAGGTTGTTAGTATATTTGCTCTGGACCTTGAAGCGCTTAAAAAAGCACGAGCGGATAAAAAGCAAATTTATCCAGCAAGAGATGAAAAATAGCTAGAGTAATTCTTTGACTTTGTTTAAAAGATCAAATATTGAGAATGGCTTTGCAAAAAATGCATCGGCTCCAAGTTCATAAATTTCTTCTTGGCTGATACTACTATAGCCAGACATCATGATAACTTTTGAAGGGATATTTCTTTCTCGTATCATAGTAAGAATTTCTGTTCCGTTTCCATCAGGCATTCTGACATCACTTACTATTAAATCAAACTGCTCGGAGTTGAGTATTTGTTTCGCACTAGTTATATCGTTAGCAACAGTGACTTCAAAGCCTTCAAGGTTGAAGCAATCACTAAGAATTTCACAAATTTGATCTTCATCATCGATTATTAAGATACTGCTCATAATGCCACCGCCTGGTCATTTACCGGCAAGGAAAAATAAAAGCATGTGTTCTCAGAATTAGGATCGATGTTAATACTACCTTTGTGATTTTTGATTATGGTTCGGCTAAGAGAAAGCCCTAGTCCAGTACCTTCGCCCACAGGCTTTGAGGTAAAGAAGGGGGTGAAGATTTTTTCTTTAACTTCAGGTGAAATTTTTTTTCCACTATCAGTTACTTTAAAGATCCAAACTTTAGCTTCCTTAATAATATCTAATGTAATCCATTTTTCATCAATGTTTTTTACCGCATAGAAAGAATTATTAAGTAAATTAAGAAGGACTTGAGAAATTTGTACACGATCACACAATATAAGCTGATTTTCATCATGATTTTTTATATTTAGCTTAAAAAATATTCCATTGTTATTAAATCTTTCGTTGCAAAGACCTAGTACATCTTCGAGGATATCATCAAGCTTAACTGGGGTTATCTCAATCTCACCGGTGTCACGAGAAACTGTCCGAAGACCACGAACAATTTTTTCTATTCGAGCTAAGGTTGACTCAATACTATTTAGAGATTTAGCGAGGGCTTCTGGCGTTAAGGCATTCATCTCCTGATACTTTTTTAGCATCGCCGTATTACCAGCTATTATCGTTAGTGGGTTGTTTATTTCGTGAGCTATCCCTCCGGCCATTTCTCCTAAGGCAGCAAGTTTAGAGGACTGAATTGATTTCGCTTTTTGAAGTTCTGCTTCTATCTGCAGAGTTTTTAAATGGGTTATATCTTTTATCGATCCTCGAACTATAGTTAGTTCTCCATTATGAGACACATGATCTCTTCGAAGGTTGACTAAAAAATATCGAGGCATTTTATCGCTGCTATCTAGTTGCCATTCAAACTCATGTTCAAATTTACCTTTTTTAACGACTTCTAAGGCTTTTTCAAATTGCTTATCCGATATAGGGTCAAAACCATCTAGATGAAGCATTTCTAAAAGATAGGGGGTACTGATTGTTTCCCTTTTGAATAGATTGATCTCAAAAGCTCCGATTTTTCCTAATCTTTGCGTGAGGTCTATTAGGTAATCTTTCTCTTCAAGTTTTTCTTCCGTTTCTTTTCGTACAATTTCGCTAAGACTTTCATATTCGTGACGAAGTGTGCTTGCTACCTTTTTAGCCTTTTTTAGTTCAAATTCTCTTAGTTTTTTATCACTCTCTAGTAATGAAGCTTGTACCAAAAGGTTGGTTTGAAAATTTAAAAAATCTAGTATTTTCTGTGGCATTGAGTTGCTGAATAGAGCTAGGGGGTAACAATGAAAAGTTTTTCCTAGACTCAAAGGTGTCTTGAGGTTTTTTACCAGCGCCACAGCACTCACTCGGTCTCTATGTTTACCAACTAATGCTTGTATCTGTTCTATATCCTCACACACGACTCCGATTGGTTTCCTCACCAGGTCCGCAGCAGAGATATCTTGTTGGATGGAGTCTTGTGGAAACGATAAATCTTGGCAGAAATTCAAAAATATCATGGTTGTTATAACCTTTCGCTAAGACTGAGGAGGACAAAGGTCACATTATGGAAGCTGTTTATTAATTTGTTTGCTTCGTCGTTTATTGGAGCAAATTCGCCGAATGAAGGAAACCCTACCATTGGAAATCCCTCTCTAAACTCTTTAAATATATTATCTACTTCTTCAGTAATTTGCTCACCCAAAAGCCATTTTCTACAAGCACAAGAAATGACGAGAGATGCCTGTGGAGATTTTATTTTTTCATAAGACTTTCTGGCAATGGTACTAACCTCTTTAGAAATGGAGTCAATATCACCCATCGCGATTTTAATACGATCTCCATTTTTTACACCGCCAAAAAGATTTAGTGAACCTGTTTCTGAGTCGATTGATTCAATTGCCCGCATGCAATGATCTTCACCGTTACCATTCGTGGAAGAAAAAACCTCTATCGAAATATTTCCGCGCTCTAGGATTTCGCTAGACTTCATACCGGTCTGCTTCTCAATAAAACTGGTCGCAGATATACCATCTATTTCTTCTAGAATATGGTTATGTGAAAGAGTCACAACCCCTGGTTGACCAATTGACTTCCAACCACTTCCAGTTGTAATTGAAAAATCGAAGTCACCCTCCATTGCAATAAAGATCGCTTGATTTTGATAGACTTCACCCTTATACAAACTGTAACATTCGACCTCAGTTTTTGAGTTTCCTAAAAAACCTCCAACAACAGGAATTGAATCTGAGCATTGTAAACCTGTGGCGAGGTCTGAACCATTTGTTCGGTAGTCTGAAAAACAAAGAATCAATTTATTTTTGTCCTCAACCATTCTTGACTGAAGTTCAAGCATTGCTGCTGAAGCTTGAGATTCAGCATTATCAAAATTAATAGGTACCATAAGAGTATGATATTTGATTTTACCATTTGAATTGATGGCCAAAGCGCTGGCTCCAATTTCGCCAACCATATTTGTTTCATAGAACCCATCTCCGGTCCCACCTACAATTATTGTCCTATCATTCTGGAGTCCATCCTTAAGACCTTCAATAAACGTATCAAAGGGAGCAAACTCAACTGCTGGAAAGGTGATCACGATTTCAGGTTGAATAGATTTAAGCTGATCGCCTAGTTCAATCCCTGCCTTATAGGGATCAACGTTTTGAACAGCAATACTTTTTGCCTTCATATACTATTAATATCACTGCTTCAGACAGTTTCAGAGGTAATTCAGGAAGGCTTTAGCATTATTTATTTTTCCTTAATCCACATTTCAGCAATTTAAAGGTGTTATGTAATTCTTACCACTTCTATTGCTAATTTCTATCAATAATGTATAAGGCAGCAAAATCATTTTACCTTAAGGATATATATGAAAATGTTCACTTTATTTGTTTTACTAATCTCATCCCTAGCTGCTCTTGCAGATGATCCTGTCATTAATGTACCGGTTTACGAGGGGGAGTATAAATGTCATTTTTATTATGATGATGCTAATGGTGAGTTCGATGGTTATGTTAATGTAATCACCAAAGGTCATGGATTCAATCAGGAAACGGCTGATGAAGCAGCGATGAATGAGTGTGCTGGATTAATAAAAGAATTCTATCAAACCTATTTTCCAGATGCCGTTCACAATATGAACCAACAACAGACAAATAACTAAGATAGCTCATACTTTTTTTACCTATACGGCCGTACTCTCTTGAGTATGGCCTCTTCAAATAAATTCCAAATAGAACCTTATTTATTACAGAAATATAACAAACCAGTTCCTCGGTACACTAGTTATCCTCCTGTTCCATTTTGGAACGGTACCTCAGATCAAAATATTTTCATCAACCATCTTAAGTCTGTTTACGATTCGACCAAAGGAATTGATCTATATATACATGTCCCATTTTGTGAAAAGCTTTGCTATTACTGTGGATGTCATCGTGTCGTCAGTAAAAATAAGGGACGGGGAGCCGAATACGCAGAACTAGTTAAAAATGAATGGTCTAGCTATCTTAAAGAGTTGGGGGATATCAGTATTGCCTCTATTCATTTTGGGGGAGGTACTCCTAATTTCCTAGACCCTGTCGTTTTGGAAGATCTTTTGTCGGTATTTAAACCGTATTTCATGGAGAAATTTAGAGGGTCTTTCGAACTTGACCCTCGAACTTGTAGGGAAGAGCATTTGAGAGTTCTCAGGTCTTTTGGATTTAGTCGATTATCACTTGGAATACAGGATTTTTCGCCTAAAGTTCAGGAGGCAATAGCCAGGATTCAGTCGTATGATTTAGTTTCTAGTTTAACGACTAAAATGAATCAATTAGGCTTTGAAGAATATAATTTTGATTTAATTTATGGACTACCTTTTCAAACTTTAGAGACGATAAGCGATACCATAGAAAAAGTCGTCGCATTAGCACCTGCTCAAATCGCATTTTACAGTTATGCTCACCTTCCTGATAAGCTTAAAAATCAAAAGCTCATTAATGAAGCAGATTTACCAAAAGGTGATAAGAAAAGGCAGTTGTACGAGCTTGGTAAAAAACTGTTACTCGCTTCTGGTTATATCGAAATCGGACTAGATCATTTCGCAAAGGAAAACTCAATTTTACATAGAGCATATCAGGAGCATCGTCTTCAAAGAAACTTTATGGGGCATGTTGAAGAAACGTCGAATATTATTCTTGGGTTGGGAGTTTCTTCTATTTCTAGTACAGGTATTAGTTTTTTTCAAAATACTAAAGAACTCAAAACCTATAAAGCTCTAATTGAAGCCAACCAATTTCCAGTTGATAAAGGTCATGTGCATACTCCTCAAGATATTAGGACTGCAATTACATTGCAGTATCTGTTCACTCATCAAAAAGTGAAGGCAGAATATCTGATGTCGTATATAGACAGCCCCGAAGTCATGGGGAGATTGTCTCAGTTGAAAATAGATGGCTTGGTTAAACTTAAGGACAGTGAGTTAGTTGTTACTGAAAAAGGAATTCCATTTTTACGGAATATAGCGAGCGCTTTTGATCACCACCTCAAAGATCATCAGTTTGGGATGGCCTTATAGATTTGAGCTTCAGTCTTTTTATTCAATTCTATTAGGTCTGAGTAGGGTTCTTTTAGATCCATGAGTTTCCCAAAAGCTGGTTCCGTTTTTTCACCAGACTTTTTCAGTGCGATAATTTGGTCTTTGAATGCTGTATTGGAGAGTTTTAGAATTTTACCTTCCACTAAAAAATGTTGATTAGCAGCTTGTTTATAGACAGACTCTGTTGTGCAAAAAAGCTCAATCGGTAAATCTTTATAGTCAAAATTTACTAAAACAATCGTCTTTTCATTCTGTTGATATTGTTTGATTGAGAAATTGGAGTATGTCCTAAAAATTGACTCTAGTTCTTGATAGGCTGAATCTAAATTTTCTGTCTCTAACAAGATATCAAGGTCTGATTGATCATTATGTATATTCAGGGGAATAGTTCCAGACAAACAAGGTGAGTATTCTTTAAGTGCTTCTAAAATTTTAGACTCATTAAGAAAGCTCATAATTTTATCATTAAGTTCGATATTAATAATATGCTCAAGGGATTTGTGATGAAATTTAATAGCAAAGTCTTCAAACTCAATTTCAAGCTCTGGGTTAAGTAATTTCGCCATTCCTTTTGTACTATATTCGAACTGAGAGTTCTCTTGCATAAAGCTTTCAAAGTCTTGGTCAATGACTACTTCAAAATGTTCAAAGCCTTCTTTCGTAACTTTTCCAGGTTTGGGTGCAGGAACCTCAACTAGGTCTATGAAATATTCTTTGAAGCGAATAGCTTCATTAAGTTTATAGGTCGCAATAAGTCTTCCATTTACAGGGCTTTCTACTAGGCAGGTTCCAATCTGCTCGAAGACTGCTTTAGATTCTTCATAGTTTTCTATACTCGAAGTTCTATAGCAGACATGATCGATTTCCCAATTTTTGAGATTTAATTTATTTTTTTCGAGCTGGGTAAACGCTCTTGATAGAAAATCAATAATTTGTTGATGCATGAAAGACCTAACGATTAATTATAAATTAATAGTCTAAATATAATATTTTTTTCCTAAAGAATAGTCCAATTTTGCAGATAAGATACTTAGTTATGGCAAAGCTAGAATCAGAATATTTTTCACTTGAATGTCACAGAGTTCCTTCTTGTATTATCTATAAGGGGAAACCTCTTCATATTGTTGATGCTTATGATGAGGTCAAGTATCAGTTTATAAGTTTTATGGACAGCAATTCAGCTGAAACCTTTATTTGCGATTTAAGTAATATATCTGTGTTAGATAAAAGTATGATGATGGATAGTATTTTTGAATTTAATCGAAAAATTATGGATATGAATTTTAAAAAGATTTATCTCATACCACCTTCTTTTGAAAATAAGGCCAAATCGACTTTTTTTGAGCAATATATTCAAGTATCTGAAGAATTTGATATGTTAGCTGAGTTTGAGCTTGTATCCTCTATAGAGGAGGCCCTGCAAATCGTTAGAGAGCCACTTCTGGCCAGATAAAAAATATTCACATATCTATTGGGAATTAGTTCATTTACCAGTAATATTTCCTTGAACTTTAATTAAGGTATCAATGGAAGATTTACTAAATAATTTCATACTAGCAAGCTCAATTATTTTATTACTCAGCGTTCTGTTAAGTAAATCATCTAGTCGCTTTGGGCTACCCATACTTATTGTCTTCATGGTGATTGGTATGCTTGCGGGAAGTGAAGGACTTGGTGGTATATATTTTGAAAATTATGAGCTCACGCACTCTCTCAGTTTAATAGCTCTATGTTTAATTATATTCTCAGGTGGAATTGAAACCGAGCTTAAAGATGTTAGAGACAATTTGGGGAGGGGGGCGATTTTATCCTCGATTGGAGTTTTACTTACAACTCTAATTATGGGGGGATTTGTTCACCTTATTTTAAAAATCAACTTGCTAGAATCCTTGTTGATCGGTGCGATTCTTTCTGCGACTGATGCTGCAGCTGTATTTGCTGTTTTTAAAGATCGAAAAGCCCAAGTCATTGCTCCGATAAAAAACATACTGAAATTTGAATCTGGAAGTAACGATCCAATGGCCTATTTTTTGGTTACGATACTATTAGGTCTAATAGAAAGTGGCTTCAGCGACCCTCTGGACATTGGGATCAGTTTTATTTTAAACCCTCTTGTGGGTCTATTTATTGGATGGCTACTTTCTAAATTTTTTATTTCATTAAATAATATTATAAACCTGCAATTTATCGGATTATATCCAGCGCTGACGTTGTCATTTCTTTTGATGAACTATGCTATTTCTGGTCTATTGGGTGGAAATGGCTTCCTCGCAATTTATGTCTTTGGCCTTCTTATTAGTAGTAAAAAAATTCTGCATAAAACATTTCTCTATAGTTTTTACGATGGGATTTCATGGCTCTCTCAAATTGGATTGTTTGTCATGCTAGGACTTTTAGTTTTTCCAAGCCGACTCATTAAGATTGCTCCAGAAGGTCTTGTTATTGCTGCATTCCTAATTCTAATTGCGAGACCAGCTACCATTTACTTGTGTTTGATGTTCAGTCGTTTTAATAACAAAGATAAATTCTTTATTTCCTGGGCCGGTTTAAAGGGAGCGACTCCAATCGTTTTCGCTAGTTTGGCAGCCGTGAAAATGGGCGATAAAGCTTTCATCATGTTTGATATTGTGTTCTTTGTCGTTATTTTTTCTGCCATTATTCAAGGGATGAGCTTGAAATTTGTAGCGAGAAAACTTGGGCTTTTATATGAAGCGATTGAAGACCCAAGTTTCCCAATTGATTTTGAAGTTCTTGAGAAGACAAAAAACGGAATTAAAGAGGTGGTGATTGAGCCCACGGATTTTGCTGTTGATAGGAGAGTGGTTGATCTCAATCTTCCCGCTGGTTGTCTGGTTCTCTTTATTAAACGGGAAGGCTCATTCGTCATTCCTGATGGCGCAACGAAATTTCTTCATCGAGATAGAGTTTTAGTAGTGACCAATTTTAAAAAAGATATTGATCGTGCGATCGATTGTTTCAAGAATGAATATAAGCTTATACCTGAAGTTAAAATTGAACCAATAGCTGACTCTGGAATTTAATTTAGTAACTCTAGAGCAGACTTCTCAGTTAATAATTCGTAGCCGCTGGTCTTCTTGGATAAGTAGAAGAAGCTGCCACCAATTTTAACCTTATGTATTTCTAGGTTTTCCAGTTTGTAAACTTCCGTTTCGCTGATGATACTATTAGCTTTTCTCTCGTTTTCAAATAATTCAAGTAGCTCATCATTTTCAGCAGCAACAGTCTTAGGAATTGATTTTATTGTTCTCTCTCCTAAAGTGAGGTCAGGTTTAGGCGGCTCATTGAATAGATTCGTGAAACTATCATACAAACCAGATTCTTCAGTCTCGATAGGTGAATCTTGCTCAGAAGCAATTTCACGGTTAATCTCGTTTGATGACTCTGGAGTTTTGGTACCAGTTGGGTGTGCAGCGAATAGTGCATTATTGTAAGACTCTTGTTTTAGGACTTCCTCTGAAACAATATTAGGAGTTACAGGTGCAAAATTAGGTGTTGCAGCAATGCCTGAATTCCCCGATCCTCCGCTGCTAGCTACTGGAGCTGACGCTAGACCGGCTGGGCTAGGAGCTGACTTGAGCCCACCATCTACTGCTTCTATCTTTTCTTTTGCCTTCTTAGGTTTATTCGAAGCAGTTACTTTTTGTTCGTTTTGATATGTTTCATTTTCATCATTTTGTGAGTTTGAACCATCAATAGCTTTCTTTTTTATGAGCTCTTCAGCAACTTGTTTGGCTGACTTTGAACTAGCGATATTGTTTGTAGATGAAGACCTTTTTAAGTAATCATTGGCACTTTGTAATTCTTGTTGTCTCTGCGTAAACCTTTGAGATGCAGCTTCCCTTGAAAGTGTAGAGTCTTTAGCCATCATATCATTTATGACATTTGATCTGTTACTCTCTGAGTAGACATCTTGTAGAGAAGAAATTTTTCTTTCAACAGCTTCACGTTGGTTTCTGTCATTTAAGTCAATATTCTCCGTTATACCGAGCGATTTCTTTAAATCAGAATTGGTTTTAATTGGTTTTTGGGCAGCTAAAACAGCTTCCGAGCGAGCTTTTTTACGTGCCTTTTCTTTTTCACGCTTTCTTTGCTTTTCTGCAAACTCTTCACGTTTACTTTCAAAATCTTCCAGAGCATTTTGTCTTTCATCTTCTCTGGTTGGAGTATCTTCTCGTTTAGCTAAAGCGGATATCTCAGCTGCTTTGACAGTTGCAATTGAGCCTAGCTGTACACCTGTAGTAACTGCTCTTGAGGCTAAGTCATGTTCACCTTCTTGATGGTGGTCATCATTTTTATGTTTTTCACCCCTTGTTCTGTCAGAACTTACTTGAGGTCTCTCGGGTGCATCTCTGTTACGTTCATTTCCTGTTGTCGAGTGGTGGGTGTCTGACTTTCTACCCAGACCGTGATCAGTTGGCTTTTGATTGTGACTAGTTATTGTGGGGCCGTCTGTCGATGCTCCAGAGACAGCATTGGCCTTGCTAGAGAGCTTTTTCCCGGCAACAGCTACACGAACATTTGCTGGAGTTCTAGATTTATTTCTAAAAGCCTCTTTTGCTGCTGTATCTGTTTTGGCTTTCTTTGCCTGACGAACGTCCATTTTTGCCAGAGTGCTAAGGGTTCGACTATTTGAATTACTAAGTATGGTCGCCGTTTTTACGTAGGCTTTATCTGTTACTTTCGCTAAAAGAGTGGTCGGGTCAGCAACTGTTTCTACGGTTTTTGTCACTACTGCATTCGCAACTCGAACAGCTTTAATTTGTTTTACTTTTTCAACGGCTGCTTTCATTGAGGCGTATTGCTGTTTAACCTTCGCCAGGGTTGTACTACCTATTTGATAGGCTTTTTGGGCGGCCATCATCATCGTGGATGCGACGACTGAAGTCTTAGCCGCTCCAATATGTACTGGGATTTTAGGCTTTGTAAATCCAATCTTTTTAGCTGCTTTTTTGGCAGCGGCTCGTAAGGCGACACCTCCAGCGCGAACACCTAGGGAAATCGCTGTACCTGCTCCGGCAGTGAGAACTGCGATACCTACCTCAGAAACAATAGCGCCGGCGGCTGCACAAAAAGCATTAACTCTCGTTTCACAGTCAATACAATCGTAACTATAAAGAGGAACTTCACATTTTGATAGATGAGGCTCTCCTTCCCATTTTTGGCAGAGAACGCTGCTTTTAATCCAACCATCGATAGCATTTTGGATTTGGGCCATCTTTTTTCCTATCCAATCAAAGGGATTATCTAAAAAACTATCAACGTCTTCTTTCGTTTCGTTCATGGCCTGATGAGCTTTATCAGATTTTTTGTCAAACCATCCGGAGAAGCTAAAAAGAGATTTGACTCCTTGTTTGGCAAGATCCCAAAGTGCAGTTGCTGTAGACATTAAACTTGCAAGCATATTGTTTACAAATTCTTTAATACAATCGCTATCGCCTTCTTTAGCACAATCTTTAGCTATAGAATTCATTTTCTCGTAGGCCATGCCTCTAAGCTTCTTTTTTACTACCTTAGGCATAAGAACACTGGAAGTCGCTAAACGAACAGCACTTCTTCCCACGTTACACATAAAGGCTTTGCCACAAGATTCTTTTTGTAGCTCTATTTGGTCTTTTCGGCATTCTACGTGAGAGGCGGCGAGTGTGGCAGCACTAGATAATTCCTCTAGTTCTGAAATTTCTTCAGGATGCTGACAAGCACTTTCTTTTATTGTTTCTAAATTTTGAGAAATCTCATCTTCAAATAGGAGTATTTCATCAATTACAAACTGGCCATCTACATCACAACTATTAAGAGAGTCGGGATTTAGTTTCGACTCATCGACATTTCCATTTTCATCAAGGCATCTCTCCTCAAAGTTTTTAATTGAATTTTCTAGCTCTATCGTTTTCAAGGCAAAATTATTGGTATGAGCTGCTTCACCTAAAGCACTAAGATCATTTGATTCCTCACTATTTGCAAATAGTGTTGCTGGAAAAATAAGCGATAAGATAATTAACAGATTTACTACTTTCACATTAACCTTGGAATTTTGTCCATTTAACCTATCGTAGCTTAAGAAAATTTCTTAAGTTTTTATGAAGATAATTTAAGAAATTCCTGAATTCTCCGATATTTATGAGGTAAGTACCCAGAAAAAGGTTAGAAAATGCTTAATAAATTTATCGTAATCTTAATTTGCTGTAGTTTTTCTTTAGGTATGGCTGCAGACAAGCCCAGCGAATTCTTAATTGGTGAAACTAAGTTTAATGTATCAGTTCCAAGTCAATGGCAGGCTGCTCCTGGATTATATGGAGCTGAACTGGCTCTACTAGGTGAAATTACTGATAAAAAGAGACCAGTCATTATGATTGATAGAATCCCACTTGATGACTTCAATTTTGATAAAGACGAACTTTCTGATTCTTATGAAAACTTTAAGCTCGGACGCAGGAAGTGGTTTAAGAAGAACTTTGCAACAGAGAAAGAATTTTTTCCATACGCTGTAGAGAGCTGGAATCATATTAAAGAGGTTCACAAGCTAAGTTATAGTTATGAAATGTTGAATAAAACTTATGTAGAAAATTATTATTTTTTTAACTGCGAAGGTAAAATGTTTAACGTGCACACCTTGGCCACTGTTGAACAAGAAAAAAAAGAAAAGAAAACATTAAAGAGAATTTTAAACTCATTAAATTGTAAGTAGAAAGATATGGTAGAATATCGTTATGCGAATTCATCACATTCCAGGCTATATTCAAACGATATATCTCGTCGAATACAATCACGGTCTAGTTTTACTTGATGGCTGCTGTCGTTGTGATGTGAATTTAGTTGTCGACTATATAGACTCAAATCTTAAGCGTCCTTTAAATGATCTAAAGCTTGTTATCTCGACTCATGCTCATCCTGATCATGCAGGAGGATTATCTGCATTTAAAAAATTGGGTATTCGGGTTGCTGGACCAGTAGGTCTCAATGATTGGTATAGTGGTGTGAGCGGATTTGCAACTTATTGGGTTGATATCCTTTTGACTTACTTGGTTGCAGTCAATAAAAAGAAGCCCCTCAAAAATATAATCTTTCCCAGAGAAACTAAATTAGACCTTATACTTAGGGATGGCGATACGCTTGATGAATTTACTGACTGGAAAGTTTTAGAATGTCCTGGGCACACTTTTTCAGATATTACGCTTTATAACCAAGAACAAAGTCTAGCGTATGTTGCTGATAATTTTGTTGGAAACAACAAGCGAGTTTTTAGACCGTACCCAATTATTGCACCTCAAAAATATCAAAGCTCTCTTAGTCGATACATTGATCTTGGAGTAGAGAGGTTTCTTCTTGCTCACCATGGGGAAGTGCAAATTTCAAAAGAGAGAATTTTAGAGCTTATTGAATCAACTCCTGAAACTTCTAGACGGCATATGAATACTTTGCCGGCGATATTTACTAAGCTTCTAAGAGCATTTATTCGCAAAAAGAAAAAGAGCTAGTGGTTATAAATTAGACGATAACTATGAGTATAAACATCGAGTCCTTTCTAAGTATTTGAAATAGTGCGCACCTTAATGGCAGCTTAATTGCATTTCATCCTGTATGAAAATCTTAATTCAAATTATCGCTATTTTAACTTTATCTCTTAACTCATTTGGTTCTGAAATTATTTTTGAAGCACCAAAGCTCGAGGACTATACCTCTGTACCAAGTTACGAGGATGAGTTAGTGACTATTGGCGGAGTTGAGGTCTCAAGAAAACAGTTAAGAGAATATTCAGGATTAGATGAAGTCAATCCAAACTGTTACAAGGTTATAGATAACAAAACGATTTTCGATAATAAAACTGTTCAATTTGCAGTTAATGGAGCCCTTGCTGCGGCTGCGATACACACTGCTCTTCTTGATGACAGGCCCGACTTACAGAAACACTTTTTAGTAGGTGCTGCAATAGGTGGTGGAGCGACGTATGCATGTCAAAAAATATTTGTGGGTGATGATAATAAGATTTACTGCATGATTGCCGGTTCACTCGTAGGAGCTTTGGCAGCAGGGGCAAACGAGTATCGTGACTCTAAAGGACATGGGACTCCGGACATCAAAGATTTTGTTTATACTGCTATCCCTGCGGTATTAGTATCGATCAAAGTTTCGCATAAGTTTTGATTTGTTTAATTTTTTACAAATTTACTAGTTAAAGGGTTGATTTAATATAGCTAACTCCTTGTTAATATGTTTCAAAACAAGGAGAAAAAATGATTTTACCCGCAATTAATCAAAAAGCGCCGAACTTAAAAATTAAAACCCTTAATGGAAAATTTGATTTGTTCCAAACTCCGGCCAAAACATTCAGCCTTATCGTATTTTATCGTGGTTATCATTGTCCTGTATGCAAAGACTATTTAGAGACTTTAAGTTCACTATATGCAGATTATTTAGAGCTTGGAGTCGATAGGATTATTGCCGTCTCTGGTGATGATAAAGATAAAGCACTACTTGCTAAGGAAGAATGGGATATCCCAAGACTTGAAATTGGATATGATCTAGATGATCAAACGATGAGAGACTGGGGGCTGTATATCTCCTCATCAATCTCAGATAAAGAACCAAAGCTTTTCAATGAACCTGGATTATTTTTAGTTTCGTCTGACGGAGATCTTTTTTACAGCGCTATTAACTCAATGCCATTTGGCAGACCAAGTCTAGAGAAAATGCGTGATGCTATTAAATTCATAATTAATAATGATTATCCTGCTCGTGGGAATTTACGTATTCAAGAGAAAACAAAAAGTTTAACTGATGACGAGCACAGAGAGACACAAGCTGGTATCAACCGTTTATTTGTAAATCGATGGTCGCCTAGGGCTTTTGATAAAAACTATAAAATTGAAAAGAAAGAGTTCCAAAAGCTATTTGCAGCAGCTAAGTGGGCACCGTCATGTTTTAACGAACAGCCGTGGCGTTTTTTAGTTGCCAGTCGCAACAGTAAAAAATTTGATGATTTTCTAGGACTAATTAATGATTTCAATCAAAGCTGGGCGAAAAATGCTTCCGCTATTGTTTTTATAATTGGTTCGAAAAAGTTTGATAAGACTGGGAAAGAGAATTACACCTATCAATTTGATTGTGGAGCAGCTTGGATGAGTCTTTCACATCAGGCCAATTTAATGGGACTACAAACCCATGGAATGGGAGGAATTGAGCGTGAGAAAATTGTAGAATATTTCGATTTGAACGCTGATGAAGAGGATGTGATTTGTGGGTTTGCTATCGGTAAAAACGCAGAAGTAGGAGTTCTTCCTTCTGATTTACAAGAAAAAGAACACCTATCACCGAGAAAAGATTTAGAAGAAGTATTTGAACTATATTAGGAGAGAAAAATGAAGAAAGTATCAACAATTTTATTAGCAGGTTTTATGACTAGTGCCTTAGGAGCCACATCTATTACGCAGCCTATGATGGCAAAAAGTGGTAGTGAATTAAGTGGAACCTTGACGCTGAAAGAAGAAGGCGGAAATGTCTACATCAGCGGCGATATTAGGGGAGTAAAACCTAATCACAAATTTGGATTTCATATTCACGAGAAGCCAGACTGTAGTAGTGAGGATGGAAAGTCAGCTGGTGGACATTATAATCCAACCAATGAAAAACATGGAAATCCCGGCGATAAGAATCACCACTTAGGGGATTTGGGAAATCTAAAAAGTAATAAAGATGGAGAGATCAGTGTGCACAAGATGGTTAAAGCGTCTTCACTAGAAAAGGATGCTAAAAGATCAATTCTTAACCGCTCAATTGTATTACATGCTGGAGCAGATGATTTTGAATCTCAACCTTCAGGAGATAGTGGAAAAAGAATTGGATGTGTAGTGCTAACTACCGCAGCCAATAAAGCTATCTGAGTCAGGCATATTTAAATAAAGAAAATCAATTAAACGGTCATATAACTCGTTAGCTTCATAGAAATTAGAGAGCAAACAGTATATGGCCAATTTATCTTCTAAGCTCGTTTCACTACTTACTAACGCTAGCTCAAGATTTTGTACTAAGGCATGGATGACATCTTGAGGAAGTTCTAGTTCAGCTCTATTTTCAAAATGGCATATTATAGTCTCAATATTATTGTTAAAACTTTCAAACTCATCTGGGGTGTGAACACCTTTTAATGCCAAGGAGTTACGATCTTCGTCGAGGTGACCATCAAAGTACTCTCTATTGGGATCAGCCTTAATTTCATTTTCGGTAAACTTATGACCATCATGGGTGATGCCAAAAATTGCCTCAGTATCGCCTCCGGGAATTTCTTCAAAAGTAAAATGCTCATTGATTTCACTCATCCGCTCAAAAAGTTTATCTATATAAGCCTGCTCGGCTTCACTTAAATCTTCAGTGAAAGGAATGATCTGTAATTCCTGATAAATTTCGTCGTACTTTGCATACAACTTCTTATCTGACTGAATTGACTGTGCTAGGGCCTTTAAATCCGTTTCAGATTCAATGATCTTTAAGTCCTGTGGCAGTTCAAAGGCCATCAGTGATGAGATAAATAGTAAGTAGGCAATAATAAACCGATTCACACTTACTTATCGGATGGATAAGTAAAATGTTTGAAATAAACTAAGATTAGTAAGTCACTCCACTAAAGAGTCAGTGGAGCGACTTTATGATGTTTTAGTCTTTTACCAGAAAATCGACGATCAGTTGAGCGGTTTCTTTTGGCTTTTCACGCTGAACAGATGCACCACTTTTTTCAATCTCGGCGTACTCAAAATAAGGTCTAATTTTTTTAAAGTCTGCCGCGGTTGAAATTTTATTATCTTGGAAGGCTTCATATTCTTTTCCAAAAATAGCTAGTACTGGAATAAAGACTCCTTGGGATGATTCTTCAAATGTTCTATATAGTTGTCCACCTACAAAACTCAGTGTTAGAAATCTTTGATCGATATTATCTCTCATGGCAATAAAGTCAGCCTTAAGCGCATCATCTATTAGGGTATCGTCATAAAAGCCAAAGCTTAAATAATATCCAATAGAATTTGGGTTCAAAAGGTTTCGATAAAATGCGATGGCAGCCCCATCATCACTGATTAATCTATCATAAAGTCTTTGCTCTCTCTCACTGGGAGCTTCGTTTAGAGTAGTCACACCTGATGGATTTAATACAATGGCCCTTCTTACTAAATCAGGTCTCGTTGCAGCAACTCTCAGTACTCCATTACTCAGTATTGATTCTGAAACGATATTTGCTCTTTCTTTTACAACCTCTTCTAGAAAAACTTCTACAAATCTATCAAAGTCTTCGATAGAGTATGCTCTGTTTGGCTTAGCGCTCTCTCCTGCTCCAGGAAGGTCCATTATATAGACTTCTTTACCTAGTGCTTCCAGCTCAGGTAAAAGCTTGCGCCAAGTTCTATGGCTTGCGCCTCCATAAATTCCATGAAAAAGCACAATAGGAGTTTCATCAGATAAAACCTTCGGCGCTCTGTACTTTATTTTTCCAAAAACAGGTACAGTGGCTTCAGAATCCAAAAGGCTTGCTCCAGGAGTTGCAAAAGCTTGAAAGCTCAGGATTAACAGCAATAATAAAAAAAATTTCACATAGACCTCCATTGATCTCTGAGAACTTAAACAAAAGCTAGATTTTCGTCAATGTGATAACAGTTCAAAAAAAAGCGATATAATATTTGTCTATCAGGAGATTGTGAATGTTTAAAAAAATTATTACTGGGCTAGTTATAAGTCTACTCAATACCGCCTTTGCTAGTGAGTTAAGTATTGATATCGGACAAACTGAGACAGTGTTTAATCGAATTAGTATTCCAAGCAGTCAGTCTAATGAGTTGTCTCTGGGAAGTGATGATAGGCTCACCTCTGTGAGGCTAACAAGTTTTTATGCGCCCACCTCCGCAAATCAGATTTATCCTCTTTATGCACCCTCCCCCCCAAAATATAGATTTCAGTCTCAAAAAAGTTTTAGATTTAATGACACTGATTTTTCAAATAATACTGAGACAAAATTTAAATATAAGTTTAACTCTTACCGTCTTGGTTATCTCTGGACTTGGAAAGCTACAGATCTTAAGTATTGGGCTGGGCTAGTCGCCAAAGTTCGTGACGCCAAAACAGAGGCCATTCAAGGTAATCTTTCAGACTCTTTTTCCAATATAGGCGTTGTTCCTCTACTTTCGTTTGGTTTAAATTACCGAGTTTATAAAAACTTGTATTTCTTTTCCCATACAGATGCACTCGGCTCAAGCCGTGGATCAGCTTATGATTCTCAAGTTGAACTTAAATATCAAATAAATGATTACTCAGCTTCTTTTGGAAAGCGAATCTTAGGTGGCGGTGCTGACAACGACGAAGTTTATAACTTTGCTCAGTTTGATACATACTATCTAAAGCTGACTAAATACTTTTAAGGAGCTGATCTTTTTCAAACTCTAAAAGAAATACTGCCACTGCATTTCAGGGTGAATAGCAAAATCATGCTTGATCAAATCTTTTAAGCTACTATCACCCAGGTAGGTTCCTTTGTTATCAGCATATGTGTACTGAGTATCTGTTTTTGAGCTTGAAAAATAAGATAAAAGAGTTCCATTCGCTGCCGCACCAATTTGCAAGCTGGAGTTTTTAAATTTGAAAACAAAACTCATACCAGTATATATTTGAGGATAAAAATAGTTTATGCCAAGCAGACCCAATTCTGCCTGAATTGTATATTGATGATCAATATTAAACTCTGTTAAATTCGTAAAAGTTAATTGATAAGGCTGATCATTCATAGGATTTCTTCTTAAAGAATGGGCAAATGTCTCATCATAAAAATACTCATAACCAAGATTTATGTGGTTAGCTACTAGTTGGGAGCTAAATATACTCAGAATGACCTGTCCTCGAATCGTTTCCATTTGGTATTGATCGAGTTCACTCTGATAGGGGTCTTCAAAAGATTTAATATAAATTAATTGTGTGGCGAGCCGATAATCTGGATTAAAGCTATGTGCATACTTGAGAGCCAATGAATAAGAATTATAGCTGGTGAAAAGCCAAGTTGATGTGGCCACCATTAAGTTATTAGTAATCCCACAGCCGGAGGCATATAAGCCAATAACACAATCACCACTATTTAAGGTATAGCTGTTTGATGAGAGGTTATGACCGAAAGTCTTTCTATATTTTAAGTTATTTGAGGTGCTAAGATTTTTAGCTTCAAGGCTAAAAATCGAATCAATTTGAGCTGAAGCATTGTGAATAAATAAGAATAGTATGATAAAATATCTCACCTTAGTTCTCCAGAATAGAAAACATGGAGAGCTCTAATGGCGTTTTCTCCTTTGAAACTAAAATTGATTTTAGCTTTATATTCATTATTGCTCAAAGTTGCGTTTGAAGAAAATAGCAAGTTTTGATCTACGTAATAGATAACCTCTCTATCTGATATTTGTTTCGGGAGAGAAAGTTTAAGCTTAAGATATTCAAAACCTTTTGCCTGGCTCATATCTTCATTAAATGTAGGATATAACTCAAAAAGATAATATTCTTCCGAATGGTTTGGTAAGAATAACATCGTCGCCCTTGGAGTTTTTCCATTTTCATAGCGAGAATTTTTCTCCAGCACAACCCATTTATCTAAGTTTTGAGATCCTACTATTTTGTCTCTATATGTGATTTCCAACGTACCAGCATTTTTCATTTCAATTGTTCGATTAATCACGGCTAATTGCGAATTCTCTTCGTCGTAAATCTCCACCAGATATTCAATTTCATTGCATACTCTACTTTCCTCATTTAGACAGAAGCTGTTGGTGGAAATAATAAGTCCATTTGATTTTATGGTTCGCTGAAAATCTCTCTCCGCACCTAAAGTTAGTGGAACTTGACCGAAATCACTGATATTACATTTTTTATTGAAAAAATATATTTTAAGCTCGGTATTTAAAATACCATCTTGATAGAAAGCTGGATGATCAAAATTGTTCACATATGTTGGGAGATTGAAATGATATTTGGAACATGTGGTATTGGTCTGAGGAATAGCGAGTTCTGCCCGTAGATACCTTTTTTCAGTGTCTATATGGCTCTTTTCGCCACATGAAACGAGAAATATGAAAAGCCAAAAAATTCGCATAGATTTCTATACCAACTGAATTTTAGAACTTCCAATAAAAAGTATAATTAGTGCTCCTTAAGAGTGTCTTTAATGAATTTTTTGATTTGTTTTCGCGATTGAAGATGGTGAAATTTTATATGAGTATATACGGGTGAAGAAATTTTCTCCTGATACTTAACCCTGTTGTTTTTATAAGTTCTAAAAAGCCATAGTATTATCGAGTCTTTAGAAAACATACGTAGAAAAGATTCTCTATTGCCTGTATTAGGCCAGAGCTCACGCATTGTAATCGCACGGCTAAGAGTACGAGTTACACTTTGATAAAGAGTGAGCCACAAGGGCAGATCAATCCAGATAACTGTATCAGCTTCTTTCCAGGTTATATGCTGAGTACGGGTGAAGTTACCATCTAGTACCCAAGTGTCTTGGTTAATTTCAGCTTGAATTTTTTCAAATAATTCTGCATCTGGTGTTTCCCCCCAGTTTTTTTTCCAAAACAATTGGTCTAATTGAATATAAGGATATCCAAGCTTCTTCGAAATTTTTTTAGCTAAAGTAGATTTTCCACTTCCTGTGGTTCCAATAATAATAATCTTTTTCATCGTGCAGTCTCTTTTTTTAATTCCAATCGAATTGCAAAGAAAAATAGAATTGGTACGAATATAGAATTTATTAAACCATGTAGTGACACCATAAGACGTGCTCCTATAAATTCAATGTGAGGAAGTAGTGCGAACTCCTTAAGAAATGCCAAAGTCATAGAAATCAAAACGAGAGCAAGAGTGATTTGACCTAATATCTTTGCCATTGATTTCTTACTCTCGATACAAAAAAGAGCGACAGTCATTGGAATCAATATACACAATCCTATTGCCCCAATCGTTTTTAAAATAGGTATCCCGTTTATACCTAACGCTACAAGCAGAAATAAAGCAACACCACTAAAAGCACCGTTTCTGAAAAACTGTTTAAAACGCTGGGAATTTTGCTCAAGAAAAGCTAGGCAACCAAAGAATATCCAACCTAGAAAATGACCATGTAAGGCTGCATAATAGCTCCAGTTCTCATCATAGCCTAAAAGGTAGTAGTTATTTGTTCCCGAAACAACCCATGTGGAGGCGACAAAACTAAAGAAAAAAGGAATGAGGTTAGTGGTCTTACTTTTAGTACCTAGCTTAAAATAAAAGATCAAATGAATTAGACAGAATATTGGC
>JAYZFM010000034.1:0-42568 GCA_036336775.1 Bdellovibrionota bacterium | reverse complement strand
GATGCCTAGTAACATTTTCACCTTGAAAAGCAAAGGCCCCTTATTTCTAAGAGGCCTTGCGCTCTGATCCCGAAAGATACAGAGGTGATTATTTTATTACTCGGTTTTATTATAACATTAATTTAACCTAGTCATGCGAATTTGCAAGAAATTACACATAAAATTTAGAACCAACTCCTCTAAGTATATGTTTTTACTTGTTTGTGAAATACCAACACGATATTTAGGAGCTATAAACAAAGTCCACCCGTCTATAAAACTTTCCTTTGTAGAGAATACCCCAAACCAAAAAATTCTATTAGGTGAATTTACACTTAGTACAGTCTACTTTTCTCTACTTTAGACGCTCACTTTCCTTCCACCACCCATTTAATGTGACTAGCAGCTCTATACATAACTAACATTTACGATGGACAAAAATTAGGTCAGCCATAGGTCAGCCAAATTTCAGCCTCCCTTTTGAAATAACCTGAAATACTGTGAAAAGATTTAGAGCCACTGATTCTGGAAAGAATTCTAACTTGTTATTAATTGTTATTATTGATTCTAAGAACTTAGGAAATAAAAAAAGCTAGTCATAAAAACTAGCTTTTTTAATGGGGTGGACGATGGGACTCGAACCCACGACAAACAGAACCACAATCTGCTGCTCTACCAACTGAACTACGCCCACCATAAAATGAGAGGTTATTTATATATGCGAATAAAAGTTTTAGCAATAGATTTTTCTAAATAACGCCTCGCAGATGAGATTAATTACAAGGTTGATATACTATTTAAAGACAAAATTTTTCAGGGGGAGAAATGTCAGTATACGACGAAAGTAAGTTTAATGTTTGGAGAGCCTGTATCGGTGTTATCTGGAGTGATGGAAAGGTTGACCCACAAGAGAGATCATGGATTGAAGACCGAATCAATAAGCTGCTTTTTACTCCCGAGCAAAAAGAAATACTAAAATCAGACCTTGAAACCAATATTGATTTCAAAGCAGTAGTAGATAAGATCTCCCGTCCGGCTGATAGGGCCTTCTTAGTGCACCAGATCCGAGTCATTTCTCATATGGACGGACATCAGTCCCCAGAAGAGCAAAAGCTCCTGAAAACTTGGTCAGATTATGTCCTAAATAAGGTAGATGCTAGTGCTTTGGAGCAGTTTGCTCCGGAACAGGGGATAAAAACGAAAAAAGACATTTTCGATCTACTGGAGAAAGAGTTATTTTGACGACTCGCATTTGGCGTTTTAGAATTTAGGAAACTAACTTTCTCAACAAATTATCCGGGGGGAGAAATGAGAAACATTTTAATTACTTTAATTTTATCTGTTTTCACTTTTAGCGCTTTCGCTTCAATTATAGGTCTATCTAATCATCCATTCACTATGCAAAAGCATATTGTAACAACTGAATTTGATAACTACCTCAATAACGGAGCTGGAGCAGGACTTACTGCAAGATACCTACAAAGAATCAATTCAAGCTTAAACGTTGATGCAGCTGCTGGATTCACTAATGGTGACCGCGCTTCAAATATGAGACTTGGTGCAGACCTTATGCTTATTCCAGATTATGGACGTCAGCCAAAGGTTTCAATCAAAGGTTTTCTTGCAACTGAAAGCTTTGATGGAGATAGAATCAATTCTTTTGGTATGGCGCCAACAGTTTCTAAAGGATTCTCATTTTGGGGTAAGGAAGCTTTCCCGTACTTAGCGATTCCTCTTTCTGTTAATATGAATACTGAAGACAATACTTATGAAACAACTTCAGCACTAGCGACTGGTATTTCAGGAAAACTTCCATTTGGTGAGAACCTAGTTGGAAACTTTGCCATTAACCTTCCAATGAGAAACAGCTATACCTCTTTCGTATTTGGTATCTCTCTTCCAGTTCAGTAATTAATGAAAATAGTTTTTTCAGACTTTGACGGCACCCTTACAAATAACGGTAAATTGGGTGCCGTTTTTTTTAAGATATTAGAATTAATTGAAAAATCAGAATCCGAATTAGTGGTCGTCTCTGGCCGTTCAGTTTCTTGGGGACATTTTCTTCTGACTCATTTTCCACTTAAGCATGTTATCATGGAAGGTGGAGGAGTAATTGTTTCTCGCTCGATCGATGGCGTGATCTCTGAAGAGTACTTAGTGAGTGAGCAGACGCTTGATTATCTTGAAGCAGTCACACAAGAACTAATCGAAGCTGTTCCTGAAGTTGTAATGAGTGCTGATAGCTTTGGTCGAAAATCAGATCGTGCGGTTGAGTTCGGAATGATGAGTGAAGAGGCAATCAATAAACTAGAAGACTTTCTTCGTTCCAAAGAAAATATCCATTTCTCCAGAAGTAATGTGCATATTAATTTTTGGGCAGGTGATATTTCAAAAGCCAATGGCGTAAAGAAATTTTTCAAATCCTATATTCCACACATCAAAGAAGATGATTGTATTTTTTACGGCGATGCCGCTAACGATGAGAGCATGTTTGAGTACTTCTCAAACACTGTTGGTGTGAGCAATATAATATCGATTCTCGATAGCTTAGAATTCAAGCCTCGAATTGTTCTTGAGGGTAAAGATAATGCTGGTGCATTTGGAGTCTTTAATCACCTCACCGAATTATTTAGCCAGAGCGAAGATTTCTAATGAATGAATCGGCTAAGATCTTCAAATTTGTAAATATTGAAAGAGGCCGACTAAGAAATCAAATTTATTTCAATCTTGTAAAATACGCTTACGCTATTTTTGCTCTGTGTTTTTTAATTTATTACCTCAATATTAGTTTATTAATGACCCTTATCCTTATTTTCACTGGGGTGTTGATTTATATTCGTGTGAGTGACTTCAAACGCATGCAGGATGAACAAGATATTCTGGCGCTGGAAATTGGTCCGCAATTTATGCTACTTGATTGTGGGCAAGGTGATTTTCAATTGAATTATTCAAAGATTGAACAATTCCTTATTAAAAAAGGGGATAAGCTTCATAATTATTATCTTTCTATAAAGCTAAAAAAAGATGTGGAGCAAGCCTGGCCGGAAAGACTCTATGATTATGGAAATTTAAAGATTCCCAGTGTGTTTGATGAAGATCTTTTTTATATTATCAATCATAGCGAGGACTTAAAGAAACTCTGCAAGAACTATAAAGAAGCTCAAAGTTTTCTTCAGTACGATCATGAACTACGTTATATGGAGCGCGAAGATTAGTTTTTTCCCGTTAGTCTAAGACGCACTTTTTCTTTAATCGTTTTTTCTAAAGACTCAATATCTACTTCTAGATTGTCTTTGATCCAATTTTTAAAATCATGAGGAAGATCTGCAATATAGACATCTCTATCTTTGAGCTTAATCCCAACTGAGTGCAGGGCATGCCTTGGAATTTGCATGAGCTTATGATCTTCTTCTGTCGCAATAACATCTTTAAAGCGCATGAAAACTGTGGGGTCTCCATTATAAAGTTTATCCCCTAAAAGTGGGAATCCGTGAAAAGCCGCATGGGTCCTAATCTGGTGTTGGCGTCCCGTATGAGGATAGGCTAGGGCAAAATAATAATCATCTTTTTCTAGAACTAACTCAAAATCAGTATGAGCGTGCTTTCCTTTTTTAGAATCTTCAGAATAACAATGAACATAAGTACGAGGGATAAAATCATCTTCGTGATCCATTCTCTCTTTTGCTGAGAACGGAAATGCGACGTCTTTCTTTTTGTGAGCAATAAGAAAATAAGCTTTCTTTACGCGTCCATACTCAAAGTCTTCAGTATAGACATTGGCGACTTTTGGATTAAGTGCTAATAGTTGAATCCCAGATGTTTCCCTATCGAGCCTGTGTATCGAGTGGATTGTATGATTATAAATCTGCTCATAATAAACAGTTGCACAATAAAATAAGTGTTTTCCTGTCGGGTGGGTTGTCATAAAAGGAGGTTTGTTAACCACCAGTAGATGATCTTCATCGGCAATCAGTGTTGGATCGGGGAGTTCTAGTTTCTCACCATTCCACATTTCATCCTCTAAATCTCCTCGAGGAGTGCATATGTAGACGTGTTCATTTAAATAAACTTTACTATTTGGTTTATGAGGATGAGGTCTATTTTTAATTCGAATTTCACCGCTGATAATTTTCTTTTTAATTTGCTGCCTTGAAAAGCTTAAAAAGAATCTTGAAAGGTAAATATCAAGACGAAGCCCATCCTCCTCCTCTTCAACAGAGTAGCAAGCTTCGTATAAATCAGGTGTAAATCGTTTAAAAATTGTCGCCATTATTTGGGGACATCATATCTCTTTTTAATTAGATATTGAAGACAGTTTATTGCACCCTCTTCTGAGTAGCCATAGCGCTCACGCAAGAGATCTATCACTTTTAAAATTTGATCTCTATTTTGTGAACTCATACCAGAAGGAATAGTCGCGCCTTTTTTCTTGTCATTCAACTCTTTTAAATAGAACAGAAGATTTGAACCAATACTGTTGATAATTTTCTTTTGCTCATTTCTAAAAGATTCTTTTAGTTGCTTCGTAATACCTTCTAAAACCTCTACATAGACCAGCTCTTTTCCTGGATTATCTAGCGCGTAAGCTCCTAGCTTTGAGAGAATATGTGACCTAAAACTTTTAGGATCTTCTTTAAGGTGAATGTTTTGTTCAAACTCTTTAATGAAATAATGTTCTGGATCTTCATATTTTCCAGTAACAGTATTTTTGATTTTCTCTTTTTTATTTAGAGCATTAATATGCATGACGTATTTGCGGATATATTCTTCATAAGATCTATTATCTACTAAGCCGAGAGAATCCCTAACTTCAATATCGTATTTGTTTAAAAAGTACTGCTCAACTAAATAGAGAAATTTCTTAGGATTATGATAATCACCCTGGCTTGAGATATTCAGAAACTCATGATCATTTTTTTGCTCAGAGAGTTCTTTCAGGTATTCAAGAATTTCAATAAACGTAACAAAATCGTGTTGGTTGGAGAGTTCATAAATGATCTGTTTTATCTCTCTAGGTGAGATACCAAACTTACCTTCATACATAGATTCATTATCAAATTCATCTTTAACTTCGCTGATACCTAATTTAAGAGTTTGTTGTTCCTCTTGAGATAGGTACTCCGGCATCGCCCCAGTTGAGATAAGTAGGCATTTCTCTAGGGGAGAAATTTTACTCACAATATCCCCAAGCTTTTTATCTTTGTAGTTTTTAATTTGTGGATGGCGCATCCTTGTCATGGTTGCCCATACGCAAAGAGTGTCAAGGGCGTGAGGCTCAAATTTTACTTTGTCGCGAAGATTACTGATTTGATCTTTGTAAATAAGCATTTCTTCGTTGAAGTCTAAAAGGTAAGGGACTTTAATAAAATTAAATCTTCCTCTGAACGAATTGAAGTCTGGGTGCTGTTTGAAAGCATTGAAATGCACTTCGTTTGAGCTTCCAATAAAGAATATATCAAGTTCAGTTAATATCCCTTTAAGATTGATAGTCTTTGATTCCATTGTGACGAGAAGATATTTAAAAGTATCCAGTGGTCTCTTCAATAAATCTGAATATTCTAAGATTCCTCGGTTCGCTAACACCACCTCTCCATTCATTTGAAAAAGATTAAGCGATTGTAAGCTTGGAGGAAGAGAACCAAGTCTTCTATCCATAGTTATTTGTTGTAAATTTGCATCAACATGTAGTTGAGGCTCTATGGTGGAAGTTCCAACTGATTGACCTTTGTCGATATAATATCTTTCTACTCTAATATGCTTAAGAACTTGTTCAAATTCACCTTTGTAGTTTTTTAAGAGAGCATCGAAAATCATACGATTTCTTTTTGATAAATCTCCGTTGTATAAATAGGTTTGTTTAATGGCGGAAAGTCTATCAGGATCAGTGATATGTTTTTCTATTAGTTTTTGTCTCGTCTTTAAAGGTAAAAGCATAATTGGATGATCTTTGAGTTCCGATGCTAGGATTGCTGAAATTTCTGCGTCTTCAAGATGAGCAAAACTATTGAGGTGCTTACTCATTTGTTTCGAACTTAATCCAAGACTTCCCTTGGTGTAATTATCGATAGGGAAAATCCAGCTAAAAGTATAAAGTGCACCATCATCTTCCTTAGAGTAGTCTTCAGCGCATTTCATAATCTTCTTAACAATAGAGGATTTTGAAGATCCGTTAGGCCCAATTAAAAGAAGAAACTTGTTATTAAAACCTTCTTCAGTGAAATTGATAAGGTTATTATAAATTCTCTCTTGAGCTTGAAATTGTCCTGCTACAACTGGAGCTCCGGGATGTTCTCTTTTAAAAAGTTTGAAATGTCCCTTCTCGTCACGTCCGTAATGATCGAACATATCTTTTAAAAAATGAGCAGTAGTTCTAAGTTCTCTTTGAGGACTTTGTTCAAACAGGTTCATGTACTCATCAAATGAAAATATTTCTTCAAAACGTTGTTCGTGGTTATTTACTTCTTCTAGCCAATCCATATAAAATTCCCTTTAGATGCTAGTTCATATTATATCAAAATATAGGTGGATTGCTCTTGGTATCGTCCTTTTGCCTATTGTTTTTTACTTCTGGCCCAAGACTAACAAAGTACAAAGCTCAAGTACCAGCTTGAAAGTTGATCCCATCGTGGATTACTGGCGTTATGGAAAGTACCAGCAGCAAGCTTTGCAAGGTTGTTCGGATATTCCTTTGGGGGCGGATTTTATTCGTTGTCATCCTGAGCCACTTTTATGTCAGTTAAGTTTTGAAAAAAAGAAATTTGCTCATGTATTACATGCAAATGGCGATCTTGATTTAAATTTTAAAGATACATTTTTGCGTTTAAAAAATAATTGTCATCGAATTGAGCTTAAAGAAAATATCTACTCAGCAGGGCCTAGGGATTATAACCAAGAGGTATGGAGTAATGAGGGGCAGGATATAAAAATCGATCGGTTTTATGTCTCCACATACGAAGTGGCTCGTTGGAAAAATCCTGACCTCAAATTAACTTATAAAGAGTCAATCAAACCTGCACTTACGCTGACCTTGAAAGAGAGAAAAAGATTCTGCATCGATAGAGGAGGGCATTTACTACAAAGTCATGTCTTTGATGCTGCTAGTTTTTTTCCTCAATTGGGGAATATTGGGCTTTTGAAAAAATCATTCTATCCTTGGTCCAAGGCCAAGCGTTTACAGGATGATTGTAATAGCTTTGTTCACAAAGACTGTGAGCTAGATTCAGCTTATGCAAGAGTTGGTGTAAGTTGGAGTGGTGTATTTCATACCTTAGGTAGTGAGGTGGAAGTTTTTGACAATCCGATGAAGCCTGCAGCAAATTTAAAAATTTCAAGTAAGTACTTAGATTCAAAAAATCCTTGGCATCAAATTGGTTTACGAGCTAGTTGGACGAGAGATTTTGATTATGACCTAACGGAGCAATATTTAGGTCGATTGGAATCGGATCTAGATATAAGAGGAGTGGCATTTAGATGTATGTACTATTGATCTCACTTTTCATGGTTGTTTCTGTTCAAGCTGATGAATTTTCAGAAGAGCTTTCTCGCAGATGGGCCGACATCAGAGAAGTTCGTGCAAACCAAATGCTAGTTCGTGGTAGAAGTATTTCAGAGCCAAAGGGTGCCGATATTCAGATCATGGAAGTTTATTTGAATGGGGCAAACTTCAAACCGATTAAAGATTGCGTTTTATTTCGTATACCTTCTGTAAAAGAAGCTGGTTTAATTTATCTTCATCAGGTTCAGACCTCTCAGTCTTGTGAGGAATATATTTTAAATACCGAAACTTTCAAAAAAGAAGAAGTGTATAACTTCGGATTCAACTTGGACAAAAGAGAGTTAGTTCTCTTAGTCGATTCTCAGAAGTTAAATTTCAAAATTAAAGACAATAAAAACTTTATAGTTTCTACCTCAAAACTAAATTCAAGTCTTGAACTTAAAAATGGCGATTTTTGTTATCGAATTGACGATAAATGTGATGTGATTCAAAAAAATAACTGTGATGCATGTCCAACAAGCTTTCTCAATATAGTTGAAAATAATTGTTTTAATGATTACTCAAAAGTTTGCAGCGATAAAAGCTGTGGAGAAAAAGATCAGCCCGCTTGCATTAGGGGAAGAGCGAGTACGGGTTATAAGCTCAATTATTGCATCCCTGATAGTCCAATTGCTTTTTGCCGAGAAGGATTAAGAGTTTTTTGTGAGGAAGACCGGTTAATTTGTAAGTAATTATTCTAATCTAGGCATAGACTTTGGAAGATCTTTGACTTGGATTTTCTTTCCTAAAAAAATTGCATCTGTTAACTCTCTGTTTTCTATTGATCCCTCGATAAAGCAATCTTGGGTTTCTTTAAAAAACTCTTCGCAAAGCATGACAGGTTGGTGCAGTTTAGTCATTTGATTTACTACAATTTGGTGTTTTGTATCAAAATAGAGTTCTGCCCAAGAAAGATATTTCCCTTCTCCTTTATTTTGAATGACAGGAACTCCATGAATGAAGTTTGCAACTTTTGAGTTTCCACCACTGGTGACTGCAAGGTCCACAGTATTTTGCGGTAGACCTTCTAACAGATTTATAAAATCACTTTTATATTTATCACAATGAGTAGAGTTCATTGGCTCAAAGTTCACCTTGTCATCAGATAAGCCTAAAGAGTGAGCCATTTGAGAGGTGCAATCTACCCCTTCGTTTGCGAGTAGAATGACAATATTCGCTCCTCGACGGCGAAGTTGAGTCGCTTTACTGATGACATTTTTAACGGGATTTTGAATATAGAGACCGTTGATTTTTTGATCAGGAATTTTTTTAGATAAGCTTCTTGTAAGAACTCCAATAACTCCGACCTTGAGGCCATTTACTTCTTTGATCACAGTATCCTTGGAACTAGGAATTTGAATTTGTTCGGCTTGAGTGAGGTCAAAAAGATTGGAGTTTACAAGATCGTAATTTAAATTTTTAGTAAGGCTTGCCAAGTACTCAACAGGTTGCTTTCTGGGAGGAGTATTTAGAATAAACTCATTCAATCCCAGAGAGGAGACATCAACGCCTAGGTACTGATAGAGAAAAAATGTCTGAGCATGGTTTTTTTCTAAATCAAGAAAGGAGCCAGCATCAAAATATAGCATATGATCTGAAAACTCTTTTCTAAACACATCTAAGTAAGCTCGCATGCTGGCCACTCCACCGATTCGCATAAACCTGCGTTCATTAAAGCGGTTAGGAATAGGGTGAATTTCTGGAAAGATATGGCCTTTGAAATCATTTGAACTTACGATGACGAGTTTTTTGAAGCGGCTCTCATCGAATTTTTCTTCTTTGATATTTCTTTTCTCTGGAAAGGAATAGAGTCGAAAGTGACCAGAACTCTTTTGATTATCGGACATCTTGTAGGATGTCGTGCAAGAGTGAAAAGGGATCAATGCTAATCCAAAAAGAAAAAATAGTGTTTTCATATTGAGCTCAAATTTTAAAGTTTATAGACTTTAATGAGCTTATTATACGCTTCCGTAAGTGCATCTTCAATTCGGTCATATAATGCCTGATTTGAGTTCATGCATAGGCTTATCCGAACAACTGATCCTGAAATCTCACAAGGTAGACCCATGGCCTCAAGAATTCTGTTCCCAGCTTTCTTATCAGAGCAAGCTGAAGAAGTTGTTACAAAAACGTCTTTTGTTTCAAGCACGGCCTGAACGGCTTGGCCTGAAAGACCTGGAATTGCAATCATAGTGGTGCTGGCAAGTCTTGGGGCATCTTCGCCCACGATAAATACTTGATTGAACTTCTTTTTCATATTGGCTTCAAATCTTTCTCTGAGTTTTCGAAGCTCCTCAAGCCATTTTTCATTTTTATGAAAGTCTTCTATGGCGACGCCCATCGTTTCAATACCAAGGTAGTTTTGCGTTCCACCTCTATGTCCACCTTCCTGGCCACCACCAAAGATGAATGAACGAAGTAGGCTAGGGTCACGGCTGATGATAATTCCCGATCCAATGATAGCGCCAATTTTGTGTGAACTTGAAACGGCAAAGTCCATATTGGATTCAGAAAAATTAAAAGGAGTTTTTCCAATATACTGAGTTGTATCTGAGAAGAAGATGATGCCGTTATCGCGACAGATTTTTCCAATCTCTTTGTAGGGCTGAATAATCCCTGTTTCGTTGTTGGCCGCAATAACTGTAGCTAAAGCAATATTGTTTTGATGTTTATTTACTAGTTCTTTGAAATGTTCAAGGTCAACTTGCCCATTATTTAGAGTTTTAATGGTCTCAACAGTAAAGCCTCTTCTACTTGAGTAATAGTCGCAAGCTTGAACAATTGCCATATGTTCAATTTGTGAGGTTATGATGACTTTTTTATCTTGATCTTTGTGGAGGATCGAATGAAAAATATGGGAAATACCCTCTGAGGATCCCGAATTGAAGGTAATATTTGAAGGTCTACACCCTAAAACATTTGCAAGAGATCTTCTGGCATCCTCCATTTTGAAAAGCATCTTCTTTCCAAGTTGGTGAGTTGCATTTGGGTTTGAGTAAACGCCTTCAGCAAGACGCTCTTGTAAGTATTTCGTTACAGTTGTTGAGATAGGTGCGGAACCATTATAGTCAGCGTATATCATTTATTCTCCAGGTCCTTTCCTTAAATTTATCATTGTTGATAACTATATGCTAGTGCCAAAAATTTGGCGTGGGCGTTATTTTTTGACGTTATGTGATAGGACATTTAGAATTTTACTATAGTACATGAAAGGGAGTTCATTAATGTGCACAGTAATTACGATTGCAAATAATAAAGGTGGTGTTGGAAAAACCATGCAGGCTTACCAACTTTCTACTTATCTCGCACATCAAGGAAATAAAGTTCTAGTTATCGACCTTGATTCACAAGCAAACCTTAGTACCACTCTTGGAGTAGATGTTAGAAGAACACTTATCCCTGAATGGCTGATTGGTGATGTTGATGCTGAAGACGTGATCTGTCCTAGTGAAGGAAAGCACGATTTTTATAAAAATCTTTCTGTTGTTCCATCTAGCCGTCATATGGCAAACCTTGCAAAACTTTTAATTCTTTCTGAATCAGAAGTGAGAAAAAACGCAGGAAGAAAAGAAAGACTATTAAAACTTAGATTAGAAGCTGTAAAAGAGCAGTTTGACTATGTAGTAATTGATACTCCTCCAATGCTTGGTGATGAGTTGATTATGGCATTGGTAGCCTCGGATAGAGTCTTAATACCTACGCAGGCGCAAGATTACTCTATCGACGGTCTTGAAGAGCTTATGGACACTTTTGAAATCATTAAAGAGTCTGAAAATCCTGGACTTGAATTCAATATCATTCCTTCAATGGTTAACACGAGAAGAAAGCTGGAGAGACAACGTCTTGAAGAACTGGCTCAATCGTTTAAGGTTACTCCTGGTGTGAGAAACTTAGTTGATATGCAAGAGTCGATTGCCCTTAAAAAACCTGTTTTTATGATGGGGAAAAAATCAAAAGGTAAAGCTGACTATTCACAACTATTGGACTCTCTAGGATTAAGGTAGGAATTATATATGGCAAAAGAATTTGCTCGTAGGGTATCTAAAAGAAAGCGCGAGAAGAAAGATATTTCAGCGCATTTAGACCAAAGAATTTTTAAAGTAAATGATGAAAAGCTTCTTCGAGGGGCTCAGTTAGATAATATCAGTCTTGATAAGATCACTGTTAAAAAACAAGTTAGAACCAAATTTAATGATGATAGCATCGCTGAGCTTGCAGCCAACATCAAAGAAAATGGACTGATTCAACCATTAGTTGTTCATAGAGAAGGAGCACGTTTTGTTCTGATCTGTGGTGAGAGACGTTTCAGAGCAATGAGTACTCTTCCTGACATGGTGGAAGCTCCTTGTTTTATCCTGGAAGATAAATCACCTGAAGAGTTAATGGCGATTCAGTTCTCAGAAAACTCAGCTCGTGAGCAACTTCATTATATTGATCAAGCTGACTCAATCTTTGGATACAAAAAATTAACGGGAGCGAGTGAGAGAAAAATCCAAGCTGCTCTTGGAATATCAAAATCAGAAGTTCACCGCTGTCTTCTAATTGCAAAACTTCCTAAGTCTCTTAAGGAAGCAGCAAAAATTCACAACACAGAAAAGTATGTATTACTTGAGTGGAGTGCTCTGGAGCGCGGAAAAGTTAAAGACAGTTTAAAAAGAAGTATTATTGGTGGAGCAATCACTAAGAGACTTCAGCTAAAGAGAGCGATTACCGCTGAAGGTGGAGTCGTTAAAGCGAAAAGAAAAACAGCTGCAAAAAAAGCACCTAATGCCTCTGCAGCTCTTTTTATTAAGGCCATGAAGGAAAAGTCAAAGGACCTTTCCAAAGAAGAACAGGCCATGCTTAAAAAAATCATGTCTGAAACTCAAGACTTATTAACTGAATAAATCTTTGAAAATTGGGGAATTACAAAAGCCTGCGAATGCAGGCTTTTTTGTGCCTTTTTTTGCCCGCTAGAGAAAAGATTCTATCCTCGGTAAGATTTATTTATGTCTAGAATAAGCGCTAATGCCGCTCTTTTATATTCTCCAGATGCACTAAAGCCAAAAAAGCCTAGTGAGAAAGCTTTAGAGAAAGACGATGTCATCGGTGATAAAAAATTAGATGTCACAACTGAAAAGAAGACAGTTAGTAAACCTAAAGTAGAAATCTCAAAAGAAGCCAGAGAACTGAAAGAAAAGCTCGATAACGTCGCCAAAGCTCAGAAAATTCATCAGAAGAAATTCGGTGATCTTGAATCTCCAGGTGTTTTCTTTGTTAGTGGTTTCGATTGGTTTGGGGCTGGATCCATTAAAGGTAATTATGATGGAATTAGAGATATTTCTGATGCCACTCCTGGAGCGAAACATTATGCGTGGGACGAGAAAGATAAAATAATTTCAGACATAATGAAGAGAAAGCCTGATCAGCCGATCGTTTTAGTTGGACATTCATTTGGTGGAGATACAATTGTTGAAATTGCTAACGAACTAAATACCATAGAAAAAGGCTTTAGAAAAATTGATCTTATGATTACCTTGGACTCTGTTGGTATGAATAATGATCGTATCCCGCAAAATGTGGCAAAGAATCTAAATTACCTTGCGACTGGTCCTTATCATTTTTTAAATGATGAACCTAATATAGCCGTGGATTATACTAAGACATCCGTGGAGAACATGCTGAGGAACGAAGTTCACTCAGATCTTGATGATACAATTGATGTGCAAGTAAGAATTATGAATGAAGTTGATAAAATACTTCAGGCATAAAGAGATTTTTAATCATTAAAAAATAAAGTCTAAGTTAAGTCTGAAATTTCGAGAAAGACTTTATTCTAGTCTTAATATCACCGAAAATTATGTATTAGGATGGAACATCAATGAAGAAAACAAGAAGAGAATTTGTTAAAGACTCAGTTAAATGTGCGGCGGCCGCAGCAACTGCTATTCACGCTCCTTATATTATTGCAAAAAACAAAACAACTCTACGAATTCTTGGAACCCACGTCACTTTGCAGGAAGAGCTGCGTAAAAAGGCAATGCAGGATTTGGGAATCGAATTAATTTTTGAGCCGAAGGGCAGTGCAGCTGTTCTGCAAAAAGCAGCTTCACAACCAGGTGCATTTGATCTGTATGAACAGTGGTCAGATAGTATTAATATACTTTGGCATGCAGGGGCGATACAGCCGATTGAAACAGAAAGACTGAAATATTGGAATGAAGTAGGCTCTCTTGCAAAAACTGGAAAAGTTGCCGCTGATGCTAAATATGGAGCTGGAGACAATCCTAATAAAATTCTTTTTGTGCAAGAAGATGGCACTCTTTCTTCAAAAGCATCAAAGAAGATCAGCTTTATGCCATATGTTCATAATGTTGACTCATTTGGATATAACACCAATGTCATCAAAAAAGGCATCCCTTATGAGACTGAAAGTTGGGGATGGCTTTTAGATCCTGAACATAAGGGAAAAGTTGGTCTGGTAAATGCACCAACAATTGGAATCTTTGATGCGGCATTAGCAGCTGAAGCTAATGGGCTGATGAAGTTTAAAGATATGGGAAATATGACAACTGAAGAAATAGACCAGCTGTTCAAAATTTTAATGAAGAAGAAAGAAGAAGGGCATTTTGCAGGATTTTGGAGCTCGGTTCCTCAGTCGGCAGACTTTATCGTAGATAAAAGAGTTCATCTTCAAAGTATGTTCTCTCCAGGAGTATCGGCAGCGAGAGGGCGAGGCACGCCTGTAACTTATGCTTCTCCCAAAGAAGGCTATAGGGCATGGCATGGAGTTATGTGCTTATCTTCAAATGCTGAAGGGCATGTTAAGGATGCTGCCTATGAGTATATGAACTGGTGGTTATCTGGATATGCAGGGGCGTTTATCGCTAGGCAAGGTTATTATATTTCAAACTACGATCGTTCACGAGAGTTAATGTCTAAAGTTGAATATGATTATTGGTATCAAGGTTTACCAGCGGCAACGGATTTAAAGGGCACTGACGGAAAAGTCTCGGTTCTTAAAGGTGAAGTGCGAGATGGAGGGTCTTATATGAAAAGGTTCTCAAACGTAGCGGTATGGAACACTGTTATGAATAATTATGATTATAGTCTGGAAAAATGGGCGGAGTTTTTAAGATAAATAAATGAAATACAGTAGTTTTGAATCACTTTCAATTGGAAATAAAGTTGTCATAGGTATCAGTTCAATTCTTGTTCTTTTTCTAGTGATGTCAGCAATATTCGTCTCTTCACTTGATAGACTAAGAGATGATTATTTAGAAGTCGATGTGAATCGAGAGTTAACCACTACAATTTTTACGATTGAAAAAAATATTAGTGAGATTCAAAGAGAAGCTCTTGTATATAGTCAAACGGGAAAAGCTTCTTCAATTAATCGAATGGATAGTATTTTCAAAGAAGTGTTGGAGCAAATTAATAGGCTCGATGACAATACCTCCGTTTTGGAGCAGGAACGAGAGAAAAAGAAGCTGATAGAAAGCTTAAAAAACGTTATTGCCGATTACGGTGTTAATATTAAGAATTTGAAAAATAGATATGAGATACTCCAAAAAATCCTTAAAGAAGATCTTCCTCACCAAAAAGATTTAGGTTATCAGTTTTTACAGTACCATGTTGAAACGGCTAAAACTAATAAGGAGAGAGCTCTTTACCAAAAAATGATGCAACTGTGGCTTGAAAGTTATTTAGCGATCAATTCATTTATTATAGAGCGACGATTTACTCTTAAGCAGCAGGTTCAAAAGCAAATCATTGAAATTCAAAAACTGAATAATCTTTTACTTAGTCAAAAATTGATCAAAGACAATTACCATGAGGAATTTAGCTCAACGATTAATGAATACAGAAAGACATTTGAAAAAGCAGTTCAGGCAAATCGAATTTATCTCTCTCTAGTTAATGTTGTTATGGCGGGAGCATCGCTAGAACTGTCTACTTTGGCTGAAAAAATCAAACAGAGTCAGGTTAGAGATTTTAAAAATTTTATAAAACGTGCGGAACATGAGTCTCAAAATAATTTAAAAGTTGTCATTGTCGTGTTTGTTGGGATTTTGCTATTATTTTTCGCTCAAGTTCTCTTCTTTAAAAGAAATATTGCAGACGCAATTGTTATTCTTACTGAAACTTTTAATTCCTATCTTAAAGGAGACTTCTCAAAGAAAGTTCCTGATCTTGATCGTCGAGATGAAATAGGTGCACTCTCAAGAGCTGCTAACGAATTTAGAATGCTCAATGAAAACCTTAAAAAAGCTAATTCAGTTGCTGAAGAAGCTTATCGAATTAAATCTGATTTTCTCGCTAATATGAGCCACGAGATACGGACTCCAATGAATGGGATAATAGGAATGATTTCAGTTTTACAGGAAACAGATTTATCGTCTGAGCAAAAAGAGATGCTTAAAATGATAAGCATTTCTGGAAATGGGCTCCTAACTGTTTTAAATGATATTCTTGATTTGAGTAAGGTAGAGTCCGGTAAATTTGAATTAGAAAGTCATCCATTCGATTTGGAAAAAGCCCTCGTTAATTTGGAGTTCTTGTTTCATAGTGTAGCTGTTGAAAAGGGGATCGAATTTCAGGTTATATGTGACTTTAAAGATCTACCTAAAGTTTATATTGGTGATGTCACTAGGTTGAAGCAAATTCTAATTAATCTATGTTCAAACGCAATCAAATTTACTGAAGAAGGAAAAGTCTCACTTAAAGTCGAGATTACGACGCACCTTAAACGCTATAAAGTACTTTTCCTTGTTGAAGATACTGGTATTGGAATTGAGTCAGAAAACTTAGACAAACTATTTCGAGCTTTCACTCAAGCAGATACTTCTATCACCAGAAAGTTTGGCGGAACAGGTCTTGGATTAGCAATCTCATCTAAGCTTGCTCAATGTATGAACAGTGAAATCAATGTAGAAAGCTCTCTTGGAGTCGGCTCTTGTTTTTGGTTTAGTGTCTTTCTGGAAGAAGGCGAGATTGTAGAGAGTGAATCAAATATTTTGACCTCAGCTGAAGCCAAAGATGCGAAGGTACTAGTGGTTGAAGATAACCAAATGAACTATTTTGTTATTAAAAAAATGCTGGATAAGTTAGGCCATAATTTTGTCTATGCCAGAAATGGCTTAGAAGCTGTTGAGAAGGCGAGTAAACAAGAATTTGATATTATCTTTATGGATATGCAAATGCCTGTGATGGACGGAATTGAGGCCACTAAAAAAATTCGAGAATTTGATACAGAAGTTAAGATTGTCGCCCTTACTGCTAATGTTTTGGAACAAGACCGAAAGCTCTGTTACGAGGTAGGAATGGATGATTTTTTAACCAAACCTATAAAACTTGGAGAACTTAGTAAATTTCTCGCATCAAATTCCAAAAAATTGGCATAGCTCTTGCTCTATATATTGTAATCGGAAATATTTAGCCTTCTAAGTGTTTGAGATTACGAGAGATTAGAGAGAGTTATGAGAGAAAATTGTAAATTATTTAAACATTTCTACCTTTTTGTAGGATTTTTAGGCAGCTTCATCCTATCCAATAGCTGCCTGGCTAAGCACATCTCTGATTGTGGACGGGCCCCTGCGAGTTTTGTTCCTGATGACGATATGATTATCGTACCGATGACATTAGAGAATAACTTCTATGATAGATTTCACGAAAGACACAAAGACGAGTTTCAAAGTGCTAAAAAAACTTTAAGGAGATGGATTAGACAAGAAGACTATGCTGAAGCCTATGGACTTGAGAATAGGGCGGTATTCCTTCCGACCCCTGAACAGAAACAACGCTTTTTTGAAAAGCGTTACATGCGATTCCTTTCAAAGGATGTGGAAAAATCGACAAATCAAAACTTGCAACAAACGCTAGAAGAATTAACCTCTGATGATGAGATCGATCAGATTCGTGCCGTTGAACTTCATGAAAAAGTTTTAATAAAAGCTGAAAGTAATAGAGGTAAAAAATCTTTAAAGAAATCCAAAGAAGTTAAAGTGGCCGGTGAAAAAATCAAATTTGGTTTTCAACCGAGACTTGAGATTGGTATGGCAAAATTCACACTTTCAACACGTGTGTTTAAAGCAAGAGCTTGGGTTGGAATAAATGGTAACCAGGAAGTTTATGTAGAGCGTAAATTTAAATCTACGAACACTCGTGCTTTTATGAACTACTATGTAGATCAAACTAGAATTCTGGCCGCTGTTGATCAAAAGTTAAGTCGCCATTGGTCATTACGCCTCACTCACAATAAGGACTTTGATAAAGCCGATGACTGGAACCGCAGTGGAGACGCAGAAAACAATATTTTTCAGTTAAGGTTTAATATGGGCTTCTAAAGTATTTTGCTCAAGTACAATCTAATTTGTTTTCAAATTTTTAAATTTCCGTAAAATAGCTATAATTTAAGTATTAACTTTATGGAGAAAATTATGTCTTTGTATCACAGTCCATTATATCAGGATGCGCTTGCTCAGCTTGAGATGGCAGCAGAAATTATGTCAGCGGATCCAAATATCGTTGAAAGATTAAAAACGCCTAAGAGAGCAATTCAAGTTGCGATTCCAATTCGTTTAGACGATGGAACAGTAAAAACATTTGAGGGCTTTAGAGTTCAACACAATATGACTCTCGGACCTGGTAAAGGTGGGATTCGTTTCCATCCACATGTTGACCTATCAGAAACAACAGCACTTGCCATGCTTATGACTTTTAAATGTGCCCTTGTTGGTCTGCCTTTAGGTGGAGCAAAAGGTGGGGTAAGAGTTGATCCGAATGAACTTTCTCGTCAAGAGCTTCAATCTCTAACTCGTAGATACGCAATGGAGATTGGACCGTTTGTTGGACCAGATAAAGATATTCCTGCTCCTGATATTGGAACAGATAGACAAACTATGGCCTGGTTCATGGATACATATTCTCAAATTCATGGGTACGCTTCTCATGGAGTTGTTACTGGTAAGCCTATTTCTGTTGGTGGTTCTCTAGGTAGAGAAGCTGCAACTGGTAAAGGGGTTGCTTACTGTGTGAACTTTGCTTATGACCGTCTAGGAAAAACAATCACAAAAGATACGACCGTAGCTGTTCATGGTTTTGGTAAAGTTGGTGTTCCAGCTGCTCTTGACCTTGCTGAACAAGGTGCAAAGATTGTAGCAGTCTCTGATTACACAGGAGCACTCTATTGTGAAACAGGATTAGATGTTCAAGAGATCGCTGACTTCTTAAAAGAACGTCACGTAATTAAGCATTATAACAAAGATGGCGTGACACATATTTCTAACGAAGAACTTTTAGCTCTTGATGTTGATGTGTTAATCCCTGCAGCGATTGATTCTGTCATTACAAAAGAAAATATGGAAAACGTTAAAGCCGACATGATTGCTGAAGGTGCCAACGGACCTTTAACAAAAGAAGCTGTTACATATCTTTCAAATAAGAATGTTTTTATCATTCCAGATATTTTATGTAACGCTGGTGGTGTTATCGTTTCTTATTTTGAGTGGGTACAAGGTTTAGCTCACTTTTTCTGGGATGAAGAGCAGATTAACAAAACACTTCATAGCATTCTAAAAAAATCTTTTGAAGAAGTTATGGAGAACGCTGATAAATACAAATGTGATATGAAAAAAGCTGGTATGATCACTGCAATTTCTAAACTTGAAGCTGCAATGAAACTTAGAGGTTTATTCCCTGGTTAAAATATTAGTTTTATTCTTCGCAATTCAATTAGCTCATGCGAAGTTATTGCGCGACGACCATTATACAACCAAGAGTCAAGAATATGATTGGAAGGAGGTTTGTCGCGCACTTACACACCGAGACTCCCCCTTAATAGAAGATGCTGGCAATAAGCTCGACTGTATGGGGGAGAAGGTCTCACCGATAGAATATTGCCTCCAAAAAGAAATCACCAATCCATACCTTACAAGAGCAGTCATTTCCAAAGGAAAGGTTACTTGTAAAAGTGCTAAGCGCGTAATCATCAAATGGGAATGTGAAGGGAAGGATGACAAATATTGCAAAGATGTCGAAATAGGCTGCTTTCTTTTTAAGGAAATCCTCGCACGTCGTTTGAAGTTAGCACATAGCTCGCTAGAAGACTCAGTTCTTAATTGCTACTTCGATACTCAGGTAAACGATATTCAATTTAATTTATAGTTCTGCCCCGTTGTAAAAAATATTGATTTACTTACAATTAAAATATGAAATATTTTTTAATTGTATTTGTTTTAACAGCAGTGAACTTCTGTTTTGCTGATGATTTATTCGTGAAGCCTAGGCTCTTAAAAATGTATGATGCGCCCTCCAGGAAGTCTAATATTGTCGCTATCATACCTCGAGGCGAGATGTTGAATTCCATGCGAAAAATACAAGGAATGTACTTGTTTGTGCGTTATAAGAATTTCGAAGGGTGGGTGGTTAAACATTCATTGACGAGAGATTTAGTCAGTCAGCAGAAACGAACACAGATTTTTAAAACAAATGATGATGTTTCTAAAAAGGCACAGAAGGATTCATCTTCAATCGTTGACATCGGAGGTGTTCGAGGAGCTACGAATCTAACCTTAGTTACTTTTGGAGAAAGACCAGTCAGTTTATATATTCCAAAAGAGGAAAAAGACTTTCAAGAGCAGTACAAACAATTAGAAAAAATTATGAATAACCAAGTCGGTATGACTGAAGCAAAAGAGTTTATTCCATGAGATTTCTAGTAGTCGTTTTAGTTTTTTTATCAGCTTGACAATCGGGAAATAAATCAAATCCTAACGTGGATAAAAAGTTTAGGGCCTTAAAGCGCGAGGGAGAATTAGGAAAAAGAGTCTCTGTTCGAATCTTAAAAAAGTACCCACGCTATGAGAATGCTCAAGTGCAAAATTATATATCAAGTTTAGGACGAAGCGCCGTTGTGAGACTAGGGCGTCAGGAACTTTATTATTATTTCGCAGTTCTTTCATCAAAAGAAGCGAAATCCTTTGCCGCACCCGGTGGCTTTGTTTTTGTGACTACGGGACTTATAAAAAAATTAAAAAATGAAGACCAATTGATTGGAGTTTTAAGTCGTGAGATCGCCAGAGTCAATTACAAGTTTGACTATAAGTCGACTCTAAAAGAAAAAGATATAAATAAAGCGGTTGAGGTGATTTATACTAAGCTTGTTTCTCAAAAATTATCGCAAAAAGAAACCCATACTTTGGATAATGAAGCCATCATGGGAATGGTAACTTTGAATTATAGCCCCGAAGAATACAGGCCAATAAGTCTAAGTCCTGCTTATTCCAGCAAAGTAATAAGTAATATAAAAAACCGTTCGAAAGCAGCTGAAAGGGAACGATTTAAGCAATTACAAGCCAGGTTATAATGAACCAATCTAAAAATTGGAAAGGCTTAAAAAGAGTTGCTCTTATTTTAGTGTGCCTTTTATCCTTGGCTGCCTTACAAACTATTCTTAATAATGAACTGTTCATGAAAATTGAATTGGATCATTTCGATAATAAGCTAGAGATTAGAAACGGTTCCCAAAAGCCGGATAGAGAAATAATTATTTTTGCCATTGATGAAGCGGCATTAAAAGCTTTGGAACTTCAGTTTGGTCGGTGGCCGTGGGAGCGCTCAGTTTGGAGCCAAGTTATTGAGTATTTGGGCGGTAAAGGTGTTAAGAATATTTATTTCGATATGATTTTTTCAGAGTATTCAAAACCTCCCGTTAATGGTGTTTTGGAAGTAGGTGATAATGCTCTTCTTAACGGAACTATGAGCTATCAAGATATTGTCGTTCACGCCGGTCAAGTCATTAATGAACCAGAAACTGAGGACAATTATCATACATTGAATCAACCTTTTTCTAAATTAATAGAGCCAGAACTATTCACTCTTCCTAATAGGACAGGCGTTTCACATTACAATAAATTAATACTTCCTTTTGATGAGTTATTGGCAGTTAGTAACTTCGTAGGCTCTGTGGATGTTTCCCCTGATATAGATGGTGTTTACAGAAAACTCGTCCCTTTAAGATCTTATTCAGATTATTACTTAAAGACATTAGGGCTGGCGACAGTCATGACTGCGGAAAATGAATTTAGTATGACTGAAAAAGAACTAGTATTTGAAAGTATTAAAATACCTCTGGATAATGGAGAAGTGATTGTTAATTTAAATAAAAATTTTAAAAGCTACTCAATTTCTTCACTTTTATCCGATATTCAAAAAGAAAAATTAGGCAGCGATGCTAAGCTTTTCTTTTCTAATAATGAGCTCGAGAATAAAATTGCCTTTATCGCACCTTTTGCAGCTGGCCTTGGTGATCAAAAACAAACATCCTTGGGAAGGGTGCCTGGGGTTTACTTACACGCTAGTCTGTTGAACTCCATTAAAAATCAAGAATTCATAAAAAAAACTCACCCTGCTTGGGCAGTACTTTTAACTTTAGTCTTTAGTCTTTTTTTGGGCGCTGTCATAATTTATTCGAATGATGAATCAATCAAAATTATGACCACTCTTATGACAATGATATTATTTCTACTTGGAGATGTTGTTCTCTTTAACAATTATCTCTTGTGGTTGCCTTCAATTAGCATTGTTTTAGCTGTCTTCGTGGGAGTCTTTCTATCATTTATTTATCGCACTGGTTACGAAAATAGAGATAAAAGATTTTTGAAAGCCGCATTTAAAAATTATATTTCACCCGAGTTAATTGAAGAGATTCATGAGTCCGGAGAAATGCCTAAGCTTGGAGGTGATGTTGCTCTAAGAACGGCTTTTTTCACTGACATCGCAGACTTCTCTTCATTTTCTGAACAACTTAGCCCAACTGATCTCGTAATGATTTTAAATGAATACCTAACTGAAATGACGAAAGTTTTATTAGAGCAGAAGGGGACCCTTGATAAATATATGGGAGATGCGATTGTCGCTTTTTTTGGTGCTCCCAGTCCACAAGCAGACCATGCTGTTCGTGCTGCCAAGGTTGCAATCAAGATGCAAAAGAGTCATCGGCTACTTCGCAAAAAATGGAAAAAGGATTCGAAGCTCTGGCCTGATTTGGTACTAAATATGAAAATGAGAATTGGCATAAACTCTGGTGATATTCTTACGGGAAATATGGGGGCCTCTGGGAGAATGAATTATACCATGATGGGAGACGCGGTTAATTTAGCTGCTAGACTTGAAAGCTCGGCAAAAGCTTATGGAGTTCTCATTCATATCTCAGATTCAACAAGACAATTTCTGGGTGAAGATTTTTTGGTGAGAAAACTAGACCGTATCGTTGTAAAGGGTAAAAGCAAGGCTGTTGTTACTTATGAGCTATTAGCCTATCAAAATGAAGATCAGGATCTTGAAAAATTAGTGGAACTATTTGAAGAGGGGCTTGAGTTATACTTACAAAAAGAATTTAACGCAGCTAAAGCTCTTTTCACACAATCCTTAGAGTTAGAGAGACTGCGAGTGATAGATCTTGAGCTTAATTTCAGTCCTTCGCAATTATATATTGAGCGCTGTAATGAACTTTCGAAAAATCCTCCAGGTCCTGACTGGGACGGTATAACTTTCCTTGGTCAAAAATAAAGTCGAATAATTCAAAGTATTTACTTGTGGGTGATTTCGATTCGTTCTTGAATTCTTTGAAGGACGAGGAGGAGACATGGAAACTCAAGTTAGAACTTTTTATCAAACATCTAAAGGCTTTAAGGTATTCACTATTTTTGGATATGCCACGAAGGGTATTCCTTCGCTAGAAATTAACGGAGCAGGCAAGTTATCTAAGAATATAAAAGAGAAATTGATCTTTCTTACTCGCAATAGGAAATTGAATATACCCCATAGACGTTTTGTTATCTGTATTGATCAAAATGATGATATCGATAACGATGAGGTTCTTTTAAAATGGCTTGAGTTTCCACTTCTTCTCACTTACTGGTATTTGGCCGGTCTGGTACCTATCGGGAGACTAGAAAACTGTTTTTGCTCTGGCTGGATAAAACCAAATGGAGAAATTTTTCACTTCCCACTTAATGAAAGGCAAGAACAAATACTTAGCAAAGGTTTACCCGCAGCTGAAAGAGATAGGGTTTTGTTTATTGGTAAAAATGATAGCTCAATTGATGCTCAGATGCTTTTGGAGCATATACCAAATTTACAATTTCACTATGATTATCACACCCACAAAAAGGAACTGTTAGCGATGACCAGTTAATTAGATACTAAGTTCTTCTGCCAGTCCTACGTGTTTTTCCATCACGTGGTCACTTTTTTCCATACACTCTGTGAGTGGAACGACAGCAACCTCGCCTTTTTGAAGAACGACAGCATGCTTGTTTTTTCCATCAAAGAGACTTTCTACCGCCGTAAGACCCATCAGAGCACCATAGAAGCGATCGTTAGCAGCAGGGCTTCCACCTCTTTGGATATGGCCTAGAACACATACTTTGGAGGATATATCGTGAAGGTCTTCTAGGACACTTGCAATATTATAAGCTCTTCCTGGTTTCTCACCTTCGGCAACGATAATAATGGAAGAGTTTTTACCTCTTCTGATCCCACGCCTTATTGCTTTTGCAATTTTTTCAAAATCTACTTTTTCAGAATTAAGAAGGACGTTTTCTGCTCCCGTACAAACTCCAACTTTTAAGGCAATTGCAGATGAACGAGCACCCATTACTTCGATAAGAAAAGTTCTGTCGTTAGAGGCAGCAGTGTCTCTGATTTTATCCACAGCATCGATCGCGGTGTTTACTGCAGTATCAAAACCGATTGTGTAATCTGTTCCTGAAAGATCATTGTCAATTGTTCCAGGGATTCCTATCACTGGGATATTGTGTTCTTCTGCAAGTGCCATGGCACCTTTAAAAGAACCATCACCACCACAAACTATTAAGGCATCGATATCTCTGTCTTCAAGTATTTGAGCTGCTTTGGCGCGATGAGATTTTTCTTTAAATTCTGGGCAGCGAGAGGAGAGTAGAATCGTTCCTCCACGTTGGATGATATTACCAACTGAAGAGGCATTCATTTCTTTCATTTCGTTATTTAAAAGACCGGTGTAGCCTCTTTCAATTCCATAGACTTTTATTCCATGGCCAATTGATGTTCTGACAATAGAGCGAATAACACAATTCATTCCGGGGGAGTCACCACCAGAGGTTAGTACTGCGATCGTTTTAATTTGTTTCTTGGCCATTTTAAATCCTATTCAAAAATACTTTTTCCAGTCATTTCTGGATGATTTTTTAAACCTAATAAGTGAAGAATTGTTGGTGCAACATCCATTAAGGCGTATTGCTCTTTTGCGTGGGACTCAACTCCGCCGTTTTCCCATTCTTTTTGTACAAGTGCAAAAGGCACATTGGCTTTAGAGTGAGAAGTTTGTGGCGTTCCATCTGGATAAACCATTTCATCACAGTTACCGTGATCAGCTGTGATCAGCATCGTGATGCCGTTTTGTAGGCATTTATCTTTCAATTTACCCACACATTCGTCAACGACTTCCATAGCCTTGATAGCAGCCTCATAGTTTCCTGTGTGGCCAACCATATCTGGATTGGCAAAGTTTACAACATATAAACTGATATTTTGTTCATCAAGTTTTCTTTCAAGCTGCTCAAGAACTTTATAGGCACTCATTTCTGGCTTTTGGTCGTAAGTTGCAACTTCCTTTGGAGAATCGATTAAGATTCTTTCTTCACCTTCAAAAGGTTTCTCAGCTCCACCATTAAAAAAATATGTTACGTGAGCATACTTTTCAGTTTCTGCAATTTTGAGCTGCTTATGTCCGTTTTGGGAAAGATATTCAGAAAGTGTTCCTGGAATCTTTTCTCTATCAAAAAGAATTGGCACTTCTGGACACTCTTCGTCAATATAAGGCGACATACAAAGGTAGTATCCAGGTCTTACTGGCGTATCGAACTCACTAAAGTCTTTCTTACAAAAAGCCAGCGAAATTTGTCTTGCTCTGTCTGGTCTGAAATTTAAGAAGTATACAGCGTCACCATTTTTTATAGCTCCATTTTCAGAGAAAAGAGCTGGCGTGATGAACTCATCATAAATATCTTTATCGTATTCATTTAAAATATAATCTTCAGGCTTCTCGTTTTTTACACCAGACTGACCAGTCATCATGTCGTAGGCGGTTTTAATCTTTTCCCAACGACGATCTCGATCCATTCCTATCGATCGACCCTGCATACTTGCAAAAGTAAACCCACCGACTTCTTGAACATCTTGAATATAGCGAACACCATTTGTTTTAGGCGTGTCTCTTCCATCCATAAAAGTATGATAGAAAATCTCAAGTCCCTCTGATTTTAAAATTTTAAGTACAGCTTTGAAATGATCGATATGAGAATGAACTCCGCCATCAGATAGCAACCCCATCAAGTGAATTCTGTTTCCATTGTCTTTGGCATATGAAATGATTTTTTTTAACCCTTCCATATCCTTCAAAGTATCATTGTCGATGGCCTCGTTAATTCGAACAAGGTCTTGCCTAACAGGTCTGCCTGCACCAAGATTCATATGGCCAACCTCAGAGTTTCCAGCAACACCGGCCGGAAGTCCTACTTTCTCTCCGCCCGGAATGATAGTGGTGAAAGGATAGGTTTTGTAGATTGAATCTAAATTGGGAGTATTGGCATCGCGAACAGCATTTTTATTGGTATTATCTGAATACCCCATTCCATCGCAGATACATAACAGCACTTGTTTTGTTGTATTGTAGAATCTCATGCATAAAATTTAGCACTATTCTAAGCTTTCTACAAAGTCTGTAGGGAATTTTCCTGCAGGATATCCTTGTCTAAGTAAGTACTTCATCTCGTCGATTTGCTGCTCGCGTAAACTTGGCTCTTGGCTCAATTTACCAGTAAGAATCTGTCTAAATTTTTGAGCGTAGCGTTCCTTCGTTTCCTCTGATTCAAAAAACTCTAAAGAAGCTTGGGCGATGGCGTGGGCACGGAGAGTTTCCTCAGTTTGATAAATGAGACTTAAACTAAGGTTTTCTAAAGTACTATCGTAGTTCCTCAAACTATTAACTACGTCTAGTACTGACTTTTTTTGCTCAGAACTTAAAAGGCTCAATTGTTGTTCAGAAGCTACCACTATAATGGCAAGCCTAGGTTCTTTGCCGGGCTTCGGTCTCAATTGCAGGGTTCTCGTTCTTATTTCATCTGTTGTTGACCCAAAGCTTCTCACTGCTTGCTCGTCTAAACGAACCTGAGGAACCCCTCTGATCGGTTTTTGAGTGGAGACTTCTAGGGTTCTACTCATGGCCGCTAATGTAGAGCTTTCAGTTTCAAATATCTGAATTTCCATCTGTCTTGCCATGGAGTTTGGAAAGTTAACTTGCATTGGGTTAGCTAAGCTAGAAAAAGAGATAGATAGCAATACACCTAAAACGAATGATTTCATATTATGCCTTTTAAAAAAAATCTGCCGCATAATAGTCGATTTAGAAAAAAACACTATTGATTTGAAAATTTTACTTCTTAATTATGATAAGGGTGATTGGTTTGGATTGTTTGGGCCCTATAAATTTGCTCAATAAATATGATACGGGCCAGTTTGTGAGGGTAGGTGAGCTTACTGAGTGAGAGCTTAAAATTACTTCTTTCTAGGAGAGCGTCGCCTGGTCCCTCAGCTCCACAAATAACGAAGACCGGGTTTTGGATTCCCTCTAACCAGCGGGAGAACCCAACACTTTCAAACTCTTCTCCAAATTCGGTAAGAGTTATCACGAAATCTTTAGGTTCTATTTTTTTGAGTATGGTTTGAGCTTCGGAGTCTTTATTTTCGGCATTAGCCTTTAGCTCAATAATTTGCAGTTTGGGATTCTTAATTCGTTTGAAGTATTCCGCTTCAATTGCCTCTAGGTGCTTATCCTTAAGTTTCCCAACTGTTATGAGTTTCATTAGAAATAGTTTTCAGTATTATCTGATTTTTTAATCTCTTCTTGTTTTGAAAAATAGTACTCTTGTGGAATTTCTAGTTGATCTTGATCCTCCCAGAGAGAGTCTAGGTCAAAATAATCTCTGCTTTGTTCTTGGAAAACGTGGACAATTACATCACCCATATCTAGAAGAATCCATTCACCATCAGAAAGCCCTTCAAGTGAAAGAACTTTAGCGCCGCCATTTTTGAGTGCTTCTTCAATTTCATCAACCATTGCTTTTGCTTGAATTGTGTTTTCTGCAGAACCTATAATATTATAATCACATAAAGATGTGCTTTCTTTTGAATCATAAATTTTTAAATTGATTCCTTTGAAGTTGGCCATAATCCAAGCTGAGGCCATGGCCAAATTTTTTGGGTACTCAAATTCTTCAATTATTTTAGATACTTCTTTCTGTACGTATGGATTCCCCATCATTTTCCTTCTTTACTTGCTTCGTTTTAATCATTAATCGCTTTAATAAATCAAGGTTTCTACCAGAAACGCTTGAAATGACCAAGACGTTTTTATCGAGGTGTTCTTCCATCGCAGTTTTAAATTTCTCGATTTCTTCCTCTGTCATTGCATCAATTTTTGTGAGGCATACGATTTCTGGTTTATAAGCGACAGCTTCTTTGTATTTCAATAACTCAGACCTTACAGTGGCATATTCTTCGATAGCTTCATAAGGCTCTAGGAGCATTGAGCAATCTACCAAGTGCACTAAAGCCGAGGTTCTTTCGATATGTTTAAGGAATTGAATACCAAGCCCTTTACCTTCTGCTGCATCCTCAATTAGACCCGGGATATCGGCAACAACGATAGAGTCTCCTTCGAAGTCTACCACCCCAAGGTTTGGAGTCAGAGTCGTAAAAGGGTAGTCAGCAATCTTAGGCTTGGCCGCAGAGATACTAGAAATAAGCGTCGACTTTCCTGCGTTTGGAAGACCTACAAGTGCGATATCAGCAATGAGTTTTAATTCGAGTTTAACCGCTAGCTCTTCACCTTTTTCGCCTTCTTGGGCGTAACGAGGGGCTTGGTTAGTCGATGTTTTAAAGAAGGTATTACCTAGTCCACCACGACCACCTTTGAGAAGAATTTCTCTTTGGCCATGAGCAGTTATATCTTTGATCAGGTTCCCAGTCTCTTGATCTAATATCAATGTCCCAACTGGTACTTTGATTACTAGGTCTTCACCAGTCTTGCCATCCATTTGAGAACCTCTTCCGTTCTCACCAACTTCAGCTGCGTAGAGTTTTTTACCACGGAAGTTAACTAGAGTGTTCACACCCTCGTCTCCTTCAAAAACGATGTCTCCGCCTTTACCACCGTTTCCACCGTCGGGTCCTCCGAAGGCAACGTGTTTTTCCCTTCTAAAACCAATACATCCGTTACCACCATTACCGGAACGAATCTCAATTTTTACTTCATCAATAAACTTCATAGTCTTCTTCTTAAGCTTTATGTATCTAGCTTTAAACTATAAAAAAAAGGGGAGTCCAGCTAGACTCCCCTTATATTTTGTAATTTTTACTTAGTTAATTAAGCAGGAACTACAGAAACCATTTTAGTGTTTTTGTTGAAATGTCCAAATTTCACTACACCGTCAGCAACTGCATAGATTGTATAATCTCTTCCCATCTTCACACCAGCACCAGCATGGAACTTAGTCCCTTTCTGTCTTACAATGATGTTTCCGATTTCAGCTTTTTGACCACCGTAGAGCTTAACACCTCTCATTTTAGGGTTACTATCTCTACCGTTACTAGTACTACCACCAGATTTCTTATGTGCCATATCTTACTCCTAATTAAGCTTTAAGCCCTGTAATTTTTAAACCAGTAAATGCTTGTCTGTGACCATTTTTCTTTTGGTACTTTCCTGGTTTTCTATGAAAAACAATTACTTTTCTTGAGCGACCTTGCTTTACAACTTCTGCTGTAACTTTAGCTCCTGAAACAACTGGAGTTCCAACTTTTGGAGCGTCTCCGCCAACAAAAAGAACTCTGTCAAATTCAACTTTAGATCCAACTTCTGCATCTAATTTTTGAACGTCAATGATGTCACCTTCTTTAACTCTGTATTGGTGACCTGCAATTTCAACGATTCCGTACATATAATCTCCTAATGCCCGTGTAGGAGGGTTACCCTCTTTTACCCTACGACAGATCAAATTTTTAACCCATATCTTTTATGGCCCAGGACAACAAATGTCAATGGATTAACTTTAAAATAATACCCTAATTGCCATTGCGTGACGAATTTCTGGATAAGCTGCGTGCGCCGCATTATTTAGTTCATTGATTTCAGTGTCAGATGTGAATGCTGTGAAATAACGCAGAGTGATGTTTTTGTAGGCATTCCAGCTTATTTCAAATTTAGTATAGTTAAAATCAGAATCCATATCCGCGAGATAGCTGACAGAGGCTTCGTATTGATTTTCTCCTAACGCACGAGCTAGCTTTGCAAAGCCATAATTTTCAATTGGGATAAAACTAAGGGCCATCTCATTATTTTCTTCTAGTCTGTCATCATAATGATTTTTACCGGCCTCAAGGCTAAGACTCCACTCAGGACTAAACTTGATTACGGTTCCGACGAGGGCATGATTTTGATCTACCGACTCGCCCTCTTCAAGGTCGAGTCTTTTTGTGTACCTCATGAGCTGCATATAAAAATCAAAAATGTCTCCGGTATATGCGGTTTCAAATCCATATTTATGTCTTTGTTGGTCTTCACCTAAGATATAGTTAAGCTTTGTTTTTTCATTGATTGTCCATTCACCTCGAATCATAGCTGTGCGAGTGATTTTTTCTCTGTAACCTTCAAATCTTCTGTCTGCTAGAAGATAAATATGTAATTTAAGTTTTGGATCACGTGCGATTTCCCATCTTAATCCGTCAACCGCCTGCTGGACTCCGAGTTGGTTTGAAAGTAGTTGCGAACTTTTAAAAGGGTTGAGTGGGTTGAAGTATTTTCCTGATCCAAAGTCGATCCACATTCTACCGGCATAGAATTTTAATTCGCTATCTCCATATTCCCACTCGAGTTGATTAATTAAATATTGAGTTCTGTCTTCACCTGTTTGTTGCAGCCCCTCTCCTTTAAAGAGGTCTCTTGTAACAATGACAGTAGGAAATATTGTATTTTGAACGGCTTGCTCTTGATTGGCATAGAGGCTGGACTCAGAAACATTAAAATAAGCATTCGACTTAAAATTTATATCAAAAAGACTGAGGTCAAAACCAATGTTCCCGTAAACACTATTGAGGTCTCTGGCGCTAAATTCCTGATCGGTTTTATCAACAATTGAGGAGCTTTTGAGGGTAGAATGTTGAGCTTCAATCATCATGCGTTTATCTGCCTCAAGTGAGGCCGCAGAAGTTAAAGTTGATAGGCATAGTAGAGTAATAAAAGTTAAGTTTCGTTTCATAAACGTATCCTAAAGCAAAGGCTTGAAAACGTCGATAAAACAAATAGGTAAGAGGTTTTATGACTGAGAAAAAATTTAGTTATTATCAATTTAGAAAGAGCTTGGGTTATTCAGTATTTGTTCGTTTCGAAGATGCTGAGTTTGAAAAGCAGTTTGTTGAGACTTTAACTCTATTAGGTTTCGATCCAGTAGAGCGTGATAAAGTTAAGGATATTGAATTAAATCCAAAAGAAACTAAAATTCTTCGAGTTGTAAAAGCCAATGCTCGCGTGGCCAAGAAAATTGCTTCTCCTGAATTTGGTGATAATCGGTTTGGAGATGAACAAGTAAGTTTGGTCGGAAGCTATAGTGTTTATTGTTATAAAAATATCGGTATGATGATTTACGGTAGCGGGACATTAATGTGGGAATTAGGAGTTCGTTCAACTAATGATCCAAATGCCCTTAGAGTTATCTTTACTAGATTTTTAAGTTTCGCTTTAAAAGATCAAAGCGTGATCGGAATTTGGGGCGTACCAGTGGATGAAGGGTTTGTTGTACTCTCACCAAAAGATGCAAACTTCGAGTCGGTGTTTATCGATGTCAAAAAACAAGTGATCCTAACATATGAAGGAACGAAAACACTGGGAGCAGACTGCCAGATTTTAAGATTGGATTCTACTCTTCAAAGTGAAATGAAACTTTTGAGTCCAGATGAACTTTTAAGCTTTCTATCACAAAGAACGACCTTTATATCGCCAATGGGAATGAAGTCTTATATGCGCTCAGATATTTGGGAATTGGCTCAAACAGCGACAGGATATGTTTATCCTGCTTCTAAGTTCCAGCCCCGTTCGGCGGAAGCAGCTTAGTTTTTTCTTCACTCGTTTTGAGCTGTTCTAGGACTGGCTTGTAGTCACCCGTGTCTTGAATTTCAATTTTTCGAACAGCATAAAAAATTGGAAAGCAAGTTATAGTGCAGGCACCAACATAATAATGCCTATTACCTTTTTGATTTTTCCAGACGTAGATGGCCTGTTCCTTCTTATTTTTAAAAACATCTTGTTTACCAAAACGATTGATTAGAGATTGATGAAAAATATCATGCAAAAAATAAGTCGGAAGTCGGGCATGAAAATCTATCACGACACCATCCTTGTACTGCACCAATATAGGGAAGCGATAGCGAATATGTTCGACATAGTATTTATAGGTTTTGTAGGGACCATTCGTGAGAACTAATTCTTCTTTTGGATATTCTTTTTTTATGTCTGCTTGTTTTGAATCAGGCATAAATAAACGAAATTTATCTAAGGAGAAATCATAATTAGGAGGATCAACTTTCGCCTGTAGGGGCAAACAAAATAGTCCGATCAGGGCCAGTACAAGCCAGCTTAGAAAATAGCGAAAATACTCTAATAAGATTTGACCAAAAGTTTTCATAAATCAGATTGCCTGCTGCTTTACACAAAGCATGGTTATCTTTATTATAGCTTTTAAGTGTTTGAATTTACATTTAGGAATTTGTTTCTCTATGTGAAGAAATACTAAAAACCGCGTTATAATAGGGTAGGAACTAACCTGCATCTTAAGGAGTCTATTTTGCGAAGAATTAATGGATTAACTCTTTTGCTCCCTCTCGTTCTCTTGGGCTCATGTGCTCAGCTAGCAAAAAAAGAAAGTGAACAAATCGTAACTGAACAAGCTATGGAAGAAAAAGCTGAGCGGGTTCAAACTCATATTATTGATAAGTCCCTACCAATTTGTAATGACTGTATTGTTGGTAGTATTGGAGATGAAGAGCTAAAAGCTAGCGATAAAAAAGTTTACTATTTATATGGTGCTGAACATCTTAAATTATCCAATTATTACTTTGATATCCCTGTTGTTTATAATGACTCTGTAAAATCATGGATAAATTATTTTACAGGAAGAGGTCGCGAACATTTTCAGAGGTACGCGGAAAGAGCAGGAAGATATGCTCCGGTGCTTTCTAAAATTTTAAATGACCAAGGTATGCCGAGAGATTTAATTTATTTATCTATGGCCGAAAGTGGATTTCAAAACCATGCAAGGTCTTGGGCGAAAGCCGTAGGTCCTTGGCAGTTCATGCCTTTTACAGGTAAAAAATTTGGTCTTGAAGTTGGCTTCTATTTAGATGAAAGAAGAGACCCGCTTAAAGCGACTATTGCAGCAAGTGAATACCTAAGAATGCTTCATGATATGTTTGATTCCTGGGAACTTGCGGCTGCTGGGTATAACGCTGGTGAAGGAAAAATTAAAAGAGCAATTAGACGTTATAGAACGGATGACTTCTGGAAGATTCGTCGTGGTAGGTATTTAAGACGCGAAACTAAAAATTATGTTCCGAAGATCATGGCCCTCGCTATTATTGGAAAGAACTTAAGCACTTTTGGATTTACTGAAATTGAATTTCAAAAGCCATTGGACTTTGAAGAGATTAATGTTCCGGCCAATACCGATTTATATAAAGTCGCTGAAGCCATTGAAGAAACATTTGAGACTGTTAAAAAGTATAACCCTGAACTTTTGAGATGGCAGACTCCACCACATGGTGAGGGTTATGTGCTTCGAGTGCCAGTTGGAAAAAAAGATACTTGGGAAGCAAAGAAAAATGACGTTAATGTTCTTGCAACTGACTATGAAGAATATAGCTTGCGAGGCCGTGCTACTTTAAGGGATGTGGGTAAGAAATTTAAGGTTCCTGCTAAGATTCTTGCGAAACTCAATGACATGTCTGAAACAAAACGCATGCTTCCTAAGACAAAAGTTCTTCTTCCTTTTAGAGATGATCATAGTCCAAGAAGTCTTGCTATGTATAAAGACCTTTACGAGAAGCCTAGAAAAAGTATCGTCAGAAAAAGAACTTATAATCGATGGATAAAGCGTGGGGTTAGAAATGGCAAAAGGATTGAGAATCCTTCACAGTTTTACACGGTAAAAAAGGGTGACACCCTTTGGACCATCGCAAGAAAAACAGGTGTGAATATTAATACGATTATTCGTTCAAATTATAAGCTTGTGAAAAAGCGTATGATTTTACCTGGAGACAAATTAGCTATCAGATAATTTCAATAAGTTTACTTGTTTTGCTGCGAGTTAGGATAAAAATTACTTAAAAAACCGACAACACTGGGCTAGTATTGACTCAAAGGAGTTACCATGGCCGGTTTCGGACTAAGATCGCTTAAAAAGAAGCAAGACGATTCTCAACAAGAAATTACGAGAAGCTATTTCCAAAATATTATTGTTGGTGAAAATCCATATGGGTATTTAGCCTTTAATAAAATTTTTGCTGATACGGACGGTAAAGCACTTTTTATTACTCAAAACCTATACCTTTCAGAACAAATAAATAGAGACCTAAACTGCACAATGAATTCAATTCGTAGCGCTGAGGTTGCAGACGAATTAAGCTTTAACGAGTTTGAAATTTCTGATGCCACTTCTGAATCTGTTTTTTATAAAGATACAAAATTCCATAAATTTGGAGCAAGGGCTAAACCTCACCAATTACTTGATGGGGAAGAGTTTTTTACTTCTGCATTTCATCCACTACAAATGAAACTTGATATCAATGATGAAGTTTTAAAGAAGCATCAACAAAATAAAATTATCAAAAAAATTGTTTTAAGAGAGCCTACTGATTTAGTGGAGCCTGCATACTTTGAGCTTCATACAGGTGAGAATGAAATCATCTCGTGTGAGAATTTATACTTCTGTGAAAATCCTCGTCACTTCTATAAGCTGGTAGAGAACAAAGATAAACTTAATGCTGGTCTTCACAAGTACTTGGTTGGAATTGAGGCTTTCCCTGGAATTACTGTGCACTTTGAATGCAAGGGCGAGTTTAGTGACCATGTTGGTTCGATGATTATTCCTCAGAGCTTAACCCATGACTGGGGGAGCTTCATCCTTGATATAGAGGCTTTCAAAGACGGCTATCAGAACTTCAAAGCGCTTACCTTTATCAATGGTGATGATCTTCAAGAGGAAGATCTAGCGAAGAAAATAAGGCTTATGAGAAAAGTTTTAGAGCGTGTTCTTCCAGATCTTGAGAAATGCGATTACTCACCAACTATTAAATATGATCCTAACTTAAGGTATACGGGAATTAACGATGAGCTGGCTCCTGAGCTTAAATCAGAGCACGTGAAGTTCGTTGGGCCGGCTGCTTTATTAAGTCATCCGAAAAGTGAGTTGTTTCAATACTTTGCTAGAGCTTCGATGAGTTTAAGCCAACTTTAATTGTCACTAGAATTTAAATTTAAAAATTGATCCATTGATTGAAGTCACGTCTAGAACGTGACTTTCAGCATTTACAGTCCACTCATATTTCTTAAGTGATTATGCTAAAATGCTTGCTAGAGGGGAAAAAGAGCATCCCTGCCCTGGAGCACCTTCCTTGGCTAAGAACTGTACTGAAATTGTAAGTTATCTTGGGCCGGCCTGTCATGAACTTTCCCTAGATGTAAGAAGTTTTAAGTAAAGGTTGATTATGCGCTATTTATTAATGTTGATTTCATTAGACCTTTTTATCTCCTGCCAATTTGAACCTCCAGGCTTTGAAGAGTCGAGTGGAGAAAATAAATTTTATGTAAGGACGATTGAGATGAGTTGTACTAGCGATCTAGCAATTTGTGCTGACCAAACAGCACGAGATCTCGCAGCAAAAAGTTTTTATACTTCTGATGATTGTGAAAATATAAGTGATTCAAGCCCTGTTATTGCCTTAGGAAGTTCCAAGCTCCTTTGCAATAGCGATTCATGTTTCTCTAAGATCAAAGACTTTGTGAATGGAGATACACCCGTCAATAGCCTTCCCACCGGTACTTATTCCTTAGTGAGCTTCATCGATGTAAATGAAAATTCCCTGCCTGATTCCGATGAACCTTATTTATGTGCTCACGATGTGCAGATTTCCGCACTAAAGAACAATACAATTCTAAATGTAGTCTTGATTCAAACGAGAGCAGAAGCGATTTTGTAGAGAGAGTTCTAGTGTGAGGAAAAAAGAAAGGGCCGCAATCGCGGCCCTTCTTTTATCTAAATTAATTTAAATTAAATTAGAAAAGTACGTCGAACTTTAAGAAGTTCCAACCTAGAGCAACTTCTGTCTCGTCTTCAAGAGCATCGTTGTCATAAGCAGTAACTGCTTGAGAGATAGCTACACTTGGAGCGTAAGTAAGGTTAAGTCCCCATGCTGAACCTACTAACCATCTGTGACCATACTCAAGAGTCATAGTGTTAGTTTTGTCATCATTAGCAGCAGTCATCATGTCGTAATGAAATGCAAAATAACAAGTGTTCATTAGGTCAGACTCAAGGTTATAGTAACCAGAAAGACCAACTGTGTTGTCGATTCCGTTAGAATCTGCATCACTCTTATAAGTGATACCTACTTGCCACTGACCAAACGCTCTTGCGTAGTTAACAGCAAAGTTGTTTGAAGAAGAATCAGCATCTTCAGTACCATCAGTGTTAGTAGTTGTGTCGAAAGCTACGTCAACAGAATTTGATCTAGCTCCTGAATCCCAACCATAAAATCTAACCATGTTCTCACCAGCAGCGAAAGCTGATGCAGTCATTGTCATTGCAACTAATGCCATAACTAATTTTTTCATTTTCCACATCCTTTGTTTGTTTTAAACATACGTGTTGTTAATAATTACTTTAAAAGTAAAAAACTATACTTAATAGTTTAGTTAAATTCCCCGCTTTGACTAGAAAAATTAAACATTTATTAAGTGTGCAAGTTAAATTAAACTTACTTTTTGTAAGTTTTTTTCTGTCAAAAATCCCGCACTTTTTCTTGGAATGCTCCAACTTGTAGGGGCAAAAAAATTGAATCGCTCGTGTGTATGCATCTTTTCGTTTTTTATGTTTTCAACAAACATTAGTAAGAGGTTTAAAACTGCAAAAAATATTTTTTTTACCTGCGCAAAACTTTACTGAACATGTTTGACAATTATTTCTTTCAGGATTCTAATTTTACTAATAATAGGAAATTATTACCGATTAATCGGAATTTAATTACCTTTGATGAGGTAAAAACAAGGAGAAAGTTAATGAAAAAACTTGCAATTGCGACTATTGGTTTAGCAGTGCTTTCGACTAGTGCATTCGCGTCTAAGGCAAGACTTGAAGCTCTAGGACAAAACGTATTTGGTTCTCAGTACCTAGATGATAACCGAAACGTATTTTTAAACCCAGCACACCTAAACACTCACTACGATTGGATCACAATGGAGTGGGGGAACACAAACAAAGCTTATACTGGAACTTCAGCTGACAACGCTGCAGGACCTAAAGCTGAAGGTGGGATGTTTAAAAACACTGGAAACATGATTTATGGTCTATATTTTGGATCTGAGTCTGACGTTTCTCAAAACCTAAGAAAAGGTGCTGGTCTTGCTGATGCAGTTGCTGAAGAAACTAATAACCTAGATCTTTTCATTGCTGGTGATGCAGGAGTTCAGTGGGGGGTAAGACTTACTCACGGTGCTTATGAAGACGAAGCAAATGATCACGAGTCTACTGCAACAAGAATGACTGTTGGTGTTGTTTCTGGAAACATCGATACATTCTTAAACTTTGGTCTTACTAATAAAGCTGACGATGGAACAAACGAATTTGATGGAGCTGGTTCTATTGATTTCGGTATTACTTATGGTATGGGTGACATGGATATCTACGCTAGATACTCTACAATCTCTGCTGAAGATGCAAACGAAGATGAGTACACAAGAGCAGACACTACTCTTGGTGTAGCTAAAACTTATAAGCTAAATGACAAAGCTAATGCTTGGGCATCTGCTTACTACACAATGTCTAACACTGAAAATGATTTTGCTGCTTCTGGAGCACCTGGTGAGTCTAAGTCTAACTACCTACCAGTTGTTATTGGTCTAGAAGTAATGGCAAAAGAATGGCTAACTCTTAGAGGTTCTGTTGTTCACGAAGTTATCGGAACTGATGAAGCTGACAACGGAGACAAGTCTACAAGAGCTGATACTACAACTGTTAATGCTGGTGCATCACTTGTTTTTGGTGACCTAACAATTGACGGTCTTATTGGTAACTCTACTGATGGTAACAATGCTTCTGGAACTAGTACTGCAAGCGGTAATGGTAACCTAAGAACAGACAACATCATGTCTAGAGTTTCTATGACTTATAAATTCTAATAGGATGTTAGAAATAAGAACTTTATAGTTCAAGCCCAGGCCTTGTGCCTGGGTTTTTTTATTTTAATTTTTGATTATTTTGAGCAGCTCTTACAAATTTACGCTCTAAGCTCTTTAAGTGAGAGTAGAGTTGTGACTCTCTATTAGCAAAATACTGATAGTTCTTATGGTCTCTCCACTGCGCTAATGCTCGATCTATTGATTCTACATAACTAATTTCAAGGCAAGAGTCTCTTCTGTATTTATTTCTTCTGTTTTGTTGAGCCGAGCTAGGGCTTCTTTCAAGTATTGGGTTGTCATCGTAGCAAAGATCAATTTGTTTTTGATATTTCTCAATAAGAACTTTTTCAGCAAAGTCTTTATTGAGTTCCCATTGTCTGGTGACTTCTTTACTTAGTTTATTGCGAACAAATGGCATATTAACAAATTTTTCACAAAGAGGGTGTCCGTATGCAATATCGATTTGTTCTGTCGGGTGATAGAAATAGCTCTTTGGATAGAAGGCGTTAATTCTTTCAATACAAAGTTGCTTTACTTGGTTGAAAGAGAAAACGTTTGAGAAGAAGGTATCATGATCTTCAGAGAACTGACTTAATGCTTTAAGGCTTGCTTCTTTGAAGTGTTGATCGAGTCTAATTTCTTCTGATAGATATTCTTTTTCAAGAATATTGTTAAGTGTTTGTAGAAGTCTTCCCTGAAGAAAGCTTAGAGCAAATTCTTGCTCAATCGGCTTCAGTTTAAATTCTAAAACTTCATCTTCTGTTTTATGAAAGGCTTTAAGTTCGGCCATATCGTAGATTGTTTCTTTAAGTGAGCTATTTATGCAGTTAACTAGCTTAGGATTTACAAAGTATCTGCCACCTGAAAAGCTAAGTGGGAAGTCGAGCTTCTCTTTCTCATCTCTGCCATTGGCTTTACAACTGTCCCATATTTTAGTTGCAGCTTGACTCAGTCTTGCTGAGTAAGGCGCTAAAAACCTCTTCGTGACTTCATTTGTGTCTTTTTGTACTTCATCGAATGGAAAAAGACTTAAAATATCGTCTTCAAGCGTTTTTGTGTAGTACTTACTAATAGTTGGATGAAGATAAGTAATCTGATTCAACTTTGATTTCATCGAAGTTTCATAGCAGTTTTGAGAATTGAATTTATCAAAGCAGCTAATATAAACAGCTTTAGGATCAATCGTTGACACAAATTTCTTTTTTATTTCATACCCAATTAAAACTTCTGGCCCATGCCTTTTGAATTCAATTTTTCTTTGAAGAATCTTCTCTGCAATAAATTTTTCTATATTCTGATGAAATCTTTCTAGCTGATGTCCGTATTGATTATTATGTCTTTCAGTGAAGAACTCACACCCTTCATATTGATTCTTTTTAATCTCTCCTACGGCGTAATCAATAAATCCTGGAACTTTTTGTTCAACACAAGTGTAGAGAGGGTGGTCTATGCTATTGGCCAGCTCTCTTTGAACTTCTTTTATTGGTTTTTTTGGATCTAGAGTTTGATCCATACATTTCTTCCAAATACCTACTTCTTGAACGGACCAGGTATTGGAGACTTTGAACATAAATTGTTTATATAGTCCTGAAGGATCAAAAACATTCTCGTGGTAAATATTCTTCTTTACCCAATTTACGAGTTCAGCGGGAGTCTTGTTTACAAGTCTTTGTGGCTGAAATCTGTAGTAGGCTATGATACTTGCGAATTGCTCAATAGGAGACTTGGTCGCTCTTGCATCTACGAAGTCATTGAGGCTAAGTTTAGATCTCCAATTTGATTTAGTTTCTTTCGAAATCGGATTGAAAAGACTTTCTTTCTGCCAACCTGATGTTTCAAGCCAGTACTTTGAATTACTGATACTGGCCACTCCAAGTTTTAGTCCTTCGTGTCTATCAGCGTATTTTGCTATTTCTCTAGTCGCGTTGATGAAAAAATCAATCTCACCTTTATTCATGCAGTTTGGATGCATCAGAATTTGTCCCTTCGGAAGAGAGAAAGAGCAGGTATTCAAACTTTGTTCGATTTTAGCTTGAGCTGGAACTTTATGAATTGATTTTAACAGAGGAACAAAAGTTAATTTTTCAGGCAAGCTTTTAGCAAGATGATAAAAATTAACTAATTCTGACTTATTAAAAAGAAAATCTGAATACGAGAAATCTTTTTCACTATACTTTCCAGGTTGATGATCTTTTTGCTCTGGCACATAATTTGATAGTGAAAGCATAGTCCCTGTTTTTAAATACCAATAGTAAGTTATGTACCCAGAGAGTTTGCTATCGTCTCCATAAAGTTCATTGAATATACAGGCTACTGAATCACAGGCGCTAAAATTATAATTACTACGGGCTCCTTGATCACCAATAAGATCTTTATTGTCGGCAAGCAGTTGAGCGCCAATAGATGGAAGCTTACTTAAATCGAGTCCGTAAAACTTTCCTTCTAAGTTTGAACCTGTCTGAAAAGTTCTTTCAAGTTGCGCCACTTCATTTTTAATTTGAGGTAAGCTAACTTCATTAAAAGTACATTGGTTCACAGAAGCAATCGATCTATGATTTTCTCCATCCGGACTAAGATCCTGTTGAGTGTATTGCCATAAACTAAAAGTAGAAAGCAATCTTTCTTCATCATGGAAACGTTGATAAATACTCAAAGATAGGACAGTAACAAAAAGCATGGCAACGGCCATGATCGCGTTTAATTTAAACGATTTTCTGAGCCTTTTTTTCCAAAGTTTTAAATATATTTTCAGTCTTCTATCGAACATCGTAATACATTACCTTTGTCACTAGATCTCTCGATTCATCATAAATGATATTAATATGTTCATTGGGTAGATTTAATTGCCAAAGATGTTCTCCGGCCTGCGCTGTATTTTCAACTTTGGAAAAAGATTGAGGGGAACCTTTATAGTGTTGCCTCCAAAATTGTAGTTTTTCCTCGTAGCTCGCGGGCTTTCTTTGAACAACTGTGATAATATCTTCTCGGGCCTGTACCGTGATATCGCGCCAAAGAAGTTTTTGGTGACTTGGATTATCGATACTTGCTTCTGTAGGTTCACCCAAACGTTGAATTGCATCGTCTATCGATGATCTACCAGGGATGAGCTTAGCAACGTGAAATTGCCTTGAACATCCGATTAGGTGCAAAAGTAAAATAGAAGAAATTAGGATTTTACTCGTCTTCATACTAATGCTCATCGGAAAACAGGTACTTGAACTTAAGCATATTAACTTATTGAATTTATAGGACAATGTTAAAAAAGAAATTAGCAGCTATATTATTGATATTTGGAGTTATTCCGCTAGGAGTATTACTGATTGTTTTACTCGGAATGTGGCAAGATGTTCAGAAGCTAAAAGATCATTATCCGGTTTTTGATAAGAAAAAAGCTGATTACGTTTTGGTGAATAAAAAGCCTAAACATTGGATCGCTGTAAATAAAATTTCTAAAGTGGCCAGATGGGCGATTATTGTCTCTGAGGACTGGGCTTTTTATGAACATGAGGGAATTGATACGAGGCAACTTTTGAAAGTTATAGAAGAGAGCTATGAAGCGGGAGAATTTGTTCGAGGCGCTAGCACTATAACCCAACAAGTAATAAAAAATGCTCTACTAGGTCCTCAAAAAACTCTTACCCGTAAAGTTAAAGAAATGATCATGGCCACGATGTTGGAGAAAACTTTAACTAAGGATCAAATTCTAGAACATTACCTGAACTTAATTGAACTTGGTGAAGATGTTTACGGCGTTCGTGCTGGGGCCAGATTATATTTTCAAAAACATCCGGCGAAGTTAAATGCAAAAGAAGGCGCTTTTTTGGCCATGCTTCTTCCAAGTCCTATTCGCTATTCTCAGTCTTATAGGAAACAAAAGCTGACTCCATTTGCCCATGAACAGATCAATGATATTTTAGTCAAGCTTCGCCAAGCGAATATTATTAACGAGTCTCAAAGAGAAGCTGCAAGTAGAGAAGTCCTTTCATTTGAATCAATAAATTATTTTGGTGAAGATTTTTTAGATGTAACTAAAGAGTTTGAATAATCAATTAAATTCTATACATCTTAAACATTCATAAGCGGCTGTTGTCGCTGCGTTTGAAAGATTTAGTGAGCGTATATGTTCGCTGTACTGAGGGAGTGACACAATACTATCAGGGTAGCGGTCTAAAATATCTTGAGGAATGCCTTTAGTTTCAGAGCCAAATATTAAATAACAGTCTTCTTCATAGCCGGCATTATAGAAATTTTTTTCTTTGTGATTTTCAAAGAAAAATAATTGAGAGTCCTTTGGTTTTTCATTTCTTAGGAATTCATCAAAATTATCGTATTCAGTGATCTCGACGTGCTTCCAGTAATCAAGACCTGCACGTCTGACGGCTTTTTCAGTTATTTCAAATCCGTAGGGTTTGATCAAAACCAATCTAAGATTAAGGGCGACGCAAGTACGCCCGATACTTCCGGTATTACCGGGAATCTCGGGCGCAACTAATACGATATTAAAACGTTTTTTATCCATTTAATAAGTT
>JAYZFM010000033.1:0-41389 GCA_036336775.1 Bdellovibrionota bacterium | reverse complement strand
AATAACTCATCAGAGTCTCCTTTTCTTTTTAAAATTTCTTTCACAATTAAATTCTAAAAAGGAAGGACTCTGATGTGTATATCGAAGAATTATCCTATTGATTTTATCAGAATGTCAGATCAAGTCTGAGCTTTTACAATTTATGTTCATAAGTAATATTCCTCATATAGATTATTAATTATTCATGCTTTGAAGCATCGGCATAATTGCCCTAAGTTTATTCTCATCCATACTTGATATGATCTCGCTACATTGCTCAATCATTTCATGTCGAAGAGGATTTACTTTTAGAAGTTGGTTAAAGAGTTCCATTGTAAAACCATAAGCTTCAACAATTGTTTTTATCTTCTTGTCCGTTATGGTGACTCGGCTATTTTCAATCCAGCCTATGGTATTTTTTCCAACGCCACACCTACTAGATGCGGAGTACTGATCAAGATTTAACCTAAGCCTTAACTCTTTTAAAACTTTGCACTCTCTAGTAATTCGTTTGTGCCTAAATCTTTTATCTAGTCTCTTATCTGTGGATACTGTTCTTCTTATACAGTTAGCATCCGTTGGAGCCTCAAGCTTTCCAGACCTAAGATCTTCAACTTCACGATCAGAGAATCCGTAGTTTTCTTGGAACTCTCTAAATCTTTCAGGAGTAATCGCACCTCTGCCATTTTCAAGCTTTTCAATATATTTGAATGAGAAGTCGAATAATAGGCCAGCCTGTTGGCGATTTAACCTTTTAAGTAATCGCATTTTTTTTAAGATGATTGCGTTATTTGAAATATAGTCTTGATTAATTACTTCTGTAATTTCTTTCATAGTTGTTCTCCTTGTGAATTTAAGTGGGGTGGTGGTAGCTCTTTAAAGCAAGCATGTGCTACTTGAAAAAAGCTAAGGGTTTTAGTGGTTTATAAAAAACTGTGCCTCGAAATGCAAGCACGTGCTTGACGGTGCTACCAAATCAAATTAGTGGCAAGCCTTTGGCAAGCTTTTGATGAAACGTGGAGAAATAACTAGAAATATAAAAAGAAAGACTTAATCCTAGTCCTGTGATTACAAATATTTAAAAACATTAGGGAATGTGTGTGAATGACAAATCTTGGTAAATTTAAATGGAGCGACAGACCGGGTTCGAACCGGCGACCTCCACCTTGGCAAGGTGGCGCTCTACCAACTGAGCTACTGTCGCATCGTGAGTGAGATTAAATAGCATAGATTTTAACAAAATGTCATCAGTTATTTTACAGAGATTTCAACTAAGAATAGACCATCTGTATTTTTTGGTCTTTCTTTTAAAAGAATCATTGCGTCAGAGTTTTTCTTTAAAAAATCTAGTAGTTCTGAGTCACTGCTTAGTTCCTTTGGAGGCAGGCCCCTTCCCGAAAAAAGTTTTCTACGCCAGGTGACAAGGTATTCACTCGTACTCGTTTCAAGCACTTGATCGGAGAATTCTTTAAAGGTTAGTGAGTTCGATTTCGGGTGAGCAGGTAGAAGCCTTGAATTATCCGGCCATTTAGTCATTTCACCTAAAAAAGCTCTCATAACTGTATCTTTATCGATTTTTTCATTCATGCGTTGCTGACCAACAGCGATGATAAAATCTCCCGCTATGGCACGCGCTTGTGCTATGGGAGTATTGTGAATCAAAAAAACTAAAGAGAATTTCAGAAGGGATGCTCTAGTACTTTTGAGATTGAAATGAAATATTTTATTCACTATCATTAACTAAATATTAACTGATAAAGTAAGCCTTATGCAATTTAAAATAATTTTCCTTTTCTTAATAACCTTCCTCTTTACTCAGAAGTCTTTCGCAAAAATAGGTCAAGTACATGGCTTTGTGAATGCGAATTATCTCGTTGCTGATGAAGAAGTGGTTTACGATACTACAATTACCGATAAGCCCTCTATGATTGAGCATTCTTCGGCAGGAATAAATCTTAGTATCGATATTGATAATAATATTTCCGGATTTGTGCAAATTCTGGGAACACAAACCGCAGATGAGGCAGTTGTTGAATTCGATGTTGCCCAAATTAAATTGGACTGGGGAAATAAAACTAACATTAGGGTAGGTAAGAGTAGAACCTTTAGTTGGATGATTTCCGAATATCGCTATGTGGGGGCTCTGTACCCATGGGTTAGTCTTCCGACTGAAGCGTATTCTTTAAACCCAGTTGATAGTCATAATGGTATTAGCCTTTCACATCGATTCGATTTTAATCAGGATTATTCACTTACATTCGATTTAAATTTTGGAGAGTCTCAATATAAGGTTGTTGGCGATTATGTGACAGAGGATGTGAAAATCACCGATATCAGAGGACTGCAAATGGAGCTTCTTTTTCCAAAAGGAAAGCTTCGTGCAGCGAAAGGTCTAGCTGAGACTGATGGAAATTATATTTTTCAAACAGAGTCAAGTACGGCCAATAATTATCTAACAGTTACGAGGCCGTATTTATCAGGAACGGCAGAGTTTTCAACCGTAGGTTTAAGACTAGATTTATCAGATTGGTTGATTATGAGTGAATGGACCGCTCTCAAAACATTGGATGAAGACCTAATTGATAAAGAAGCCTATTATATTACTCTGGGATATTACCTTTTAGACCGTAAGCATTTGATCCATCTCACTCACGGGGAAACAACCAAAAACGTCTATGATGAAGGAAGAGATAAATCGTTAACTATTGGATATAATTATAACTTTAGTTTTTCTTTAGTCGGGAAGCTCGACTATAAAATGGTGGAGCATACTGAAGAGGGGGCTTCGAATTTTGACACGACTTTTACTGGCCTTGACGATGTACCTGAGAAAACAAATATTATTGGAGCCTCACTTAGTTTGGTCTTCTAGTACCTAATTATTTGTCTTGGTTTGACCGATAAGTTCTTATGAAATTAGGAGCTTATGCAAGATAGTTTATTTCCAAAAAGACTTTCAATCATTGCAATTTGTATGACAGTTTTGTCTTACACTCTCTTCTATTTCTATTTGTTCCAAGCAAAATCGCAAATTGAAGAAACGGATAAATTTCATTTTTCTATATTAGAGAGAAGCTCCATTAGTGTAAGAACCAACTCACTCATGGAAGTTCATCTCAAGCGTTACGTAAAGTCACATGACCTTGATGATCTTGAAGGCTATCTATTGAACTATGAAATCATGGAGTACAATAACGAGTTCTATTTCAAATTACTGGAAGAATACGCAGAGGTCGGATTACGAATACCAGTCGAAAAATTGAAACGAGTTGACCTGGGCAGAATGGATGAACAAATCCTTAGTCTTATTGAAAAAAAGCAATTTTATAAGGCGAAACAATTATTCAAATCTTCTGACTATCAGAATAGATTAGCTGAATATAATGAGAGCCATGCTTTGACGGCTGAAAAGCTGAGTGTTTATCGAGACGAGAAATTTGGTTTTAATAAAATTCTTTTAAATATCGTTCTCATCACATCTATCGTTTTATTAGTGCTAGTAAGCTTTTTATGGATCAAGGTCGTTCAAAGCTTCAAAAACAATCTTATGTTTAAAGAGCAAGCAGAGTCTCAACTAGAGGAGGAGAGACTGAAGAATTTTCATAACCATAAACTGGCGGTCATGGGAGAGATGGCCGGAGGTATAGGACATGAAATTAATAATCCCTTGGCAATTATTCAAGGAACGAATCGTATTATTTTAAAGCTTATTGAAAAAGATCCAATAAAGAATCAGCAAAAGATAATTGATTCTACAGTTAAGATAAAAGGTGTTGTTGAACGAATTACGAAGATTATTAGAAATCTTCGCGATATGTCTCGTGATACCTCCGAAGACCCTATGGAAAAGGTACAATTTTCAGAGATTTTAGACTATACAATGGAGATTTCAAACTTAAAGAAAGCGAACTCTGATGTTCAGACTTATCTTTCTATTGATGAAGGTCTTTTAATTGAGGGCCTCTTTACATTTGGAAGAAAAATCGAAATCGAGCAGGTCCTCATTAATATAATAAATAACGCTTTTGATGCTGTTGAAGAGAGTGAAGACAAAGAAGTTAAAATCCTTGTCAGCGCAGATGACGATAATATCTTTATCGATGTCAAAGACTCTGGTCCAGGTATACCAGAAGATGTTAGAGATAAAATTTTTCAACCATTTTTCACCACTAAAGACGTAGGGAAAGGAACTGGAATGGGCCTTTCGATCTCTAGTAGAATTATTAGAAATAATGGTGGAGAACTCCTGGTACATAGTTATCAACCGACAATTTTTAGAGTGAAAATTAAACGCTTTAAAGAAGACGATCTTGCAGACTCTGATCAAACAGCAGCTTAAAGAGTTTGATTGATCATAAATTTTTTACCAGTCCCTTCGGAAGAGTCTAGTATATAGTGTGGGATGGCCCAGCCGGAACAAATTGATTTCAATTGGCGATAGATTTTCAGTCCTTCATCTTCTGATAGGTAGAAATGCATGGCACCTTTAACCTTATCAGGATGGTGAAGGTAGTATGGTGTAATACCTATTTCCACTAAACGCTCCATTAGACGTTTTAAGATTTCAGCATCATCATTTACTCCCTTTAATAGTACTGATTGACTAAGCAAAGTAATTTTAAGTCCATTTAATTTTTCGATACTATTTGCAATTAAGGAGTCTAATTCGTCAGGGTGGTTAGTGTGAATAACTAAAAATATTCGTTTGAAACTAGCTTGAAATTTTTCAATAAGCTTTAGAAAGCCATCATCTATCCTCGTTGGATCTACCGCAGGAGCTCTGGTGTGAATCCTTAAAAATCGTGTTCCGCATTTGATAAGAATTTTAAAAACCTCTTCAAGTCTTTGGTTATTTAAAACGAGAGGGTCTCCACCTGTTAAAATGACTTCCTCTACTTCTGGATGCTTCTTAAGATATGTTTCCAGCTCATTTAATTTTCCTTTTAAAAAGCTAGAAGGGCTTACTAACTCATTTCTACGAAAACAATAACGACAATTAACTGGGCAGGCGGTTGTAGGCATAAAAAGAATTCGGTTCTTGTAGCGATGAATAATTCCGTTTCCCTTTGCTCGAAGAGCATCGCCAATCGGATCAAGTAAACCATCAGTTTGGTCCTCTTCATCATTGGAGTAGAGAAATTGTTTTCGAATAGCTGCAGACTCAGCAAGCTTCGCTTCAAGATGGGAAGTGAGCTTTTCTCTTGGAGAAATCATTTTTCTATTTCCCGAATCTCTTTTATTTTTTTTGTTTGAAAATATTTATTCAAATTATCCAACATGCAAATCCCATAGAGCATGAGTCCTTGAGGCATGGGTAATAATGCGATGGGGGTGACTGGTCTAAATTCCTCTTTTCTTTTTCCACCTGAATATTTGATCTCAATTGGTGTTTTAGTTTGCAGAAAAGATTTTAAAATTTCTAATTTTTTAGGAAGAGCGTAACTCTCTTGGCGCTTGAAATCTTTTAATTTGAAAACATGAGCATAATTTCTCATTTTCGAATGGCGTTCTCCACTTGGTAATTCTTTTAAAATTTTTGCAAAAACCTTCAGTGCAACAAATGCATCATCAAGGGCCTGATGGTGCTCAAAACGAAGATTGTAATAGCTCGCAAGAGTAGAGAGTTTGTAGTTCTCCGGTGGAGTTATTTCCGAATTCTTTGCCACTGATTTAAAGTAGGCACGGGCCAGTCGGCAAGAATCTAAGATATCGCTTAAAGCTATTGGATAGTGGAACTCGTGCAATGCTTTGACTAAAAAACTAGTGTCAAAAATGGCTCCGTGCGCAATGAGAGGCATGTCTCCATAAAAATCGACAAATTCCTTCAATGGTTTTTTTAGGCTTGGTGCGTCTCTGAGGATATCATTATTAAGTCCGTGATACTCAATGGTGTATTCTGGAACTTCGATGAGGGGATTAACTAGCGAGTGAAAAGTTTCTATATCACCTTGGGGAGTGATTTTAACGGCAGCAATCTCAATAATCTTATCAAATACTGGAGAGAGGCCGGTCATCTCAAAATCGAAAGCACAAACACCTTTAGGAAAAATATTGGTGAGCGTTTGAATTTCTTCTTCAGAAAAATTTAAATCTATTGCGAGTCTTTCAGACATGGTTTGCACTTATATATTCGCAGCAGCATTACGTCAAAGAGGATTTTACTTGTGACGCGTTAAAGTTGACATAAGCTACCGTAAATCTTATTAATTTTTAACTTTTTTAATTCTATAGAAGGAACAATAATGGCCAAAAAATTTGATGTGGTAGTTTTAGGTGCTGGACCAGGTGGATATGTAGCTGCAATTCGTGCAAGTCAGTTGGGAAAGAAAGTCGCTATCGTAGAAAAAGAACATATGGGGGGAGTTTGTCTTAATAAAGGATGTATCCCTACTAAAGCAGTTTTAAAATCAGCTCACTCGGTTCACGAACTTGATGATTTCAAAGACCTTGGAATAAACGTTGATCTAAAAGGTCTCGATGGAACTCAAGCTGTAAAGCGCGCCAATCAAATTGCTTCGAAAATCTCAAAAGGTGTTGATTACCTGATGAAGAAAAATAAAATCGAGGTTTTCAAAGGTCATGGAGAATTTACTTCTAAGACAATGATTAAAGTTGGAAGCGAAACTTTAGAATTCAAAAATTGTATTATCGCAACTGGAGCCAAATACAGAAGTTTTCCTGGTCTAGAGCATGACGGGAAAAGACTTATTGGTGCTTGGGAAGCAATTAAATTAGATAAGCTTCCAAAGAGTATTGGTATTATTGGAGCTGGTGCGATTGGAGTAGAGTTCGCTTATTTTTGGAATGCATTTGGTGTTGATGTTCATATCTTTGAATTACAAAAGCACTTACTTCCAATTGAAGATGAAGACTGCTCAAAAGAAGTTGAAAAAGCTTATAAAAAATACGGTGTAAAGCTATCTCTAGGAGTTGAAAAAGTTTCAGCTAAAAATAATGGTAAAGATGTAACTATCACAGCTGTAGAGAAGGGCAAAAAAGTTGATTACAAATTTGATATGGGACTAATTGCTGTTGGTATGACTGGAGTTGTTGAAGGATTTGGTCTCGAAAAAATTGGTGTTAAAACTGAAAAAGGTTTTATCCAAGTCAATGATATGTACCAAACAAATGTATCAAATATTTATGCTATCGGTGATGTTTCAGGACCACCGCTTTTAGCGCACGCAGCTTCTCATGAAGGTGTTGTAGCCGCTGAACATTTAGCAGGTCATAAGCCACACAAAATTGATAAAATGAATATTCCTGGTTGTACATATTGTCAGCCTCAAGTGGCTTCAGTTGGATATACAGAAAGAGCACTAAAGGAAAAAGGAATTAAGTACACAGTTGGTAAGCTTCCTTTTACTGCTAACGGTAAAGCCGTAGCTTCTAATGAAACAGCAGGATTTGTAAAAACTCTTCTGGGTCAATACGGTGAATTGCTTGGAGCTCATATTGTGGGAACTCAAGCAACAGAGCTTATTCATGAATACACCCTCTTCAGACAAATGGAAGGGATTGATGAGGAAATTTTTGCCACAGTTCACCCGCATCCAACTCTAGGAGAGTGGTTAGCAGAGTCGGTAATGGCGGCAAAGAATAGGGCGCTTAATTTCTAAGGAAAATCTGACCTTAAGTAGGTTTAAACTAGTAAATAAGTAGAATATAAAGATAAAAAGTTAAATAGGAGATATAGATGGCAAGAATAGAAGTTGTTATGCCACAAATGGGAGAGTCAATTACAACTGGTACCATTACGAAGTGGAACAAAAATGTTGGAGACTCAATTGAAATTGATGAAATTCTTTTAGAGATTAGTACTGATAAAGTTGAATCAGAAATTCCAAGTCCGGTTGAAGGACGAATTGCTGAATTGTTGTACCCTGAAGGTGAGACAATAGACGTAGGTAAAGTTATTGCTGTTATCGAAGATGATGCTAATGCAGACCTTGGAGCCAGCTCTAGTAAAAAAGAAGAGTCGGCGCCAGCTAAAAAAGAAGAAGCACCTGCTGCTAAAGAGGAAAGCTCAGCTCCTAGTAATGATTCTTCAGCTGATGATGAGTCAGGAACGAGACGTTTTTATACTCCTCTTGTAAAAAAGATGGCCAAAGAACATGGTGTTGCTCTTAGTGAGCTAGCAAATCTTGATGGTTCAGGAGCTGGTGGAAGAGTTAATAAAGCTGACTTTGAAGCTTATCTTGAAAATAGAGGGTCTGGATCTGCAAAGAGCTCTTCAAAAGATAGTTCATCAAGTGTAAGTGCACCAAGTGTGAATTTACCTCCTGCATATAGCTCAACAGATAGAGTTGAAATTGTTCCTATGGATAATATGAGAAAAGCGATTGCAAAAAATATGCAAGCGTCAAAACTCGTTTCTCCACATGTAAACTCTATTGACCAAGTAGATATGACTAATCTTGTGAAGTTTAGAGAAAGCTATAAAAATGAATTCAAAAAGAGAGAAGGATTCTCCTTAACTTATACTCATTTTGTCCTTTACGCTCTTGTACAAGCGCTTAAAGAATTCCCAATGGTTAATGCAAGTATTGACGGTGATAATATCGTTTTAAAGAAAGATATTAATCTTGGTTGTGCAGTTGCTGTTCCTGGTAATGGCCTAGTTGTTCCAGTTATCAAAGGTGCTGATAATCTAAATATTACTGGTATTGCAAGAGCACTAAATGATCTTGTTATTAAGGCACGTAATAAAAAACTAACGATGGATGACCTAAGTGGAGGGACTTACACTTTTACAAATAATGGTTCATTTGGAGTTATCGCTGCTACTCCAGTCATTCTTCAGCCACAGGTTGGAATCTTCTGTGTAGGAGCAATTAAAAAGACTCCGGTAGTTGTAGATGATAATGCGATTGGTATTAGAGACATTATGTACTCAACTCACACTTTCGATCACAGGTTGATTGATGGTGAGTTAGGATCCAAGTTCCTTAAGCATGTAACTAACACGCTTGAAACTATGGACCCTTCAAGTTTATTTTAATTAAAAAGCATCAGTGGGGGGATCAACGAATTCCCCCATATGATATCCTTCATTATATTCCACTTTAAAAACTTCTCTACAGGCCTGATATAATTTCAATTCATTTGACCAACGATCGGACTTAATTGTTTTAACTGAAATCTTATTACCTTCATTGTTCGCAATCGTTCTCTTTGCTAATTTGTTTTGATGATAGGTCTTAGCGAGAAAAGATGTTTTTAGACCCGGAAAGTCCAATTCAGATCGGCAAATCATCGCGGGAGACTTTCTTGATTTAGGTAAGTAAGTTTGATGTCCTACGATGGCCCATTGTCCTTTTCCGTCTTCTGTTCGTATCACAGCAGGCATGGCCTTAATCATTTTTACAGATTTTGATATGGGAAAACTTAGTCCTAAATATTCATAACCCAGTTGATATCCTTGCGTCTTTTTTTCAAGTTTCATATCACTAAATTCAAACGAAGGTTTGTTTTGTAGGTAACTATGAAGAGCATCTGTCGTCCAGAAATTTAAATCCAAAATCTTTTCAGATAGAAAATTAGAAACAAAAGATTTTTCCTGCAATTCATAAGTTAATTTATTTAAGTCCTGAGAAGGATTATTGATACACATTTGTGCTTGGGGGTAGTCTAAGCAGTAACGATCTATGAAGTTGTGACCCAGAATATGAGCTTTTGATTTTCTCCACTTTCTACCATTTTGATCTTCAATTGAACCTTGGTCTTCAAATTTAAGATTCTCAATTTTGTATTCTTTTAGTTTTTTAGGTCGAATGAAAGCATAGGCTAAATCCTGAGCTGACAAAGAAAAATAACCTTCTGTTTGAAAACTGTTTTTGAATTTCAACTCGTCAAGAGCTTGTGGTTCATCTGCAGAATAGTCTAAAAGTACTAAACTTGTTGGTGCTGATAGAAAGGTATTGAAAGGGTAGATGCTAGATCTTAAATATTGAGGAAATACACTTCTGCGGGACAAGTCAAAATCTTTGGGAAAAATATTGTCTAGAGAACCAGCGTAGTAGCTGTGGTCACTGGCATCTGCTTCCGCGTAATAGCCAGGTTGTAGGATGAGGATATTCTTTTCCCAAACATAGTCTTCAGTTAATTGATCAAGAGTGAGAAGCGAGTCATCTAAATCTCTTGGAATTAAGACTGGATGTTTCGGTGTTACTTGAGTTGTCCATTTGTCACCAACTTGTTCCGCTTCTTTAAGCTCAGCTAGGACATGCTCAATATTCTCCTTCATTTTAGATACTGCTTTTTTCTCAATATGTTCTTTAAAGTCTTTATAAGACTGAGGAAGAGAAACATTGAATTTTATTTTATTTAACTTCTCTTGGTTCTCTTGTTTGAAAAAGTACTTATTGTTCTGGAGTGCCTCGCTAATAAGATTATATTGAGTATATTTTACTAAAAGAAAGCTTCCAAAAATAAGTTTCTCAGTATTGAGTTCAACATCTCTAGGCTCTTGGATCGCTAGTGAATTCTTTTTAAAATTCGTAAGAGTAAAATATGGCGCTGATAAATTATAGTTTTCTGCTGCATTTGATCTTGCAAACACTAGACCAACAACCTTTCCAAACTGATCAACCAACGGACCACCGCTATTTCCTGGACTCGTTGCAGCCGTATAGCGTAGGTATTCAATATCAGGATTATTGGGGTCTTTGGTGACGGAAGAGATGGTTCCGTCTCTAATCGCCATTCCTTCACCGTGCACATTTCCAACAGTGTATACTGCTTCACCAACTTCATGGTCGTTCTTAAATTCAAAATAAGGATAGCCTTCAAGAGAGTCCACTTCGACGACTATAATATCACGCGAGAGATCAAGACCAAGCACTCGTGATATCTGATGTTTTTTACCATCGTGGGTTTTTAGATCAAATTGATCCATAGGACTCACACCATCTGCACCCAAGAGACAATGAGATGCTGTCATCACCATCTTGGGACCAATTAAAAATCCACTACAAAATCCCACCTCATCTTTAAAATCTTCTTCTTTTAAAATTCCCTTAGCTACCAATTCTCTTTCAAGGTTTTGATCTTTTTTAAGTTCAAATTCTATAAAGCGAGTCTGGCTGTGGGCGAGTATCTCAACAGAAGAGAGGGGAAGAAAATTATTCTTATAATAGAAGCCTCCACCAGCAAGGAGCATAATTAATATAGAGGCAGCAAGCCATAGTGGCCTACGTGATTTTTTTGTCCCACGCTTTAGTTTGATGATTCTGGTTTGCCCATGATTCAGGTAATTGCTTGTGACCAGTTCCATTTCTTTTTCAATCTCTAGAACCTTAGAATCTTCTAGGGGAATTTTCTCATCACTATAGTTAGGATGATCTACCCTCAAATCCTGATAAAACCAAAGGCCATCTTCAAAAAATATCCGAGCATGCTTGCGACTTATAAAGTCTTTAGCGAGTCGTATGTCACATTCTTCAGAACGACCAAGTAAGTACTCGTTTTTATTAGAGTTAAGATTAACTTCTTCAATAACTTTCCCTAAATAACGGATATTTATTTTCATGGATTCTCCTAGGTAGAACCTATCGGTTAGTTGAGTGGAAAACTAAAGAATAAAGGCAAAATATTCCTGAAATTAATGCTCTATGGATTCCAATTGGCTGAGATGAAATAATAGTCATGCGAATGAGGAGTGATCATGGATAGATACACCAGAAATAAAACCAAAAGTACTGATAAAAAATCTAAGAATTCTTTATACAAGATGCAACTAGAAACAGAACTTTTAAGAGAAGAGCTGAACTCAGGAGTACTTTTTGTGAATAAACTTCATCGTGAAAGAGTGAGGTTGGTAGAGGCCATGGAACGTGAAGTGGAAAAACAACAAGAGCTTAGAGGGAAGATCGATCAGCTTAAAGCTGAGTATTCAAGATTACAAAAGTCTCAGAAAATAAATCAAAAATTACTATCCAAAACTCAAACTGATAGAAAAGAGTTAGAAAGAACAGTTGAAGAAACCAAAAAGGTGGCCCAAGAACTGGTTCCAAACAAATCTGAAACAATAAAAAATAGTTTTCCAAAATTGATAGTTCTCTTAAATAAAGGAGAACACCCAACTGAGAAGAGTATTCTTCTTACCTGTTTAGGTGGCTTTATCAGGACTATGTCCGAAAATGAATTTGAAGAATATAATTGGACGGCAAAAGTCGCTGAAAATTATCAAGGAGTAGGAGCTAGAATCCGCTTTGATAAAATTTTTATGAGTGAACAGGATCTAAAGTCTATTTATCGACCAGTCGTTGATGAATTAGCGCAAAGATTTTCAAGGTCAGGTCTTAGTGTCACCGCAAAAACGAAAAAACAAAATGGTATTGTGACGGCCTTAGATCTTGTTATTAAAGTTCCTTCGAAAATTAGAGAAGCAAACCTCGGACTACCTTAGAAAGTCTACCGGTCCAACGCCTTCTCTGATAAGCTCTGGCCCTTCTTCTTTTGAGAAGTCTATTATGCTTGATGGACCATCGAAGTTTATTTCACCTGGATAGAAGATTAAGTTAAGTTTTACGGAGAGATTATCTTCTATTTAAAAAGAATAAATATCGTCAGTATTGTCAGGATTTCTGCCTAAAACGCCATTGGTAATATTACTACTAATTAGTGGGCTACCATGAATTTCAATCAGCTTGTTAATAAGCACTCTAGGAACAAAACGCACACCTACTTCTTTATCAGTCTTAGAAGCCTGCACCATCTTGGCTATTTTTTTAGAAGCTTCGAAAATAAAAGTATAGTTTCCTGGAGTAATTTTTTTTAATACACGAAATGCCTGATTATCAATGATCGCCATCTCAGAAGCCATGGAAATATCTTGGCATAAAATTGAAAAATGTTTTTGTTTGTCTTCTCTTTTAATTTTGTAGAGTTTCTCGATACCATTTTTATTATTGATATCAGCGACAAATACCCAATTGGTATCTGTTGGAAGACAAATTAAATTACCGGCTTTAAGTTCGTCGGAAGCTTTTTGTAATATCCTGTCATCAGGATTACTTTCAATTACATATTCGATCATGGCCTATTTTAAACCTGCTTGGGAGTTCTGTAAATCAATGCCTAATTTTACTTTGAAAATCGGTCTGCATTTTCTCATAAGCTAGATCAGAACTTTGATAAAACTTAAGCTCTTCTGGCATGTATTTTTGCTCAATCCAGTGATTGGCATGAGCATGGGGGTATCGATAGTTCTTTTTATCTGGATGATGATTTCTTAAGTGAGTTGGAACCGGAACCATAGGGTTATTTCTCACATAAGCGAGAGCTTCATCTATCGCCAGGTAGCTGGCGTTGGATTTCGGCGCTAGCGCTAAATAAGTTGTGACTTGAGATAAAATAATCCGCGCCTCAGGCATTCCAATTTGTTTGATCGCATAGTGAGCTGAAGTTGCCATCTGAAGGCCACGAGGATCTGCATTTCCAATATCTTCACTGGCCAATATGATAAGTCTTCTGGCAATAAATTCGATATCTTCGCCCTCTTCTAACATAACCGCAAGCCATAATAGGGAAGCATTTACATCAGAGCCACGCACACTTTTTATGAAAGCTGAGATGACATCATAATGGCGGGCATCATCGTAGACCCGGTAGCTTTCAACGAGGTATTCTTTCAGAAAATTGAGGTCGTTTAGATCCTTGTCCTTATTTTGCTCAAGTCTTTCAATCTGATTGAGTGCTGCTCTGGCATCTCCGTTATTATTGGCCGCAAGAAACTCAATCGTTTCATCGTTTAAGTCTAAATCGATTTTCTTACAGGCAGACTTTATTATGTCCCTAAGCTCATTAGTTGAAAGCTCACTTAAGCGCCACCTTTGAACTCGGGAGATGATGGCAGGGTTGAGGGAAGTGTTCGGATTTTCAGTCGTGGCACCAAAGAGGATAAATTCCCCTGACTCTAGATAAGGAAGTAGGGCGTCTTGTTGGGCTTTATTAAACCTATGAATCTCATCAATGAAGATGATGGTTCTGTTACCAGCTAGGAGGTTATTTTTGGCCTCTTCTATGAGGACTCTTAGCTCTTTGACTCCACCTAAAACAGCATTAAAGGCCAGCAACTGTTTACCAAACATCTTAGCTAAAAGGTTAGCAAGAGTCGTTTTACCGCAACCTGGAGGACCATTAAAAACAATATGAGGAAGATTATCGGCATCAAGGTTTTCAATTTTTTTTCTAATCTGAGCCTGGCCGAAGAAATCTTCTATTGATGCTGGGCGCAAGCGATAAGCTAGGGGAGCTTGATGTGATTGATTGAAAAATTCCATTTGATTGTCTTTCATGTGCGTTTATCTAGCATTTTTTGTTCAAGCTGTCGAAATCAGTTTGACAAATATAGTGCTTCGAACTATTTTTAGGGACCAAAATTTGAAATAGAAGGGGGTGATTTTCCGTGCAAAATATCTACATTACAGTTGATGAAAGAGGTGTAGAGCGAACTTTAAGAAAGTTTAAAAGAATGTGTGACACATATGGTATTGTTAAGACCTATAGAGCACGTCAGGAATACAAGAAACCTTCTGTTCAAGCTAAAGAAAAAAGAGAAGCTTCAGAGAAGAGAAGAAGAAAAGCTCGCTTTAAGACTTATCGTTCAAAAACAAAAATCTAATTATAGAAGGGCCTCAGTTTTGAGGCCTTTTTTATTTCCTGTTATTTAGCCACGCGAAAAAAAGATCAACATCTTTATTATCATTATGTACGACGAGGAATTTTCCCTGACCAAAGGATTTATGTTCTAAAATATAACGTCTAATACTGTCCTTTGGTATTGTGATGACCTTAGGCGGGCGAAGACGGACATCAGAGTCTCTTGAAGCTTTATAACCAGAATTTAACTTCATTAAATTTGTGTCTAGGTCAGAGATTAAATCATTTGATATGGTCTGATCCGTTTCAAAAGTCCAAAGATATCCAATCTTTCCATCATCATCAGTATAGGATGAAAGAAAATATTGATCTATTGAGAGGCCATATTTATCAAACACCCAGTTTAAATGTTCTCTGATTGTGGCCAGTGAGAGTCTCTCGGTGCCAGCTATATTTGCTTCTTCTTTTTCTCGTCCGATAATTTTTATTAAGACAGGTTTGAGACTTGTAACCTCAATTATATCTCCGAGCTCATAGTTAATAAGCCCTCCATATGTCGTGATGAGAAGACGATAGCGACTGCCAACTTCAAGTTCACTGATATTGAAGCGGCGACTGTCATTTTGTGTGCCCTCTTTTTGAAAAAGAAAGAAACAGCTCTCTAGGTCTAGGTATAGTTCACCCGGTCTATTAGGATCATATTGATAGGCGATTGGGGATTCCGTTGCAGAATAGATTTCTAGAAACGGAATTTTGTCTCCCAAAAAACTCCTTAGGGTCCTCTCATAGGGAATGACAGAGGAGCCTGAAAAAGAATAGAATTTCAGATTTGGCCAGATATCGAGAATATCTTTTACCTCTCTTTTACTTTTTTGGGCCTCATTGAAAAGATGCTCTAGTATAGGAACAGCAAAAGCAGGAGCACAGGTAAAACTTCTGATATCTAAGTTAATCGCCTCTTTTACCATTGCATCGATCTTTTCTTCAAAACTATTATGGTTTAGGTTTTTTAAACTAGGTCTAACTATTGATCGAGTGAATTTCGGAGCCAGTGAAGTCATAATTCCAGTTCCCGTTCCAATATGAATTCCACAATCGTTTCTTTCTGTCGTTAAATTAGATGGACTTACTAGGAGGTAGCCTTGCATTAAATTATAAACTGCTCTGCTATGAGAAAAATGTAAAAAAGTTTCAAATGAAAAACGTTGAAAATTTTTAATAAGAGATTTTGGGTAAGGGATATATTTACTTTTTGCAGTAGAGCCTGAGGTTTTGGCCATATACTCCAATGGACCTTGCTGTATGGCCCCCGGTGTATTTTGTTCTCGGATTTTCAGTATCATGTCGTCGTAATCGGTATCGCTGGTATTTTTAAACTCTTCGGCCAGAGCTCTTGGAGAAGAGATTTCAGATATCCTGAATTTAGAATCCCATTTTGTCTGCGAAAATATCTCTTTGATATTATCGAGAACTTTTTTTTGGGTTAGTGATGGATTGTTTTGAATCTCTTCTAGCTTTCGAGCATGTTTTTTTGCAAGGTATTTAATGGCCAGACTAGGTGGTCTCATAAGTTTTTCCTTTTAACAAAATCATATAGAAGTATTGGTAGAAGTGTTAGATCACAAATAAGTGCAAAAATAAGTGATAGTGATAAAAGTATTCCCATGTTTTGGTTAGGCACAAAGTTTGCCAGGATAAAACACGCAAAACTTATACTTAGTATTAGAGAAGTGATTATCAATGCTGGTGCTGTGTCACTAAAAAGTTCGATCAATGCTTCTTGAGGATTATTACCCCGAAGTAAATTTTTCTTATAATTTGCAATCACATGGATGGTATCATCTACCGCGATTCCTAAAACAATGCTGGCGACAATACTCGTGCCTATATCTAGAGACCGACCTGTGACCGCCAGGAAAATAGCACTCGTAATTATTGGTACCAAATTTGGAATAAGAGATAGTGCCCCAATTCGGATGGATTTAAAGAATATAGATAATAATATTGTAATCAAAAGAAGTGCTAGTCCAAGTGAATTAATAAAAGACTCCACCACTTTAAGGTTTAAAGAATGCCATAAATATCTTTTACCAGCGATGCTTACACTTAAATCTCGTTTTTCTGCCAATTTCAAAATATAGGAATAGAATTTATCGCCGGATATTGAGTCCATATGTTTCATCATAAAAGTTACTCTTAGCTTTTTTTCATCTAAACTAATTCTATCATTGAGATTACGCCCTGGAGGGACTGATAAATTATAGGTGAAGAGGAGCTGAGCAATTTCATCTCTAGAGTTTGGTATTTTGTAAAAACTTTCTTGATCCTGATGAAAAACTTTATTCATCGTTTTAAGGATCTTTATCGCCGAAAAATCTTGAAATACAATCTGAGTGTCTTTAAGTTCGGAAATAAAATTATCTATTTTTTTGAGAAATTCCGGGTCTTTGATATTTTGAGTCTGCTTATTCTCAAATACCAACTCCAAAGGAAAGATTCCTTTCATAATAGACTGTGCTTTATGCATATCTCTTGCAAGATCAAGTTCTCCCCTAAAGTAGTTAAGAGGATCTGAATTGATTTCGATCTTTGTCATACTAAATAAGGAGGCGCCAATAAGAACTCCATATAAGAGATAAACTGTGCTTTTATTTTTTATAAGTTTTTTTATATATTTTTCAGAGCTCCAATTGAATTTCTTCGAATTATTGATGGTCTTTTTTGAGTCTTTGAAAGTAACAAGTAGAAGGGGAGCAAGGAAGAAATAAGTCGCAAACCAAGCAATTATGGTACCTAGTCCTGCAACGATTCCCATATCCTTTATATTATCTACATTGGAATTGAAAAATGAAAAGAAACCACAAGCGGTAGTTAAAGATGTAATAATAGTTGGAAAATAATTTTTTTCTAATGAATATTTTACAGCTTCAAAATGAGAGAGATTTGATCGCTTGATTTTAAATGTCGCGATAATATGAACAGCATCAGCAAGCCCTATCGCCAGTATAAGTTCAGGTGTAATGGAAGTGAGGTTATTGAAAGTGAAGCCTAGGTAGCTGGAGAGACCTAGCATTAATAGAATGCTTATACAGATCGTTAAAAGAGACCATAGTACAATTTTAAAACTTTTAAACTGTAAGTATACAAGCAGTAGAACCAAGCATAATAAGGCAGGGATCAGGATTTTTAAATCTTTTACCGCCACGTCCTTAAAAGCAGTAGAAATTTTGGGATTACCCAAAAGGTGATAACTACTAAATGCTTCTCGGTCCTTTTTGCTTAAAATCCGTTCAATATCATTCAAAACCATTCTATAGAAGCTATTTTGTCCTTTATGATTAAAGCGAAAACTTATTGTGGTGGCATGATTGGAATTGAATAGATAATTATTTGTTAGTATTGGGTCATTAAGCGCAGCTTTTTCAATTAAGTTTGTATCGTCTAAACTAAAAAGTTCTTCAATGAGAATCTCTTCTTCCTGAGCGTAAGTGAGGTCATAATTTGCTAAGCTATCAACTCTGGTTGCGTAGCTGAGGTTTGATAATTCGTTAGTTATTTCTTCAATGATCTTTAGATTTTTTGGAGCAAATACAGTTTGTTTAAAATTAATCAAAATGGTCAAACTATCAATTGAACCAAAATCATTTTGGAATTGATCTTCTTGGATAAGTAGCTCATCCGCTTCATTGAACCAATGACGATAGCTATAGTCCTGCTTTAAGTTTAAAAGACCGGGAATTGAAGCCAATGTACAAAGAAGGCTAATAGCAATACAAGTCTTTGGGCGATTTAAAATAAACTGTATTATCTTATGCATTCTTTAGTTCCTGTTGGTTTGCTAAAAACGGAGTTAATATATTTCCTATGAGGTATATCGCTCCGATAAAGCTTAAAAATAATTGCACTGTAAATAGGTGGCCGTAAATGGAAATAAAGGTTACAGCTATTATATTCGTGGCGGTAAATACAAAGTCAAACAATGAAGATACTCTCGAATTAAATTCAGGTTTTATATTAAGTGAAATATAATTGAACTGGCTTGTGGCACGAGCAAAGAATAGTGCTCCCCAAAATGTAAAAATAATTAAATTGAAGTACTTGTTTGAAGTATAAATCCAACTTAGAAGAACGATTGGTTCTGAGAGACATATATAAAGTATTTTTTTACCAGAATTTATTTTTTTAAGATACTTCTGATTGATTATTGCGCCTAATATTCCTCCTATTCCAAAGAGTGCCATGAGAACTCCGTAGAATTTTTCTTGTTCGCCAAGCACTTCATCACAAAAGGGTAAAACGAGGGGTATTAATAGGCCCGAGATGAAGCCCACGATGGTATGCCGATAAAATAATCCCCTATGGGCCAGCCCACCTTTGAGGTAGTTAAATGCAGACTTTAAGTCTGTAAAAAACTTTGTCTCCATTTTTGTTTCTGACGAAGACTTACGGATCGTGAGCATCAGTGCAAAAGATAAAAGAAAGGTAATAGCATCTGTGACAATTAATACCTTGAGGTCTGAAACAATAGAATAAATCCAAGTGCCCAAAAAAGGTCCAATAATCTGAGTTATTGAATACGATATTGTGAATCCAGTATTAGCTTCACTTCTATTGTTGGAGGCAATAGTGGAATTAATATAGGCTCGCTTGAGTGGAGTTGAAATTCCGGCAAAGTATGTCTTTAGCCCATGTAAAAAAAGTAGTACCCAAATACTTTCTGAAAATAGAAGCATGATAAGTACGATGGGAACTCTGATAAGTTCTGTTATTTGTAATAGAGTTCTTTTTTCAAATTTCTCGCCCCAGACTCCGCCTGAAAGATTACCTAAAAGCATTCCTACTACAAAAAAGACTTGAGAGAGGGCGACAAAACGTTTGTCATTTTCGGTCTGAAAGTAGAGGAAACTCATGAATGCAAAATTGAAAGCAAAGCTTCCAATTGCAGAAACTGTTGTCGCAGTCAAAAAAGAACGATAACTTTTGTCGGTTTTTATGAGCATAAGCCTTTATCGACTTAAATGACACCTTTGCTAAACTCCCGTTTTTTTTCGGAATTCTTTGCCTGAAATAGGCTCATATTCATTCTCAAGCGATAATAGATTTATGGCAAGAATTGGAATGGACCCCAAGTCGTGGGTGGAGAATCTATTTGATACGTTTGATTTTATTGATTTAAGTAGTCAAGAAATCATCGCAGGTATAGGAAGAATCAAAAGTGGGGAGTTTGTTTTTTACACTCATAGTTTAAAATTTGAGCAGGGCTTTATTAGCTCTCGGGGAGCAAGTGAAATACTTAGGGTCATGGAGCTTGCTCAAACAAAAAAAATTCCAATTATTGCTCTGATGGCATCTCCAGGTGTTTCTGTTAAAGAGGGAATAAAAAGTGGGCATGAGTATACAAAAGTGATTGCCAAGAATATTGAACTCTCAGGTTATATACCGCAAATTGCTCTGATTATAGGTACCACCATGGGGGCTCCGGCTTATTCCGCAACACTTATGGATTTTGTCATCATGAATAAAGCAAGATCGACTTTGATGGTGACGGGACCTGGTGTTATCGAAAAAGTTATCGGCCAAAAAACTAATATGAAAGACCTTGGTGGGGCAGAAATTCACGCTAAGAAAACTGGAATTAGTGACAGGGTAGAGAGCAATATCGGCGAGCAAATAAATTCAGCAAAGAAATTATTGGAATACCTCCCAAGTTGGAACGAGGGAAAAGTTGCAGTGACTAAATCGATTGCACCGAAGTCTGAGATTCAACTGCCCACTTCGCCACGGCAAGCCTATAATATGTTTAATTTTATCAATGGGCTTGTTGATGGAGATACATTCTTGGAGGTAAAACCTGAATTTGCGAGGTCTGTGATCACAGGTTTTGCAAGAATAGAAGGAAGGACAATTGGAATTGTGGCCAATCAGTCTACCCATTTAGCTGGTGCACTTGATTATGAATCAGCTAGAAAAGCCGCTAGATTTATCCGTATTTTAGATAGTTTTAATATACCTCTTTTAAACCTCATAGATGTTCCTGGCTTTATGCCGGGGGAGGATCAAGAGCATCACGGATTATTACGTTATGGTGCCCAGATGTGTCAGTCTATGCAAACCACAACCGCGAGATGGTCAGTAGTAGTTCGCAGATGTTATGGAGCTGCGGCATTTCTTATGATGCAAACTAAAGCTCAGGGGGGAGACTATGTCATGGCGCTTAAAGACTCTTCGATCGCAATAATGGGGTATGCAGGTGCAAAAACTATGTTGTATGAAAACGATGGAGTTGATCGGTCTCAGGAATATTTTCAGCAATATGAGGATCCTCGTATTGCAAAAGAACTAGGTGTGGTGGATGAAGTTATTGAAGCCTCAGCTGTTAGGGCAAAAATCGTAGAGCTGTTTGATAAAAGTTTAACTAAAAAATATGGACTTAAAAATGTATCAAAAAAACAAATTAGTCTTCCTTAGGTAAATATGAAAGAGATAAAAGAAATTCTTGCTCCTTATTCAGAGTTTGTGTTGAGTGATGATGAAAAAAGATCTTATCCAACAGAATTAGCTCAAGAAAAGCTACACGCCATTTTAGTCCCTAAGCAGTTTGGGGGAGAACTCACAACTCTTGAAGACTTATTTCCCAAAGCAATTGAGCTCTCTGAATTTAACTTAACAACCGCTATTGCTATTGGACAATGTTTACTCGGCTCTCTTCCAGTGTGGATTAGTGGAGACGTCGAGCAGAAGAATCGAATGGCGAATTCACTTTTAAGCGGAGGCAATAGCTGTCTTGCTTTAACTGAAAAAGATCATGGATCAGATTTAAGTGCCAGCGAAGTGTTCTTTGAAAATGGAAAAATATCTGGTGAAAAATGGTGTATCAATAACGCAACTATTGGGAAGACGATGACAGTACTTGCCAATTCACCCGACGGATTGGTTGTTCTTTTTGTCGACAAAGAAAGGTGCGTGGGTGAATACAAATACCTTGATAAGATTAAAACTCACGGGATTCGTGGAGCAGACATAAGTGGAATCAGCTTTGATTCAGTTAACTTGGGCGATAATGCTATTATTTCGAGACCGGGAAAAGGGCTTGAAGTTGTTGCAAAAACAATGCAAGTGTCTAGAACATTGTGTGCAGCTTTTAGCGCCGGATCGCTAAAGGCTACCCTCGAATTAGCTTTGGACTTCTCCCGGGAAAGGCACTTATACAATACTCGTCTGGATCAAATAGAAGCTCCAGCTGCGCTCCTATATCGATCTTATCTTAGATACCTCGTTGTTAAAGAAGTGGGCCAGCTTTTTTGCCGCTTTATCACAGAGGCTCCCGAAGTCATGAGTCTTTATTCAGCAGCAATAAAATTTTTAGCACCAACTCTTGCGAGTAGAGGAATTGAGCTAACAGGAGAAGTCTTAGGAGCTAGAGGTTATCTTCAAGAAGAGTCTTATGCTAAATTTGAGAAAATAAAACGTGATCATAGTGTTGTGGGACTTTTTGATGGGAGTTCAGCAGTTAATCTTTTTATCATTTCCGGACAGGTCAAAAATATTTTACGTCACTTGAATGCTAAAGCTGAAAAATCAGATCTTTTTTCAAAATCAGCTAAAGAGAATTTTTCTGGCAACGGTTTAAAGCTATCAAATAGGGGAGCTGACGTCGTATTTTCCCACTATTATTCATTGGATCGAGATGAGTACCTAGATAAGAAACTTATGCAATTAAAAGGTATGTTAGAGCAGACTCTTGATCCTCAGAGTTATCTTGCAAGAATTAGGGCCGAGCTCTATTCGAGATGTTTGATATCATGTGCATTCTATGGAATTGAAAAAATTGATAAGAGAACTCGTCTAGAGGGTATTCGAGAAATTTTCGAACAACCTCTAGAAGATTTTAATATTGAACTGCTAGAGACTTTGGATATGAGTATTTAATTGAGCTACATTTTGTAACTCAACCGCTTTTTCTTGCGGGATAATTATCTCAAAGTCCTCTTCAAGACTTGCTAGTAAATCGGCGACCGAAATCGAATCCATAGCTAGGTCTTCTTTGAAACGAGTTTCACTTTCAATTTCAGAAACTTCGTGTCCAGTTATTTCTGAGATGAGTTCTTTTAGTTCTTGTTCTGATGGTTTAATCATTTTAGGTCTCGCATTAGAGTGTTTAACATAAATACCTTAATTTCAGCTGCTTCTTTTATCGTTGAGAGAATTGCCTGTTGATCATCTTCTGAAATCTTGGTGCTAAAGAGTAGCGCTTCTTGTTCTTGCATATGATCATGATCTAATTCTCCGTGTTCTCTAAAAAATGATATCGCCTTCTTTTCATCCTCATTTAAACTTTGAGCTATAGGCGCTAGGAGTGCAGGAGCTAAAGACTGTGCCATTCCTTCAAGAAAATATAATACTCCAAACATGCTCCAAGGGTTAGCTTGGGCAACTTTAAAATGGAAAAAACTCATCCATGCAGTAACACCGATAGGAATTTCTCCTTGAACGACATCATTACTATCTACTCCAAGAATTTGTAAGTCTCTTAAGGCCATCAACTCATGTCCCATTTCTTCGCCTGAATGCTCAAGAACCCATTTTCTAATTCTTACATACTCGCGGCTCATTCTTCTGGCGGCAAGAGGAGTGAATCCTGCAGTATTAATAACATAGTGATAAGCGTGATAAAGGTAAGACTTATAGATTTCCTTCGCATTTTCTCCACTCATTAATGATCGGCAAAACTCAGTTTGTTTAACTTTTTCAATCGCTTCATTTAGAGTCGCTTTCATTTCTTTTTCAAAATTCACGATATTTCTCCTATTTTTTGAGCAGGATTTCCTTGCCAAATTTCACCTGATTTTATTTCATCAGTTTTTCTAATTCGTGAGTAAGATTTTATTTTAACATTATCCGGTATTTTTACTCCCTGATCAATATGGCAAAGGGCCCCTATTTGGACGTTGTTACCGATATCGCAATTAGGAAAAACTCTCGTTTCCGCGCCTACAACACTATTGTTTCCGACAGTGGTTCCTGGAGCAATAGCAGAGTATCCGCCAATAATACTCTTGTTTCCGATTTTTATGGGCAATTGAGTGTGAATTTTTCCGTTAGCTGTAAAGTGACAGCTTAAAATACATCCAAGTCCTAGGATAGATCCGCTACCCACCTCAATAAGTTCTGGTTGGCGGATGGTAGTCTTTAGACCCACTAAACTTGAGAAACCTAGCTTCATTCCCATTAAGCGATGAAACAACCAAGACAAACTAAAAAGTAGCCTACTGCTCGAGTAAAATGGAGCCGTTTGAAATATTCCGCAAAAAATAGAATTTAGTGCCCAAGCGATATAATCTTTGTTCATTCCAATGGGGAAGTCTCCAATGATTAGTTTTGGCTGAAAGATATTTTTTAAAGTACCTAGGACTAAGACAAAAATGTATAGAAAACAAAAAATGCATAAAAGAAGAACTGAGATATTTAGATAAGTATTTTCCGTCCATAGGCTTACTCCCATTAGATAAGTAAGAGACCCACTAATAAAATAAGTAAGGAAGCTAAAAAGAGCGTACAAAATATCAAATATTAAAAATTTCATGATGCGAGATAACCTTGGCCGTATGTTTTGGGTGTTCGAGGGGAAAGTAATGACCCGCATCGGGTATTAAAATAAACTCCGCCTCGGGCATTATTGTTTTTAATTTTTTTAAATGTCTTTGGGAAAAAATTCTATCATTCTCTGCCCAGATGACGGTTATGCTTTTTTGAAATTCCGCCATTAAGCTTTCATAGTCAACATTTAGTGCAAAGGTTAGTTGCTGAATAAGATTTTGGGGTGGTTTAGATTTCCATTGTTCTCTCAACGAACTCAAGTACTCTAGTGCTTGTCTTTTGTTATGTGAGAAATGTTCTAGAAAGCTTTCCTCTTTTAAGCTTAGTATTTTTTTTAGCATTTCATCATTTGAAAGATTTTCAATTGCAAATAATAACATCTCCTTGCGGGCGCGCGCTACTTTTTGACCCCCTGTGGCCATCGCAAAAATATGCTTTATTTGATCCCCCAGAATTTTTTTGATGGGGTAACTAATAGTTGCACCTAGAGAGAGACCCACTAAATAGCATGGGCCCAAAGGGCGAATTAAGTCAGCAAAGTATTGAGCTAAACCCTGTAAGCTAGTCGTGCTTTCTGGATAGTCTAAAAGAATGACATCAAAACCACTGAGCTCTTTAATTAAGAGCGAAAAAAAATTGGACTCATGTCCCATAGGGGGGATGAAAACTAATTTTTCCAATTCTGTTCCCCTCTAATTGTTACTTCGAATGAAAAATCCTTGGGACTTTTAATTACTTGTGAAATTTTCACGGCAACTTCCTGTGGGGTAAGCAAGGTACCCACTGAGTCTCGAATATTTTGATCAATTCTCTCCATCACTTGTTCTGTCGAAACAAGTGCAGGATGGATAATATGATAATTCAAATTAGTGAACTCTGTTTTAAAGGCACTTAACATTCCCTGCAAAGCCATCTTTTCAGTAATATAAATGAGTTTTCCAGGTGCAGGATCTAGCGCTAACAAACTTCCGAGGAAAATAATATGTCCCTTCTTTTTTCGATTCATTTTTCTTGAGAGTTGCCTGGTGAGTTCAAAAATTTCTGCAATATTAGTATTAAGTGAAGTCATGAACTCATCTTTTTTTATTTGGGCAGATAAACATGCACCAGAGAAACTGTGTGCACAATGAATAAATAGGTCTACATCACCAAAGGCTTTAAAAAGATTTTGAGTTGTCTCTGGCACTTTCATATCCCACAAAACCGTGTCTTCACAAAGCTTCTCTTTATTCGAAGTCGTGGCAAGTACATAATGCCCTTCTTCTCGTAGTTTTTGCACGATTGCTTTTCCTATGCCCGTCGTCCCGGCAGTAACCATGACTTTCATCTAGATCTCCCATCTCATGATGGAAATTCCAGCACTAAATCCACCGCCAGTGGCCAAAACTAGGACAAGGTCTCCCTTTTTTATTTTCTTATCTTCGTGTGCTTCACAAAGGGATACTGCTGTGGAAGCTGAAGTCATATTTCCTCTGGTTGGAAAATGCATGAAGACTTTATCTGATGGTAACTCAAGTGCTTCCGACACTTTTTCTACGATGACTTTACTGGCCTGGTGAATGATGAAGTAATCGATATCATCAAGAGTCAAATTGTTTTGTTTAAGAGTCTCGGTGACAAGATTTTGCATCTGTTCTACCGCAGATTGAAAAATTTGGGCAGCATCTCGCATTTCAATCTTTCCACCATTAGGAACGACGATAGCGTCGTGATACCTACCATCCGCCATTGTTTTAATATCTATTATGCCGACTTCATCTTCTTCACAAGGAGTGAGGATTACACCAGCTGCACCATCTCCAAAAAGCATTACGGTTCGTCTATCTTGCTTGTTGAGGTCACGGCTTCTTACTTCGCTTGCTATACAAGCGACCTGTTTCATCCCCGTGCGGATAAAGCGCTGACCAATATCTAGTGCGTATAAAAAACCACTGCAGGCAGCGGTGACATCAAATGCAGGGTATAATTTCCCCGGATGAGTCTTTCCTTGAACAACTGTTGCCGTGGCAGGAGTATTATAGTCTTGGGAGACAGTGGCAAAGATTAAGGCTTCGGGAATTATGTTTAGTTTTTTTAGAACTTCAGAACCAAGGTCAGATGCTTTAAGATCTGTCCAGCGTCTTTCGGTAATTCCAATATTGTCTTTTACCCATTGGTCTTTCAGTCGAAGGTTGTGTTCCTCTATTATATTTTGATTGGAAACAATAGTTTCCGGTAAATACATTTGAATATCAGATATTTTTACGCCTAAACTTTTCAAATAAGCTTCCTTAAAGCGATTCGATTGATTTTAGAATTATGCCTATCATCTAGAGGGATTGAATCGATGTTCAGAATATTCGCGTTTCCAATTTTAAACACTTCTAGTATTTCCTGGAAAAAACTTTTCTCTACTGGTGATTGAGAGGTGTAGCAGAGATATATTTGATCATTTTTGCGGATAAGGGCAGACCTTTCAACTCCTGGAATTTCATTAATACTATTTTCAACTAAATACGGATGAATAATATTTTCATTTTGGATAATGAGGTCACTTAGTCTGCCAGTAAGAATTAAGTTTCCTTCTTTATCAAATTGGCCTGTATCTCCGGTCCTGTGCCAAATTCTACCTTGAGAATCTTTCACTTTATTTTGTCGGTCGGCGATTTCATTTTTATAATATGAGCTTACTACATGAGGTCCAGATATTAACACTTCTCCCCAAGAGTCAGAACGATGTGGTGTTAAATCCCCTTGAAAGTTTAATGAAGGGAGGTTTACAATTTCTATTTCCAGTTCTGAACAGGGCAGTCCCACAAAACTTCCTTGACCATTAAAATCGATAAGTTCGGATACCTCACACATTGAAATAGGGGCAACTTCAGTTGATCCATACGTCATCAAGTTTTTGGAGTTGGGATAGATTTTCTCTAGTCTTTGACAGAATTCTTTTGTGACAGGGGTTCCCCCAAGAATCAATGTTCTTAAACTTTTAATTTGATCATTTGTACCAAGAAGGTATTGAGATAATTTATCATTAAAAGTATAAGATCCGCTCATGCGACTTACGTTCCATCTTTTCATCTGGTCAACGATAACCGCAGGATTAATATCTCCGATTTTTTCAAATTTTGCTGCCGGAAGAACTGTCGTAATTCCATAAAGAAGGTTCATAAAACCAAACATGAGAAAAACAGGCATATCAATTATATCATCCTCACAAGCAAGATATTTTTCTATCACCTGAAGTTGGTTAAAGACATTCTGTGCATTTCGATCCGCTCCTTTTGAACGCCCAGTACTGCCGGAAGTAAACGTGATGAGTACATGATCTTTTGGAGAGAGAGGAGTCACTTCAATAGGGTCTTTATTTGGTACAAATAGCGAAGAAAGTTTCTTTGTTCCGAAAGCTTTCTCATCAGAACAATAGCGCCTCATTTTCCATAAAGTTGGAATCAATGGCCAGAATTTCAATACCTTTTTAAGGCTTACGATTCCCTGAGACTTAGAATCTTTTATCGCCGTTAGAATCTTTCTAAGACCAATACCTGGATCGAGAAAAACTGCAACAAGCCCAAGGGTAAACATCGCCATCATTAAGGCATAAAAATCAATTGTGATAGGAGTTAAGATAATTATCTTATCACCTTTTTTATAACCTTGATTAGTCAGACCCTTCCTGTAAGATGCCACTTTAAGTGCAAAGTCTTCAAAAGTTATAATCTCTTCTTTTTGAACCTGCTTATCATCGTATTCAGTAGGACTGACAAAAGCAGGCTTTAAAGGATTGAGTCTAGCGTAATCGACGAATTTTTTTGAAATATTTAAATCGTTATCCATTAAAGATCCTTGTAATCCTTTTTTCTGCTGACTTCGTAATTCCACCAATTAGTATATTGGCCTTTGTTTTATTCTCGATTAATTTGTATTGGAAAAAAGCATGAGAAAATTTAATGGACTCAATGGTTCCATCTTCTAAAAGCTCTCTCATTTTTTGTCTTTTTACTTTTCCACTCGTAGTTTTAATGATGGTTCCCGGAGGAACGATAAAGATATTTTCTTTTTTAACGGATATATAGTCATTGATTTGCTTAAAAACTTTGTCAGCAAGATTTTCACGGTAAGCCTCTTGTAAACAGTAAAGGCGTGGTTTGGTTTCAATAATTAAAGCAATGTCTTCAGAATCATTCTTTTTGCACTTTGTAGGGATAGCAACTAATCTTCCGGGCCTAAGGCTTTTATTCTTAAGAAGTTGCATTTCAATTTCTTCTGCATTGATGTTTAGACCGTTGATGATAATCACATCTTTTTTTCGCCCGGTAACAAAAATTTCTCCGTTAGCGATGAAGCCCATATCTCCCGTTTTTAAGTAGTCTCCAGTGAATAATTTTTTATTAAGCTCCGGACGATTCAAGTAGCCTTGGCAAATACTTGGGCCACTGATGATAATCTCACCAACAGCTCTTTCCGGTAAGTTATTTCCTTTCGAGTCTATAATTTTAACCTTCATTCCTTTTAGTGGTTTTCCACAGGATACTGCAAGTAGAGGCTCTTTGTCTGAGTCACCGTATTGAGGTACTGCCAATTTGTTTTCATGAAGTTCATCAGGACATAAGCTTTCAACGCGGATAGAGTCTTGCTGGAAGAAGCTTATGGCCAGAGTACTTTCGGCCATCCCATAACAAGGAGTAAAAGCGCTTTCTTTAAATCCACAACGACTGAATTTTTCTACAAAGCTATATAGAGTTTTAGTGTTAATCGGTTCTGCACCACAAAGTGCAACTCTTACACTTGAGAGATCATAGCTGTTAAGTTTTGAGTCTCTAACTCTCTTGGTTGTGAGGTGGTATCCAGAATTAGGACCCACAATTATATTCGCTTTAACTTCGGTGATTAGTTTCAACCACCGAGCTGGATTGACGGCAAAATCAAAGGGGCTCATGAGGTGAATTGGGTTAGATTTATAGAGGTTATATAGTAATCCTCCAATAAGTCCCATATCATGATGTACTGGTAGCCATGAAACGACAGTATTTTTGTCTGAGTCTTCTAAATGTATCGCTGATGCGATTTGATCTAGGTTTGCGATAATATTTTTGTGGGTAAGAACCACTCCCTTAGGATTTCCGGTGCTACCGGATGAAAACTGAATGAGAGCTTCGTCATCAGGTGTGACAATTTTTGGAATAAAGTCTTTTGAATCTATTTCCATATTTTCCCAGTCTAGGGGAGAAATAAAGCGAATTTTCTTATACGCCATTAAGTGCGCTGTTTTGTCACTGCATAAAAATAGGTCAGCTTCCGTCGTTTCTAAGATACTATCCATGATACTGGTGAAGTAGTTTGGAGTTATCCATAAAGAGGTTGTTACCGGGACAGCCGTTTTTCCCGCAAGTAATACCGCAAAAAAATTGGAGACAAATTCAAAGTCATTATTTCCTTCGATTAAGACATATTTTGACTGAGAAGAACGGTCTATTATTTTGGCTTTTGTTAATGATTCGGCGTATAGGTCATTTACAGAGTACTTTCCCATGTTTTGACCATTACTATAGAAATAGAGGTTCTTAGAATCTCCGAGCAATTTATCATTAAAAATCTCATTCAGTGTTGTCATAAATGTCCTCATAGTCTTAATTCTAAGTATTTAGAGGGTTATTTTCGATGGAATTGAATATCTTACACTGGCCGTTCAATCTTTATACGATTAAAATTATATGCAAGTACTTAAAAAAAGGATCTTCTTAGGCATGAGGCTTAAATGGGTGATGCTATTCTTGATGTTGTTGTCTGGCGGACAAGCATTTTCGCAGGATAGTCTTCCCGCGCAAAGTCTTCTAGGCTCTTGGTATTTAAATTTTGATTATCAAATCTCCAAAACCAAGGCTGAGCATTATGAGACTTCATCCACAGCTGGTTTTACTTCAGCAGACTTTAAACAGACCTATACTCAGCATAATTTTCTTATCTCGATCGAAAAAGAAATCATGCCTCATTGGCCCGTCTCTATCAGTTTATTTCCGGTCATCGGTTATGGGTTGGTCACAAACAGTTATAAGCAGAAAGACGATTACGATATTGAAGAAAAGCTTCAAGGTCTAAGTTATGGGGGAGGAGTTTCCTTAAATATAAATACGTTTACAAAATCTTTGCGAATTCAACCTTTTGTCAGTGCGATGAGTTTACAGACTAAAGACGTCTTTTTTCTTCGTTACGAGGACACTGAATCAACTGATAGTAGTTATGAGATTGAGACGACTCAAGAGTACAATGTCATTGCAGCAAGTATCGGAGTTAGGTTTTTTAACACTAAAGAGTTGATAAGTCGTTTTTCTATCACTACTTATCAGTACGATGATTTTGAAACTAGCGTAAAAGCTAGTCAGTATAAAACAAATTTCACTTTAACGAAGGAACCTGAGTTTTTTCGAGACAATGTCCGTATCAATTTAGGGATGGGGTTAATATTTTAGGAGAGTTTATGAGAAAAATAAGCATTGTTTTTATGTTACTAGCAGTTTCCCTGAGTTTTGCCGCTCCCAAAGATGCAAATGAATTAGCGAAGATGGTTTCTGAGTCGAATCACGGATATAAAGGTGAAAGTGGCGATATGGAGATGATCTTAATAAATGGGGACGTATCAATTACCAGAAAAATGAATTCTTTAGGAATTGAGACGAAAGAAGGTGATAAGTCTCTTTTAGAGTTTGTTCTTCCCAAAGATATTGCTGGAACGAAACTTCTTACTTGGAGTTACGATGAAAAAGATGATCAACAATGGATATATATGCCAGCAGCAAGACTTACTAGAAGGATTACTTCTAAGAGTAAGTCCAATTCATTTATGGGTAGTGAATTTACATTTGAAGATTTAAGAAAACCTGCGCTTGAAAAGTATAATTATTCTAATCTTAAAAACGTAGGGAAGAACTATTCTTATGAACGAATGGCTAAAGAAGATTCAACTTATTCCAAAACAGTTGTGACGATCAATATGAACTATCTTTCTCCTGAAAAAATAGAATTTTTTGATAGAAGTGGAGAGCTTTTGAAAGTAGCTGTTTATGCGGGTTATAAGCAATTTAAAGTGGGAGGTAAGACTTTTTGGAGACCTGCCAGTATTGAAATGGATAACAAACAGACTAATAAAAAATCCATCATTCGTTGGACGAATAGAGAGTTAGGTGGAAATTATCCTGATAATAAATTTTCAAAGGGAGCGCTCAAGAGATGAGATATCTCCCTCTATTTCTCCTATTCATTGGACTTCCAACTTTAGCTGAAGATGATCTTGATCTTGAATTAGACCTCCCTGAAGAGAGAGTCGAGAAAGAAGCAAAGAAAAAGAAAAAGAAGAAACCAGAGCCAGCTAAACCTTGGCGAATTGAGTCTACTGAATTCACCATGGAACTTAGGCAATTTGCGGATGATGATGACGATGAAACTTTTGAGAATCAACGTGCATTTAAAGCAAGAATCCATGCAGAGAAAGAGTTGGGCGGAGGACTGTTAAAAGCGATCGTATCCGCTAGATATGATGATCAGGATCCAAATCGAAATTTGTTCTGGCCTGAGGATTTAAATTATTCAAAACTTCTGGCCTCGAAATACAATTTTCAAGTTGGGTATAAAATTTTTAATTTTTCCAATATGGATGCCTTCAATCCTCTAGACACCATCAATGCCCGAATTTTTGATGTTTCTATTGTAAATGCTGAAAAAATGGGAGAGCTTGCACTTGGGGTCTCAGCAGAAAAACTGGGTGGATATTTATCATTTTACTTTCTGCCTAATCCAACGAGACCCGTGCTACCAGGAAGTAACTCAAGAATTAACTTGGATACAAATTTAGATACCGCAATTTGGATGGGTTCAAAAGATGACGAACCAAATTGGGATGATCATTTCTTAATCTCTTGGGAAGGTATGTTCGGCGATTGGGATGCAACTATAGTGATCACAAAAGGTATTGATAGAACAAGAGCAATTGTTGGAACAGATGATTATAATATCACTCTTGATAATGCGATCCCGAATGGTACTAAATTTAATACTCCGTACTTTTTTGAAAGGTATTTAACGGGAGTCAATCTAGTCGGACCTATTGGTGATGATTTACTAAAATTGTCCTTATCACATTCATACTATTTATCGGAAACAGAGATATTTACTGCTCAACAAGCTTTGGAAGAATCATCTGATCCTGATGATTTGGTGACACCGTCAGATTTCTCAACTCTTGCTATTGGCTACGAAAGACCGCTAGAGATGTCTGGTAATTTGTCTTCGAGTCTTATCGCTGAATACCAGTATCAATATTATGCTGGCGGTGAAAATCAAGCAGGTTTTCCACTGGCCAATGATATTTTCTTAGCTTGGAGATTAAACTTTAATGACCTCAACTCGAAACAATTAATCTTATCAGCAATGTATGACTTAGAAGGTAATCAAGAGGGATTTATTCAAGTTGATTACTCGCAACGGTTCATGGAAGTTTTTAAAATAAATGCTGGAATATTGGAATATATGATTCCTGATGACGCTAGTTTTTCAGGTTACGGTATTTTTAAAGATACAGAACACGCGTATTTGAATATTACTTACTATCTTTGACGTTTAAGAGAGACTTTTAAAATATTATTCCAACGATTGTGTATCATCGTGACAAGAGTCTTAGTTTGTTTCGTGATAGGGTGATTTCTTTTTGTTAGTACTACATTGAGAAAATTTAGCCTCAGGTTAAAATCGTTAATCTTTTGGATAAACAGATCTTGATCACTATGAGGAAGAATTAATAGAACAACGGGCTTTATGAAATCGCTCCAGAATGCTTTAAATTCGGTGTAAAACTTCTTATCTGTCGACTTTAAAATATAATCATTAAAAATGATGAACGAGACTTCAATTTCTTTAGTTAAGTCTTTTATTCTTGTTTTTACATCAGTGCGGGCTAGATAGAGATAGTAGATATTTTGAGTCTTCATCTCTAGCGCTGAAAAACTATTGAAAAATTTAGACTGTGAATCAAAGGCTTCCAGCATAATATTAGGCTCGACCTTTTCTTGTTCAGTAAATGTAAGCTCTTTTTGAAGGTGAGGAAGACCACTTCTTATCGTCTTAAGAGTTTTCTCCATCGTTTCTTGGCATTCAAGATTAACGTCTTTTTTTAAACAATATTTTTCCAGATCTAATTTATAGCGGATAAGGTCGCGGTAGATATTAAAGAATGGCTTACTACCAGAAACTTGCGGATTAACTTGTAGCAGTAACGATTGGTAGTCCTGAGAAATACTAATCAATTGGGGTTTTACATATCGGTTAAATTCGTAATCAGAAAGTTCAATATCATTCAATGTATAAGGCATGGCCTGAGTTGAGATAATCAAACCCAGGCAGCCAATTAAGAATCTTAAATTTTGAAAATTAACGTTTCTCAAGCTTTAATCCAAGCTTCATTTTTTCAATTTCGAAATCGATGGCATCAGTATCAGAACCGCTTTGAGCTGCAAGTTCTACTGTCAGAGTCTCGCTTGCAATATAGTCACGGTGTTTTTCAATGACTTCGATAAGTTTTGGATCACCAGAGTAGTAGATATTAATCCTATCTTCTACATTGAACCCAAGATCTTTACGTGACCTTTGGATACGGTTAACTATTTCTCTGGCCAGTCCTTCATCAATCAGATCTTCAGTAAGGTTGGTATCTAAATCAATTGTGATCCAACGATTAGATAAGGCATTTGAACCGTCTTTAGGTTCTCTATAAACAAAGATATCTTCAGTATCCATAGTGATTCCATCAATCTCAATGGTACCAGCTTGCTCAAATGCTTTTAGATCTGCTGTTTTGAGAGCCTTGATTTTTCCCATCATAGGTCCAAAGTTTTTCCCCAATCTTTTTCCTAGAACTCTTGAATTCGGTTTAGCAAAAAGATTTATATGACCATCTTCATCTGTAGAGTAATTAATAGTTTTAACATTTAGTTCTGTTTTAATATAGTCCTCAAGCTGTGCTAGACCATCTAAGCGAGTTTGATCTTGATGAATGATATCAAGAGCCGCGCATGGAGTTTTGACTTTAATTTGAACTTGGTTTCTCTTTTGACGTCCTAGTAAAATCAACTCTTGCATCCTAATAACAGAATCTTCCAGGTTTGAATCCATTAGGGCGTCGTTAGCTTTAGGATAATCACATAAATGCACTGACTCAGGTAATTCTTGTCCAAAAGTTTTTAACTCTAAGAAAATATGCTCAGATAAATATGGTGCAAATGGCGCCATTATTTTCGACATCTCAAGAAGTGCTGTGTAGAGCGCTGAATAGGCGTGACATTTGTCATCACTTAATTGGTCTTCCCAGAAGCGTCTTCTGTTGAGTCGAATATACCAATTTGTAAGGTCCTCAATATAGTTAAACAATTGCGGTACGACATTGTAGAGCTTGTAAGCTTCCATCTCTTTGGTTACACTTGCAGTTAAAGTTTGCAGTTTAGATATTAACCAACGGTCAGTGATATTATCACCAAGTTTTAGGTTCTCTTTTGCGCTCCAGTTATCCACTTTAGCGTAGGTCATAAAGAATTTAAAAGAGTTGTACCATGGAAGAAGCGCTCTTCTTACCATGTCCTTTACACCTTCATCAGTGAAACGTAGTTCTTCACCTTTCACTAGACCCGAATTTATCAGAGTGAGTCTTAGAGCATCAGCTCCAAAGTTTTCCATGATAATATCTGGTTCAGTGTAGTTCTTTAAGCGCTTACTCATCTTCTTACCATCACCGGCCATTACCATTCCGTTAACGATAACATTCTTGAAAGCAGGCTTCTTAAATAGAGCCGAGGAGAGTACAGTTAAGGTATAAAACCAACCTCTTGTTTGATCCAGTCCTTCAGCAATAAACTCAGCTGGAAAACCATTGTCAAATACATCTTTGTTTTCAAAAGGGTAGTGGATTTGAGCATAAGGCATGGATCCTGATTCAAACCAGCAATCGAATACATCCTCAATTCTTTTATAAACTCCAGCTTCACCATCTTTAGTGAAAGTAATCTCATCGACAACTTCACGGTGTAGGTCTTCAACTTTTATACCAGAAAGCTCTTTTAGTTCTTCAACCGACCCAACAGCTATAAAATTTCCTGTCTCTTCATTTTTCCACACTGGAAGCGGGGTTCCCCAAAATCTCTTTCTTGAAATCGCCCAGTCTCTGGCTCCTTCAAGCCATTTTCCAAAACGTCCCTCTTTAATATGATCTGGAACCCAGTAGATCTCTTTGTTTGAAGCAAGGATATCGTCTTTGATTTGGTCTACATTCAAATACCACTGTGGCATGGCCATATAAATTAACGGCGTATCAGTTCTATAGCAGAAAGGATAACTGTGAACGAGTACTGATTGGTGGAATAACTTTCCATTATCTTTAAGGTGCTTGATGATATTTTTATCAGCATCTTTGATATATTGTCCCGCGAAGTCAGTTACTTCTGAAGTAAATTCAGCTTTTGCATTTAATGGAAGCGCGAATGCTGAAATATTGTGTTCTTTTAAAACTCTATTATCGTCTTCACCAAAAGCTGGAGCCGAGTGAACAATACCTGTACCATCACTTGTCGTAACATAATCATCACTTACAACTTGGAAAGCACCATTTTCCTTCTGGTCTTTGAAGTAATCAAAAAGCGGTTCATATTTGAGACCAACTAAGTCTGAGCCTTTTACTGTTTTAAGAATCTCAAAGTCATTACCTTTTTTATAGGCTTCAACTCTAGCTTCTGCGATGTAGAATTTCACATCTCTCGTTTTTTCATGGACTAAAACATAATCAATTTCTTTGTTTACGATTAGTGCCATATTTGAAGGCAACGTCCAAGGAGTAGTAGTCCAAGCACTTAAATGCTCATCTGATCCTTCAATCTTAAATAAGATCGTGACAGCAGGGTCTTGCACGTCTTGGTAATTTGAGGTGGCCTCAAAATTAGAAAGTCCAGTTTGAAGGGCCACTGAATAAGGAACAACTTTAAAGCCTTCGTAGATAAGCCCTTTGTCCCAAGCTTGTTTGAAAACCCACCAAACAGATTCCATGAAATCAAGATCCATTGTTTTGTAGTCGTTTTCAAAATCAACCCAGCGACCTAGGCGACTTATAGTCTTCTCCCATTGAGAAGTGTAGGTCAGAACGATTTCACGACAAGCATCACAATAAGCTTTAATTCCATTTTCAGCGACGTAATCATTAGCACTCATACCAAATTTTTTATCGATCTGTTGTTCAATCGGAAGACCGTGGCAATCCCACCCAAATCGTCTATCCACATAGCGACCCTGCATAGTGAAGTAGCGGGGTATGATATCTTTGATTGTGGAAGCGACTAAATGCCCATGGTGGGGAAGTCCCGTTGCAAAAGGAGGACCATCATAAAAAATATAAGGAGCGTTGTTTTTGGTTTTCTCCAGCGATTTTTCAAATATTTTGTTTTCCTGCCAGAACTTCAAAATACTTTTCTCTGAATTTACAAAAGAGAAATTATCAAGTTCTTGATTCTGCTCCATACGAAGACTCCTAAAAATTAAAAATTTACGGTAAAAATTGCCTTGCAAAGCATAACAAATTCCCATTCATTTGAATAGTAAACAATTAGAATTACTGGACGATAAGCTTAATATGAGGGCCTTTTTATTATGTTATTCTATCTTATGTCAGAGCGCTTTTGCGTTCGACTCTTCTGATGCTTCGCTTATAAAAGCTTATGAGCTTCTAAGTAGTGGTCCCCGCGGAAAAGAAAATTTCAACGTTGATGAAGAGAACTTTGATAAGGAAGGTCTAAGGTTTCGAAATCAGAAGCGAGAACTTACTGATTGGAAACAATTAGATGAATTTGAATGGCTTGATTTTAAAACCTGGCGCCAAAATCGCAAAATAAAAGATGAAAATCCCAACTGGCGTCAAATATTTCGCGAGGCCACTAACAGAGAAGTTGTGGGGAGAGTCATAAAATGTATCGGTTATTGTTTAAAGTATCGCGGGGTGCGAAAAAACTCTGTTGAGCATTTAAGTATCATTCGAGAAGGTGATGAGATTTTAACGGAAAAGGACTCTGGTCTTTGGGCACTATTGATTGATGGCACACTTATTCGCTTGTCTGCAAGTAGTTCAATCAGCTTCAATGAGGTGAATTTGTCCAAAACAGAAGTTCAGTTTTTTCTTAGGCATAATTATGGGTATGCAAGCTATCGAGTGAGACAAAGTGGAAAATTCAAAGACCTCAATCTCCCAGAAACGGATCTGGGCTTTCACCCTCTAAAAATTTTAAAAGCAAATCGTGAATACTACTCAATTGAAGAGTTTCGAGGTTTTAGTGATGAGCAAAAACTACAATATGCTATCGTCAAAAATCCTGGGTATGTTTCTCAATACAAGGCTCTAAACGATATTATCTATGAAAATAGCAACAAGCTTGCAAAACGTAACACCAGAATTTTTGTCTATACTCCCAACGCCGGCTTCGAGTCTCTTAACACTCATCTGGATATTTATTATGGAGTTAAGGGGAAAACTATTTTTCGAAAACAAAATTCTTACTCTGACTTTTTAAGTTTGGATAATCGTCATCAAAGTTTGTCACTAAGTTTTCGAGGATATAAAAATTCAAAAGAAGAACTTATAGAAGACGAGAAGTGGCATGAAATGGCACCTGATGGTAGAGCATTTTTTTCTTTTAAGGGCGAGTCGCGAAGGTTACAGGCCGTGGCCAACTTTACCAAGCGAACACCAAGTCTTTGGTTGGCAAGAGAAATTTGGATTAAAGAGTATTCTCTATCTTTTTTAAATCCAGATATTTCAAATGACCAGATTGCCACTGATTATGGTTATAGAGTTTGGAACAAGGATTCAGAGGATGAACTAACTAGGCGATTAAAGTTCGCCAAAGAGTATGTTCGAAGAACAGAAACTACGATTCTAAAAAATATGGATTTTGTTTTCAAAAAATATAAGACTGAAGAGTTTGGACCAAGATATTTTGAAAGATCTCTCGTACTACATTATAATAAGATAAAGAACTATTTTGGTGCCAAGCAACTTTTGGTACGCGAAATGTCTGACACTCAATACTACTTATGGACGTTAAGATATGGACAAGAATATTTACTCTCTCGTACTCGCTAGCCAGTCACCAAGACGCCAAGAGCTGCTGAAAACCCTTTATGTTCCTTTTAAAATCCAACCCGCTGACTTAGAGGAAGTTAGTTCACAGACTGAGCCTAGGCTTTTAGTGGAAGATCTCGCTTTTCAAAAAGCAAGGGCCGTGGCCAAAGATTTGTCTTTGAATGATGTGGTTCTGGGGTCAGATACAATCGTGGTTTTGGACAACAAAGTATTGGGAAAACCTACTTCAAGAGAGCATGCCAGAGAAATGCTTAGATCTTTAAGTGGGAGAGCCCATGAAGTCTATACTGGAGTATCGATTGTTGCAGGTTCTAAGCATAAAAACTTTTCAGTGGAAACCAAAGTTTTCTTCAGGGAAATTTCTCCTGAATTAATGGAACTTTATCTTGATACGAAAGAGTCGATGGATAAAGCCGGTGCATACGGCATCCAATCTTTCGCATTATCCTTTATCGAAAGAATTGAGGGTAGTTATTCTAATGTTGTTGGCTTTCCAGTTGACCATTTATTAAATGAACTTGAGAGTTTTATGCAAGAATACAGTGGTGAGAAGAGAGTATGGAGAGATTATTTTGTTTAAAGTATTAGCACTTCTTTTTGGTTTTTATAGTGTCATTGCAGCTGCAGAAATTTCTCAGGATGAAATCCTGGATAAGTTGAAGAAGTTGGGTGAATCGGATGTTGAGACCTATGTCAGTGAAATGGAAGAAATAGGGGGCATAACATCAGAGTATATAAGAAACAAAGAACAAGAATGCTCTGGGGAGTACTCTTCAATGGTCATCGGTGGAGCCGGAGAGAAGAAGGAAGTGCGCAAGAAACTTACGAAAAAAGAGAAGTCTCTTTGCCTATATTTGCTAGTCGATTTTAGAATTAAAGTAACTAGGCTTTCATTTGATATTAGGAAAAAACATCTACAAAAGATGCAAGAAAGACAACTTTTGGAACTCGAAGCAATTCGTAATCGAGAGATCAAAGACCTGGAAAAACTCTCTCAAAAATATAAGTAACTCACCATTTTACCAAAAATACTCAAACCCCAATAAGTGCATGGTGAGTTACCATCCAAAGAACAATGCCCAAGCATTGTTCTAGTCCCATTTTACCAAAAATACTCAAACCCCAATAAGTGCATGGTGAGTTACCATCCAAAGAACAATGCCCAAGCATTGTTCTAGTCCCATTTTACCAAACATACTCAAACCCCAATAAGTGCATGGTGAGTTACCATCCAAAGAACAATGAACTATGAAGATTTCTACACAAGACAATTAGGACCTCCTTTGTTAGCCTTTAGCTAAAACTATCGATCAAAGAGGAGTCTATGAAATCAATTAATCCTGCAAATCTTGAACTCATTAAAGAGTATGCTGACCATTCAGAACAGGAAGTTGTCGAGATAATATCAGAGGTCGATGGAGCATTCCATTCATGGAAAACAACAGACATTCAAAAACGTGCCTTCCTTCAGAATAAACTTGCTGATCTGCTGGAAGAAAGAAAACAAGAGCTTGGTGAACTGATTACGTGTGAGATGGGCAAACCACTAAAACAGGCGATCGCAGAAGTTGAAAAATGTGCATGGGTATGTCGTTACTATGCTGAACATGCAAAAGACTTTTTAAAGCTTGAAGAATTCGAAAACGATAATTTTAGAGAAGCTTTAGTCTCTTATGAGCCGATTGGAATCGTTTTAGCTATAATGCCTTGGAATTTTCCCTTGTGGCAAGTCTTTCGCTTTTCCGCTCCTAATTTAATGGCCGGAAATGTAGGGCTCCTAAAACATGCATCAAATGTTTCTGGTTGTGCCCTGGCAATAGAAAAACTCTATATGGATGCTGGTTATCCTCCGCATGTTTTTCGAACGGTCTTAGTTCCGGGAAATCGAGTGGAGTCTATTATTGCAGATAAAAGAGTCAGAGCTGTGACATTAACTGGAAGTTCAGGAGCGGGTAGTGCTGTTGCCGCTGCCGCCGGAAAATATTTAAAGAAATCAGTTTTAGAATTAGGTGGTAATGACGCTTACATCGTTTTAGCTGATGCTAATATTGAGCAAGCAGTCGAGGCCTGTTTTAATGGTAGGGTTCAGAATGCTGGGCAAAGTTGTATCGCCGCGAAGAGATTTATTCTTCATAAAGATATCTATCAGGAGTTTCGTCAAAAACTTCAAAAGAAAATTGAAGAGACGAAGGTTGGTGATCCTATGGAGAAGGAAACTCAAATGGGTCCTTTATCCAGTGGATCTATTCGTGATGAGCTGATTCAGCAGATTGAGGAGAGTGTAAAAGCTGGAGCTAAAAAAACGATCGTAGGCGAAGCACCAAAAGATAAGGGTGCTTTCTATCCGATTACGGTTTTAGAGAATATTAATCCGGGAATGCCTGCCTTTGATGATGAATTGTTTGGACCAGTTTTTTCTTTAATTGAGGCATCATCTGATGATGAGGCCATTGAATTAGGAAATCAGTCTGAATTTGGTCTTGGGGGAGCGATCTTTTCTAGCAATACTGATTATGCGCGAAGTTTGGCCCTTGAAAGATTTGAAAGTGGGTCTTGTTTTGTGAATGATTTCGTAAAATCTGATCCTCGTCTTCCTTTTGGTGGAATTAAGAATAGTGGATATGGGCGAGAGCTATCTCACTATGGATTTTACGAGTTTTTAAATATCAAAACTGTCTGTATCAAATAGAGTAAGATGCCTAGAACTTGTTAACTCGTAGTCTCTCTAATCCTTTTACTCGATTAGGTCGAACACTTTTAACTCTCATCATAGATTTTTGAGGTCTTAATGATTTAGTAGGTGCAACATTAAGTTGAACCGGCTTGTGCTCTACTTTTTTCTCTGAATTTTTTAGTGATAGATTCTCATTAGTGTTCATAACATTTCTCCTTTTTCGTTTCAGTCTTTTCTTTGATTTCGAGACCGATCGGAGATGTTACAAATCAACGAATCAATGGTTGGTCTTTACTCTCAAAACGCGAAAGTTGTCCAATAACGACTCCTCGTGTTTTGTTGTAGGTGTAAATACTCGGCATTAATGGCCTAAAGCTTAAGCCTTTCTTAAA
>JAYZFM010000032.1:0-35635 GCA_036336775.1 Bdellovibrionota bacterium | reverse complement strand
AGTTTTCATTTTCAGCAATAGACTGCTTGAAGAAATTCAATGCCTGTCGAATGTTACGTTGTTTAAGCGAAAGAACACCTAAGTTGTAATAAGTTCTAAATTGTTGCTGAAAAGTTAAGTCCTCTAAAACAACTTCAAAATTCTTTTTGGCCAAGTCGTACTGATTTTGGTCCATATAGAGAGAGGCCAAGTTTAATTTTGCCTGCGTATTTTTAGGGTCGATTTCGATAGACTTCTTCACGTACTTGATTGCAATCTGTGGGCGCTTTTTGAAAAAATAGGCCATCCCTAAATTATTTAAATATCTGCTATCGTTTTTTACGAGTTTATTAGCTTCTAATAAATTTTTTAAAGCATCCGTATAACGCTTGCTTACGAGATCTTGAGTTCCTTGATTATAATAAATTTCCGCTTTTCTTCTGCTGAGATCTACTTCTTCTTTCTTTGACGCACATGAAAGTAAAAAAGCTAAAATTAAGAGATAACGCATCATTCCTCCGAGGTCTCTATTCTTGCTAATTGTATAAAATTAAACAGGAATTTAAAAGCTAGTTTCTTTTCGCTGCATTGCAATGATGCTTTCGAAATGATAGGTGCTCGCAAATAGATCGATCAGTAAAACCGATTTGATTTCATAATCCTCTAAGATAGGCTTGATATCGTTTATCTGAGTCACAGGATTGCAGGACATATAAAGTATTTGATCCGGTTTATAGTGCTCCACCCAGCTACTCAGTTGTTTATGCCCTGATCTTGGTGGATCAATAAATAATGTTTTAAAGATTCGATCATCCTTTGAGATAAAATCTTGTAATGCCTCTTCTTCAAATAAGTTTAGGCTAACTTTTCCTAGAGTTGATTCTTGATAGAGGTCAACGCAGACTCGATAATCAAAGTTGAGTTTGCTACTCAGATTACCGTCACCTCCAAATAATTCGAGCAAACCATTTTGTCTGTTGTCGTAATTTAACTTAATCCAGTCTTTAATTTGCTCATTCAAGGCGCCGTGAACTTGGGTGAAACCTCCAGCTGCATATCTTTGATTCCAACTGACTTTAACTTCATCGTTGATAAAGTAGAGTTCCACATGACCTTTTTTAGGCTGTTGCTGTTTTTTCCTTATCGATTTCCAGCTTCCTAAAAACTTATCAAATGCCTCTTTCAGTTCTGGAAGCATGATTTGGCATTTTGAAATGGGGACAATTGCTCTTTTGCGTGCATCAACTAAGCCGATTAATTCCCCCTCATAATGAAGTTGAATTCTATTGCGGTAGTGAAGCCGTTTTAAACTTTGCATGATTTCAATTTCGGGATGCTCAAAGTTCTGTAACCACCTTTCAAAAGTTGCTTTTTTTATGTCGAGTTCGGTCTGATAGTCCGTATGCAAAAAATGGCAACCTGGACACTGGTTATAATGAAAACAGTCAGGCTCTATTCTATTAGGGGAGGTATAGGTCAATTGCGTTACTTGAGCAAAGTGGACACCTTTTTTTCTCTGCAGAATTTCAAAATGGCCCTCTTCACTAGGCAAAGTTTTTGGAATGAAGTAAATTTCATCTTTGTTTTTAAATACGCCTTGTCCAAGTGGATCAATATGCTCAATTTTAAACTTATTCATAAGTACCATTTTGCTCGGTTAGAAAAACATTCAAAATCACGTAAAATTATATATATATGACGAGATTGTACCAAAATATCCCATTTTTCGTGGAATTAGTTTTGAATGGAATTTTTATCATTCTCTACTCCTTTTACGCTAATACTTCAATAGAGACTTCGTGGATTAGTTCTGTCGTAGTGGAATCTTTATTAGAAGTCTTTACGGCCATGGCTCCATTCGTGGTGCTCATTTCTGTTCTTTCTTATTATATAAAAGCACAAAATACTGATGAGTTTATTAGGAAATATATTTTCTCTGTCATCTGCATTATTCCTATGTTTTTTACTTACGGTGATATTCAATTTACTTTTTGGTTAGCTGCCGTTCACTTATTTTCAAGTATACTTTCTATCTACGATTCTCCCTTTGATATCGATGAAGAAGTTAAGCCAGAAAATACTCAACCAACTATCGGAATAGGTGTTTTAGAAAAAATAAAATTAGCTCCTGCTCAATTGGTTATCTTTTCCTTCTTAGGGATTATTTTCTTTGGAACTCTTTTACTATTACTTCCAATTTCTGCGGCGCCTGGAAAGAGCATCGGTTTAGTAGATGCACTCTTTACTGCTACAAGTGCTACTTGTGTTACAGGTCTAGCAACAATGTCGGTGGCAGATAATTTTAGCTTTATCGGTCAGGTGGTCATTCTTATTCTGATTCAAATCGGTGGGCTAGGGTATATGACACTCTACTCTTCCATGACTATTTTGTTAGGAAAATCCCTTGCAGTTCGCGATCAAGTCCTGATGCAAGACTTATTGGATATTTCATCTTTGGAGGATTTACTCCAGATGATTATCAATATCATTAAATACACGCTGGTCATCGAACTTATTGGAGCAACGATTCTTACCTTAGCTTTTAACATGGAAGGCTATGAGTTTGGGGAAGCTCTTTTTTATGGAATCTTTCATAGTGTCTCTGCATTTTGTAATGCGGGCTTTGCTCTTTTTAATGATTCACTTGAAGGTTTTCAATTAGTACCAATGGTACATATGACGATTTCGGCTCTAATCTTTCTAGGGGGACTCGGGTTTATCGTTTTAAAAGAGCTTGAATACATCACTTTCAAAGGTGGAAAAATAATTAATTTAAGTGTTCACAGTAAGATCTTTTTAACCACGAGCATTTCACTGGTGTTTATGGTGGCGATTTATATCTTTTTTAGTGAATTCCTACACGCCTTAGACGATCTTTCAATTTGGGAAAAAGTACAGGTCGCTTTCTTTCAGTCGATGACCACTAGAACTGCAGGTTTCAATACGCTTCCACTTGGTGCGCTTCACCCTCACACAATTTATTTATTTACCTTGATTATGTTCATCGGGGCAAGTCCTGGTTCGACCGGTGGTGGAATTAAAACCACCACGTTTGCCATTCTTTTTCAATCGGTAAAAGCAACTTTAAAAGGAAGAGATAAGGTTGAGTTTTTTGACCGAAAAGTACCTAACCTCGTTGTTGTTAGGGCGATCGCTATTATTGTGATCTCGTTAATCATTGTAAGCTTTTTTATTCTCTTACTTATGCGATTAGAGCCGGAATTAGAATTCTTAAAAATCTTTTTTGAAGTCGTTAGTGCTTTTGCGACAGTAGGTTTGTCCCTTGGAGTAACGCCGCTACTATCAAGTGCAGGAAAATTTGCCATAATATTTGTCATGTTTATTGGAAGAGTTGGTCCTCTTACTTTAGCGCTTGCATTAGGGCAGAAAAATAAAGATAAAGGTAATGTTGACTACCCTGAGGGTAGAATAATGATAGGTTGATTTATGATTGTAACAGTAATTGGATTGGGAACTTTTGGAGCGAAAACGGCCACGAGACTTTTTGAAAAAGGTGCGGAAGTAATTGCGATTGATAATAAAGAAGAGTTGGTTGAAAAAATCAAAGAGAGAGTTACTCACGCCATTAAAGTCGATATCACCAACGAGAGAGCTGTTAGAGGAACGAATATTACAGATGTTGATGTCGCCATTGTTGCAATCGGGGATAATATTGAAACTAGTATTCTTGCGGTAGCACTTTTGAGAAAACTTGGGGTCGGTAAAATTATTGCCAGGGCCACAACTAATCTTCACGAGCACGTACTAAAAGAAATAGGGGCTTCAGAAATCATTCGAGTCGAAGAGGAAATGGGAGAAATTGTTGCTTCCAAAATTGTTGCCCCTCACGTTCTTCAGCGCTACAACTTTGCAGCCGGTTACTCGATTGTTGAACTGAGACTAGGGAAAAAATTCGCTGGCAGAACTTTGGTTGAGAGTCAGATCAGACAAAATTATTCATTAAATATTGTAGCTCTTCAAAAAAGAGTTCCATTTATTACTGAGGACGGGAAGTCTTCATTTAGAGTTGAAATTAATGATAGTCCACTTCCAATGGACATTATTGATGAAGATGATGTTGTTGTTTTAGTTGGTTCTGAGAAGAACTTTAATAAGTTATTTTCGGATCTAGCAGAGAGTTAATCTATGAATTTATCGTTAAAAAAGAGAATTGCATTTAGTTTTGGTGTGGCCAATATCATGGTTTTATTTATTGGATTCACAATATTTTATTTCTTGAACTCACTCAACGAGCAAATTGAAACGATTACTCAAAATACAAATCAGAACACTATTCTTTCTGAAGAGATTAGTATTTCTGCGGTTCAAATTATTAAGCTTCAAAAGAAGATTATTACTAATAGGGCCAAAGAAGATGATCTAGAGCAATTAAAAGCTTTATGTTCAGACTTTCAAGATCAACTGCAAAACTTAGATGCTCTCTATGAAAGTGTGGAAGTAAAAACCACGATTTCGAAAATGATCGGATATATAGACTCACTTCAAACAATTTTGAGCAAGGTCTCTCCTTATGATATCAGGGACAATGCTGGACAAGTGGCGATTAGTGAACTTGCGGACAAAATTCTGGAATCATTTTCTCAAATTCAAGATATCCAGTTTCATCAAAACCAAGAAAGAGATAAACAAATTAAAAAGATTGTAGGAGAGACCAGACGCTATATGCTGATTGACCTTATCATCTGCTTTTTTGCAACGATTCTCTTAAGTTTAGTCATCCCTGGTAATGTTGCCTTGCCATTTAAGAAGATTAACGATGCGGTTAGGGAGCTACAAGATTGTAACTTTGACGTATCGATCTATTACAATAAAGACGATGAGATTGGAGAGCTAGCCAAAGAGCTTAATAAGATGATCGCCAGTATGAAAAATTTCGAAGAACTGCGAACAGACAGAATTTCGGTTGAGCGTAGAAAATTTGATATCCTCGCTAATATGGTTAAGAAAAATGTTCTTATCGCTAATGCGAATGGAGAGTTAATTTACTTGAATAACCAAATGTATAATCTTCTTAATTTGGATTCTGATTCAATTCTTAATAAAAATATTGCTGACACCATTATCTCGCAAGATATTAAAGAAGCTTATGAACTTGCGATCAAACGTAGGTCTAAAATTGAAAATCATGAAATTTCAATTACCCATAAAAAGGTTGAAGAGAATGAAGAAGGCGAGACCACTGAGATCGAGGAAGAAGCATTTAGCGGTTATGCCAATGTTATTCCAATCAGGGCAAAGGAGTCCGCTTTGGATTACTATATGATGGTTCTATCAAAAGAAACGTTTGCGTAACCAAAAAACGATGCCTTTTCGATGCGTCATTGAAAATGTTGGCTAGTAAATACGCAATAATTTGTGTATCTTAGCTGTCCAATATGGATACATCAAAGATAAGAAATTTTTCAATTATTGCTCACATCGATCATGGTAAGTCGACCCTTGCCGATAGGTTGATTGAGTTGACTAACGCAATTACAGATCGTGAAAAGAAGGATCGACTTCTTGATAATATGGATCTGGAAAAAGAACGTGGGATTACTATTAAAGCCCAAACCGTAAGGTTGAAGCATATTAAAGATGGTGAGACTTACTATTTCAATCTTATCGATACCCCAGGCCATGTTGATTTTACTTACGAAGTTTCAAGATCACTTGCTTCTTGTGAAGCAGCGCTTTTAGTTGTAGATGCCTCTCAAGGTGTTGAAGCTCAGACGCTTGCCAATGTTTATATGGCACTTGAAAACGACTTAGAAATTATTCCTGTTCTAAATAAAATTGATCTTCCTCATGCAGATGCTGAAAGAGTGCGCAATGAAATTGAAGAAGTCATTGGTATTGAGGCGGCTAATGCTCCAGAAGTTTCTGCTAAGTCAGGACTTGGAGTAAGAGAACTTCTTGATGTTCTTGTTGATAGAATCCCACCTCCAACCGGGAATCCTGAAAATGATCTTCAAGCTTTAATTTTTGACTCTTGGTTTGATGCCTATCGAGGGGTTGAAATTTTAGTTAGAGTTATGGAAGGGAAAATTAAAGTTAAAGATAAAATTTATTTTAAACACTCCAATATCAGCTATGAAGTAATTAAGCTTGCGGTTCATCAGCCATTTTATACTGAAGTCGATGAGCTTGGAGCGGGTGAAGTTGGAATTATCATCTGTGGTATTAAGACTATTAGAGATATTAAAATTGGCGATACTATCGTCCATGATAAGAAAAAGACTACACCTTCACTTGCCGGATATGAAGAAGTAAAGCCAATGGTTTTCTGTGGGATATTCCCGGTGGTAAGTGATGATTATGAAGAGTTAAAAGAAGCGCTAGAAAAACTGGCCCTTAACGATTCTTCTTTTACTTATGATCCAGAAACATCTACAGCCCTTGGGTTTGGTTTTCGCTGTGGGTTCTTGGGTCTTCTGCATATGTCGATCATTCAAGAGCGCTTAGAGCGAGAGTTTGGTCTTCACCTTATCTCAACCGCACCTTCGGTTTCTTACCAAGTTAAGACAAAGACAGGTGAAGAGATGATGATTGATAACCCTGCGGAACTTCCTGATATGGGGATTATTGAGTCAATTTCTGAACCAGTTGTTGAAATATCTATTCACGTTCCAAATGAATTTGTCGGACAGATTATTACTCTTTGCCAAAAAAGAAGAGGGGTTCAGCAAGATATTAATTATATCACGAGTGAGCGAGTTCAAGTCGTTTATCTTCTACCTTTAAGTGAAATGGTTTTTGATTTTTATGATCAATTGAAATCAATTTCTAAAGGTTATGCATCTATGGATTATGAATTTAAAGAATATATGCCTTCGAAATTAGAGAAGTTGGATGTTCTATTAAATGGTGACCCAGTTGATGCTCTTTCTTTAATTTGTCACAGTTCAACTTCTTATTATAAAGGTCGTGTCCTTGTTGGGAAGCTTAGAAAAATTATCGATCGCCAACAATTTGATATCGCAATCCAAGCGGCTGTTGGAAATAAAGTTATTGCCAGAGAAACAGTAAAAGCTTTACGTAAAAACGTTTTGGCTAAATGTTATGGTGGTGACGTTTCGAGAAAGAGAAAGCTTTTAGAGAAGCAAAAAGAGGGTAAAAAGAGAATGAAAATGGTTGGAAACGTGGAGATCCCTCAGGAAGCGTTCCTTGCAGTACTTAAGGTTGATGAGTAATGAATATTGTTCAAGATGAGTTTGATAAGATTCTTTCTGTTTATACATCTGACCAGTATTATGATGAGTTGAAAGCTGCCAAAGATAGTTTTATTACTCGTACTGGAAAGATTGACGAAGAGTCTGAAGAGTACGAATCTCGTATGAACAGTTTTAATCATTGGTATATTTTTGATTACGAACGTGAGGACGGAAGTCATTTCATCGACAAGTATCTTGAAAATAATTCTAATGATCTTGCATTGAGTTTAAAAAATATCAATTACTCTTTGTTTTTATTTAAAAAAATCAATTTTAGAAAGCAGATCATCATTAATGATATTCTCCATTCAGATAAGTTTGTTTTATCAAAAGAGAATGGGACTCTTCCATTGGTTGAAGATGATCTTTTTTTAGGTCGTGCTGTGAACTATAACGATCAGTGGTTTTTATTAAATGGAATCGTGACTCTTCCAAGAGAAGTTTTTTCTGTGCTTAAGAAAGAATCTAAAAAAGTTCGTAAACTTAATAACAGTGTTGAAGAGCTCGGGTTTCTTTTGAATCTGGAGAGACTTAAAAATCGCTCAATTCAATATGGGCATGTTGATTCAAGTAAGATTTTTAATTTCTAGTTTTTAACTTCGTCTAAATTTATTTTTTTCTTCGAGCTATAGAGAATATATGGAATTGCTCCAGTTATATTCGTGATCATAACCACAATAAAATAAAGATTAAAAAGGTTAGCTCCATTGGTAATACCATAAAAACCAAGGAGAGATTCAAATACGGCGTGCCCAACACCAAGGCCAGCTGGTGCTATGGGAAGAGCGATACTTATAAATCCCATCGGAAGAATAGAGGCAATCTTAAAAAAATCCAGCTCCGCGCCTTGTGCGTATGGAGCGACAAGATACCAGAAAATAACCATGGAAAAAAATTGCACTGCCAAACTGCATAGAAAAATCTCAAAGATTCTTGGTTTAAATAAAATTAATGTCTGCCAAACTCTATCAAATATCGGCATAACTTTGTTAAAAACGGGTAATGCTTGGAGCTTCTTACTGATCTTTAACGGAAGTTCGCTGAAAAAGAGATAGAATATCGCTGCTACCACAATCGCTGCAAAGATAAGTAGATTTAAATGAATAAGGTATTCAACATTTTGCGATAGTGAGACCAATGAAGAGTAGCTAAAAAGTGAGAACATACTTCCCACAAAAACCAGCCCGATCAATCCAATAAGGCGATCCATGAAAACTCCAAGAAAAATAAAATCTTTAGGGAGGCTTCGATCCATATCACGGATATAAAATATCTTAACTAAGTCGCCGGTTACGGCTCCGGGAAGGACAGAATTAAAAAATAATCCGATCCAATTAACGATGAGAAGTTTAACTAGGGAGATCACTTCCTTCGCTTTGGTAAGAATGATGATTTTTAGCCTTAGTGCGACAAAAACTTGGTCCACAAGTATAAATAAAACAGCGGCAAGGACTCGGTAGGGATCGTTTTTGATGATCTCCGTTACAAACGAGAGCTCGAGCTTTCCAGACTTAACTAGCCAAGTAATCAAAGCTACGGCAGCTAACATCTTAATTAAATTTGTCATAATTTTTTTGGCCATTTGGTCTATAATAAACAACGTGAACTTAAAAAGACAGAAGAAAAGGCCACTATGAAAGCTGCTATTATTCAAATTTGCTCAAAACTAGATCCAAATACAAATTTAGCAAAGATTTCTGAGCTTATAAATGCAGCTAAGACTGAGCAGCCTGCACTTGAAGCTGTCTTTTTACCGGAAGTTTTTTATTCCATGAGTGATGGGACGAAACCGACACCTTATTTGATTGAAGAGGGAAATGAGCATTTTCAAAATATTGCAGATCTCGCTAAAAAGCATAATGTTTATCTTTTAGGTGGAAGTGCTGCGACTAAAAAAGGCTCGGGAATTGTAAATAGAAGTTATAATTTTAATCCTGCAGGGGAGCTGATTGCCCAATACGATAAGATTCATTTATTTACGATTGACCTAGCACAAGATCGAACGGTTTTAGATGAAGCTAAGGTTTACACTAAAGGTAGTGAGCTAAGTGATTTTAAAATTGGTCAGTTTTATTTTGGTTTAAGTATCTGCTTTGATCTGCGCTTTCCAGAATTGTATCGAAAATATTACGCTAAAGGTGTGAACGTATTTACCATCTCTTCTGCTTTTACAGTGCCGACTGGGAAAGCCCACTGGTTAACTCTTTTGAAGGCCAGAGCTATTGAAAATCAATCTTATGTTATCGCTTCTGATCAATGGGGTGAGCATAACGACAAGATGAAGACTTGGGGACATTCCTATGTGATCGACCCATGGGGCGAAGTTGTTGCAGAATGTGGCGAAGGAGAGAACTTCGCTTTGTTTGAATTGGATTATAGTTTGATTGAAAAAATTCGTGGGCGTATGACTATGGCGTCAAGGCTTACATGAATGGATTGTCACCTGCTGCATGATCTGTCATATCAACAAGTTCATCAACTAGACCTGGAAATTTTCCCACAATTAGTCTTTCAATACCGTCTTTAAGAGTCGCTTTAGAAGATGAGCAACCTTGGCATCCACCAGACAGTTTTACGAATAATTTATTATTATCGTAATCAACAATTTCGATGTCTCCACCGTGTGAGGCTAGTGCTGGTCTTATTTGTTCATCTAAAACTTTTTCAATTTTGTGTATCATAGTTCCTCTTTATAAGGACATTTTACCATTTTGTCTAAGTAATTGAAGTTTATGCACCAGACGTTGATTGGATGTCTGTAATTTTAATGGGTTATAAAACGAGCAATTTTCTTCTCTTTGCATTCGTTGGCTCTCATGTGTGGCGTAAAACAGCTCAATCTATTAATTGCTCCGCCAGGCTGGGGCAAAACCTACAGGCTATTAGAGTGGATAAAAAGCTCTGAGGGTGAATTTGTTTTTGTTTTCCCACTAAGGGCACTTTGTGAAGAAGTGTATCTTTCTGCGCTGAAAAAGAAGATATCTTGTTTATGTCTTAGAAATTTTAAGGATCAAAAGAGTATTCCTACATTAAAACCCAAGCTTTTGATCACGACGCCTGAGCTTGCTCGAAGCCTCGATCTCGGGGACAGAATTATTCTCCTAGATGAGTTTCACCTCTTTTTTTATTGGGGAGAGAGTTTTCGCGAATCTATGCTTGAATTTATTGAAGAGCACCTCTCCACGGCCCCTCGGGTTATTCTACTTTCCGCCACTATTGGTGAAGAAGTATTGCAGAAAACAAAAGAGCTCTTTGGTGAGGTTTATGAACAGATGAGAATTTGGGATTTTGGAAATCAGAATTTAAAAAATCTACCTCGGCGAATCGTTTATCATCGCTCTAAGCAGTCGGTTTTAAAATTATTAGAGTTATCGGAAGCGGGAACTGGTTTGGTTTTCTGTCAGTATCGAGATGAAGTTCGTGAACTCGTTTCGTATCTTCGCTCAAGGGGAAAGAAAGTACTGGGCTGTGTTGGAGGTGAGGCTTATGAGTTCTCTATAAAACTTTATGAAGAGGAAGAGTGGGATATAATCGTGGCCACCACTGTCGTGAGTCATGGTGTTAACCTGCCAGTGATTAAGAGAGTTTACTTCACCTATGTTGTTGAAAACTTGGATTTTTATCTGCAGATGGTGGGGAGGGCCGGAAGAGACGGGAGCTCTTATGACTTACATACTCGCTCTTTTCTCTATTTTAAACCGAAAGAATTTCTAAAAGGTGTTCTATATGGGCTGGGAAAAAGACTTAGTCATAAGTGGCAATCTCTACTATATTGTCTCTATGAAAGTTGAAGGTTTGGTCTTTCAAAAAACTCCTTATAAAGAACGAGATATGATTGTTCACCTCTTGACCCGTGGAGGTCATAAGGTGTCCTTGTATGTCTACGGAGGACAGGGGGGAGGCAAATCCAAAAAAGGCACGCTGCTTGAGCTAGGGCATATGCTAAGCTTTGTGATGCAAAAATCCGCTCCACATAAAAATAATTCAAATTTTGATTCTCGTATAAGTATCGCGAAAGTGGATCAGGTGTTATGGGCGCCAAAATATATCCGCAATGATTACCGAGCATTTATGTTGTCGCAGTTCTTTTTAGAGATCGTCCAGAAGCTGGCTTTAAGCGAAGGTGATGATCCTGAAAGTATCGAGCATGAAGGTATTTTTAATGTTTTAAGTAATGCCATTTTTTATTTAGATAAGGCGGTAGAGTCGAATCAGGTAGATTATTTGGTTCATCTACAGCTTTTTTTCACCAAGATTATTCACCATTTAGGGATTGCTCCTGACTATTCGGAGTGCTTGTTTTGCCAGAAGACTTTTGATGATAGCGATTTGTGCCTTCTGGATATAAGTAATGGTGGTTTTGGCTGCCTGGAATGCACCTCAAAGATGGATGAATTTCTCTCGGAAAATCGCCAGCTAGCGCAGGAATATCAGGTGGGAAGAAAATTTAAGCATACTTTTAAAAAATTTAGTTTAGAGCCTTATAAAAGTTATGAAAAATTACAAGACATAAACCAAGGGGTGGTGAGGGCTTCGTTTAATTACTTAAATTACCAATTTGGCTTCACTGAAGCTGACTATAGGACTTGGAAACTTCTGTTTGAGTAGATACTGGTTATTTGATCTCTGTTAGTAATCTTTTAAGCTCATGCCCATCTTTAATTTTAATCGCATTGATGCCCGCATTTATTCCACATTGATAGTCTGAATCACGATCGCCAACCATGTATGCAGTTGATTTATCAACGTTATAGCGCTCCATTAGCTCTAAAAGAATCTTAGGGTGTGGCTTTCTACAATCGCAGTTTTCATTAGGATGGTGAGGGCAGTAAGCAACCTCCACAAACTCGATATGATGTTTTTCGAATTCATCTAGCATGGCCTTATGAAAGACCTCCAGCTGTTTTTCCGTAAAATATCCTCGACCAATTCCAGATTGATTTGAAATTATGAAGAATTGATAGCCTCGTTTTTTTAATTCATAGAGCACATCAAAGGTATCTGGGTAGAATTTCAGATCATTGACGTCATGCATGTAATGGGAGTCAATTATCAGGGTGTTGTCACGGTCAAAGAAGATTGCTTTCATCATGAAAGTATTTAAACAAATAGCTTGTAAATCGTCACGCTTTTACAGCGCGTCACATTGTCAATTACCGTGAAAAAAACTAAAATCAGCGGATGTTACAAATTCTGCGTCAAATGTATCCATTTTTAAAACCTTACCTCAGAACTGCGATAATCGCGACCTTATGTTCTGTACCGCTGGCCTTACTTAAGGCCTATCAAGCGTATTTCATAAAAGATGTAATCGACGGCATTTTTAAGCCGGATGCGACAGAGGCTGTGGCATTTGAATTAGCCGGAATTTTAATTGCGATTGGAATTGTTAACTATCCATTTCGATACTGGCATTTTTTTGGAACAAGAATGGTAGTGGATCAAGCAGCTTGTGATATTCGAAGAGCAATTTATAAAAAATTACAAAGACTTCCGGCAAGTTATTACTCGGACTCAAAGCAGGGAAATCTTTTATCTGTAATGATTAACGACACTAAGATTTTTGCAGAGTCATTTATGCATGGCCTCTCAGTTATAAGAGAACCACTTACAGCGATTGGTCTGCTTGGAGTTGCCTTTTATCATGATTGGAAATTGACTCTGATTATTTTAGGAGTGCTTCCGTTTTTTATTGTGATCTTTAATGTCACAGGAAAAAGAATTCGTCGTTATGTCGCTCGGGCACAAGAAGATACGGCAGACATGACTCATCATGCAGCTGAAGGGCTGGTAGGGCAAAAGATTATTAAAGCTTTTAACCTGCAAAAATATATGGTTGAGCGTTTTGGAAAAGCTCAGGATAATTATCTTGCGCATAAACGAAAAAGTAATTCAGCTGAGGAGCATTCTCACCCAATGGTTGAGACTGTGGGCTCATTTGCTTTTGCCACAGTTATTGTAATTGCATTTTATCGTCACCAAGACGGTGGACTTACGGTGGGAGAGTTTTTCTCATTTGTTGGTGCCTTGGCACTTTTTATGGATCCAGTGAGAAAGTATTCGAAGGCCAATGCTAAAATGAATCAAGCAAGAGCCGCTTCAAAAAGAATCTTCGACCTTTTAAAAGTGGAAGAAGAAGAGGATCAAGGAAAGCTTGAATTAAAAGATTTTCAAAACTCTATTGAGTTTAAAAATGTAACGTTCTCCTATGGAAAAGGGGCGGTAATTAGCGACTTTAGCTTAACTATCAATAAGGGTGAAAAAGTGGCATTAGTTGGTCTATCGGGATCAGGTAAGTCCACATTAGTTTCACTTCTTCTTAGGCTTTATGATGTGGAAGAAGGGGAGATTCTAGTTGATGGAAAAAATATTAAAGACTATTCAATTGAGTCTGTAAGAGAGGCATTCGCTCTTGTCTCTCAAGATATTTTTCTTTTCAATGATACAGTTCTGGAAAATTTAACGGCTGGAAATGAATATACAAAGGCGCAAGTAGATAGAGCTCTTGAAGTGAGTTATGCGGCAGAATACATCTCTAAACTTAGTGATGGTCTGCAGACGATGATTGGAGATCGCGGGACGAAGCTCTCTGGTGGGCAGGCTCAAAGGTTGACTATTGCGCGTGCCTTTTTACGTGATTGTCCGATATTTTTATTTGATGAAGCTACGAGCGCGCTAGATAATGAGTCTGAAAAAGTGGTTCAAAAGGCCATGGATGAAGTGGCCAGTCATAAGACAGTTGTTGCCGTGGCTCACCGCTTGTCTACAATTCAAAATTATGACCGCATAATTGTGATGAAAGACGGAAAGAAAATCGAAGATGGAAAGCATGCTGAGCTTATGGAGCTTGGTGGTGAGTATAAAAAATTATACGATTTAACTTTGGCGGAGAATTGATGAAATATCTTATATTATGCCTACTGCTTTTTTCATGTGACGCACTTAAAGACACTCTTGGTGATAAGGCTGGAGTTGATTCCGATTTTAATAATGATAATTGTACTAGCTGTAATGACGATTCCAATACAGACTCAACGGTTTATTCACTAGAAAATGATATAGCCTCATTTTATAGATTTGAAGAAACCGGAAATTTTGAAAATAGAAACGATGATTTTAGTTTAAATAACCTTTTTTCTTTCGGTCCGATTGATCATGCGACTGGAAAGCATGGAAATAGTGTCGATTGTAGCACAATGGGCTCATCAAGCTACCAAAGAAATACAACTTCGTCTGGTATGGCGTATGGCTCTTCGAATGATTTCTCAATAGGCTTTTGGGCCAATATGTATGTAAATGAAGCGCTTATTGGCTATTTGCTAGAATTAGATTGCGGTGCCGACTATGTTCAAATTTATTCCAACCCCAGCTCAAGAGATGTTGAAATATCCATTACCGGTGTGACCTTAAACGTTTCGAGTGTTTTTAGCACAGATAATACTTGGTTCCATTTAGTTTATTTAGTTGATCGAGATGGTGGTTTAAAGTTGTACGTTAATGGTACCCTGGCTGGAAGCAACAGTTCAATAACGACTGGAACTATACTGCCAACTTTGAATGAAATTAGTCCCTGTGGCTTTTACAGTGGGTCGTTTGGTTCTCGATTTAATGGTTCCATAGACTCTTTAGGAATTTGGAATAGACTTTTGACCACAGAAGAAATAAATGCTCTTTATAATGGAAATAACACGTTAGATAATTAAACGAGGAAAATATGAATATTAAAAAATTAGAAGACATGCAGGATTTAGTAAGCCTTTGTAAAAGAAGAGGATTTGTTTTTCAGAGTTCTGAAATTTACGGGGGACTTGGTTCTTGTTGGGATTACGGACCTATGGGAATCGAATTAAAAAGAAACGTCAAAGATTCGTGGTGGAAGGCCATGACTTTTAGAGAGGATATCGATGGTGTAGATGCTTCAATCCTCATGCACCCAATGGTATGGAAAGCTTCTGGACACGTGGATGGTTTTTCTGATCCACTTGTTGACTGTAAAGAGTGTAAGGCGCGTTTTAGAGCGGATAAAATTGATCTAAGTGCTCCTTGTGAGAAATGTGGATCGAAGGATTCTTTTACTGAGCCACGTGATTTTAATTTGATGTTTGAAACCACTATGGGACCGGTTAAAGATTCAGGCTCAACAGTTTATCTGAGACCAGAGACTGCTCAAGGGATTTTTACTAACTTTTTAAATGTTCAAAGTACTATGAGAAGAAAACTTCCATTTGGTATTGCTCAAATTGGTAAAGCTTTTAGAAACGAGATCACTCCAGGAAACTTCATTTTTAGAACCCGTGAGTTTGAACAAATGGAGATGCAATACTTCATTAAGCCAGGAACTCAAGTTGAGGCGATGGAGAAGTGGAAAGAGATCAGATGGAAATGGCATCTTGATCAAGGTTTAGATGAGAAAAAACTTCGTTGGCATGATCATGGTACTGAGCTTGCTCACTACGCGGATGCGGCTTTTGATATTGAGTATGAGTTTCCAATTGGTTGGGATGAGATGGAAGGTATCCACTCCAGAACTGATTTTGATCTTGGAAGACATGCTGAATTTTCAGGGAAAAACCTTAACTATGTTGATCAAGCCGATGGAAATAAAAAATATATCCCTTATGTTTTAGAAACTTCAGTAGGTTGTGACAGGCATATCCTAGCGCTTCTATGTGATGCGTATAGAGTGGAAAATCCAGGTGAAAAAGAAGAGCGTATTGTGCTTGGACTTAAGCCAAAGCTTGCTCCAATTAAACTAGCGATTATGCCACTTATGAAAAAAGCTCCGCTAGAAGATATCGCGAGACCACTTCTGGAAAAATTACAGATGAAATATAAATGTGAGTACGATGTAGCTGGGTCTATTGGGAAACGCTACCGTCGTCAAGATGAAATTGGAACTCCATTTTGTTTAACTGTAGATTATGACACTCTTGAAGATAATTGTGTGACGGTAAGAGACCGCGATTCTATGGCACAAGAGCGAGTTTCTTTAGATAATTTAGAAAACTACCTTTATTCGAAGTTAGGATTCTAAAAGACGCAAAATACTGATTTTTTAGGTATTTTTCGTTTTATTTAACAATAATTCTTTTTATTTAAATTTAGGGGACATTTCTCATTGATAATGTCCCTTATGAAATTTGTAGTATCAAAAGATCGAGAAGAAATTCTAAAAGTTATCTCTCAGGCACGCATCAAGCACTCCAATATTTTGTGGCAAACACAGGGAGATCAACGAATTATTCATGAGATAGACTCCTTTGAATATGACCCTATTAGAGAGGTTATTCGTTGCCAGATTCCCGAGATGGAGAGCCTCGATTCAGAAAGTATGGTCTATCTCAAATTCAATCATCGCAATACGATCTTTAAAGGTAATATTCAAATTATCTATAAAGACTACGCCTACATTCAAGTCCCAGAGGAGGTAAAGCTTGAGGAGTTAAGAGAGTTTCCTCGTTATGTCTTTACCCCTGAAGAGCAAAGGCAAATTAAAATTAGTATTCCTTCTCTTGTGATGGATGGAGCAAGGGAGCATTTTGATGTGAACTTAATTGATCTCGGACAAGGCGGTCTTGGCCTCCTATTGCCTAGCGAACAAAGAAATAAAATTTTTAGACAAGAAGATATTCGTCTCTCGCAACTTGGAAATTTTGAATTCAAGTCCGAAGTCGGAATGCAAACAATCTGGGAGGTGGATTATAATCATCCTAAGATTTTTGGAGAAAGAGAGTATTTTAAAAAAATAGGTTTTAAATTTGTTGAGCCATTACCTGTAAAATTAATGACCAATTTCATTCGCTATGAGGAAGATCAGTTCGCACATGAAATCGGCTTCCTAGGAAATTCACAGCGCTTTAAAAAACGCATGAATAAGGAATATCAGACATTAATGTCCAAGCTTTCCAATAAGAAAAAATTCTTCGATTATTTTAGGGAAGCCAATATGCGACATGATGTGGGCATGGATTATCTACCTAGGCATATTAGAACTTTATCCCTTACGAGTTGTGCACTTTCAAGACTACTAGGCGGAGCGAGTAAAGAGAATATTCAAACTTTAACTTATACTGCTTTAGTTCACGATATTGCTTACTTTAATAATCCAAAGCTAGCGCAAATTAAAGGTAGAGAGCATTTTGAAAAAATAAAACAGTTTTTAAATCTCTCTGAAAAAGAACTTTATTACCGCTCTTATCATTACGCTTTTGATTATGCGACCTCAGATATTCACGCCCCTGAGGGTGCTGCGTTTTTAATTGATGAACTTAGGCAGTACCACCTGGCAAAAGATAAAAGGGCCTTTGCTAGATTGGGTAAAATGTCAGACTTGGCTGTAATTTTTGTGGTGGCACACGATTTAACTGATTATATCCTGTCTCATCCCCATTGGACCTTTTATGACTATCTGCAAACTTATCCATTTTTAGACTATGGGAAAGTATTTGAGTCAATCTTTGAAAAATTGTCGATAGCGCGCGCAGCGGCATAATTTCCAAAATAGATTCCTTTCAGTAGAATATGCACAGTTTTATCTACAAGGAAGGGATCATGACAAAATGGGTTTACGCATTCAGTGCCGAAAAAACTGAAGGAAGTAGAGATCAAAAAAACTTATTAGGTGGAAAAGGTGCAAACTTGGCTGAGATGTCTAGTTTGGGGATGCCAGTTCCTCCAGGTTTTACCGTTTCAACCGAAGCATGTTTAGATTATTACAAACAAGATAAAAAAATCTCTGATGAGATTATGAACCAAGTTGATTCTGCTTTAGCGGAAGTTGAACGAATCACTGGTAAAAAATTTGGTGATCCAAAAAACCCACTCCTTTTTTCTGTTCGTTCTGGAGCGAGAGTTTCCATGCCGGGAATGATGGATACAGTTCTAAACCTTGGGATGAATGACGAGACAGTTAAAGGATTGGCCGAGCATACAGGTAATGCTCGCTTTGCTTGGGATTCTTATCGAAGATTTATTCAAATGTTTTCCAATGTTGTTCTAGGGTTAAATACATCCTTTCTTGAGAGTCAATTAGAAGACTTAAAAGAGGCGCGCGGGGTTCATGAAGATACAGATCTAGATGCCGAAGATTTAGCGGAACTTGTAGATGTTTATAAGCAGATCTTGGCCGAAGAATTCGGAAAAACTTTTCCGCAGGATCCAAAAGAGCAGTTGTGGGCGGCAATTGGTGCGGTTTTTGGTTCTTGGAATAATCCAAGAGCGATGAAGTATCGTCAGATGAATGGATACTCTCATGATTGGGGAACAGCGGTAAATGTTCAGTCGATGGTTTTTGGAAACTCAGGGGAAAATTCCGGTACAGGTGTTTGTTTTACCCGTGATCCATCTACTGGTGAGAAAATCTTTTTTGGTGAGTACTTAATGAACGCTCAAGGTGAAGACGTTGTGGCGGGAATTAGAACTCCAGCTCCCATAAATGATGTTTCAAAAAATGAATCAAATAAAAGTTTTAAAACTTTGGAAGAAACCAACAAAGCCGTTTACGACGAGCTAGTGGACACTTACCTTAGGCTAGAGAAGCACTATAAAGATATGCAAGATATCGAGTTCACTATTGAAGATGGAAAGCTTTTTATTCTGCAAACAAGAAATGGAAAGCGAACAATTAATGCAGCTTTAAAAATTGCAATTGATCTAGTTGACGAGGGAATTCTTACGGAAAAAGAAGCCCTTTTAAAAATTAATCCATCAGAACTAGATAGACTTCTTCACCCAAGACTTGATCCAAAAGCTGAAAAGACTCTATTGGCTTCAGGTCTTCCGGCATCTCCGGGAGCAGCTTGTGGCCAAATTGTATTTGACTCTGAAGTGGCGCAAGACTGGGCCGCATCTGGAAAGAAAGTTATCCTCGTAAGACAAGAAACAAGTCCTGAAGATATTGGTGGAATGAATGCTGCTGAAGGAATTTTAACTGCAAGAGGTGGGATGACCAGTCACGCCGCTGTTGTTGCTAGAGGAATGGGAAAACCATGTGTGGCGGGATGTACAGCGCTGGAGATCAGCTATAAGCATAAAACTCTACGAGTTGCAGGAAAAGAGTTAACTGAGGGTGATTATATTACTTTTGATGGTGGAACTGGTGATGTTTATGATGGTCAGATTCCTACCATTGAGGCGCAAATCTCAGATCATTTTGCCACGTTCATGAGCTGGGCAGATAAAAATAGAAAATTAAAAATTAGAACGAATGCTGATAATCCTCAAGACGCAAAAGTTGCTATCGAATTTGGAGCTGAAGGTATAGGGTTGTGTAGAACAGAGCATATGTTTTTTGACCCAGAAAGAATTCTTGCTGTAAGGGAGATGATTTTTGCAGTCACTGAAGAAGACCGTAAAAAGGCACTAGATAAACTTCTTCCTTTTCAAAGAGAAGACTTCAAAGGGCTTTTCAGTGTTATGCAAGGAAAGCCAGTGAATATCCGGTTACTTGATCCACCTCTGCATGAGTTTCTTCCACACAAAGAAAGTGAAATGCAAGAACTTGCCGATGTTCTTGGGGTTGAAGTGAAAATTGTTGAACAGAGACAAGAAAGCCTTCACGAGTTTAACCCAATGCTTGGGCATAGAGGTTGTCGTCTAGGGATCACTTATCCTGAAATTTATAATATGCAAGTAAGAGCGATTGCCGAGGCAGCTGCAGAAGTTCAAAAATCAGGTATAGAAGTAAAGCCTGAGATTATGATTCCTCTTATTGGAGACGCCAAAGAGCTTGAGATTTTAAAAGAAAACTCACTAGAAGTTTTAAAAGAAGTCGCAGGAGAGAGTGGAGTCGAGATCAAGTATAAAATTGGTACCATGTTAGAACTTCCAAGAGCTTGTATTACAGCAGATCGAATTGCTGAATCTGCGGAGTTTTTCTCTTTTGGAACCAACGATCTGACACAAACTACTTATGGTCTCTCCCGTGATGATTCAGGAAAATTTTTGGCCCAATACGAAGCAAAAGGAATCTATCCTGTTGATCCATTCGTGAGTCTTGATCAAGATGGAGTTGGCTTTTTAGTAAAGCATGCAGTTGATGCAGGAAGAAGAGTTAATCCTGATATCTCTTGCGGAATTTGTGGTGAGCACGGTGGTGAACCGGCATCGATAGATTTTTGCCATAGAGCAGGTCTTAATTATGTGAGTTGTTCTCCTTATCGAGTTCCTGTTGCAAGATTAGCTGCTGCTCAGGCACAATTAAAGAATGGATAATTTTTTTCAATCTAAATGTTTAGACTTTATAGAATCAGCCGATGCAGATGCATTGGCTTTTTCTTATTTAGATTTTCAAGCGTCAGAATTCGAAAGCTTTGTGGTCACAAAAAAAGAATTTCAGTCTTCTGAGCCTAAAAATATTTGGTTTGATCTGGCGAGTTTAACAAAGCCATTAACCAATAGTTACCTTGCCTTAAAAGAAAACAACTTATCAAAAGATTTGGAACTTCTTCTTAACCATAAGGCGGGGTTACCAGCTTGGGCGATCTTAGATAAATCTAATTGGAGAGATTATATTAAGTCTCTTCCAATTGAGGAAAGCGACAGCCTTTACTCAGATCTTTCGGCCCTTAGGTTTATGTTAGAGATGGAAGATAAGTATAAGGTTAATTATCGTGATTACTTCAAGCCAGTTTGGAAAGATAACCTCAAGTACTGGCTTGATTTAGATGGAAGTGAGCAAACCCTTCAAAACGGATACTATGGTGGAAAACCAAATATTGGAAAAGTTCACGACCCTAATGCTTATAATCTAAAAACCATAACTTCCCATGCGGGAGTTTTTGGGACGATCGATGGTCTATCCAATGTACTATTGGATATGAATCAAGAGCTTGGGATGCTTGAAAAGTTAACAAACATCAAACGCGTGGGAAGATTTGCTTTAGGGTTTGACACTGTGGGACAGGATACTCTTGCAGGCAGAGGGTGTTCTACTTTAAGTTTTGGGCACTTAGGCTTCACTGGCACCAGTTTTTGGATTGATCCTGAATTACAAAGAGGATGGATACTTTTGAGTAATTCGACAAAGTACTACTGGTTTAATAAAACTGGACTTAACACCCTTCGAAGAGAGCTAGGAGAAAGAGTATGGAAAAACTAATCATCATTTTGACTTTGGTATTAAGCTTTAATGCAAGCGCGCTAACGGTTATTAGTGATCTCGATGACACGTTAAAAATCACTAATGTTGCGAGCAAACCACGGGCAGTCTGGAATGCTCTTTTTAATAAAAATGCTTTTAAGGGAATGCCGGAGCTTATGGAGAAATTCGATAAAGCTGGTAGTGATTTGTACATCGTATCTGCTTCTCCCAATATGTTGAGAAGTAGAATTGATAAGTTTATTGCTCATAATGAAATTGCTTACAAGGAGATCTACACGAGAAATTTATCTCAGCTAGGTCAAAAAGAAGCTTATAAATTGGCGGCTATCAGAGAAATTATTAACTCTACTTCGGATGAATATATTCTTATTGGTGACGACACTGAGATTGATGCTCTAGTATACGAAAAAATTCAAAAAGAATTTCCAACTAAGATTAAAGCTGTCTATATCCATCAGGTTCAAGGCAATAAGTCTCTTCCTGGGATAAAATACCATACGGCTTTTGATATCATGGTTAGCGAGTATAAAGCTGGTCGTATGAGTTCTATTGCTGTGCTTGATATGGCCAAAGACTTTATGTTTTTAAAAGATTTATCTTTGGTTTTCCCGAAATTTAAATACTGCCCGACTCAAATCTCTTCTTTTAATACAGATCTTCCATTTATTGTTAGAGAAGCATCTAAGGGTGTGTATAATAGAATCATTAAATACTGTAATGAGCGATTCTAAAAACTAGTTTCGCTTTTTTAGGAGATTAAATGGATTTAACTCATCTACTAGAAGGCAAAGATCTTCAGGCGAATAATATAAAAAAGATTTTCTTCTATCGAATTTGTGGAACTGGTATGGGGGCCTGTGCTTGCCTTGCTAAAGAAGCAGGTTTTGAAGTTGCAGGAGCTGATTTAAGTTTCTCTCCGCCGATGAGTACATACCTAGAAGATTCTGGGATTGATATTTGTAATCTAAGCGAAGTTGATGAGGCGAAACTCAAACAATACGACCTTATTATTGTTGGAAATTCAGTCCCAAGAAATAGTGACTATGCTAGACAGGTAGAAGCATGTGGAGTGCCCTTTACTTCTTTTCCAACTTTTCTTGGAGAGTTAATTTTAAAACATAAAAATGTCATCGGTGTGGCAGGGACCCATGGAAAAACCACCACGACTTATTTCATGACTCAGATGCTTGAGGCACTTAATCAAGATCCAGGATATTTTATTGGAGGAATAATGGATAACCGTCCACCTTCAAAGCTTGGAAAAGATTTTTTTCCCATTGAATCGGATGAATATGACAGTGCTTACTTTAAAAAAATCTCGAAGTTCAGGCTTTATGAGATCGATCATCTGATCCTTACTTCTCTTGAATTTGATCATGCCGATATATTCGGATCAATCGAAGATATAAAAAATGAATTTCGCGCTATTTTAAAAGATTTTAAGGGGAATATCATCGCTAATGACGATTACCCGGCCATCCTTGAGCTTAAAGAAGAGTTTCCAAACTTAAAGTGGAATATCTATGGGGAGTCTTCTTATCTTGGACCATCTTCGATGAGCACAGAAAATGGCCGCAGTTTTTTTACTCTTGCTATGGGAGAGGAAACTGTAAAATTTGAAACGAATATAATTGGAAAACATAATCTTCTTAATATTGGAGCCTGTGCATTAATGCTTTTTGAATTAGGTTTTGAAGCTAACCAAATTCAAAATGCAGTACGCTCGCTTGGACTGGTAAAAAGGCGACAAGAGGAGAGGGGGCATTATAAAGAGGCGATTGTAATCGATGATTTTGCTCATCACCCTAAGGCGATCACTTTAACTCTTCAGGCATTAAGGCAAAGATACCCAGGGAAAAAACTCCTGACCGTTTTTGAACCTATTTCGGCCACGGCCAGAAGCTCTCTTTTTCAAAATGAATTTGCAGAGTCACTTGAAAATTCTGATCAAGTGATCATGGCCATGAACCCACTAAGAACGACTGTGAAAGATACTGAAAACTTATCAGGTGATAAGATAGTAGAACATCTAGGTGGCAAAGGAATTAAAGCCGTAAAAGTTGATAGCCTGGAAAATCTTATGACAGAAATTGATAGTCGAGTTGATGATCAAACTGTGTTGGCAATTTTAAGTAATAGAACTTGTCTTGGTCTATGGGAGTCCGATTTTGCGAAACAGCTGGCTTAGTCTTTTACTGCTTGTAAGTTTCAGCGCGAGTGCTGAATACAAGCAACCTATTAAATGGTCTGGGAATATCTATAAGATAATTAATGATCATAACGAAGTCTTTGAAGACTTCTTTAAGAAAACTTGTAAGCCAGGGGATGAGGCAAAATACCAAGAGCTCCTGAGAGATTATAGAGGACAAGGTTATTATCTTCCAAAGTTAGGGGAGCATATTGATCGCGAAGCTATTCTTAAAAATATGAATGCTTTGAGACAAAAAGTGAATTTCATCGAGGCAACATTAAAAAGCTTTAAGGAAAAAAAGTCACTTCCTTCCATTGATATTCTTTTTTCCGAACTTAATGAGATCGTAAAAAACCTTCTCAACCTTAAAAAGACTCATTATCAGTCGCTTACTGCGGAGAAAAAAGAACTTATCACTAAAGAGTCTCGTAGAGAGATCTTACGCTTGAAAAAACAGTTTAACATCCTGATTGAACAGCTCTTTTTTATGAATAGTTATAAGTATCCAAATGATTTTCTTGCTTTGAGGGCAAGTTATGAAAAAGTGAAGGATAACGAAAAAGAAAAAAAGGAAGCGAATCGAATCTTTTTTTACCGTAAAATTGTTGAGGATGGAGCGCTAAATCCTAATAGAACATATCCAGATAAATATGTTCGCTCTACGCTGGATAATCTGTATCAACAGCTGCAGCGAGAAGGTGATTTTCTATCTGAAGATGTTCGTTACGATCTTTACTGGGTAGAGAAAAATTTAAAGCGCTTATTTCGCTTAGGCTATAAACAACATGTAGCAAGACTGGAAGAATGGCATCAACGCGCCCTAGATAATTTCAAGTTTTATAATGAAATTGTACAAAAGCAGAATCAGAAAAAGGCCGATTTTCTAATCGCAAAAGAAAATATGGCCACGGAAAAACTACGAGAGTTTGTTTATAAAAAACAGGCTGAGGTTTACGAATATTGGGTAAAAAAATCAGAACTTTTTAAAGCTCTTTATTCTTTAGAGACCATTCTCGTGAATGAGGTTGGAGTGCTTGATGGCCGTTTTGGACTAGAGAGAACTGCCGTTGCAAAAGTTGTCCTCAATCGTTTTCATGACAATTTTTATAACCAACTTGAGGATGATCAGCTTTTAGTGAAGTACCTAGATAAAGAGATCGATACTGATGAGGAGTATTGGCTCAATGTACTGTTTAAAGTAGGGGAATTCTCCTTCACTTATCATTATATTCCAGCCGTATCAGAGATTTTTTGTCCTGATATGAGTAGTCGAGGTAAGGCGATTCGTAAGGAAAATTTAAAAATAGCTCTTAAGGCAATTAAGTCGCACGACGGAGAATTCAAGGCGTTAAGGTATTTTTCTCGTATTTCAATGTTTGGGAAGATTGATATGTCCACGGTTTGGCACGACTACGAAAGGCTTCCGGAGCTTGTAGGCTATGAGGCTAGCAAACAAAGACGCCTGGCTTTCTACTATCATGCCAACGATTATGAATACCTCTATAACTTCGAAGATGTTAAGGGTATAGACTATACAGTGGTTAGAATTAAAGACACCATTTATTCAATGCGATGGGTAAAGGGAAAACCGGTGTTCTATGACTATAGAAACCCCCATCTTTTTAAGTATTTTGTAAAGAAAGATTTGTAAGCAAGTTTCAAAGGTTGTATAAGAATCGTTAGATTTAAATTACCTAGGAGCCAATAATGCTTAAAAACTTTATTTTTACTTCTGAGTCTGTAACTGAGGGACATCCTGATAAAATTGCAGATCAAATTTCTGATTCAATCTTAGATGAACTACTTAAGCAGGACCCTAGATCTCGTGTTGCTTGTGAAACTCTAATCACGACAGGTTTAATCCAAGTTGCAGGTGAAATTACAACATCAGCTCAAATCGACTATCACGAAGTAGCGAGAGAGACAGTTAGAAGAATTGGTTATGATCATTCAGATAAAGGTTTTGACGCTAATACTTGTGGAGTTAACGTAGCTCTAGATAAACAATCTCCAGATATTGCACAGGGTGTTAACGAAGGTCAAGGTGTTGACCTGGATCAAGGTGCTGGTGATCAAGGGATTATGTTTGGATATGCGATCAATGAAACTGATTCACTAATGCCTATGACAATTGATCTTTCTCATAAACTAGCAAAGAGATTGTCAGTTGTTCGTCACGAAAATATTGTTCCTGGTTTACGTGCCGATGGGAAAACACAAGTTTCAGCTCAATATGTTGAAGGTGTTTTAAAGAGAATCGACTCAGTTGTTGTTTCTACTCAGCACGCTGAAAGCCTTACTCAAAAGCAGTTACACGAAGCAATTCGTGAAGAGGTTATCAATAAAACAGTTCCTGCAGATCTAATTGATAATGATACAAAATTTTATATTAACCCAACTGGTAAATTTGTTATTGGTGGGCCAATGGGAGATGTTGGATTAACCGGTAGAAAGATTATCGTTGATACTTACGGTGGGCACGGTGCACACGGTGGGGGAGCATTCTCTGGAAAAGATCCTTCAAAGGTTGATAGGTCTGCGGCTTATGCTGCTAGACAAGTAGCAAAGCATGTAGTTGCTGCTGGACTTGCGGATAGAGCACTCGTTCAAGTTGCTTATGCGATTGGTGTTTCTAAGCCAATGTCATTCTTAGTAGATACTTTTGGTACAAATAAAGTAGATCAGGATGCAATAACAGCTGCAGTAAATGATATTTTTGATATGAGACCTAAGGCGATCGTTCAAAGACTAGATCTATTAAGACCTATTTACCGTGAAACAGCTGCTTCTGGGCATTTTGGAAGAGACAGTAAGGAAGGCTTCACTTGGGAGCGCCTAGACTACTTAGACGAATTAAAATCAAGATTCTAATAAAATAAAGAAAGCCTCATTTAGAGGCTTTTTTTTTATCCGACTTCCAGTAAAATAGTCTTTATGGAAATGATCTACTTTCTCGTTCGATTCACCCCTTTTTGGAGTATTCCCACTTTTTTAATCGGGGGAGAGTTTACCTATTTGTACTGGGTAAGAAAGAAGAAGAAGAAGATGATGGGGTTTGGTATTGTCACCTCTTTTGCACTGGTAGCGACGGTTTTCTATTGGATTGCTGGTGGTCCTGAGAAGTCTGTTGATCTGGTTAAAGACATTGTTTGGTTCTACACACGTTAATGGTTTCAATAAATTATATTTTTTTGCAGTAAGTAATAGAAAGTTTTTCTCCCTGTCTAAAAATTGACACCCATAGGGGCAATAGGCTAGCATTTCAGTAGAGATATTTAAGGAGAAGTTGCATGGACGACTTGAACTTTCTACAAAATGCCTACAACCAATCAGAGCTTGCTCAAGATGAGCTAGAGTCTTTTGGTTTGAATCCTCAAATCTATATCGTAGAAGATGATAAGGTTTTTGGTTTGAGCATAAAGAAGTATTTAAGCAAAACTTTAAAATGTGAAATAGAGCTTTTTACCAGTGCTCTTGAATGTATAAATCACCTCATGTCCAAGCCTAATCGCTCGGCTCCTTTCTGTTTAATAACAGATATAAGTTTAGAGCAGGGAGCGGACGGCCTTTACTTAATAGATACCTTAAAAGATAGAGGTTTTAATTTTGTCTCTATTGCGATGACAGGTTTTGCTTCTATTGAGAATGCAATTGCAGCTACTAAAAAAGGTGTGTTTCATTATTTAACCAAGCCATTTGAATTAGAGAATTTAAAGAGTCTGGTTATTCAATCAATTTCAGAGAAATTAGGTATTAAGGTTCAATCACAAGCTGGACGTAGGTCACTAAAGAGTCTCTCTGAGAACTCTGTTGAGATGGAGTATCCTCAAGAAGAAGATATGTTTTGTGGCATGATCGGAAGATCAAAGGTCATGAAAGAAGTTTTTGAGCGTATTAAGAAAGTGGCCCTCACCGAATCTACTGTCCTTATCACGGGGCCATCAGGTACTGGAAAAGAGTTAGTTGCAAGTGCCATTCACCAGATGTCTCATCGAGCTAAAGCGAATAGAGTTTCTGTTAACTGTGGAGCGATTCCAGGGGAGCTACTTGAGAGTGAACTTTTTGGTCATATGAAAGGTTCATTTACTGGTGCTATCTCTAATAGAAAAGGACGTTTTGAAGTTGCAGATAAAGGGACGATCTTTTTAGATGAGATCGGTGATATGCCCCAACTTTTACAGGTGAAACTACTAAGAGTGCTTCAAAACCAAACAATCGAGCCTGTTGGGTCAAATACGACGATCGATATTGATACGAGAGTTATTGCTGCTACCCATAGAAATCTTGAGGATATGGTAGAAGCTTCGACATTCAGAGAAGATCTTTATTATAGATTAAATGTTATCCCAATAAGAATTCCTTCACTGAAAGAGAGAAGAGATGATATCCCTCTTTTGATAGGGTACTTCGTCAGTAGATATGTAAGCGCTGATAGATCAAACGCTATTAGCTTCTCGCCTGAAGCGATGGAAATGCTAGTTCATTATGATTGGCCTGGAAACGTTAGAGAGCTAGAAAATATTATCGAAAGACTAGTTATTCTTCGAGGTGGTAATGAGATTATTCCTCAAGACTTGCCGGCAAAAGTATTTAGACATAACCCACTTAAGTCTGATCAGTATAAGCAGATCTTTGAGCTTCCAGAAGATGGAGTTGATTTAAAAAAGATCTTATCCGATATTGAGGATTCATTAATTATGCAAGCGATCTCGATTACTAAAGGTAATAAGAATCAAGCTTCAAAGCTTTTGAATTTAAATAGAACGACTTTAATCGAAAAAATGAAAAAGAAATCACTGCAAATCGATGGAAGTCTTTAGGCCGTATCAATTTAAAAATTATCAAGAAGTTATAAAAGCGGACCAGAAATGGGACGCTTTTTTTATGCTTCCAAATCAAAATCAAATCACAGAGCTTGAACCTCATCTCTATCCTGATATTGAGCTTGAAACACTTCAAACAAGTTATAACGACTATTACCAAATTATTATGGATCTAAAAGAGGATCATGTTCTTTGTGATCTGGGGGCAGGTTATGGAAGAGGAAGCTTTCTGGCCAGTCAGCTCAATTTTGAAAACGTCTATAGCGTAGAACTATCACAAGAGCGCATTCAAGCCGCTTGGAATTCCTGTGAAAAACTAGGTCTTTCAAAAAATTATTTTATTCAAGCTGATATACTAGAAATTGATTTATCCAGGTTTGATGCTTTCTACCTTTATTTCCCAAAAAACCCCATGTTTTTAAAGCTCTTTAAAAAACTCAAAACATATAATAGAGAGTTCACTTTCTATGTCACTGAATCTCATGGTGATATGATTCCCTTTTTAAGTCATCTAAGTTTTCTAACTGAAGTGGGAGAGTTTACTTGTAGTCTTCCTCGTCACGAAGACAAGATCAAGAAGTATAAATTTAGTCCTCATTGGGCGGATAGTTTTATCAATAAACTACTAGAGAGGTGGGGGGATGAAATTTATCTGTCATATAAGTATCAGCATCAAATTCTAAGTGAAGAAGTGACCTGGCTGATTGATGCCTCAAATAGTGATTTGCACTTCTTTTCTGAATTTGAATTAGAAGTTTTGGATTTTGGTCGCCGTCTCCCACTTACCTCTCTTCAAAGAGAGGACGTTTCAGAATTTGAGAAGAATAATTTATGTGAGTCGCTGAAACTTCTAAGAACTTCCAAAGGCCTGGTAGTAGAGGATAGACTAGGTCGGATAAGACCATTATAGCTGAGTCTAAGAGTCTGAAATCCGCGAGTTTTCAACAATTTAAATTTACTGTCAAAAAATTAACTGGAAAAAAGTTGCCGTAGAGTAAAATTTTCCTTTTTTCAGTTCCAAACTAGTGTACAATATTAACAGAAGGGCAGTTTGATAGGATGTTAAACTGCGTTAAGTTAAAAACAGGAAGTTTTTCAGTGAAGTCAGTATTCAAAATTTTGACATTTTTCACTATCTCTTTGCTCATCTCAGGGCAAGCGTTTCCTGTTGTATCTCAAGCTGATCAAAAAACACATCTTCGTTGGACAATTGATTCTCAAAAAGAACAAATTAAAATTTCTAAATCAGGAACTACTGTTACCATCCAAACCCTCGATCCAGACTTCTTTTTGAAACTTTCAGAGGAAGTGACAAAATTAAATAAAGTCACAAACTATCACGCGAACTTTAATTATGTTCAACCAGCAAGAGCAGGTGCTCCTTATAAATTGGAAATTTCTTTGAAAGATCCGTCGGTGGAATTGTTTAATTTTTATAAGCAAGATTCAAATCAGTTCATCCTCGACTTTTGGATTAATAAAGATATGGTGCAAACTAAATCAGCATCAGTTAATCCAACTCCTGCAAAAATTAAAGTCGCAAAGAAAGTAACTCCTAAAGTAGTGAAGAAACAAAAAGCAGAAAAAGTTCTCGCTCCTAAAAAGAACAATGCTTTTAAAGTGATTGATCCACAGCAGATAGAGGCAGCTCAAAAGAATGGGTATAGAGATTTCCGTTATGGAGCAGCTTTTGTGTGGGACTATCCAGCTCTAATTCCTCCTTTGAAAGAGGATATTGACCTTGCGAGAAAAGCTCCAGACTTCTTGTATGAAGTGAAAGATATGAAAGATTTGGATGATCCTAAGCAAGCGCATATGCAGCTTTCGATCAATTTTTATAAGAATCAAGAGTGGGGTCTCATGACTCGCTCTATAGGGCTATTTGAAAAGAAGTATGGAACGAAGTCTCAGTTTCAAGATGTTAATGATTTTATGAAGGCAGTGTCACTTGCAAAAAACACTATTAATAATAAAGTCACTCCAAAATATGAAAGTAAGATTGATGAAGCGGGAGAGATTGTTCCTCCTGAAGAATTCTCCAAAAAAGGTATTAGAGCAGCTGCAAAAAATATCTTAGAAAATCTTGTGGATAGTTCACAAAATTATACGCTTAAAGCAGCAGCACTTCGTTTTTTAATTCAAGACGCGAGAAATGAAAATGATCATATCAAGGCACTTAACTTCTCTAAAAAACTTTATGTAGAAGCTTCCGAGGCATTCGATGATGATAATGTGGTACTAAGTTCAAGAGTTATTCTAAATAGCCTTGCAAACTTAAAGCAAATAGAAAAAATTAAAGACTTCCTTGGCAATAAAGTTGTTAAAAGGCTTCTACCTGCTCAAGAGGGGCTAGCTTATATTGATTATGTAAATCTTCTTCAAGGCAGAACATCGGAAGTTATTAAAAATTATAAGCGTGAAGAAGCATCTTTATCAAAGCCAGTTCATCCTTCAATTCTTTTCAATTTGGCTGAGAGTTATTTTAGAAACTCAGACTTTAAGATGGCCGCAGAACACTTAGATGAGTTTATTTCAAACTACTCTTTCATGACTCAGTCTTCACAGGCAAGACTAAGACTGGCCATGTGTTTTGATATGCTAGATAAAGATCCGAAGCTAACTTTAAAGCTTTATGAGGACGCGATTAATAAATCGAGTGATATGACTATTCGTTACGAAGCTAAAATTCGTTATGTCGGTTATAGAGTCGCGAGAAAAATCAATCTTGAAAAAGATGATATTGAGACTGTAGTTTTTCTAGATGCTGATCCAAGTGAAAAGAAAGCTATCGAAGCGGATATTCAAAAACTATTATGGCTAACTAGACTAAGAAGCTATATCGCTCAAGGTGAGTATAACGATGCTCTTGCTTATTTAAGTACAATCCCAGTTGAAACCTTTAGAAGTGTTGATCAGAAAGTTTTTATTGGTGATGGTGCTGAGGTGGTTCTAGGGTTAATTAAAGATTCGTACCTTAAAGGTGATTACGCTAAAGCAGTAAAGGTTTGGGAAACATACAAGGAGAGATATTCTTCTAGAGTAAATAAGAATCCTTATACGAACTTTATTGTAACAGACTCGTTCTTAAAGCTTGGTCTTAAAGATTCATTTGAAGCTTCTTTAGAGAGATTTTCTAAACTTGGTGATAAGAGTATTCGTCGATTCCCTCTGTGGATTAAGGCTCATAAAGACATTAGCGTAGGTGATTATATCGTTGAGTTAAACCTTAATCGCTATTTAAAAGAGAGTGATTATAAGGGGTTAGGTCGTTATCTAGAGACTGTGAAGGATAACAAGAACGTAAACTATAAATTTTACAATGGCGTTGTTTCGTATCAGCTTAAAAACTATAATCAAGCTATCAGTGACTTTGAGGACCTCCTCGTAAGTCCAAATCTGAAAAACATTTTATCTCCAGAGCAAAATCAAACCATGGTTTCTGCTTATTTGGAGTCGCTGTATGAAGCGGCGAAACCGGCAAAGTTTAGGAAGAACGCAATGGCCATCATCCAAGATCTAAGAAACAATATTAAACCTAATTTGAAGCCTCTTCTCACAAGAGCAGAGTATTTATATCTTGAGTCACTATTTTCTGAGCAGAAGGTTGATTACAAACGCCTTCACAGAGGAGCGAGTGACTTTTTAACAGAAAATATCAATTCTCCATATAACAACCGTGTGAACTATCTCAAAGGAATTGGGATGATTAATTCAGACGAAGTAGATGAGGGGAAGAAGGTATTAAAGGAAATTATCGATGGTAAGGATGTTCCGGCTTACTTAAAAGGGTTAGCGAGAACAGAGTTATCTACGTTAGAGTTGAAAAATAGCGCATTATAATAAGTTTTAACAAAGACAGGAGGTCTAATGTTTGCATCAGAATTAAGGTTGATAGGAAATCACCCAAAGTTTCTTAAGGCAGTTGAATTTGCCGAAAACGTATCAGTAACAAAATCACCAGTACTTGTTGTTGGTGAATCAGGTTCAGGAAAGAGAACAATCTGTAACTACATTCACAGAAATTCTTCAAGAGCTAACTCTGATCTACTAGTAGTAGATTGTGCACAAGATGCAAAAGCTGTTGAAAATGAAATTCTTGGTCACAGAGACGCCGATGGAAAATTCAATAAAGGAATTTTAGAGAGAGCTAACGGTGGTTCAGTAATTCTTGAGAATATCGACGCAATTGAAGAGGGATTCCAAAAGAGATTATACCAAATTCTTTTAGAGCTAGCTGATTACGATCTTGACGTAAGAGTAATGGCAACAACAACTAAGAACCTTTCTAAGTATGTTGGAGCTGGAAGATTCTATAGAGCTCTATTTACTTATTTTTCAGGTTCTCAAATTAGCTTAGTACCTCTTAGAGAGAGAGGAAGTGATATTGAAAGCCTTGCAGCTCATTTTGCAAATGAAATCGCAAATGAAGCGGGACGTGGTCAAGTTGAGTTTACTGAAGAAGCTAAGAAAAAAATCTGTAGCTTTTACTGGGCTCACAACGTTGCAGAATTAAAATCAGTGATTGAGAGCACTGTTGCTAATTCTGAGGGATCAACGATTGATATCAGCGCAATTGAGATTGGAGAGAAGAAAGCAGAAACAGTTACTAACGAAATCGATGATGACGGGTTAAGACTAATGTCTCTTAAAGAAGCGGAAAGACTTCTTATTAAGAAAGCGCTTATCCATACTTCTGAGAATAGAACTCAAGCTGCTAAAATCTTAGGTGTTTCAATTAGAACTCTAAGAAATAAAATTAATGAGTACAGAAACGACGGAAACAACTACTTCGTTAATTTAAGATAAGGAAAAAATGGATATAAACGACAAAACCCTCAAAGCATTAGCATCGGCTGTAAAATTCAGAGAGATGAGACAAGAAGTCATCTCGTCGAATATTGCCAATGCTGAGACTCCAGGATTCAAGGCGAAGCGTCTTGATTTTGAAGAAGCTTTGGCGAGAGCACTAGATGTGGATGGTCAATTGACGATGAAGATCAATGATCCAAAACATTTTGATGTAGGGAATGGTGGTTTTAATAATTTAAAACCAGAAGTTTATGAAGATCCAAATGGAGTCGTGAGTGAAAACGGTAATACTGTTGACATTCAAGATGAGATGGCAAGAGAAGCCGAAAATAAATTGATGTACGACGCTCTTATCCAGATGATTAATAAGAAGCTGGGTATGAAAAAGTACATTCTAAATTCGGAGAGGTAATAGATGGATTTGTTAAAAAGTATGAAAATTAGCGCAAGCGGAATGAGAGCAAATCTCAAGCGTACGGAAGTAATAAACTCTAATATTGCCAATGCTCAGACCACTCGTACTGCTGAGGGAGGGCCTTACCGTAGAAAACAAGCGGTATTTGGTTCAGAACCAGCAAGAGACTCGTTTTCTGAGATTTTAGAAGGGGAGATCGATGCTCACGCTCAGTCTGTTCATGTCACAGAAGTTGTTGAAGACACAAAGCCACCAATTCTGAAATATGATCCTCACCATCCTGATGCAAACAAAGATGGATACGTGGCGATGCCGAATATCAACACTATGATTGAAATGGCAGACTTACTACAAGCACAAAGAGCATACGAAGCAAACCTTAAAACACTTAATGTTACAAAAGGTATGGCGCAAAAAGCGCTAGAGATTGGAAGGTAATAGGTTATGGCCATCAATTCAGTTTCTCAAATGAATCAAACGCTTAAGAACTATGATGTGAGTAATTGGACTCGCAATATAGAGCTTAAGGATGATTTTGATTTCAGAGGGCAGTTTTCAGAATTATCGGAATCTTCGCGCTCTACAAAATCATTTGGTGATTTTTTGGCAGACTCGATTGGAAAGGTTAACCAATTACAACAAAACGCCAATGTCGCAATGGAGAGAGTGGCAAGTGGGGAATCAAAAAATTTACATGAGACCCTACTTGCAATTGAAAAAGCAGATCTCGCGTTTAGGCAGATGAATCAAATCAGGATGAAAGTGATTGATGCCTATAAAGAGATCATGAAAATGCAAATGTAATTTTTAATTGAATCAGGAGGATTCTTTTGAACAACTTTTTTAACCAAATTTCCCAGAATTTTGTCGAATTCTACCGCTCTCTCGATGGTCGAAGAAGGGCCAGTTTATTTGTCATAACTGGTGTGATTATAGTTGCGATGATCTTCTTGATTGCATGGGCAGCAAAAACTCAATACAAACTTCTTTATACAGATTTAACAAATGAGGACTCTTTAACAATCAGACAATTACTTGATTCAGGTAATATCGCTTATAGAATTGATGATGATGGAAAGAGTATCTATGTTCCTGAAGATATGGTTGATATCTGGAGATTAGAGATCGCTAAAAAAGGTGTTGATTTTAACGCAACGATTGGTTACGAAGTTTTTGATAAGCAGGCTTTTGGAACAACAAGTTTTGTTCAAAAAATTAATAAACAAAGAGCTCTTGAAGGTGAGCTCATGAAAACAATTAAGCATATCCGTGGAATCAAACGCGCTAGAGTTCACTTATCGATCCCTGAATCTAGTCCATTTGTTTCAGAGAGAAAACCACCTGGGGCATCAGTTGTTCTAGATCTTCAAAGAGGTTTGACTCTAACCAAAGAAGAAATTAAAGGAATTCAGCACTTAGTATCATCTTCTATTGATGGGATGAGAGTGAAGGATGTCGTTATCATTGACCAAAAAGGTGAAAAATTAACAGAAAACCTTGGTGATCCATTGGCTCAATACACTGCAAACAGAATGGCACTTGAGTCGAAAATGAATAGTAAATACGAAGATCAAGTCGAAGGTATTTTAAAGCGAGTTGTTGGTGAAGGTAAAGTCATCGCAAAGGTTAACGTTAAGATGGACTTCACTGAATCGGTTGAAGAGAAAGTTGCTTACGACGCGGAAAATCCTGCAGTTGTATCAGAAGTGGCCAATACTCAAAAACTAAATGGATCAAGACCCTCTCCTCAAGGGATTCCAGGAGCTAGAAGTAATCTTCCAAATGAGCAGCCTCAACCAGGTATTCCTGAGACGAGAAATAATGTTGATAAGTCTTTAACAACTAGAAATTATAATGTTCCCAAAACAGTAACTAAGTCAAAGAAGCCTACGGCTGAAATCACCAATCTAAGTGTTGCAGTTATGGTTGATGGAAAAAGGGTTCCTGTACTAGATGAAAATGGGGAGATTGTGATGAATGATGACGGTCTTCCAATGACAAAATATGAGCCATGGTCAGAGGCTGAAATTCAAAACTTTCAAGCAATCGTTGCGAGTGCAATTGGAATCGACCCTTCTCGTGGGGACCAAATTGTTATTAAGA
>JAYZFM010000031.1:0-10690 GCA_036336775.1 Bdellovibrionota bacterium | reverse complement strand
AAATAAATATAAGAGCCAGTTAGTTTTTCGCATTAGTGTTAAAGATCCTTTTATACCTTATTTTAATTCAATGCATTGCAACTTCATATCGGTTAAATTCTGTCGAAAAATTAGAATAAAAACAGTAACTTAACCTAACTTTAGAAGTCCTAAATCATGAATAAATCTTCATATTTCAAAATTGCGCCCAAACAAGTTGGCAAAAAGGATAAAAATTGCCCGCAAGTATTTAGAATTACAGATTGCTATAATATTTTTGTGAAGTTTTTCGTGTTCTTTTTATTTATATTTCTGCAATCTTGCTCACAAAGGATCAAGGCTCCGGTGAACAGAATGATGTCTCCTGAGGCCATTGGCAGGGGGGCAAAGGTTTCTTATCGTAAAACGGGTTACTCGCAAGGGATCTTACAATTTACAAATAATGACACTGATAATCCATTGTTAATGAGCACCACTCAGGACAATGAATTTTATATGGGTCTTGGGATTTCTCAAGAAGCAGATCTTTTTATTCGTGTTCCCGAAGAATCGTCATCACTAATTGGTTTAAAAGTTCAAATTATGGGAGCCCCCGCTAAAGCGAATGCTGCCGGACATAGTCTTGCTTTTACTCTCGCGATGGGAAGCGAGCGCGACGAATTTGAAGATGTATTTACAATAGATTTGAAATCAGATGTTCGTGATTACGCTTTTCTTCATGGGTACAGAATGAGTCCTCTGCTTCTTTTATATGATGGAGTCTCTTTAACCAATTTTAGATTTCAAGGAAAAGTTAAAGGTGCCACGGGATTAAACTCTAACAATATTGATTACTCTGCTAAAAATATTCTGGGTGCATTTGGAGGAGTTATTCTTGGGGCACATGATTTGAATTTAACAGTTGAGGCGGCTGCTCAGGTAATTGAGTGGGAAAATACCGAGAAAAAAACGTTTCAACAGTTTGCAGTGAGCCTTTCTGGCGGCTGGTAGGGGTAGCCTTTTCCGCTTCGCCCATAAAACTCTTTTACTTGATAAAATAGGCTTAGGGAATCTAAAGGAGTAAATGAAATATCTATTTTTATTTCTATTTTCATTTAATGCTTTTGCAATTCTTCCTTTCGAAGATGCTTTGAGTCCAGAACTTGTCACAAGTGCAAGAGCTCTTGCTATGGGAAATGCATACGCATCAAAAGTTGATGATGGTTGGTCCGCTTTTTATAACCCAGCAGGACTAGGAACAGTTAGAGGATTACAATTTCATTTATCCAATATTCATATGGAAGTGAATGATGGATTTTTTAATGTTGCAGGAAAAGGACCTTTCACAGAAGCAATTGAAAATTATCAAGACGCTTTTGATCCAACGGCACTAAGAACTTTACACGCTGATAACCCAGGTAATATTTCTCATGCAAGACTTCAACTCTTCCCTAATATGACTTATAGAGGAATCACTCTCGGTTATATGTACGTTCAACAAAATAGAGCAAGGCTAAGAAGTTTAACTGATGATTTTGAAATAGCAGAAAGAATTGATACCGGACCAGTTATGGCCTTAAGTGCAAGTCTCTTTGGAGGGGTTCTAAAGTTTGGTGTAACAGGAATCCTTCTGACTCGAAAGCAATTACAAAAAGACTTTGCTTCCGGAGATGCGGTTTCAGTTGATACTCAGGCGGACTATAAAAAGGGCACCATGACTCATTTAACCGCTGCCACAAGGATCACTCTTCCTATTGCTTGGCTTCCAACATTCTCCCTCGTTTCTAGAAACTCCTCAGATGCTTCATTTTATGATGGAGACTTCAGTGGAGCACCAGATGATATACCCCAAACAAATGATTTTTCATTTTCGGTAACTCCGAATCTTGGAAGAACCTTCCGAATGCATATGGAAGTAGCAAGAAAAGATATCGGAGACCAATACGATACTGTTCCCACCAGCAGAAAAACTATGGGGGGCATTGAATTCGACTATATGAGGAAGATGTTCTTTAGGTTAGGTTTTGGCGACGGATGGGGTTCCGGTGGTATTGGTGTCAGAAATAAAGAGTTTGCGTTCGATTTAACTACTTATGCTATTGAAGCTTCAGACGATGGTTATCGTGAAGAAGAAGATAGGAGAACTGTTCTCTCAATATCAGGTGGTATTTAATATAGGGTGATATAAATTAGTTTGACGAGCCAAACTTCTGTTTGATACTTATCAAATTATGAAAATCATTCTTTTATTAGCACTTTCTAGTACAGCTTTAGCTGATTATGACGCAAAAATAAGTTTAGGGGAGAGACTCTTTAATGATCCTCGTTTCTCCAAAGAGTTTGTTCAAAACGCCTCTGACGTGAATGACAATGCTGCTAAAGGCACCTCTTGTATTGATTGCCACAAGGTAGATAGTGAGTTTGATCCAACGACTGGTCTAGGTATGCATACCTATTCTGACAATACAGCCAAAACCCCAGTTCCATTAAGACTTGAAGATAAAATTGTGACAACTTTAAGAAATACACCACCACTGGTAGGGATTGGCTCTCCTTATGCCGAAGCTAGATTTTCTCACTGGGATGGTGAGTTTGCAGATCACTCAGAAACTGTACTTGGAAATTTTGCTGGAAGAAATACAGGCTGGCTTGCGAATGAAAAAGCTGAAGCCCTTCAAAATATAGTTAACGTAATTAAAAAAGATAATGGAAGCTCTGAGCTTGCCCAAGAGTTTGGTGGAAGTTATGAGAGAGTTTTTCTAGGAGTTGATCCTTCTTTGCCAGAAGAACTGAGGCTTAAAGCTTCAGACCGAGTAGACGTTTTAAAAGCCTCTAATGAGCAAATCATTAACCTGGTTGTCGATGCAGTAACAGCCTATATTGATGATCTTGATTTTGAGCGAGACGAGAACGACCAGTATATTGGCTCTCCTTATGATAAATTCTTGCTGAAAAATAACCTTCCAACTGCGCCTGCCAAAGGACAATCAATTCATCAGTATATGATTGAATTAAGAAGCGGTCTTGCCAAGCTAGAAAGTCCTCTATTTGTCGCAAAAACTCATTTTGCCACTCATGGAAGGGAGTTTGGGTTTGGTCCTCAGGAATGGGAAGGTTTAAAAGTGTTTTTCAATCTTCCAAAACCAGATGGATCTTTAAATCAAGGTATGTGTCTGAGCTGCCATAAACCTCCAATGTTTACTGATTATCAATTTCATAACGTTGGTATCGCACAAATGGAATATGATAAAGTTCATGGGGAGGGAAGTTTTAATAAACTCAATATTCCTGACCATGCAACGAGAGGTGATACGACTTTTCTTCGATCTCCCATTAAAGAAGATCCTAGTGCAGTTGATCTAGGGGTGTGGAATTTCTTTGATCGAAAGCCTGAAATCACTAAGCATATGCGTGGTCAGAACTGCAGCCTTTTTGAAAAATGTACTAATGATAAAGTACTTCCGCTAATGATTGCAAAGTTTAAGACTCCAAGTCTTCGAAATCTTAATCATTCCGCGCCTTATTTCCACAACGGTTCATCTCCTCATTTGTATCACCTTCTGCATCAATACAAGAGGGCTTCAAATTTAATGAGAAAAGGTGAGTTACGTAATGGTGATGTGAGGCTTAAGAGCGTGAAGCTTTTTCATCATGAAATCCACTCCTTAGTGCCATTTCTAGAAAGCCTAAACGAAGAATACGAGTAGACAAAATTACAACGACGCTGGCCAGACTTAGCAACTCCTGCTAGAAATGCAGGTTAAATCAGAGGGTTTGATTCCCTCCCATTTTCAATGGAAATAAACCTGGAGTTAGCTGGATGAAAAATCCTTATGCATCCTTTCTGGATCAGTTAGAAAAACCTGCGCGCTATATCGGCGGTGAACATTTTATCATTAAAAAGAATTGGGAAGAGTTAACAGGCAAAGTCGCACTTTGTTTTCCTGATGTATACGAAATTGGAATGAGTCACCTGGGCTTCAAGATTCTTTATGAAGAGCTAAATAAAGACCCAGAACTATGTGCTGAAAGAGCTTTCTGTCCATGGATTGATATGGAAGAGAGAATGCGTACTCTTGATATTCCATTAGTCACACTTGAAAATTTTAAACCGCTTAGTGAGTTTGATGTTGTTGGTTTCTCACTTCAGTATGAAATGAGTTATACCAATATCATCAATATGCTCGATCTAGGTGGAATTACTATCCATCAAAAAGATCGCCGTGAAGAAGAGCCTTTTGTTATCGTTGGGGGGCCATGTGCGACTCACCCCGAACCTCTTGCTCCATTTGTAGACTTTGTCGTAGTTGGTGACGGTGAGCAAATTTTTGCAAAAATTGCTCGCTTCATAGGAAGAGCTAGAAAAGAAGGAATGAAAAGAGACCATATCCTTTTTGAATTAGCGAAACAAAAAGGAATTTATGTTCCTTCTTTTTATGACACTGATATTTGCGAGTCCTCTGGTCTTCAATACGTAACTGGACCAAAGCCTGAATTTGATGGAGAAATCTCTCCAAGAGTTGAGCGCTTTTTCGTTGATAGTTTAAAGGATTATCCATTTCCAACTCAGTCTCCAATTCCTCATATGACGGCCATTTTTGATAGGTTTTCAGTTGAGTTAAGCCGAGGCTGTACTGAGGGGTGTCGTTTTTGCCAAGCTGGAATGATTTATCGCCCGGTAAGAGAGCGTAAGCCTGACGATGTAGTTCAACTTGTAATGGATGGAATCAAGGCAGGTGGTTTTGATGAAGCATCACTTACTTGTTTATCTACAGCAGACTATTCAGCTGTTACTCCACTTGTTATCGAACTATTAGATAAACTATCCAAGGATAAGTCTACTCTAGGTATTTCTAGTTTGAGGGCCTACGGATTAGATGAGCGAGTCTTTGATAAGCTTGCTGAAGTGAAAAACTCCTCTTTGACTTTTGCTCCTGAAGCAGGAAGTGAAAGAATGAGAAAAGTTATTAATAAAAATATCTCTGAAGAAGACATGATGAAGACTGCATACAATGTTTTCTCTAGAGGTTGGAAAAAAATGAAATTATATTTCATGATCGGGCTTCCTACTGAACAAGATGAAGATGTAATTGAGATCATGGAAACAGGTAAAAAAGCGAAGCAGGTAGCTCAAAGACAATGTGGTGTTGGAAATCCAAACATCACCATAAGTGTTTCAAGTTATGTTCCTAAACCACATACTCCTTTTCAATGGGCGCAGATGATTCCATTGGAAGAGATCATAAGGAAACAAAACCTTCTTAAAGATTACGCTGTTAAGTTTGGTCTAAACTTTAGAAAACATTGGTCAAAAATTTCTCACCTAGAAGGAATTGTAAGTAGAGGAGACCGTAGAGTTGGCCAAGCGATTTATCTCGCTTGGGAGAAAGGTTGCCGTTTTGATGGTTGGAATGAAACTTTTGATCATGAAAAATGGATAGAAGCGGTAGAGGAATCTGGGATCGATCAGGCGATTTACCTCAACACTATTCCAATGGATGCTAAACTTCCTTGGGATCATATCGATGTTGGTTTGGAAGAAAAATTCTTAAAAAGAGAATGGACTAAGGCGACTAAAAATAGACTTTCTCCGCCATGTGGGAAAGTCGCTGGAATGATCGTTCACCACTCGAACTTAGAAGCTCTTGAGAAAACTTTTGATATCGATAAGAAGAAGCTTGTTTGTTATCACTGTGGTGTTGCTTGTGACTTAAAAGAGATGGTGGATGAGAGACGTGATTATCTCGAGCGTATGAATGCAACTGAAGAAGTTCCATATGAGAGGCCCACAGAACGAAAAAAGATTGTTGATCTTAGAGAGAAACGTGGTCAGTTCTTAGGATATAAATACCGTATTGAGTTTTCAAAAATTGGATCTCTAAGTTTTATCTCGCATCTTGATTTACAAAAAATTATGATGAGAATTTTTAAGCGAGCCGATATTGAAGTTCTTCATAGTGAAGGTTTCAAGCAGAGACCACTAATGTCTTTTGGACCTGCTTTAACTCTTGGAATAAGTTCTCTATCTGAATTTTTTGATATTCGAGTTCCAATGGAGTGGGCAGATAGGGAAGCAGTTCTAGAGCAACTTCGAAGTCATAGTGAAAAAGGTATTATCTTTAAATCAATTAAAGAAATTGAAAAAAAAGATAAGTCGATTCAAGAGGCTGTTAAAGAGTTTGCTTATTTTGTTCCATTTAAAGAAGAACAAAATAAAATTGAAGCCTTGCAAGCACTAGAAAATGCCGAGGCCATTATCGTAAAAAGCTTTGTGAAAAAACTGAAAGCTTATCGCGATAAAGATATTAAACCTAAAATAAACTCTTTTGATATCGGTAAACTTCCTGTGACACCTGATATAGCAGACGTGATAGATGAGGTCTCGCCGTGTAAGAATGATGGCTTTATTATTCGTGCCTGCGTTGACTCTGGTACCTCAATTCGACCAAGTGACCTAAAGCTTGGACTAGAGGGGCTTGGGATAAAGGTTGAAAAACCGATAAAAGTTGAGAGTGTCATAAAATAGTTTCGTTATTTCAATAGCTTAGGTGAGTTAAAATATTGCGACTCACCTAGGCAAAGTCATATGATTTCGGTAGATTGGTCGCCAAATTAGCAAAAGGAAATCAAGAATGGCAACGGAACAAACTCACGGTGTTACTAAAGCACAAAAAGCGTTTAAAGCTAAACTCGAATTGATTGAAAAACATAAGCTTTCAAAAGATGATCTTTTAAGCATGTATCGTAACTCTTATCTTTCTAGAAAGGTAGATGATGCGGAGATCACAATGAAAAAACAATCAAAAGCATTTTTTCAAATCAGTGGTGCTGGTCATGAGGGCGTTCTTTCTGCAGCAGCTAAAGTTTTAAAACCAAGCTACGATTATTTCCTTACTTATTATAGAGATAGAGCTCTTTGTTTAGGCCTTGGAGTTACTCCCTATGAAATGTTATGCCAAGCAAACGGTAATATCGGCGATACAGCAACACATGGTCGTCAGATGCCATCTCACTTTGCCAATAAAAAATTAAATATCGTTTCAAGATCAAGCTGTACTGGTACTCAGTTCCTACAAGCTGTTGGTGTTGCAGAAGCCGGTAAGTTTTTTGATAAGATGAGCAAAGACGGTGTTGATCACGGTCATAAATATCATAAAGATGAAATTGTTTGGGTTTCAACTGGAGATGGTACAACTTCTCAAGGTGAGTTTTGGGAAGCTATGACTACGGCTTGTGTAAATAAACTTCCAGTTCTTTTCTGTGTTGAAGATATTGGTTTTGCTATTTCAGTTCCAACTTTCGTTCAAACACCGGGTGGAAGTATTTCAAAATGTTTGTCAGACATTCCTGGGCTGACTGTTTTTGAGTGTGATGGAACTTGTCCAATTGATTCATATGATACTTTTAAGAAAGCAGAAAAACATCTTCGTGCAGGGAAGGGGCCAGTTCTGGTTCACGCCCATGTTACGCGTCCATACTCTCACTCTCTTTCAGATGATCATAAGTTCTATAGAACTCAATCTGAACTTGAGCAAGAAGCAGCGATCGATACTTTAAGAACATATCCAGAGTTCTTAATGAAAGCTGGAATTCTAACTGAAGAAGAAAAAGCGGCAATTGAGTCTGAAGTTAATGGTGAAGTTAAGCAAGCGATGAAAGAAGCTATCGACACTGAATGGCCATCTCCTGATACTTATATGGATCACCTCTATTCGGAAGATGTAGATCCTACTGGCGATGATTTTGCGACTGAGGGTGAATTTTCTGGAAAGCCAGATATTCCAATGGCCGGTGCAATCAATGCTGTTTTAAAAAACGAAATTAAAAACAATCCAATGATGAGAATCTTTGGAGAAGACGTAGCTGATTTTTCTGAACTACATAAACTTAATGACGAAACTCTTGCTGGTAAAGGTGGAGTTTTTAAAGTTACCGCCGGTTGTCAGCGTGTTTCTAAAGAGGGACAAGTTTTCAACTCACCACTTGCTGAGGCCAATATTATTGGACGTGCAATTGGTATGGCCATGAGAGGAATCAAGCCTGTAGTCGAGATCCAATTTTTTGACTATATCTGGACAGCTTATATGCAACTTAAAAACGAGATGGCGACAACTCGCTACCGTTCTGGTGGAGAGTTTAAATGTCCAATGGTTGTGCGTGTACCAATTGGTGGTTACTTGAAAGGAGGAGCGATGTATCACTCTCAATCAGGTGAGTCACTTTACACTCACTGTCCAGGTATAAGAGTTGTTTATCCATCAAATGCAGCAGATGCAGCAGGGCTTTTAAGAACTGCCATTAGATCAGATGATCCAGTAATGTTTTTAGAGCATAAGCATTTATACTATCAAGGATATAATAGAACTGCTGATCCAGGTGAAAACTATATGATTCCTTTTGGTAAAGCTCGTATCGTTAAAGCTGGAAAAGATGCAACGGTAGTTGCATGGGGTGCTCTCGTTCAAAAATCAGTGGAAGCTGCTAAGAAAATTGAAGAAGAAACTGGAAAAACGATTGAGATCATTGATCCAAGAACAATTGCTCCATTTGATATGGATGCAGTTAAAGAATCTTTAAAGAAAACAAATAGACTTCTTATCTGTCATGAAGAACATAAAACTTCAGGTTACGCAGGTGAAATTTCTGCGAGAGTTAACGAAGAGTGTTTCGAAGATTTAGATGCTCCAATCTTAAGAGTGGCTTCTAAAGATGTTCACGTAGCTTATAATCCAGGTCTAGAAGATGTTATTCTTCCTCAGGTTGAAGATGTATATCAGGCCATGAAAAAACTTATCAATTACTAATTCTATTGAGCTCCACCTTCATTTTAGGGTGGAGCTTTATTTTTCTTAACACCTAAGTCCCCGTAATTTTAAGTAAATCGATCTTTTTACTCAGGCTTTTTGCTTTAAGGTCGAATAGTATTCATGGGAAAAAAACTGAAATTCTTAACTGTCGGGTTACTTCATAAGCTAGGAGCTAACTCTGTATGCCGTTCACTTATCACTAAAAACTTCGACTTCGCTCCTACTGAGGACGACTTCGAATATAAAATTGCTGATTGTTGGGAAGAGAGACAAGCTGCATTCAAAATTCTTTATGAAAGCTACCGAGCTGAAGGATTTTGTGATGAAGAAGAATCAAATTTTAAGGTGACTCCTTATCATTTACTTCCCACGACAGCTATTCTTGTAGTGAAGTTTCGTGGTGAGGTTATTGGTGGAATTAGCTTTATTCAAGACAGTGATTTTGGAACACCAGTTTTAAACAAGTACCCGCATTTGAGGTCCCCAGAAAAACGGATTGGTGAAATTGGCTCACTTGCTATAGCAAAAGAGCATCGATCGAAAGCCAACCATGTGTTAATGCCATTGTTAAAGCGGCTTTGGAATTTTATTGAAAACGAATTGAATTATACTCACACCGTAATTGCTCATGATCCAAAATGGGAAGTTTTCTATCAACAAGTTTTTCAATTTGAAAAGATTGATGCTTTTGATGATAGCTATGAATCTGCTAACGGTGCGCCCGCAGTTTTTCAAATTTTAGATTTTGCAGCTGCTGGAAGAAAACTGAATCATTATTATTTTGATAAGAAAAAAGATCTCTTCAACTATTTAAAGTATTTTGAAGAGTCTTTAACTGAAGATGCGAGCTCAAATCTTAACTTAATCTCGCCAGATGAGATGGCATTCTATCTTAGCAACCAACCAGATCTTTTGAAAAATCTTACTGAAAGGCAAAAAGCTATTTTCGTCAGTATCTATTCTTCTGAAAAGTATGCAGATCTTCATCAGTTTTTTGGAACGATTTTGTTTAATATGCCACAAAGACGTTTTACTCGAGTAAATTCTAATTACACTTGCCGAATTAAAGACGTTTCCACAGGTGATTACAATTTAGGACAAGTTTTAAAGGTGAGCCTCAACGGATTACAAATAAAATCTAATCATGACTTTAAAGTTGGAGACCTCATCGAGTGTAGTGTTTCCGTACATAAGTTTAGAAGTATTTCAATCCGTGCACGTGTAAGAACCAATGATAATGGTCTTTACGGGCTTGCTATAACTCAAGAAGCTACTGATTGGTATCATTACTTTGAAAAAGTTTCAGCTCATTTTAATGATATTATGGCTGCTTAAAATATTTATTAAGTAAGATCCAGATAATAACTTTTTGAATAGGGTTCTTATTTCCAAAGGGAATGTAGAAGTTCTTCCACTTGTTTAGGTAGAAATCCACATGATAACCTCTAGGAGCAGCGATTACTTTTCCTCTATTTAGAACAAGCTTTAGGCATACAGCTGTGATTGCACTGGTGGAAGTTGTAACTCCGACGTGAAGAGATGGCACTTTTCTTTCGCTAATATTCACATACTCACGATATTTTAAGTACCTCAGGTGATGAGGTCTTGGAGCGACTCCTGCTAAAAATTTTGCAACTTTAACTAAATTATCATCATCTTTTTTTAGATCAAAATATTCATTGAATCCCATCTTGCCTGGGACAAATGCTAATACGGAGGTTCCCATCCCAAGTGGTGCAGCCGTCACAACAGGTATACCAAGTTCATGTGCTCTACCATAGAGAAGCTCGCGAAGATCTAAAACATAGAGGTCAATTGAGTCTAGGATTAAGTCTGTTCCCGCAAGAAACTCTTCAGCATTATCTGCATTAATTCCTTTATCAAAAAGTGTAACCTCTGCTTCAGGGTTAATACTTTTGATCATC
>JAYZFM010000030.1:0-22357 GCA_036336775.1 Bdellovibrionota bacterium | reverse complement strand
GAACTGATGTGTAGAGAACCGCTGGGACAAATTGGATCTTGGACGGCGATTATTGCGATCGTCGTTGGAAATAAGTATTTTGATGGCCGTTATGGCTACCAACTCCGCCGCGAAGCAATCAATCAATAGCTCTCGCTTTTACAGAATTGCTCAAACCACAATAAATGCAGCGAGAGCTATCAGCCAAAGCAAATGCCAGTGGCATTTGCCTAAACTCGCTTTTACAGGATTACTTAAAACACAAAAAATGCAGCGAGAGCTATCAGCCAAAGCAAATGCCAGTGGCATTTGCCTATACTCGCTTTTACAGGATTACTTAAAACACAAAAAATGCAGCGAGAGCTATCAGCCAAAGCAAATGCCAGTGGCCAGGTGTGAAATTATTACAATTCAATCTCACAGTTGCCGTCAATTTTAATCATTTTTGATAATTACACTTCAAAAAGGACTAAATATGAAACTTATTACTTTCGCATTACTTTCACTACTTGCTGTATCAGCGTTTGCTGCAAAAACTACAGTTAAGTTTAACCCGGTTGATGGACACACAGGATATCCGTTTTATAACAGCGGTTATGGTTTAGTTAGATTCTATGCTGTTACTCCAGAGGGGAAGGTTGTTTACCCAACTAAGAAAAATGAGTATTTCTTCTCGAAGCCAGGAACATATAATATTACAGGAGAAACAGAGCTGAATTTTTGTTACCCACTTTCTGTTAAAGTCGAAGTTGATGGAAGTGATAGCTACATAGAAGTAGACCTACCTGTAGAATGCGAGTAGTAACAGAAAGCTAGTCTCTTTTGAGAATTATTTATTCTTGATAGAGATACTGAGTCGGTATGTTTTCTAGTCCAGCGTCTCCATCGCATTGCCAATAGAGTTCTGCGACGGCTTGACCACCATTTTCAAAGAACTCAACGGTAATGGATTGTTTTTCTCCTGCAACAAATGGGACTGTGTAAGCATAGTCCCAGCGTGGGGCGTGAGGAAACCAAACATCAATTAAAAGATTGCCGTCTATATACACTCTAAACCCATCATCAGATCTTGATGCAATAGTACAGTCGCCAGTAGTTTTGCCTTGAATTTGCCCCGTCCAACGAACGCTAAAATAATCCCCAACCCCAAGAGGTGCCTGACCACCGGCCCAGTTAAAATTTAAGAGCGAATCGATTCTTTGACCTGCAAGAGTGTCGAAATTATTACCCGAGTAGTAACTTGCAAGCAGTCCAGTTCCAACAGTATTAGTTGACTCAGGATCTGAGTCTGAAACAGTTATTGAAGTTGTCGCGGAAGATAGACCTCCGTAGTTTGCGCTAATTTGCGCTGAACCCTCTGTAAGGGCAGAAACCTCTCCTGGATTAGAAAGCCCATTGCTGACAACTGCAATAGAGTCATTATTGGTCGTCCAAGTTGCTATATCAGTAATTTCAACACTCGCACCATCGTCAAAATGAGCATAAGCTTTTATATCTAAGCTGGTTAAGCTATTCATTGAAACCACAGTTGGATTAACCGAAATTGAGGTGATCGTACCTGGGGCTATTATAATCGCAGCCGAGTCTGAAACACCATTTAGCGTAGCGGTGACATTCATCGTCTGAGTGGAGGAGCCACTATATAAGTTTTTAAGATAACCCTTTTTCCCTTCTTGATTACTAATTGTTGCAAGCCCAGTGTTTGATGAGGTCCATTGAACATCAGTCGTGATCTCTACAACCGCTCCATCGTCATAAGTTCCGGTCGCTCTAAATTGAGCGTCTATGCCAGATGAGATGAATGTCTCTCCGGGGGTAACTTCGATAGAGACTAAACTAGCAGAAGTTATATTTAATGTTTGAGTGCTTTCTTTTCCGGAAAGACTTGCTTTGATGGTTGTTGAGCCACTACTTAGAGTTTTGATTTCACCCTTTTTACTTGCTTGATTTGAAATCGTGGCGAGTGAGCCATTAGCTACACTCCAAGTAACACTTTCTGTAACATCTTCGGTTGAAGAGTCACTGTAAGTTGCAGTACATGTGGCAAACACCGTAATATTTTGACTAGGGTTTGCTTCACTTAAAGTAACACTAATACTTTGTAATGTTTTTGCATTAACTGTGAAGTTAACAGTCTTTGTGTGAACTCCATAGTCCGCAGTTATACTTACTACTCCACCTGACTTTAAATAAGCTAGTCCCGTTTCATCGATTTCAAGTTTTGAGCTATTAGAACTATTCCAGGTTACAATAGAGGTTAAGTCTTGATTGGTTCCGTCACTCATAATGGCCGTGGCATAAAATTGTTGATACTGACCAGTTGCCCCGCTACCAATGATAGGAGATACCTCTATTGAACTAATCGTTGCAGCAGAGACAGTAATATTCACAGTGGCACTAAACCCTGAATAGTCTGCTTGTATAGTAGCTGATCCGCTAGCAATAGCAGTGACAAGGCCATCGTTATCTACTGAGGCAACCGCTGAATCACTGGTGGACCAAACTGCTTCACTAGTCACTATTTGCGAGTAACCATTATCAAAAAACAAAGTCGCTTTCGCTTGAAAACTTCCATCTGAAGAAATTGAAACGGAAGACTCATTAAGTTCTAAGGAGTCTGCTGTCGCATTAAATGGTAGTAACGTTGTACTCGCGGTGACACCATCCTTTTCGATGGTAACAATTGCTGTGCCGGTTGATACTGCAGTCGCTGTAGAACCGGAGGTCGTAAGAACTGATACATCTCTAGAACTCCAATTTCCCGTTGAAGAAATATTTTGAGCACTTCCATCAGAGTAATAGGCTAGAGCATATAGAGTCGCGGGTTCACCAACAGGTATGTTCACTCTATAACTGTAAACAGAAATATAATTTATCGTAGGGGATGGATCTTCGGAGGTTTCTTGCTCAGTATTAGAGCTATTATTACCTGAGTTTTGCTGGAGATTTGAACTTGGTACTGAAAAAAGGCCGTTGTCTTCAGTGGACTCTTGAGAGCAACCTAATAGACACAAACCCAAAATGAATATCAAGACGAATTTATAGCTCATAACCTACTGACTTTTCGGCAATTTTTATAAATATCTTAATATTTTACTCGGGTTTTGGTGCGTATGAAAAATCAGGTACTTATGAGCCTAGATAATAGTAGGTACCGACAAGAAAAACTTTCACAAAAAAATAGGCAAATAAAAGTAGGGTTGAGTAGAGCTTTACCATCCAAAACATTATACCTCGAGCTTAATTTAGTGCGAGGGAGGTTGAAAATTTTTTAGGATAATAGGTTTTGAAAGTCATCCATGGTGAGCTTACCTGAGTAGAAATTCTCATCCTCATCGGCCATAAGGTCTCGGAATAACTCTCTTTTTGTATTCTGGAGTACCAGTACTTTTTCTTCTACTGAGTCCTTAATTATTGGCCTGTAAACAGTAAGGCGATTCTCCTGGCCAATACGATAGGCCCTATCAATGGCCTGACTTTCTACCGCCGGATTCCACCACGGATCCATTAAGAAAATATAACTAGCAGCAGTTAAGTTAAGACCAACCCCCCCAGCTTTTAGGGAGATAAGAAATACCTGTGCATCACCATCCTGAAATTTCTCGACTTCAGCCTGACGCTTTTTCATCGTTTGGGAACCATCAATTCGAGCGTACTTCCAGCTATTTTCTCGTACCTTATTTTGGATAAGGTCTAGATAGGTTGTGAATTGAGAGAAGACCAATACTTTATGACCTTCTTCAATTAATTGTTCTAGGTTCTCAATAAGAAAATCAATCTTTGTTGATCGAAGACTTTGTTGGTTCTGCCATAAGCATAATTGCCTCAGCTGTAGAAGACTCTTTAGGATTTCACTATATTTTCTTCCTTGCTGAATCTGCTGCATTTTATTTTTAATATTCACTAGAGTAGAGAGGTAATGTTGTCTCTCTTCTTCACTAAAGCTCAGATAAATATGGTTTTCAATTTTTTCTGGAAGCTCCGTTAAAACTTGTTCTTTCGTTCTTCTTAAAATAAATGGCCTAACTGTTTGACGAGCCAATAGACGGGACTTTTTAGATGAACTAGACCTGAACAAGCTCAAATCACCCCAGATACCTGGGATTGAGAGATCCATAATATTATAAAATTCACTCAGATCATTTTCTACCGGAGTACCCGTTAGGCAGACACGAAATTCTGCATTTAGGTTTCTTGCAGCAATTGCTCCTTGAGAGCGGATATTTTTTAGGTGCTGAACTTCATCCATAATCAAAATATCAAAACGATGATCTTTGAAAGTTGTATAAGACTCTTTTTTCATTATCCCGTAACTAGTAATAATGATTTTTTTCGTGCCATCAAGCTTTCTACCGTCACCATAATACATTTCAACGTCGAGCTGAGAAAATTTATCGATTTCATTTTTCCAGTTAAGAAGGATTGATACAGGACAGATAATAAGGATTTTATCAACCTGATCAATAATACTTTCGATAAACATAATTGTTTGTAAGGTCTTACCAAGACCCATATCATCAGCAAGACATGCACCAAACTTATTTTCGAAAAGAAAACGAAGCCAGTTATAACCGGTCGTTTGGTATTCCCTTGCAATTGCTTTGAACTTGTCTGAAATAGGGAAGGATGGCATCTCTGTTAGGTTGAGAAGGTTAGTACAAAGTACTTCTTCTTCCTCTGTAAGAGCTCCTTCAATTCCGTGTTTTTTCAGTTCAAATAGTTCAAAGATACGAGCGCGTTTGAAATTGAGAGAGAATTTCTGAACATTATTAGTGTCCATCTCTTTACCTTGCAACTCGTGTTTAGTGTATTTTTTCATGAACTTGAGAAGCTCTTTCTCTTTACTGTCCATGAGAATTAATTGATCGTTTGAGATAATTAAATCTTCCGAAATATCTGCATTTTTAATAATGTCGTAGTCTTGATCTGAAATAACTAGCTTGAGGTCAAACCAGTCCATATTAGATCTTTCTCGCTCAAAACGAATATTTGAGTTCCACGTTTTTACTTCATTATTGTTGTAGAATAATGGGATCTCGTACTTTCTTGTGCTTCGGTAGAAACCAGAAACACCATTTAGAAGATGATTCTTTGGTAATTGAAAGTAAAAATTTCGATCAGCTTTTTGATAAAAAGAAAAACGAGCAGCTGTTAGGCCAAAAAATTCAAAAACACCTTTGTAGATATCTTTAAACATCTCACTATTAAGTATATAGAGTTGCTTTAAAAATGGATCATAAAAAATAATTTCTGGTTGATCTAGAAAATACTCAATCCACTCAACGAGCTTTCCTCTGTCAGATGAAGAGTAGGAAAACTTTTTGTATTCAGCACTATTATATTCTATAGACTCAATTAGAACTTTTATAAAATCATATGAATCTTGTTTTGTTCTAAATGAATTGAGAAATCCATGATCTGAAAGCATCGTTTTAAAAACTGTAGGTGGAAGAATAACTCTATCTTTCTCATCAAAAAGCTCACCTTTAAAATCTAGGTAGCCTTTTCTTTTAGAAGCAGAAATAAGAAATCTCATCTTAACAGGTTCAATATGAATATCCTGAAACTTATCCCCATTGATATGTAAGACAACTTGGTCATTATTTAAGAGCTGAGTATAGTTTTTTAGGTGATCATGAATGCTATTCATTTCACCTGAAATAATTGTTTTCTTAACTGTGTCTGAAACTTCGCTTGGAAGTTTTAGAAGTTTTCCTTCTTCCCAATTAAAAAGGTAATGATTTTCAAAAAGCGACACTTTGTGAAATTCTTGGCCATCTTTTTCGTACCAAAAAGTAGGAAAAAAACTTTCAAAATCTGGGTTAAACATTTCAAATCGTTCGTGATCTTCACATGGAAGTAAATCGATATGAAGTTTACCCGAAAATTCCTCAGGAAGAGGGTAATTAACAATCTTTCTATTCACTAAAAGATACTGTAAAGAGGAGTAAGTGCTATTCATGTTAGCACCCATAAGTTTGCTCGCACCTTTTACAATATTTCCATAATTTTCAACGTGTACGCCATGTCCGTGAAACATGACTTGTGATTTTAGTTGGTCAGACTGTTTTTCATTCACATAGTTCTGGGAGAGTGAATAATGAATAAAAAGAGCAGCAGCATGAGGACAATGGTGCTCTTCATCCCAATTATTACAATTACAATTTGAGCTTAAATTTTTGTCCTGGCCTTGAATCTTAACTTGAAATGGTTCAGACTCACTTACAATACCACTGACAATGAAACGATTTTCTCTCTCTTTACTAAAGGAGATATTAATTCTTCCAAATTCAATGATTCTTTGAGCTTTCATCATTTGGGCGTGCTCAAAAAAAGCGTGCCCTGACTCGATAATATGGTGTGGTATTATTGTCGGTTTCTGCATTTAATTTCCAAGTGGTTATTGTACCAGATCAATGGCCTAATTAGAACAGCGGCAATAAAAAAGGCGACCTAAAAGATCGCCTTGATTCAGTTATACTGTAATGTTTTGAAATTAATTATCAATATAAGCTTTTAGAAGCTTAGAACGGCTAGGATGTCTTAATTTTCTCAGCGCTTTAGCTTCAATTTGTCTAATACGCTCTCTCGTTACAAAGAAATCCTGACCAACTTCCTCAAGTGTGTGGTCTGATTTTTCACCAATACCAAATCTCATTCTTAATACTTTTTCCTCTCTCGGAGTTAAAGTTGAAAGAACAGATCTTGTCTGCTCAGACAGTGTAATACTTGTTACAGCATCCGCTGGAGAAATAATCTTTTTATCTTCGATGAAATCTCCAAGTGAACTATCTTCTTCTTCACCAATTGGTGTTTCGAGAGAAATAGGCTCTTTAGAGATTTTGAAAACCTTTTTAACCTTCTCAACAGACATTTCCATTCTTTCTGCAATTTCCTCTGGAGTAGGTTCTCTTCCAAGTTCTTGCACTAATTGTCTGTTTGTTCTAGCAAGTTTATTGATAGTTTCAATCATGTGAACCGGAATACGAATAGTTCTTCCTTGGTCAGCGATTGCTCTCGTAATCGCCTGTCTAATCCACCATGTCGCGTAAGTAGAGAATTTGTATCCTCTTCTGTACTCAAACTTATCAACAGCTTTCATAAGACCGATATTTCCTTCTTGGATTAGATCCAAGAATTGAAGGCCACGGTTTGTGTATTTTTTAGAAATAGAAACTACTAGTCTAAGGTTAGCTTCAACTAATTGAGCTTTTGCAAGGTCAGCTTTTTCTTCACCTTTAATGATGATGTTATAAACTGTTTCAATGTCTTCAAAAACCATTCCTGAATCAATTTGCAGACGTCTTAGTCGTCTTAAAATATCTTCTTGGTTTCTGATCATTTGCTCTATTTTAGTATCTGAAGTGTATAGGTGACGTGCGAGCTTTCTTTTGTACGCATCATCTTCTACTACCTTGTCGTATAGATCTCTATATTGTTGATCAGTATCAACTTCTAAGAATTTGTAGATTCTGTCTTGATGATCATAAAGTTCTTTGAACTGTAGAAAGTATTGCTTAACAGGTTCAGTAAAGCTGTTAATTACCTTTCTATTGAATGTTAGATCAACTAGTTCATCTTCAATATGAGAAAGAACTTTTGATTCTTCTTTCGTTAGTTTTTTAAGCGTTCCATCTTCAGTAACGATTTCCCCAATAAGCTCTTGTACTTTGTCACAGACATCATTGATTCTAGCTTTGTATTTTAGGATATCTTTCTCTGAAGATTCGTCATCTAAACCACGAACGAGGTCTTTAACGAATTCGATTTCATTATCAGAAGTTGCAACTTTATCTTTAAGTTTAACAATCTCTTCTAAGGCGTGTTTTGATTTGAGACAAGATAGGACGATTTCTTTCTCTCCCTCTTCAATCTCTTTGGCAATTTTAACTTCTCCCTCTCTAGTTAGGAGAGCAACTGATCCCATTTTTTTCAGGTAAAGTTTTACCGGATCAGATGAAGAAGATTTTAATTCTTTTTCTTCTTGAGCAGAGAGTGCTTCATCGATGAGTTCCAGCTCTGTAGCTTCTGATTCTTCTTCCTCTTCTTCAACTTTGTTGATGGTGATGTTTAGATCATCCATCTTTGCAAGAATAAGGTCGATTTCAATGTAATCTACAATACTCGCTGGGATTGCATCATTGATCTCCTCAGGTGTTAAAAAACCTTGTTCTCTTCCCTTAAGGACAATCTTTGAAAAATCCTTGCTGTTCATGAAGGCGGTGACGACTGACATTATGACTCCATTTATTTGTTGTAAGCTCTAAGCTTTTTTTCTAACTCTTGAATTTGACCTAAAATTTCTAAACCTTCCTCATCTGTTGCTGCCGCTCTTTGTTTACTAATAAGGGCTGCTTTCTGATTTTTGAGGTGTTGAATCTCAAGTCCAATTAAAAAATCGCTCAACATCTTATCGGCGACTTTATCTTCAAGTTTCGTGGGATTGTAATTAAAAAGTGCTGATGAAATAGCGGCTTTGATTTCTTCAGGTAAGCTTTCCTGATTTTTTTCTTTTAAGAAAAGTCCGTAATCGTTTTCATCAATCTCAAAATAAATTTCCTTCACCCACAGAACTATTCTTTTTACCTCAAAATGCTGTAATTTATCAAGTATTTCGAGCATTTGGCTTTTAACTACGCACTCTGGGTGAGTGAGGATTGTTTCAAGAATTAAGCGCTCAATTTTTTGAATCGGAATTGTTTCAATTTGTGGAATATCTTTGGATATTTCCGGTCTATCTTCCTGAAATTGTGCAGGCTCTTCTGGTTGTGCAGGTTGTTGAATGCTTTTTTGCACCTTGTAATTGGATTTATTATTTTCAAGAAATTCTTTATATTCTTTAACAATATCATCAGCGCTGGAGCGCAGCCCCAAAGATTTTCCTGTTTGAATTGCTTTTTCTGTGGCGAGTAAATGTGCTTTCAATGGTGAGAGCACTGCGAAAACTTTTTGTAAAATTTCTAGTTTTTGATCTGTTCGCTCTGGAATTTCCTGTGGAATGAGTTGCTTAATCTGAAAATCAATAAAACTTGGGGCGTCCTCAATTCTTTGTTTTAATTCCAATCTTCCAAACTCATTGAGAAATTCATCTGGATCCTTGGAAGGGGCAAAGCTAATAAATTTAGGAATTATATTCTGATCGAGAAATTCTGAGTTGATCCTACTCATGGCCGCAATTCCCGCAGGGTCTGAGTCCATCGCCAGATAAATATTCTTCGTCATATTCGTAAGAAGTTTTATCGATTGCGAACTTAAAGAAACTCCCATTGTCGCCACTGAATTTTTAAAACCATATTGGTGAAGCATAATAACGTCCATGTTACCTTCGACAATGATGACAGCATCACTTTCCCTAATATGTTTTTTTGCAAAATTGAATCCAAACATGATGTTTCCCTTGTCAAAGACAAAGGATTCCCTTGAATTCAGATACTTAGGCTTCTGGTCGGGGAGTACTGCCCGGGTGGAAAAGCCTCTAACTTTTCCCTGGTGGTCCCAAATAGGGAAGGTAACTCGCTCTCTATAGAAGTCATAATGACCCCCACCGTATTTCTGTGGGCGGATGATCCCGATCTCTTCGGCAACTTTTAGAGCAAGTTCCTTTTTATCTGCAGGAAGACTATTTAAATAATTTGTAAGTGAATTATTATTGGGGGCAAAGCCGATTTGAAACTCTGTTAATGTTTCTGCAGATAGATTTCTATTGGCGGCAAATTTACGGTAGTTCTCAGGCTTTAACTCATCGGCGACTTTTCGATAAAGACGGTTTGCACTTTGCACTACTCTTAAAGCGAGGTCATATTTTGGATCTGCTTTTTTATTATTATTCTCTTCAACAGTGATTCCAAGATTATTGGCAATATCTTTAATACTTTCTCTGAAATCGAGATTCAATTTGTCCTGAACAAATTTGATCGAATCACCTGCAGCGCCACAGACAAAGCATTTATAAATTCCCTTATCATCATTGATCTTTAGTGAAGGGTTGGTGTCGCTATGAAAAGGGCAGACGGCCTCAAAGTTTCCTCCCTTTTTATTGATAGGGATATACATCGTCACAATAGACGAGATCGGCGTCGATTTTATAATTTCTTTTGCTTCGTCGAAAGATGCCATCTATTTCTTGCTTCTAAGGGCCATGGCTTTTATTTTAACGTTTTTTTCCAGAAAAATCTTTTCAAATTTTGTCGTAAAACTAGCAAGAAAGTGATCAGGTTGTTCAGTTCTCAAATCAAAGGTTTTCATAGTCATCTCAAATCTAGTTTCACCTTCAAGTTGCTCTAGCATCCACTCGAAATAACCATCGTGATCAGTTTTTACTAGCAACTCACCACCTGAACATAATGCATGGTATGCCTCATCCAAGAATTTTTTCTGGAATAGTCTTTTTTTGTGATGACGTTTTTTAGGCCATGGATCTGGAAAGAAATAAAATAACTTACTGACCTCTCCCTCTCCAAAGAGAAATCCTAATCTCTCTCCTCTTGCACGAAGATAACGGAAGTTAAGGTGCTCTAACTGGCTTAGTTTTTTGGCCAGGTGGAAACTTCTTTTAAATCTGTGGTCCATGCCTACAAAATTAATATTTGGATTTTTTTGAGTGTATTCCATCATGAAATGGCCATAGCCGCTTCCAATTTCTACTTCAATGGGAGCATCGTTCTCAAATACTTTTTTGTTCCAATTGCCAGCAAATGATTCACCTTCATCATCTCTTAGGACAAACTTATCAAAAATCGCAAGTTTGTCATGATAAGGATTATCATGTTTGTAGCGAAAATCTTTCTTGAAAAGAAAGTCTTTCTCATTGGTTTTAGGTTTTTTAGGTTTCTCGTCTGTTGCTGAATCTGTCATCGAGAAGCTTTATAATGGAAACTACGAGACTTCGTCAAAGTCTAGATCAGCATAATCTCCACCTAGGAAGGAAATAGTGTCCCCAGCGATGGCCCAGTTTTCTAAATCAGCTCTAATAAAGCCAATTCCATTGAGTTCTCCCACCATAGTTCTAACGACATTAGCATTCAGGTCTGCGCCATTATTCTTTATGAGATATCCCTTAAGGAAAATCGTTTTAGCCGTGGTTGAAACGGTAAGATTTTGCAAAGAAACTTGGTATCTTAGTAAGATACGTCTGACTTGTTTGTTGGCTTCAGCTCTAGTTCTGGAATTCTGTCTAGCTTTGAAACTCATATCTCTGTCCCATCCTTATAGTCTCAGTTTTAACCGTTGAACTATTTTATCGCGCATCGAGTCTAGTTCAAGGGGGATTCAAAAAAAAGCTAAGGTGCTGATTTTTCGTAGTTGAATCGTAAGATTATCTTAACAATTAAAAAAGAGACCCTCGTGAGAGGGCCTCCTAGTTGAATTAGCCAATTAAACGCATCGCTTGTTGCGGAGTTTGGTTTGCTTGAGAAAGAACAGATATACCAGCTTGTTTCATGATATTGTTCTGTGTGTTCTTAGCAGTTGCCTCAGCATAGTCCACATCTCTGATTCGACTATTTGCTGCAGACATATTCTCAACCGATGTCTCCAAGTTCGCAGAAGTAGTTTGTAGTCTGTTTTGAAGAGCACCTAAGGTTGCTCTCTGTCCCGAAACAGTGTTAATCGCTGTATCGATAGACTCTAATACTCCCTGCGCATCTTCTTTGGTTGCAACAGCTCCTCCAGATAAACCGAGGTTGTCTAAACCAGAGTTGATTTGCGATGGATCGTAAACGATTCGATCTTCAAACTCATCATTGTTAGCCCCAATTTGGAACTCAAGTTTGTCAGAAGACCCATCTAGTAAGTTCACATCATTAAACTCTGTCGTCTGAGAGATCCTCTGAAGTTCGCTTTTAAGCTCTTGAAATTCAAGGTCAGTATATGATCTTTCAGTTTCTCCAACTGTATCTGAAGCAGATTGAATCGCTAGCTCTCTTAAACGAATTAAGATATTTGCTGACTCATCTAAACCACCTTCAGCAGTTTGAATCATTGAGATCCCGTCGTTGGCGTTTCTATTCGCGTGTTGACTTGATCTAATATTCGCTCTCAATTTTTCACTGATGGCCAAACCGGCAGAGTCATCTGATGACTTTGTGATTCTTTCACCACTTGCTAATTGAGCAGTCGTTGTTTGTTCTTTCTCAGAAATCTTGCTTAATGATCTCTGTGCAGTTAATGACGGAACGTTTGTTGCAATTCTAAAACCCATAATCTAATCTCCTGTATACATGTGCTACCTCCGTTTAAGTTCCAGTACCCCTACTGGACGGGCGACCTTGCCCTTTGTTGTTAATAAATGTCTTTAAACTTCCACTCAAAATCTTTATGAGCTGAAGTACTAAACTTTTCGGATACGTTTTTCGGGTATTGAGATAAATCTTCGGTTTTGCGGGAAAAAATTGCCGTTTATAATAAATTCAGTACGTTAATTTAAGTACTTAACTATTCTGGTCGGTTGCTGTATAAGCTAAAAAAAGACTGATAATATTCGGTTAATAATTTTTTTTTAACAAAGGCTCTCTTGTGAAACACCTTCTACTTTTTGTCTTATTAGTCGGCTGTGCTATGGCACCCAAAAAAGAACTTTTTACGCTAAGAGTTCTTCACACCAATGATCACCATGGACATTATCTTCCAGACTCTAAAGGGCAGTATGGAATGGCCCCTAGAAAGACTCTAATTGATGAGTTGAAAAGGTCTATCTTGCAAGAGGATGGATTCTCCCTACTTCTATCCGGCGGAGATATTAATACAGGAACAATGGAAAGCGACATGTTTGATGCTAAGCCTGACTTTCTGGGGATGAAGTATATTGGTTATGATGCTATGGCGGTAGGTAATCATGAATTCGATAACGATTTTAAGGTTATCCAAGAACAGCAAAAGTGGGCAGGCTTTCCATTCTTAGCAGCTAACATCTTTTACAAGGGGACAGATAAACTTGCTTTTGAAACAGAATATATTATTCGCGAATATAAAGGATTTAAAATTGGTATTTTCGGTTTAACGACTAAAGATACTCCTTACAAAGCAAGTAACCAAAAAGCTCGTGAGCAATTTGATTTTAAAGATATTGTAGAAACCTCAAAAAAAGTTGTCGCAAAACTTAGACCTCAAGTTGATATGATTATTGCGGTAACTCACGTTGGACATCATGGGAGTCTAACTGCTAATGGTGACATCGACCTAGCTAAAAAAGTTCAGGGGATTGATATTATCGTAGGAGGACACTCTCAAGAAATTATCAACGCTGAAGTTCACAACAACACTGTTATTATCCAAGCAGAAGATTGGGGAAAATATGTCGGGGCTCTGGACGTAAAAGTTTTTGCTGATAAATCGTTCATGATTAGCACTGATGGGGGATTTGAGTACAAGCTTCACCCAGTAAATCATATGCATAAAGTTTCAGGACAATATGTTTATAAAGGTAAAAAATATGAGTCAGATAAAGTTCTCGATAAATTATTTTTAACTTATAAATTAGATGCAGATAGATTAGGTTCTAAAAAAATTGGAACATCTGATAAAGGTCTTAATGGAGAGCGAAAAATGGTTCGTTTGCAACAGATGCCAATCGGACAATTTTTTGGTGCCGCAGTTATGTTGAAAGAAAAAGATGTAGATGCTGTCCTTTTAAATGGTGGAAGTATCCGTTCTTCATTAGAACCTGGAGATATCACTTGGAAGGACCTTCACAGGCTCCATCCATATGGGAACACTATTTGTACTGTGGTTCTTTCTACACAGGAATTTTATGACTATGTAAATAAAGTTGCTTCAGATAATGTTTTCCAAACTGTGATGCAGGGAAGTTACCCTCAAATCGTTAATATGCAGTTAATCTTCAATGGAAAAGACCTAGTTGAAATTAAAAGTAAAAACTGGAACATCAAGAAAGTAGACGGAAAGATTGTTGGTTCTAAAGATAGCTACAAATTAGGAACTATGAACTTTCTTGCTACTGGAGGGGATAATTATCCAAAAATTACAGATCATAAAACATTTAATGACTCTGGTTTCATGATCAACGCAGCTATGAAAGAATTGGTTGAGAAGAAAAAGAGGATTAAAGCTTCAGAGTTTGAAAAATTATCTAAAAATAGAATCATCAAAAAATAAGAAAAGGGCCTATTTAGGCCCTTTTTTATTTATTAAGTTCTCTAGGATGAGACTCGCTTTTTTCTGCATCTTCGGATCTTGCAGCATTTGCTCGATCTTTTTAATGTAAGCCTCAATCATTCTTTTATCATCATGATTTGAGCTTTCATCTTTTTTGGGCGCTCCCTGAGTATAAATATGCTTATACTTTTTTGCAGCTCCCATTTAGTTATGCAGCTTCTTTTTGGTATCTTGGGTGAGTAGCAACTTTTTTCATATGCTCTTCGATAACTTCAAAAAGTTCTAATTTAGTAGATCTTGGATCCATTCCTTCAGGCATTGCTGAGTAAACTAATTCTTCATTAACTTCAGTGAAGATATACCAAGTATGTCCTAGTTTTTGAAAAAGTACTTCTTTGTTGATTTCAGATGCGTGTGTCATGATACCCTCCTAGTATATATGGTTGTGACATAATACTTTTCGGGATAAATTCGCAGAGATTAATTTTTATTTTCGGGGCGGCAAATATTGCCTAATAAGTGTTATCAAAGGAGATAAAATAAGTGATTTCAGAGGTAAAACCTTGGTAATAAGAGTCTCCAGCACCAGTTTTTCTCCAGTAAAAATCTAGCTCACCACTGTCAGATGTTTCGTAGGTTTTAGGTAGGTTCACTCTCATATTAAAGCCGAAAGATAAGTCTAATTTTTCGAAATAATTTTTTATCTTATAAGCAGCTGCAAACTGTGGAGAGACCCCAAAAGTACTTTGGTAGGTTCTCGTCTCGCCATCAAACTCATCTCCGTCGATCGAGACATCCATATTATCTAAAAGATATAGCTGAGTGCTAATTGAAAGGTTTAAAGTATTCTTTTCATTACGATATATATCATAAGAGGCAATCGGCCCTAAAAATAGGCGAAAATTTGTCTGAGTGGCATTTTGATCCTCCATGACAAAGTCTTGGCTAGACATATGTATGCCTCCAATTCCACCAAAATAAAAACGCTTCGAAGGATCAATTTCTTGGCTTTTCATCCAAGCAAAACTTACTTCTGCAGAAAGATTAAAGCTTTGGTCTAGGATACGTTCCTTATAAGGATATGCATCGAAATTAGCTCGGCCTAATGCCATTGAGAAATTTCCTTTGTAGGCCTTATCAAAAATAAATGGATAGCCTTCTTCAAGCGGCTCTTCGATTCTGTAGTCAGTATGGTCAAACTTTGATGTTTTTTGCCCAATCTCTCTCGCGTCCTTGTAGTCGAGTAGAACATGCTCTTTTAGAATCCACGCATCTCGACCAGATTTTGCTAGGGTTTTATAGAATTTACTTTCTTTATCTGGACGATAAGGATTCTCTAAAAGGGGGTCTTTAAATACATCAGCTTTTATATAATCTTTTTCTTTAAACTCGTTTTTATTAAATGGATCCTCTTCTGTCTCTTGCGGGTGGATATAAACTTGATCACCTTTTCTGTAGTATTGAATGACTTTTGAAGTCTCATTTGGCTCTCCAAAAATCGGAGCTTCAAGTACAGAGATGATCCCGTTAACCGCCCAGCAATTGGGAATAATAAATAGAGTTAAAAGGAGCTTTTTTACCATATCCAATTAGACCTATGTCCTACAAAAAAGCCGAAGCTATCATTATGCCTGGCCCTGGGATTTAAGTCGACTCCATTATCTCCTGAAGCAGAAGCATTAAACCATTTTCTTTGGAGTTGATACCCATAGACAAAAACTCCATATTTAGGAGTGACTTTTTCGCGCTCCAGAGAAAGCATAAAAGTATTCTCGGAGAGTGCATAATTTGTGATATCGAATCCATCGTCAATATTCATCTGACTGTAAAGGGAAAGTCTTCCTTCTACCGCTAGGCGATAGTCTGTCCAAAACTTATTTGTTTTAAAGATTGGACCTACAGAAAAACTTCTGAGTTGATAGAGTCCTCCTGAATCAATTTGACCAATTACGTTTTCATACATCGTTGTAAAACCAATTTGATAGTCGAGTTTCAAGTTTGCTAATAGACCCATTCCCGCACTGAATTGTGGGGCAAAGCTTCTTGCATCGTCTACGATATTTTGAGTGAATTCAGGATTATTAAAACCTAATCCTAAATCTACTGCAAAAGTATATTTAAAATCATCATCATATAATTTCACTTGTTTCTTAGGTTTTAATCTCGTGAACGTGTGTGGTTTTCTATAAAGATCAGTTATATGGTCGATGTAAGTAACTTCTTTCAAACCTACAGAGTAGGAGATTTTATTCTCATCATTTACCAAATATCTTCGTTGATCAAAATCTGTTTTAGTATGTGCTTTGGCGTAAATACCTTTGGCCAGATAAAAGAATTTTTCGTCTTTCAGCCGATAGACCTTCGTCCCTTTAGGTACATAAACAGTTTTAAGAGGACTTCTGGAGATATCAGTTAACTGAATTTTAAGAGCTTCGATTTGAGCCGAGTTATAGCGAATTTTATTCGCGTTAGCCCTCTCTCTTGAGTTTATAATATCTACGATATTTTGCTTTTGCGCTTCTGATATCTCATTGATTACCTCAAAATTAATATCGTTTGGATTTGTTATTTCAATTTTCTTTTCTTCAGGTTGTTTTGCCACACGCTCAATAGGCTCAGGAGCTTTCTCTTCTGGCTCGTCATTTAGCACATCATCTGCAAGCTCTACTGCTTCTATTTCCTCAGTCTTCTCATCTAGTTCAAGGTCTTCAATGTCAAAGTCCTCAGCTAAAGTCTCAGAACTTTGGTCTTCAACTTCTGTCATATCAAACTCTGAAGTCAGTTCCTCATTTAAAATAGCAGCATCATCTAAGTCCATTAAATCTAGGTCATCAACTGCGAAGCTCGCCTTAATTTGAGTAAGTAATAGGAGGGAGATCAAAATTTTTAGCATTTAGTCTCCATAGCATAAACCACCGATAGATAGTTGTTGATATGTTTAAAAACTCTGGCCGAGATTTCTTTTTCCCCAAGCCACATATGATCACAATGCTCGCTTGGATCAATTTTGACTTCAAATGGTTCGAATACTTCAACGATAAAGGTTTTTTCTTTTACGTCTTTGCCCCAGCGGTCATGAAACTGAAAACATAACTCGGTTGCATGAATCTTTTTGATCATCTTGCTCTTGAGGCCAGTTTCCTCCATGGCTTCACGCAGAGCTCCTTCTTGATAAGTTTCGTCCTTATCCACGGAACCTGTAACGTTCTGCCAATACTCACCACGCTTTTTATTAGTCTTTAACAATAAAAAATGTTTTTTTCCGCGGTCGTCTCGATAAAATATAGTTACTTGAGCTTTCCTTTTTCTCATACCTTACTAGTATATTGCCCCAAGTCGCATACGAAAAGCTTAAAACACTTGGCGACATACCGAGCAATTTGGTATGACATTCTCTATGGACGATATCCTCTTAAAACTTGCTTATAGTGCCCCCGGATTTTTGCTTGCTGTCATTGTGCATGAATACTCACATGGCTGGGTTGCAAAACGCTTTGGTGATGATACAGCTGAGAGAGCTGGCAGACTTACTTTTAATCCGGTTTCTCATATTGACCCAATGGGAACAGTCGTTTTCCCTGCAATTTGCCTCATGCTTGGCGGAGCGGTTTTTGGCTGGGCCAGACCTGTTCCTATTGTCCCTAGAAATTTCAAAAACATCAAAAAAGGTATTTTTTGGGTGAGCTTTGCGGGTCCGCTCTCGAATTTCATTTTAGGTGTGCTTTCAGCCTTTATTTTAGTTTTACTTTATAAATTCGGCATGGCACAAGGTATAGGAGAACAGTTCGCTGCAATGCTTCAGTTCTCTATTATAATCAACTTCATTTTGGGTGGATTTAATTTGATTCCGATTCCACCTCTAGATGGCTCTAGAATGGTTGCCACTTTTCTAAAAGGAGAGGCACTGAGAAAGTACGAGTCACTTGCGCAATACACTCCTTTTATATTTTTAGGTGTTATTGCATTAAGTATGGTTGGGATACATACATTTGGTTATTTGTTGATGCCGTTTATGTGGCTTGCCAACAATTTACCATTTTACATCTCCCAGTTGTTAGGATGAAATAGAAGGTAGGAACACACACAATGATTGAGACGCAAATCCAAGTAAAATTAGATCGATTCGACGGTCCTTTAGGACTATTATTGCACCTCATTCAAAAAGAAGAGATGAATATCAAAGACCTTGATATTCAAGAGATCACTCATCAGTACCTCGATTATTTAAAAAAACTTAGTGATGTTAATTTTGATATTGCCGGCGAGTATTTATTTTTAGCCGCATCTCTTCTCTATATAAAATCAAAAACGGTTACTGAGGAAGAGGATGAAAAGGTTCAGGTCATCAATCCTGAAGATCTTGAAATCACTTCTAAGGCTCAGTTGATTGAAAAGTTAGAACAACTAGCACGTTTTCAAAAACTGGGTGCCAAGCTAATGGATCTTCCACGTCTTAACGAGGATATTTTCGTTAAGCCAAAAATTAATAGAAAAGCGATTCAAAATAGTATTCTTTCACCTATGGATCTTCCAGAGCTCACAAATGTAATGATTGATTTTATTCGTAGGGAAAAAAGAAAGTATACAGTGGTTAAAAGAGATCGCTTATCAATTAAAGAAAAACTTATCGAACTTAAAAATAATCTTAAAGTTGGTTCTCGAACCAATATGGAATCATTAATTAATTGGGAAAAAGGAAAGACAGAAGTTGTTATCACCTTTATTTCGTTATTAGAGCTAGCTCGTCTTAAGCGTCTTGAAATTTCTCAGGAAGTTGATGAGAAAACTCATTTTGGTTCGATTTTTGTCGATGTGAAAGAAGATTTGGCGCAATTTGATGTCGATACTGCAGATGGTTTTGATCCTGAAGATGAGGGAGAATCTGTTAGTGAAGAAGATTTAGAAGTGGCAGCGCCAGAGCAAGCATTTGCTCAAAATGAAAGTAGTGAACCTGCACAGCAGGAAGTAAGAGGTTAGTATGAGCGTAATTGATTACAGTTGGGATTTTACGAAAGAAGAATTTAGCTTAGACTTAGATTTTTTCAACGAAAAAGAGCAAGAAGATAAATTGTGGCAAGCTAGAACTGGATTAAATCCGGATACTCTATGTGCAACGATAGAAACAATCATCTTCATGCAAGATAGACCAATTAATATTCAAAAAATTAAGAGCTTGATTGACCAAGACCTTCCTCTTCGAGTTGTGCATGAGGCTCTTTCTAGACTTCAAAGTGAATACGAAGCATCTCATCACGGTATTAGATTGATGGAAATTGCTCAAGGGTATCAATTTAGAAGTAAAGCGACCTATTCGAAAACCGTTCAGAAAGTTTTAAAAGTTGAAACTCTTCAGCTTTCACCAACAGCGATCGAAGTACTTGCGATCATCGCATATAGACAACCAATTTCGAAAACTGATGTTGAAAATATCAGAGGTGTAGATAGTTCACATATTATCCGTGCCTTAATGGACAGAAGATTAGTGAAGATCACTGGTCGTTCAGAAGAAATGGGACGCCCATCTCTCTATGGAACAACTGCAGAATTTCTTGAGACCTTTAACCTTAGAGACATTGACCAATTACCAACTGAGGTTGAACTGGAAGAAATTGCAAGTGCAAATGAAATTGGTGAGATCGCAGATATTAAAACGATTGTTAATACTGGAGACAAAGCTAAGTTTGACTTTGATGAAATCGAAGAACTAGATCAATTAAGTGCTTCGATAAGAGACATTGTTGCAGATACTAGCTTCACCCAATCACTTAAAGACATGGATAAAATGCGAAAAAGTGATGATGGTGTTGAGAAAAAATCAGCTTTCGATCTTATCGAAGAATTTGTTGATCGCGCTCAAGTTATTGAGCAAAACAAAAAGGCTTTTGAATCTGAGTCTATTAGCTTGGCCATGGAAGCTAAACCTGTAACACTAACTGAGCTACAAAACGGACTTATCAATGCACCGACAGATGATCTATTTGAAGAAATGGATACGCCTGAAATGCAAGAAATGCGAGAGCAGGCTGAGGCCATGCTGGAGAAATCCGAGAAGCTTTTAGAATCTCTATTAGATAATCCAGAAGAAATTGTAGCTGCTCATCAAGAATTCTCAGAACAAATTATTGGCGAAGTAGAAAGAACTGAAGAGCAAATGCTTTCAGACGAGTTAGATAAAGCTTTTGAAAACCTAATGGGAGAGGGTGAATCAGAAACTTTAGAAGAGGCAGAAGATCTTATTGAACAAGACCTTTCTGACTCTGATGATATTATACCTGACTTTCCAATTGATATCGTTTTCGAAGACGAATCTAGCGAGCACCAGGAACGTATCGAGGAATAGGGTTTAAAGAGAACTTTTTACAATTTCTATCAATATGCTGTTGATATTGGGCATCAAAGAACGTATATAACCCACAAATTAATCATTACGGTCGAGAGGATCGAAAAGGGGAAAAAATGTCAAAGAATCATTCTGGCGATAAACATCTAGTTAGACTTCAAAAATACATTGCAGATTGTGGGATCACTTCAAGAAGAAAGGCTGAAGAGCTTATTTTAGAAGGCAAAGTTAAAGTAAATGGTAACACTATTACTGAAATGGGTGTGAAAATCGATCCTACTGCAGATTTTGTGGCCGTAAACGGGGAGATGATCGATGTGCAAACTGTAGATCATGTTTACCTAGTTATGAATAAGCCTAGAAGCTGTGTAACAACTGTTTCAGATCCGCAAGGGCGTAAAACCGTTATGGATCTTGTTCCTATTAAAACACGTGTTTATCCTATAGGAAGACTTGATTACCTTTCTGAAGGGTTATTACTACTTACAAATGACGGGGAGTTAGGGCACAAAATTTTGCATCCTAGCTTTGGGATAACAAAAACCTACGAAGTAAAAGTTTTTGGACGTGTTAATGAAGCACTTTTGAAGAAGCTTCGTGATGGTGTTCAATCTAGTCACGGTTTTCTGAAGCCAAAGTCCGTCCGTATTTTAGAAATACTTCCTAATAAAACTTGGTTGGAGTTCAGACTTACCGAAGGTAAAAACCGAGAGATTAGACGAATTTGTGAAGCTTGTGGTGTCACAATCGATAAGCTTAGAAGGGTCGCTATTGGTGCTCTTTCTATTGATGGAATTCAGCCTGGACAATGGGAGTATATTACTAAGAAAGATCTTTTAGAGTGCATTGGAATCAATAAAGATGGAACTCCTAGAAAAGATGCAAAGGAGTATTTCTCAAGTAGAAAGACTTTAAACAAAAACAAAATGAAGAAGATTTCTTCCCGCTCAACTGCAAAAATGGCAAACTCAGAAGAGTTTAATCGCTATAGAAAAGGTGAGTATTACGAGACTTTAAAGCTTCAGAAAGCAGCGAAGATTCGTCGTGAAACAGAGAAGAAAGCAGAGGCTGAGGAAGGTGTAATCCTTAAACCTAGCTATTCTTCAAATGTTAAACGAACTAGAAAATAACTAACAATCAAATTTAACGAGATCTTTTGTGTAGATCTGGTCAGCAAGCCGGTCTACACAGAACTCTAAGGCTTGATCGGCCATCTCAATTTCAGAATCGCCTTTATTAAAATTTGAAAATTTAATAACTTGTGCAACCACTCTCAGTAGCTCTGAGCTTGCTTCGAAGTATTCAGCCTCTTCATCAACATGTGATACATGATCTAGAAGTGCCATCGCGCGTTTTAGTAGTCGAACCTGTAGTTCATTTAGGTTTGAAGTATCAAGTTCTAGGGTTAGGTTGCTTTTTGTCATTATTTTTCTCCAGCTTAAAGAGTCTAAAGAATTTATCGGGAGAAATTTACGGAAATTTAGCCATTTATGTTTGACCAGAGCACTTTTATTGAAGATTTCTTAATCATTTAGAAATAATACTAGACAATACCGTTCGGAACCTATAAAAATAATAACAACTTAGCGCGGGATGGAGCAGTCTGGTAGCTCGTCGGGCTCATAACCCGAAGGTCGTAGGTTCGAATCCTGCTCCCGCAACCAAATCTACCAGTATAATAAAATATAGAGATCTCGAAAGAGATCTTTTTTTTTGCCCGAACACTACGACCTCCGGGCAAGCCCTCAGGCCAAAGCCATCTGATGATGCCTTTGGAGGTTCGAATCCTGATCCAGCAACATCGGTTTAAATTAATTTTGATATCGCTAGCCGATCGTCGATCGGCTTTTAATTTGATTTTTTAATTAGCTCTTTCAGCAGGGTTCGATGGGAGCCTGCAGAGTGCATGGCACTCTAAGCGAGCAG
>JAYZFM010000029.1:0-57782 GCA_036336775.1 Bdellovibrionota bacterium | reverse complement strand
CGGTTTTGATAAGAAGGTCTTAGAAATACTCTTTCCGACTCCTTATTTTCATCAAATCAAAAAAGAAATTGATAAAGAATTTGACCCTGTTATTGCCCTTTCACTTATTAGACAAGAGTCAGGTTTTAATAGAAGAGCCAGATCGCGAGTAGGTGCCCGAGGCTTAATGCAGCTAATGCCTGCAACCGCGAGAAGGTTTAAAAGAAGATTGAAAACTTCTCACCTCTACAATCCTAGTACTAATATTAATATTGGAACAAAATATTTTAACAATCTCTTGAACCGTTATGACAACAACCTGGTTTATTCATTAGCAGCATATAATGCTGGCGAACACAGAGTTGATCGTTGGCAAAGTGATTTTCTTTCAAATGACTCTATTTTAAAGGATATTGAGAATATACCTTTTAGAGAGACTCGGAAATATGTGAAATTGATTTTTAGAAATATTTTCTTTTATAAAATGCTTTTAAAAGAAGGTGGAAATGACGAGCACAAATACAATCAAATATTTGATTTACACCTAGGCTTCAATCGCTAAAGCCTAGGCGCTATATTTAAACGTTAAATCTAAAATGCATTATATCGCCATCTTTTGCGACGTATTCTTTACCTTCGATTCTAAACTTTCCAGCTTCTTTAAGTTTAGCTTCTGACTTCAATTCAAAAAGATCATCGCAGTGATAAACCTCTGCTTTAATAAAACCTTTTTCAAAATCGGTATGAATAATTCCAGCGCACTGAGGAGCTTTCATTCCGTCTTTAAAGGTCCAAGCACGAACTTCTTTTTCACCAGCAGTAAAATAGGTTTTCAAGCCCATTAAGCTATATCCGGCTCTAATAAGTTGATCGAGACCAGACTCTTCAAGTCCCATATCCTTCAAAAACTCTTGCTTTTCCTCAAGAGTATCTAGTTGAGCAATCTCTGATTCCATTTTTCCACAGATCTTAATGACTTCTGAACCATCTTTTTGAGCAAACTCACGAACTTGATTAACCATTTCGTTATCTTCTAATGCTCCATCCTCATCAACGTTGCAAACATAGAGAGTTTTCTTCAATGTAATTAAATGAAGATCACTAATCGCATCTAGTTCATCATCATCTAGATCAACGCTTCTGGCTGGATTTCCATCTTCAAGTGCTTTTTTTAACTTTTCCAAAACAGGCTGAGAAATTAATGCTTTGGTTTTTACAGCTTTATCCTGAGACTTTAAGAGTTTACCAAGGTTATTAAGCCTCTTATCAACTGTCTCTAAATCTGCGAAGGCAAGTTCGATATTAATTATTTCAATATCTGATAAAGGATCTACTTTACCGGCTACGTGAACAACATCACTATCTTCAAAGCATCTTACAACATGAGCAATCGCAGCGACTTCTCTGATATGTCCCAAAAATTTATTTCCAAGGCCTTCACCTTTAGAAGCACCAGCAACAAGCCCTGCGATATCCTTAAATTCCATCACAGCCGGAATAATTTTTTGGGGCTTGAATAAATCTTTGATTTTATCCAGTCTGGAATCAGGAACATTAACAATTCCAATATTTGGCTCAATAGTACAAAACGGATAGTTTGCAGCCTCTGCAGGGGCACTAGTGATCGCCTGAAAAATAGTAGATTTACCAACATTTGGTAGTCCAACAATACCTACGTTTAAAGACATTTCTTATTCTCCTAAACAGCTAAAAGATTTTTTTTATTATATTCTGTTGAAGCTTTTTTAAATCCTTGTTCGAGGAAAAGCTTCAACGCTTCGTTTGTTTTTTCCATTACTATCGATAACTCTGTGTCTTGCTCTGATGGAAACTTAGAAAGAACCCAACTCGAAACACTACCGTGCTGAGGTCTTCCTACCCCTACTCGTAATCTATAATATTCGTTAGTTCCTAGATGCTGACTGATAGACTTTAGTCCATTATGACCTGCAAGCCCACCACCCTTTTTAAAATGGATCTGTCCAAAAGGAAGATCTATTTCATCTTGAATCACAATTATTTCTTCTGGTTTAATTTTAAAGAATTTGCAAAGTGGCCCAACACTTTCTCCACTCAGATTCATATAAGTATGAGGCTTAAGGGCATAAATTTTTTCACCCTTAAAGCTGAAATCACTATATATACCTTTGAATTTTTCTTTCCAATTATTACGACTTAGCTCAGGGTGAGTATCAAGAACTATCCAAGCAACATTATGCCTAGTGAGTTCGTACTCCGCTCCAGGGTTTCCAAGTCCTACAATTAGTTTAATCATACAAATAAGGAGCTAACTGAATCGTGGTTAAAGGTTCTATGAATTGCTTTAGAAAGAATCTCGGCTGTACTCAGAACTTTTATCTTAGAAAGCTTTTTCATTTCTGCGCTCAAAGGAAGAGTATCAGTAACAATTACAGCTTCTAATTCTGCTGAGTTTCCGATTCTTTCTGCGGCCGGAGGACTAAAAATTCCATGGGTGGCCATAGCAAAAATTCTTTTTGCGCCATGATCTTTCAGAGTTTTAGCGGCTTCTACCAATGTTCCAGCCGTATCGATCATATCATCAATAATAACAACATCTTTATCCCTAACATCACCCACGATATTCATCGCCTTGGCAACATTTGGACCTGTACGTCTTTTATCGATCATAGCAATATCGCGCTCTAATCTTTTAGCAAACCATCGCACTCTTTCAACCCCACCAGCATCTGGTGAAACAAGAGTAAGATTGTCCATGGCAATATTGTCACGGATATAATCTAAAATTACTGGTGAAGCGTAGATATTATCAAAAGGAATATTGAAAAAGCCTTGAATCTGACCTGCGTGAAGGTCCATTGTAATAACCCTTGAAGCACCGGCCACAGTAATAAGATCAGCTGTTAATTTAGCTGAAATTGGGGTTCTTGGACTGGCTTTTCTATCCTGTCTTGCATAGCCATAATGGGGAACAACGGCAGTAATAGATGCTGCAGAAGCTCTCTTGAGAGCGTCCATTATAATAAGTAACTCCATTAAATTATCATTTATTGGACTGCAAATAGTTTGAAGAACAAAGACATCCGCCCCACGAACATTCTTTTCAATTTCACAAAAAATTTCACCGTTTGCGAACTTTCTAACTTGAGGATTAACTAAGGGTACATCTAAAAAATCTGAAATTTGATTGGATAAGCTAGGGTTTGAAGTACCGGAGACCAGAACGATTCTTCTCATCTTCTCTCCTTAAAGAAAGTGGCAGGGGTGGCAGGGATCGAACCTGCGCATGGCAGAATCAAAATCTGCTGTCTTACCACTTGACGACACCCCTATAATTTTAAGCATGATACTTTTTAGCGCAAAATTTGACAAGAAAAATCATACCTCATTTTTATGACAATAGACTTCTGACACCTGTTTGCCCCTATAGTTGATAAAATCTTGAAAAATTCTAAATGAAGAGGAGCCTCCAGTAAGTCGGAGATTAGCTTTATCCCGCTCAGACTCAACTCCATACCAGAAAACATAAATTTGTCGGCCATCAAAAGCGAAGAACCAATTATCTAATCCATTATTTGATGTCCCTGTTTTGCCAAACACTAACGCGTGGCTCAAAGGTGGGCGTACCAAATTAGCTATCGTTGTTTCCGAGGCGCGACTCATATAGTATAGAAGAGATTTTTCAAATTCCTGGTCGTTGGCTAGCATTTCGTCGCACTTATTAGTTAAAAATTTCTGATAAGACGTGAATACTTCTTCTATTGAGAGCTCTAATGCCCCAAGCAACTGAGCTGGATATTCCGCCAGTGGTGTCTTCAACCTAGGAATTCGCTCACTCAAAATATTTTCTAAATTATCAAAACCCAGTTCAGCAGCCACTCTAACAAGAGGTATATTTTTAGACTTTTGTAGAGCTTCTTTTAAAGAAATCTTATCTACCTTGGCCTTAGAGTAGTCTTTAGGAGTCCAACTACCCGACTTTAAGTTCAGTGTTATTGGACTTGTTGAAATTTCTTCGTCATATGATCGGCCTAAATCGATGAAAGTGTCATATACGATAGGTTTAAAAAGGCTTCCTACCTGGTGAGACTCATCAGTAATCGCTTTTCTCTTTTCTCTTTCCAGTTTGGAGTAAAAAGAAAAAACCCCTTCACAGTCATATGACTCACATTTTTTCTCGCCGATAATAACTTTAAAAGCTACATCAGCTCCTTTGGTACGCTCTTTGAGATTCTCATTATTTCTAAGGTAGCTACCGAACAAAACAAACTTTTCAAATGGCTCTAGAAATACATCTGTATTTTTACTTAGCATGTAATATTGGAAAAAATTCGTCTCCGAATTATTCTTTAAATATTCTTTTTGATAAATATTCCAACGAGCATCAGACCACATGAATTGATCATTTTTTGTCACTAGATTGAGTCCTTGCAGTCGCTTGAAGACAGCTTTTGAGCGATCAGTGATTCGCTTCACTCCCTTAGCTGGGTTGTAAAAACTTGGACCTTTTAACAAGCTTATAAGAATTGTGGCCTCAAAATCATCCAGTTTTTCAGGTGTTTTTCTAAAGTAAGCTAGGGAAGCAGCATAAAAGCCTTTCAATTTTATACCTTGATGTACACCCCAAAACATTTCGTTAAGGTAGAGAGTCACAATCTGTTCTTTACTCATGACATTTTCAATATAGATTGCGTAAATCATTTCTTTAAATTTTCGAGAAAGCTTTCTCTCATTAGAGAGAAACAAGTTTTTCATCAACTGCTGTGTAAGAGTCGATCCCCCTTGTACAAACTTCATAGCAATAACATCTACCACCACCGCTCTGGCAATTGCCCACAGGTCTACTCCACGGTGCTCTAGAAAACGAAAGTCTTCAGTGCCTAAAAGGCCTTTCCAGATTGAGGATGGGATTTGAGGGAACTTCTTTTTGATTTGAATACATCTGAAATTTTGGCAATCATTCGATTCAATCTGTGGAAGCTCTATATCTGCAAGGAGGCGGTAAACACCCTTTTCAGCTTGAAGGTATTGTGCAATCTCAGCTTTTTGATTAGCAAAAGTCAAGAATCCCTCTAGGTCTTCTTTGAGAACTGTTGAATCTTTTTCTAGGATCGAGTTTCCTAACTCAAATGCGTGTTTGTTAATTTCTTTCTCGGAAATCTTACGCTCAAGTTCATCAACGACAGAATAAACATACCCACCGATAAAGATAAGTCCGGTTAAAATGAGAATCACTCCGTAGCTAACGCATCTCAACAACAAATTTTTGCTCGATTTTTCCATAAGCTCTTTGTTTGCCAGTTTTAGGTATATTTCATATTATTTTTAACACTTATGACTTATTGTGCATATTAAAATTAGGAGCCATTGTGAGTAGAAATACCCTTAGTCTTATTCTTGTGTTTTTTTCAGTTCAAGCTGTTGCTGTTCCAATTGATTGGAAAGGAACACTAGCTTTCGATACTAATATTTTAAATGATGTTCGTAGAACTTCAGATGATTGTACTGCTGCTGCAGGTTCTACTTGTATTAACCCACAAGAGGACAATGCTCGCTTTCAATCTATGGTACTGAAGTTAAATCCAAATATCATCGTTAATGATGGTGTAACAATTAGAGGTGAATTAACCACAGGTGGGACTAGAGGCGCAAATCTTGGTGAAGCAACTGATGTAGATTCTCAAACTTATAGTTACTACTCTCAAACAACTTCTTCTGCATTAAACGTTAACCAACTTTATGCTGAGATTTTTGCGGATACAGCCCTCTTTAGAGTTGGTCGTTTCGCTAGGAACTTTGGTCTTGGTGCCGTCGTTAATGCTGGAAATGGAACTTTTGATCGTTTCTTTTCTGGATATGAAGGTATTGAAGCCAACCTAAAGCTTGGGAAGTTTAAACTATCTCCAATGTGGGCGAAACTTCATACAAGTGATGCTCCTAACGGAAAATACGACTCATACGAAACAAGTGTTGAAGCACTTTACGATGATCCAAACAGAAACTTAAAAGTGGGTGTTTACTACGCAGTAAGAGAAGTTGAAACAAGCGACACTCTTTATGGAGCAGGTTCTCAAAACACGACCTTAGTAGATATTTTTGTTTCAAAAGAGTGGGAAAAATTTAGTTTAGGTCTTGAAGTTCCAATGCTTACTGGAAGTATCGGTGATCTTTACAACACTGGTGATGCTGACTTTGATACTAATGCTTATATTGTTGAAAGTGGTTATAAACTTAATGATAACTGGAGTTTCAAGTTAAACGCTGGTTTGGTTAAGGGTGATGACGGTGAAACTGCTAATAGCTTTGAAGGAATGTACCTACATCCGAATTATAAATTCTCTGAGGTTTTATACAAATATAACTACCCAGCTTTTATGAACGGAAGTAATGATATCTTCAATGCTTCAGTTACAAACTCTACTTATGCAGCTTTAACTGCAGTTTATAAAGGTGTTGAGTGGTCTTGGAAAATGGGATTAGTTTGGGCAAAAGCTAATAACGTTGCTTCAAATGGTGAAGACTTCTACGACCATGTGGCCAGAGAAGTGGTAACAGCGAATGCTGATCAATCAGATGAACTTGGTTACGAAGCCAATGTTGCTTTCGATTATCAATGGAATCCTAGCGTTGTATTTTCTGGGTATCTTGGATACCACTTTGTTGGAGACTTCTATAGCTTCTCAAATACAAGTGATGAAATCAGCACAACTAACGTAATGAACACAGGTATGAGATTATCCGTTAATTTCTAAGGATAACCAAAAGATCGATAATTCATCGGTCCATACTGAGTATTACTTCTCAAATGATAATTATAGGTTGGGTCTGCATATTGCGGCCCACCTGCATAATACTGCTGTCCACCTGCACCCCATGTTCCAGAACTAGCACCCCATGTTCCTGTGCTTGATCCACCCCAAGTACCAGTAGTTCTATTATTCCAAGCCGCAGGACCACGATTTGCTGCTTGAAATTGCCAGCCATTTGTAGTTTGATAAGAATTTGGATTGTATCCTCTTTGAGTAGTGTTACTTGCCCACCCTTGAGTTTGTCCATTTCCATTATTCATTCTGGCCATGAGTTGATTCCAATTATCTTGATAATTAGGCTGTCTTAGCGCTCTTGGGTCTACACCACTAGCTGATGAAGAACTTCTTCTAGCCGTCGACTGGCGGGATGGATTAAGACCATAGGCTTGATCTCTTCTTCTTTCATATCCTGACCACACCGTGGCTTCTTCTCTATAGCCTTGTGCTTCCGCATCGAATTGATCATAAATTTGCTGGTCTATATCTTGATAATCAGCAATATTTGCTTGAACCTCAGCAGCACATCGTTGTCTGTTTATCCAATACTTGCTCGGGTTGTAGCAGTGATTGTAGAGGTAATCCATCTCGCCTTCATAAAAAACTTTCGCACTTTCTTCATAATCATCTTTTGCTTCTTCAATCCTTTCTGCTTTTCTTTGATAGCGATCGGAAATTTTTAAATCATGATCCACTGCAAGTTCCCCAAGTTCATTGATCACTTTTCTTTCTGCTTTAACATCTGCAGTGATCATCTCATTTGCTTGTGAAATTGACATATTATCTAGATCTGCCTTTTTTCTCAGACTTTCATTGAAAGCTTGAAAGTAAAAAGCTGTTTTATTAGTTCCATACAAAGATATTGTTGCTTCTCTCCAAGCTTCTTTATGAAGGGGTGCTTTGTTTAAAAACTCTCGCATATTTTCAAAGTCTGCATAGTTTAAATACGGAGCCCTTGAGTAAGCTAAAAGTTCTTTCGTTTGTTTATTTAAATCGTCTTTTAATTTTTTCTTTTCTCTACCATCTGGAGTTTCTTGAATTTCACGAATAAGTCTTTCAATATCTATTCTTTTAGGGACTATAATTTTCGAATAAAAATCTCCTATAACTCGTTGGTATTTGTCTGCATCTAGTTCAGAGTAATCCAACTTTCCATCACCATTTTTCCTTGCTAGCTCTTTATGTAGGTCTTTTACTTCTTTTTCTAAATATAAGTTTCTCACCTGCTCTAGGATATTTTTCATAAAAACAAATTCACTGAAGTCAGGCAAATGCTGTTCGATCAATCTGTAATCACCCGACTTACAAATTTCATCGAATAAAGTTTTCTTTCTATTCCTATTAGCATCATACTTTGAGTAGAAAGTAAGCCCACCTTCTTTTATGTCTTCATAATAACGACAGGTATTTTCTTTTTTCTTATTTCCAGAGTAAACACCACCATCTTTAGCTCCAAGTGGCCCATGCGAATAAAACCAAACTTGATCGGTATCAGTTAGACCAGAGAAAATTCTATTCTCTTCAACCAGAACAATTGAATCTCCATTGATTGTCATATCCTCATTGAGTGCTCCTGTATCTTTTAGGCATTGAACAAACCCTTCATAATTAGGAGCCACACTAACTTTTTTAGAACCTCCAACTGCCACACCAGACTCACCAGTGTAGGCATCATACTCACAAACATCTCCTGTACACCCACTAGGTCTCTTAATCCCGATTTGAACTAAATGTGATCTTCCATCTTGTGGTGGTGTGTGTCCAAAACTAAGCATTGAGTTACAGTTTCCAACCATTTTCCCGGTACTAATAGATAATGTTCCATCTTCAGAGTTTGGTACGACTGACATTTTTTCGTTAAGAAGTAAGCTTAGAAAAAATTTATATGTTAATGAAGTTTGCTGATCTGCTGTACAGGCAATGGAAGCTTCTTGCGTTTGTTCTACAATAACTTCGGATGTGCTATTTCCATTAGGATTTGTTGCTGAGCCAGATTCTCTATAAGCGTTTCGCCAATCACTTTTCTTTATTCCGCCAAATGCAGTAGCAGAGTCTTTTTGAGTAGCATCTGCACCCAATACTTGAAAGCTTGCTAGAATAAATACACTAATTAAAATCTTCATAAATATGCCCTTTATGCATTATCTCACTGACATATCGGACAATTATGTAAATAACTTAAATAGATCTGACCCGCTAAGACATCGAAATCACAATATAAATGACGGTAAAACTAAAGCATTGGTAAAATTATTCTTCTCTTTAGCTTCAACATACTTTTTGTATCTGTTTTGGAAATACTGGCTATTATCTTTGAAAATTTTAATATCACTTGCTCTGATCTCAAATTTTCTTCCAGATAGATCTGTGAACCAAACGAATTCTGGGAATTCAAATTCTCTAAACTGAACAAATCTTCCAAAAACATATTGAAGTTGCCCCAGCGGAGTCTTGATCGTTAGATCCTTTATATAATGGTTTTCATCAAAATGCGCTTTTACATTTTCTTCTTGAACGGCCCAAACAAATTTATCATTCTTTTTAATTCGTCTGACTAAATCGTCAGCTCTTAAAAATGGCTCCTTCATCACTTCTTGAGCCTTGGCCCGCTTTTCTTCATTCTCAGGACGAAGTGGGTTCTCTATATTTGAGGTTTCATCTTTTTTACTAGCTTGGAGATAGTATTTATACTCACCAAGGAGTTTAACTTTTTTCGTGTTAATAATTTCAGAGTTTGATTTTACTTTGGAGTTATAATTTTTCAGGAAATCAATGAGAAAACTCCCATCATTATTTAACAGCATGGCCATCACACTATAGTATGATTTTGCATCTACTGCCTCGTTATTTCGAACTAAGCCTGATAGCCTTTTAAATGATCTTTCTTCTACATCTGTTAGCACATCATAATTAAAACTAGAGTCCTTGTACTTAACTTGAGTAATAGTTGGTCGATCTTCTTTCTCATTAAAAATGACGTATTTGATAGCAAACTTATTTGGAATATTGTCCTCTTTTTCGAGAGGTGTATTAGTATTAGGATCAAGCTCTGTAATAACCATACTCGCCATCACAGTGTTATTTCCAACATCCATATTGTTAGCATTTCTGAAAAGTGATTCCAGCGAAGGTGAATAGGCCAGAATTGACGTTGAATAGACTAAAAATAACAAAACACTAAACTTCATAATTCACCTTGAACTTTTTATTTTAAAACAGCCATTGTAGTATAAGTATACTATTTTAAAACAGGAAAGCGAATGAGTAGCATATTTAGGTTTTTTCTTCTTGGTTGTTTCACAATAAATATTTATGCCTTTGATGGAATTTTACCTTACGAGACAACTCAACTAAAAAGCCAAAGTGGTGCGGGGGTAGCGAGTCTCCTAACCAACGAAGCAACTTTTTTTAATCCAGCATCGATTGTTTTTACTAATCAAAGTACATTTTTGTATGGCAGAAATTCGATTGAGCTAGAGGATAAGTCAGACCTGAGAGATCGTGATTATAAAGAGGGATTGACTGAAAGCTTTATTCTCGTTGATAGCTCTACCAGCTTAAAAGGTGGTTTCAACTATATTTACCAAAATCAGGCTACTGGAAAGAAGAGATCATATAACCTCTCTATGGCGGCTCCTATAAGTAAGCGCTCAGCAGCGGGTTTTGTTATTTCTCACAACGAAGAGGATAGTCTCTTATATAGAAATAAAATCTATACACAAATTGATTTTGGCTATACTCAAGTTATCAAAGAAGGTCTGACATACGGCTTTGTAGTTGATGATATTACCTTCGTTAATAGCGAGTATTTTAAATATACGGCCGGGATTTTTTATTCATTCAATAAATTTGTGGACCTTATAGCTGATGTCGGCTCTGGAGATATGCTTAACCGAGATAAAAAGTCGTTCAATAAATGGGCATTACAAATTCAAGCCCATGATGGCGTATTCTTACGGTATGGACGCTTCTATGATCGATCTCTAGGCTTTAAAGGCAGTTCGTATGGAGTGACTTGGGTCGGCCCTAAATTAGTTCTCGATTATGCTATTAAAAACTCTGAAAAAATTTCTGAAGATTCCGATATAGTTTTTAAAGAAGAACAATTTATTGAGAACTCACTGGCCTTAACGGTCCTTTTTTAAATGAAAGAATCTAGCGAAAACCAAAAAGAAAAAAAGAAAAAGAAGCTGGCCCTACAGAAAAAGTATGGGACACGCATCACCATAGCAAGGCAAGGAAGAGAAGCTTTTCTCGCGAAAGACTACGTTGGGGCTCAAAGAAAATATAATGAGTACTTAGGAATCCTGTCTGAGTTAAATGACATAGATGATATTTTCAAGCTGTCACCTTCTATGTTTGACAATAAACGGGAAGTCACAGAAATGCTTCTAGTCAGTCACGTTTACTGGGAAATAGCTAGGATTAACGAAAAATCACCTCAGCTCGAAAAAGTTTTCTATAAAGCGCTAGCTCAGTTTGTGAAGTTTACAGTTAACCAACCTTACCAAGTTCTCAATGCGGAAATGCTAAGAAAGTACATTAAGAAGAACAAACGGGTGACAACAAAATATTCAGTTTTAAACGATGCCTACCAACAAATTTTTGTTCAATCAAAGAAATGTTTTATTGCTACTCACTGCTTAGGAGCAAGGTCGGTAGAAACAAATACTCTAAGAGAATTTAAGAATCTGCTAATTAAAAGCAGTATAGGTATCGGTTTCGTACGATGGTATTATCTTACCTCACCAAAACTAATTAGATTCTTTGAAAAAAACCCAAAGATTGATCGCTTTGCTCAACCAATTATTTCTGCCCCACTCAAAGCTTTTGCAACAATTTTAAAATACTGTATATTTAAAAGATGAGTTTACTCGCAAGGATAATTGCCAAAGAGTGGTTAAAATCGCTATTTGGTGCCATCATAGTTCTATTTCTATTAGTCAGTATCGGTGATATCGTAAATGGTTTTTTACGTGGCTATGAAGTCAAAAGAATTTTCATAGAATATTTTTTAAAGCTTCCAGATCTAACTGGAAAAATGCTGCCAATTAGTGCGCTACTCGCTTCATTGTTTGCAATAAACAGACTCAAGGGTCAAAGTGAGCTAATGGCGATTCTTGCAGGGGGTTACTCAGCCCAATTAATTTATCGTCTAATACTAATTTGCTCATTAACAGTTGGTTTTCTACAATTTATTAACCTAGGCTTCTTAGTGCCTGCTGCAAACAAAATTAAAAGAGCGGAGTTTGAAAAAAGCAGAAAGAATGAAAGTAAATATCTTGCCAGAAGTAAGATCGGAAATTCAGGTCTAATTTGGTACAAGACTGATAATTACTTCACTTCATTCAAAGCTTTTGATCGTAAAAATAAAAAGCTAAAAGATGTGACAGTTTATTTTGTTAAAGACGAAGTGCTGGAAAAAATTTATTCAGCTGAATCAGCGACTTTTTTAGGTGAAAAAAAGTGGCGCCTAAATAATATTCTAAGACTAGACAAACTTGAAGCATCCGAGTTTCCTGACACAAGCCTGACAGATGATTTTCTTATTAATCTTGACGAGGAACCTGAAGACTTTGGTCAGTTCGAGTCTGATATCACCACCCTAAATTTGTTTGAATTAGGTAATTTTATTACTCGGCTTAAATCGACTGACATTAATTCAACTGAATATGAAATCATGTATATGGAAAAACTGTCTCTAGTGCTAATCTGCATTATTTTTTCACTGTTTCCAGTTTCGAGTATCTTCAACCCCAACCGAAGGGCCGCGGGATTTGGAAAGAATGTGCTCCTAACCCTCCTTTTTACCATTTTCTTCTGGGGAATACACTCTTCTACAATTTCAATGGGTAATAGCGAGAGGCTTCCAGTTTTAGTGGCAACCATGGCAATACCCACGTTATTTTCACTAGTTATACTACTCGCCTTCTATAAAAATCGACAGTTATAATACAAAACCTGAAAAAGGTATGTTATACAGCTTTTATGAGCGAACAATTACTTGAGAACTACGAGTTAAAGGGAGAATTACTTCCTATTCATACTTACCCTGATCCCGTTTTGACACGTGTTGCCGACGAAGTAACCGAGTTTAACGAAGAGCTTGAAGAGCTTTGTATTAATATGCTTTTCACTATGTATAAAGCTCCTGGAATTGGATTAGCAGCACCTCAAATTGGTGTTAGTAAAAGAATCTTTGTCATTGATGTAGATTACGAGCGCGAAGAAACTCAAGAAGGTTCAGGGGATTTTAGCCTCAGTAATTTTAAGCCTATGATTTTTATCAACCCAACCTTTAAAGAAAAACAAGGTGAAACCATTTACCAAGAAGGCTGCTTATCTCTTCCTGGAATTTACGAAGACATCAAAAGATTCGAAAGCATCGTGGTGGAATACCAAGACACCAAGGGTGAAAAGCACTCAATGGAAGCAGACGATCTATTGAGCATTTGTATCCAACATGAAAACGATCACCTTGATGGAGTAGTGATGATAGACAGAATGTCTAAACTTAAGAAATCGTTTTTTAAGAAGAAACTTATCAAGGCTAAAAAAGAAGCTGAACATAATCTATGAAAAAACTTAATATTGTTTTTTTTGGGACACCGGATTTTTCAGTTCCAAGTTTAGATCTACTAGCTAACCATCCAGCGGTAAATTTAAAGTGGATTGTTTCTATGCCTGACAGAAAGGCTGGTAGAGGCTATCAAGTTAAATCTCCAGAGGTTATCGAATACGCAAAAGCCAATAAGATTCCTTTTTTTCAAACTGAAAATATAAACAAAGAGGAAGAATTTTTAGCAGAGCTAAAAGATATCGATGTTTTTATTGTTTTAGCTTTTGCTCAGTTTTTAAACGACAAGGTTCTGTCTATCCCTAGCATTGGGCCTTTTAATATTCACACTTCTCTTTTACCAAAATACCGCGGAGCTGCTCCGATTCAATATGCCGTTTTAAATGGAGATACATCTACTGGCGTTTCCATTCAAAAGATGGTGAAAAAAATGGATGCTGGAGACTTAGTTCACAACGATCCAGTAGCGATCCACGATGAAGAGACAGGTGGACTTCTTTACACGCGACTAAAATTTCAAGCCGCTCTAAGTTTGAGTGATTTATTGTGGAAATTAAGTGAAGGTAATCTGGAATACACACAACAAGACGAGAGCCATGTAAGCTTTGCACCGACTCTAAAGCGAGAAGACGGTGAGCTGAAGTTTGCCGAAAAATCGTTTTCTGAAATTCACAACCAAGTGCGAGCTCTTTACCCTTGGCCAGGAACCTATTGCAAATTAAACGGGAAGAGATTAAAAGTTTTTAATATTCAAAAAAGCTCATTTAAATTGGCTCCCGGAAAAGTTGATATTAGCAAAGGTGAATTACTAGTAGGCTGCAAGGATGCCACTATTCGCCTTGAAGGTATTCAGCTAGAAGGGAAAAAGCGCTCTAGCGATAGAGAACTAATAAACGGACTCAAGTCAGACATTTCATTGGAGTAGATTTCTATGACAACAATTGCACCAAGTATATTATCCGCGGACTTCCTAAGTTTAGGTGAAGAGATCAAGAGGCTGGATGGAGCAAAAGAACTTTGGGTTCACCTTGATGTTATGGATGGACATTTTGTTCCCAACCTTACTTTTGGCGCAACTGTCGTTAAAAATCTAAAAAACATAACTGAGCACAAGCTCGATGCACATTTTATGGTTACCAATCCTGAAGATTTTATTGAATCTTTTAAGGATACTGGTTTACATAATTTCACCTTTCATTGGGAAGCTGTCGTTCATCACGACTCCCTCATCCAAAAGTTAAAAAAATATTATCCAAGTGTGGGAATATCACTTAATCCTTCAACCCCAGTTGAAGTGATTCCTGAATATATTTTAAAAAACATAGACTTAGTTTTAATTATGTCTGTTAATCCGGGCTTTGGCGGTCAATCCTTTATTGAAGGTGTTGTCTCAAAGATTGAAATACTGAATAAATTAAAAAAAGAAAATGGTTTGAATTTTGAAATTCAAATTGATGGCGGTGTCACTGATAAAAATGCTAAAGACTTAGTCGCAGCTGGCGCTACTAATCTAGTTGCCGGTTCATTTGTATTTGGCGAAGCTAGTAAAAACTACCTTGGGCAAATTGATAAATTAAGAGGTTAATGTGAAAAAATTTGTAATAGACGGAAAAAATTTAGATATTGAACAAATTTATGAAATTTCAGATGGAAAACAGGGTGAAGTCGAAGTCACGATCTCTGAAGATTCTAGAAAGAAAATTCTACGTTCAAGAGAGTATGTAGATAATATCGTTAAAAAAGGTGAACCAGTTTATGGAATTAATACTGGATTTGGAGCTCTTTCAAACAAGTTTATTGAGAGTTCTGATCTTTCAACTCTACAATACAATCTTATAAGATCTCATTGTACTGGTGTTGGAGCCCCTTTTCCCAAACTAACAACTAGAGCAATCATGCTTCTTAGAGCAAACTGTCTGGCCTCTGGTTTTTCAGGTGTATCAATTGAATGTATTGAGCTACTTCTAGATTTTATAAATAATCATATAACTCCAATTGTTCCAGAGAAAGGTTCAGTTGGTGCTTCTGGAGACTTGGCTCCTCTATCTCATATTGCCCTTTGCTTAATTGGAGAAGGTGAAGTTGAATACCAAGGTAAAAATGTGCCTGCATCTTTTGCAATTAGTGAAATTGGAAAAGAGCCTGTTAAGTTGAAAGCGAAGGACGGACTTGCCCTAATTAACGGTACGGCCGTTATGGCAGCACTCGGTTCCCTGGCCCTTTATGAAGCAAAACGACTTATTAAAATGGCCGATATTGCAACTGCAATGACGTTAGAAGCTGTTCGAGGAACTAAACGTGCCTACGATCCAGATATTTCGCTATTAAAGCCTCAACCTGGGCAAGTTGATGTAGCGAACAACCTCACACTTCTTTTGAGTGAGGAAAGTGAGATTGCAAGCTCACATGTGGATTGTGGAAAAGTTCAAGACCCATACTCACTTCGCTGTGTCCCTCAAGTTCACGGTGCAATTAGACAAACGATCAAACACGCTGAAGAAGTTCTCACAGTAGAGATAAATTCAGTAACTGATAACCCACTTATTTTTGTCGATAAAGATAAAGTCGTATCTGGAGGTAACTTTCACGGAGAAGCTGTTGCCTTTTGTATGGACTATTTAACTATGGGCCTATCTGAAATCGCAAATATTAGTGAGAGAAGAGTTGAAAAGATGATGAACCCAACCTTCTCGGATCTACCGGCATTTTTAGTGAAAGAATCAGGGTTAAACTCTGGTCTAATGATTGCGCACGTTACGATGGCCGCACTTGCTTCAGAGAATAAATACCTATCTCATCCGGCTGTTGTTGACTCAATCCCAACTTCAACAGACAAGGAAGACCATGTATCTATGGGGGTTACGAGTGGACGAAAACTACATGAAGTAATTAGAAACGTGAAGACCTGTCTTGCGATAGAATTTCTATGTAATACTCAAGGGATTTATCTGTTGCGACCTCTGAAGTCTACGACTACTTTGGAGAAAGTTTATAATGTTATCCGAAACCATGTACCACCGATTGATAACGATCGAGTTTTCAAAACAGATATTGAAAATATTTTAAAATTGATTTCAAACTTTGAGATTTTAAGAGTTGTAGAAGAAGATATTGGGGAGCTTAAATAAGCCCCCCAAATTTTTTATTTTTCGTCAGTCATGACAAGTGTTTCAAATTCCAAAGAAAGTTCATCAGCATCTTTATAAACCACCTGACCATTACTATATAGGTAGTAGCTAGAATAGTCAGTGATATTATCATCTTCGAGCGCTGCCTGATATTGATCCATCTTAGCTGGGTCAATCTTAGGTACATCACCAGAGCCATTAACTTTTAACATTACAAGAGCAGAGGAACTTAACTGATGATCATCAGAAGTTACTCTTTCATCCACCAATGTATAAGTTGCATTTCCAGGGAAGAACTTATCGTTTATTAAGATCTTTAATCCTTTCACATAAGCATATTGCGCATTTTTAATACGAACCTCTGAAATCTTATAAGACTTATCATCAAAGTTTTCTAGTCTAAAAGTTAATTCCGCTCCTGACTTATTAAGAGCAGTAGAAAGATCAAATCTCATCGTCTTATATGCGTTTACAGAAATTGGAGCATCTGCACCTTCTTTTCTAACAACAATATTTCTTAGTCTTGAGAAGTTTTCACGCTCTTTAAAAATTAGATAGTATCTTCCAGGGTTTAATGTCCAAACCTTCTTGGCACCATTGTTTTCAACAGTCTTCGCTTGATACTGCTCATTTGTGTCCCCAAATAGCCATCTGGTATAACCATTAGGTTGAGTACTTTCCACTTCCACAGGATTTGGAGTATCGGCAATTGAAACAAAGAATGAATCAGTTCCACCATCAGTTGACCAAACTTCAGCTAATACCTCAAAATCCGAAGCTTCAAATACTTCAAATTCAAAAATGGCCTTGCCCGCGTTGTTGCTATTAACAGCGTAGGCTCCGTGAGTGTTAGGGTTTCCGATATACTCGTTATTAATCACACGTAACCCAGTTCCTTGAAAGGTAGCATCTGACGGAGCAAAATTCCCCCCAGAAACTTGTTCCTCTTGGTCTGGCTCACCACCGACACTATTGATACTCGCTATTTTTTCAGAATAACTTTCACATGTGTCATACTCTCTCTGCTCAACGGTTACACCGTTATTATTACCAACAGTTTCATCGATATTATCTCTCCAACGAATGATGGCATTTCTAATATCAGTAAACTCATCACTGTTTTGGTTGAAACCTTGGTGTCCGTTACGAACCTTAATAAGGATATCTGAATTATCCACGTTATTAAAATCTGCTAGGTTATTATTATCCCAAGCTGCATAGGCAATACTTGCATTATTCGAACTATGAAGAGGTTGTCTTGCGGACAAGTGACATCCAGCACAGTCACTATTAAGCATAACTGGAAAAACCTCCTGATCGAAAGCTTGCCTACGAGTTAATCCTGTACCACCGTTATTTTCACCAAAAACAAATTCCTCTGTAATCATTTCAGGAACACAAACTTCTACAGGTTCTTCATCATCTCCTGACCCAGGATTTGCTACCGCTTGGTTTGCTTTAATAACCTCTGACCAACTTCCAATCATGGCAGTTAAGTCTGTTGCAATTTTGTCACAGTTTGGAGCGCAGTTATGATTAAAGATTGCGACTTTATCAATAAGTTTAGAGGCAGATGGGTTTTCAACATTTACAAGATCATTATTGAAAATTGTATTCATTGCCACTTCAGGGTCTTTATCCGCATGAGGGTATTGTCCACCAATACCACCTTTAACGTGACAACCGACACAAGAATAGTCCGCGTTTCTTAAGACAGTATGAACAGTATTTGAAAATCCGTTTTTGATAGCTTCTTTTTGTGAAGCGGATTGATTACCACCACCCACAACACTATTAGCTCCACCAAACTCAAGGGTACTTTCCGAAGCCATCTCTTCCATCTTATTACACTGAGTAAAAAGACCAAAAATCAAAACAGATGATACGAGAACTAAAATTCTCACTTTAACCAAATTCTTCATTTCTTACGCCGCTTTTTTAAGAAGTAAATAACGATCTAAATCATTTTGAATTGCTTGGTAAGTATCTCCTACTATGCTTAAAAATTTACCTTCTTCACCATGAAGCGCCATATAGTTCGCTGCCAAGACGGCAGCCAGATTTCCATTAACTGTTTGAGCTGTCGATTGAATTAAACTTCCAGTAGTTCTATCTACCTGCCCCGTGGTTGCAACGAACTCACCAATCTGTCTTCCTGAAGTGTCTCTGATAAATTCTGATGAATTTGAAACTCCGGCTTTGTGAACAAACATCATCGCTCCAGAGCGTGAAGAGTTATCACCAGAGTAACGATATTTCATAACACCGTTTCTACCTGCTTGCATTGTAGTACTTGTAGCAACACCACCATCAGTAATGATGATGATCATTAGATCTTTATTTTTTTCAGCTGCTACACTTAAGGCACGACCGATAGTTTTTCCTACCTTATAGTCTTTGTTATCTTGATCAATTCTTTGATTACCATGATAATCATATCCACCAAGTTCAAGAGTTCCTACACCGACAAGACCATCACAAAGAGCTTTTACGATACAAGCTTCTGCTGATGATGCTCCTGGGTCATAAGATGTATTATTTCTGTTATCTTGATTACCCTGATAGATTCTTTGAATAACTGCATCTTGAGTTGGATCAATTGCAGCAGGGTTAGCCGTCTGGCTAGTGTATCTTGTTGTATCAAATCCACAAGCAGCTACAGTCTTTAATTGTTCCGATAAAGATTTGTTTGTGAAGCTATTAATTTTAGCTTGGGACATTCCTTCCATTCTTTTTAAGATTTTTTGAACCTTCGCAATCCCTCGTGAACCAAATTCGTTTTGAACGACACCAAGATTAATTAAACCTGTAAGGTCATCAACACGGCTAATTTGAACCGGTGATAACGTTGGATCGAAACTTGCTGCAGGTGGAACAGAACGCCCACCACTTTGAGAACCTCTAGTTCCTGAAGCTGTCGTTAAGGTACCGTTTGCTCCAGCTTTAGCCATCCAATAAACAGGGTTAAGAGGATTTGTTGATCTATCATTTTCAGATTGAGCAGCAAAAAAACCACCATCAATTCTGTTTCTCATGTTTGGATCTCTGTTATCTACTGTACTTTGAGTTGCTTCTAGCATTCCCTCTAAATATGCAGAGTTTGCGTGCATCGCTACGTTAAAATCTCTATTGATCATATTAGGATTTTGAGCCGGGTCAATCGCAGGAGGAAGTCCAAGACCGGCGTAACTTGAAAGAAGATTATCTTGGCTATCCGTTCCGACAATCATGTGATTTCCAGCCTGCATGTTTCCACCAGCTAGATCAATTATTAGAACTGGCGCATTACTTGAAACTGGTGCAGCTTCACAACCTTCTGCCGCCATGACAATATCTGTTTTTAACATCGAGAGTAAACTAGGTGCTAAAGTGAAGCCCAAGCTGCTAATAAAACCTTGCGAGAGAAAGTCTCTTCTTGTTTTAAGCCTATGGCCCTTGTGGATCATTGGTCTATCAACCGGATCCATTTTTTCAATTTTTTCTAAAAACTCTCTGCTAAATTTCATATTTTTCTCCAACGTACCTGCTATTTAAAATTTAAACTTTTTTTTACAAATAAATCACCTGAGGTGAAGAAAGCATTGCTGCACAAATCCCAACAGCTACAATTCTTGTGGTGTTAGTGCTTCCCATGTTTTCATCAGCAAGAAGCTCATCTACTAATAAAATCAATTCTGATCTTGCTTGATTCATTGGGTCTCCATCCTCAACTCCTGAACCCCAAACTCTAGCCATCATTGCATCAATGAAAGCTTGTTTTTGAGCAGAGTTTGCTAGAACTTGGCTTGGAGCTCTTGTTAGATCGAGAACACCATTATAAAAACTATTTCTTGCAGTCATATTATTTGAAAGCTCACTACAATATGTAGAAGCTAACTTGAATACGGCCATGGTGTTGGCTGCATTAAATGACTTAACACTGTTATTATTAGGAAGACCTAGAAAGTTTGCATTGTAGGCATCTCTAATATTATTGTTATTAAATCGACTCATTCCAGTAAGAGCTGAGAAAGAAGCATCGATTTGCTCGAAATTTTGAACCCCAACACTTGCTGCAGTTCTTGCAACTTCTGTTGCACCAGTTTCTTTTTCTTCCTCGGGAACAATATCTGCGTCTTCTTCACCTGAACCAGAGCCCACATCGCCAACATTATGAACACTATCATTTGGCATTTGAATAGGTGCTACTTCAACTTCTTGAACCTCTTCATACTCTTGCACACATTGGTTAAACATAAGGAGTATAGCAATTGCAGAAACACCACTTGTGATCCTTCTAGACCAAGCTTTGTTATTTTTACTCTTCATATTTATCCTCCACGCAATGAGCGGCAACTTTCTTATAAACTTCTTTCATGTTTCCTGTGCTTTCTAGTTCTTGAGAAACATCTGAGATGAACTCTGATTCAGAAGCAGCAGGGTTTCTATAACAAACTTTTTTGAATGCTTCGTAAGTCATACAGTTTGCAAAACCTGATGATCTTGCGACTTGCTTTCCAAGATCAGCTGCACCAACCCCATTAAAAGGTGGTTTAAATCCAAGTCTCTCCATATGAACACTCATAGATCCCCAAAGGTTTCTAAAATTGTTATCTGGCGTTACCCATCCATCAGGAAAAGTGTCACCAGCTTGGTTCATTTTTTGAACAACTTGACCTTGGGTATATGAAATCTGTCCTGTTGTTGCATCGAAATCATAATAAGCCCAAGCTGGTCTCATCGCATCTTGAGCAGCGTGACAACCAACACAGTAAGATTTGTATTCAGATGAATCCCCACCCGGACTTCTTGTAACGTCTCTTGCAACAAAAATATCAGGAAGGTTTGTATCCATGATGTAGTCCATTTCACTACACATAAAATTTTTCAAAAGATAGAAAGTCGCTCTTCTGTTTGTTCCCATACTGTAATAAGCCGAAGCCCAAGCACGTGAAGAAAGAATTCCGGCGATCCCTCTCGAGTCAGAAACAGATCCAATATCAGATTGCTTTCTTTCAACCAAAATATTTTTTAGATTTGCACCACCGTCTTCTAATTGCTCATAGTGAGTATTATTTGCTGGAGAATACATCGCAACTCCACTACCCGTATACAAAACGTCTTCATGCAGGATTCTTCCAAATGGTTTACCTGGCTGATCTGAATCTCTAATGGCACCAATGATAGTCGCTGACATATCATCTAAAGGAACTCTATTTGAATCGTTAGTATTCGTAAGAGTTTTTGCCCATGCTTTAAGAGTAACATTATAAAAACTTGGATTTTCGATAGCTACTGCTGCTGCAGACTCAAGTCCTTCCATTCCAGGCTTACTCTCAATAAGAGAAGACATCTGGTTAAGTACTTGAGGTGTCGGCGGTACACCTGCTATTCTCTTGTGAAGGTCCCAAGCTTGTTTTCTACTGGTATCACCGAAGGCTTGGACGCTCGCAACTAATAAACATAAACTAACAACTTTTTTCATCCTAATTACCTCAATTGGTTTCTCGACAAACGTACCGCTGAATTAATAACCTACGTTTATTCTACGGTATTTATGAAAAAAAACTTTAATATATCCCCTATCGTCCCGAAATCACGTACACTAAAGAGAATTTAGCGCCAAAATATGCAGGCAAATTTTTGATTGTATCTGGTCAAAATCCACATAAAATAGACACATGCAGATAAATAAGATGGTTTATATCTTTGTTTTTACAGGACTTTTATTAGCAGATCAGGTTAGTAAACACCTAGCGCTCAATTACCTGTCACTAATACACTTTAATGAGGGGATCTTTCTAGGTAACCTTAGTGGATCATCACAGCTATTTCGAGTCACATTTCTGGCCACCACTTCTGTTTATCTATGCATGCTGTATTTATTTTTGATGGATTTTCTTTCTTCGTTTTTTTATAAAACAAAACTCTATATGACTTTTATCTTCTCTGGTGTTGTAGGAAATATTATCGACCGAGTTGTATTTTTAAAAACAATTGATTTTATTCCAGGTATAAATAATACGGCCTTTAATGTTGCAGATATATTTATCACTCTTGGGGTAATCCTTTTAATTTATGAATTGTTTAGACCTGCAGCGGAAGTAAAATTTAAACGTTCAACTTTTATCATAAATAGGAAAGAGCAAATAGGATTTGCTTCCAAGATGGCGGTAGGTTCATTTCTTTCTTCTGGAGCTTTAGGGATTTTCACATACACGTATGTTAAGGATCTTGATCGACAAGGAATTCTCGATTATCAGTCTTTTATTAAATATTATATTTTTCTAAGCATACTCTCTACTATCGTTATGTTTATTATCGGTCTTTTAATGTCACACAAAACCGCCGGACCAATATATGCTTTTGAAAGATATATACTAGCAATAGCAAAGGGTGAAAAACGAGATTTCTATTTAAGAGAAGGTGATAATTTTCAACACTTAAGAGAAACAGCTGAGGAGCTTAGAAAACTAATTCAAGAGAAAAATAATGTTAAGTAACTTTCTTCAAGAAGAATATCAAAACTATAAAACTTTTAATTCTATACCATGCCTATATGAAAACCCAGAAGAGACGCTGGCAGAGTGGAGCATGAAAGCATCAGCATACTTCAAAGAAGAAGAAATTTTCATTAAACATCTTCAATCTAGAATAAATAATCAAAAAAATGATCTAACAAAAAAAAGACTCAATAGTCTTTTGCAAGGTAGATCATACAATCTAAAACAAATCAAAAAGCTGCTAAGTGATTTTTCTGCAAAGGAAAACACACAGACTATTTTTTCCTCGCAACAGATACACTCTTATTTTGAGTTAGCATTTAGAGACTGGGCATGGGGCGAGAAAGAACTAGATTCTTATTTAAGAATTGCAGAAGGCGTAAACTTTGAAAATAAATCTGTTTTAATTCTTGGATCAGGAGCCGGCGGCTTTAGCCAGAGATTAGCAGAAAGAAATCCAAGCGCACAGTTTATAAACGTGGAACACAACCCACTTTTGGCAACCATCCACAATCAAATTGCGAACGGGAAAGAAGTTAAACTGCACGAAGTTTGCGAGTATCCAAAAGAAGTGGAACTTACTTGTGTTAAAAGAAGTTTAAAAGCTGAAAATAAAACAAGTAATCAAGCAGTCATTCTTGGTAGTTTTCCTGATCTTCCATTTAAAGATAATATTTTTGATATCATTATTGCTCCTTGGTTTTTTGATATTCTTGATCTCCCCTTTATAAACGCAATCGTTGGAACCAAAGATTTCTTAAAGCTTGAGGGAAGCTTGCTGTTTTTTGGGCCATCAAATATTCATAAAAAAGAATTAAATGAACGCTTATGCAGTGAAGAGATCATCGAAGTGTTTCAAGATAATTTTAAGAATGTATCAAGTTTTAGAAATAGGATTTCTTATCTGGAGTCTCCCCTTAGCTCACAGAATAGACAAGAAGAAGTTCTCTTTATTCAAGCAAGTCACAGCAAAGAATACACAAAGGATTTTAACTTAGATTTTTCAGAAATTGACCTCAAATTCACACCGGAATTCGAGCAGTATAAGCTTGTAGCAGATATTAAAGCGAAAATACTTTCCCATATAAACGAGGATGTCTCTGTTGACGGGCTTGCTAAAATTTTGGAAGAGAAATTTGGACTCACTTCTCATGAGTCCAAACCTTATGCAAAAAAATTCTTAGATAAAATTAAATTCGAATACTAGACTTACTGGTCTTGGTAAGCTTTTTTCTCAGCATCCATCCAATTGATAACAGCTTCTCTATACTTTGATTTGATATTTTCAAACTCTTGGGTGTAGTCAGCATTGTTCCCACAACTTGAAGGATCTGTGATAATCCCATTTACAGTTTGAAAATTTACTCCCATACAATTCCTATTAACTGCTATGGCCCCTTGAGCAGTAGGACTGTTTGGATTCCAATCGTCTTTTCTTCCAAGGAAATCTTCAGGTGATCGAATCTCGTAAACTGATCGTCCGTTATTTTGGTTATAGTGAGGAATACCATCACCATCAGTTGTGATCGTTCCATTTTCTGTTAACACGGCTCCGTTATCAGGAGATTGCACATTTTGGTACGTTAAATATCTTACCCTTTGGAAGGTACCGATAAACTTTTGTAAATATTCTCTGTCTTCACCACTGTAGCTATCGAGATCAATCTCGCCGGCAGCTTTATCAGTTCCCTGTGTATATCGAAGTAACCTATTTCCTTTCCAAGAAGTATCAAAACCGGAAGCATTGGTTGTATCTGTTACTAACCTTCTATTTCTTCCCGAACCAGTGTATCTACCGTCTTGAATAAAATGTAATTTCGGGTGATTAAATGTACCGTTGATACCTCTTAGTAAAAGCGATCTTTCAAAGTTCCCAAAATCAACTCTTGATAAAGCTTGCTCACAAAGAACTTCGGAGTTATCAAAGAAAGTGGTCATCTTGAAATATGGGTGCTCTTCATTATGACAAGTTGTACAAGTATAGAAAGTCATATTAGATGCTGTATCTCCATCACTTCCTGGAAACTCATCATCAGTATACTCCATATACTCTTCTTTAAGTACTAGCCTCATTCTATTTAAGATCGGCATAACAGATTGCTCAAACAGTGCAAGTTCCTGACACTTTCTTCCCTCAACCGCTACAGGAGCATCTTCATCAAGTTGTGATGAAGGTAGGTCTGTTGCCTTTAGGTCTTCGAAAACAAATGCAAATTCGTCATTATTCTGACCTAATATTTCGAGGACAACTAAACTCGAGTAAGTCAGTATCCCAGAATTTGGAGGTGTAACTCTATCTAGTTTTGAATACGTAGAGTTACTCAACTCATAGTTACCGTTAACTAGAACTTTTATATTTCTAAATCTAAAATTTTTCGCTCCACCAATGAATCTTGGGTTTCTGAAAATATAAGAATCCTCAGTTGCTGATCTACGAACATCTATTTCAAATCGACCAGGTGACTTAATTAAACTAGATAAATCATAGCTGATCGTTCTAGGCTTGATGTCTTGAATATATCCTTCATCAATGAGGTTTTTAGCTGGATTAAATTCAGGGTTTTTGTTAATCGCAACTAGGTCTAATTTAACATCAATATCATCTTCAATAATCTCTAAAGTATAAACACCAGGAACAAGATCCCATTTAGTTCTATTGTTTTCATCGTTAATACTAGGCGTGAACCATTCCCAATTTTGTTGATTCGAAGCATACTGTCTACAAAGCTGATCATCTGCTGATGCAGTAGTACAAGTACCATTTGTACTTTGACGACAGTTTCTAATAACATTACCGTTAGAGTCTTTGATCTGCATAAAAACTCTATCTATGTTGTTATCAGGCGCCATTAATTTTAACCAAACATTATATTCACCAGCTTCATCTACTCTGAATTTATAGACAGCTTTACCTGGAGTTCTATCCGCTAATTCTAAAGCTTCAAGACCAGTGTCTTGGCTATCAGCTTGTGCAGCAAGTTCTGCGTTGATAGCGGTTTCCCACGCTGCAATTGCTGTTTGCATTGAGGCACCGAGGCTATCACAATTACTAGCGCCACCACAGTTATGTCTCTCATCAAGCATTCTAACTACTGGTCTAGCATTTCTAGGATTATCAAAATCAATAAAATTGTTGATTGCAGCTGCTTGATTATAAGCTCTTTCATTGTCAGCACTTGCAAACTGAGGTCTATTCGATCCATCACCATGACAGTTAACACAGCTTGCTCCTGTAAAAACTTGCTTAAGTGTGGTTGCATAGGTATCTGCTCTAATTTGACCAACCGTCTTAACCGATCCTCCAGTATACAAAGACGCAAGATCTAAAGTCACATTACCGAATCCGTTAAGATCCATTTGGTCAACACCGTTCCAATCAACATTTGCGTACACGCTTCTAGAAGCCACTGGTACTTCGTAATGAACAAATCTATCTATAGTTCTGATTCCTGAACCTTCATCATTTAAAGCTGTCCCTTGAGTCAGCTCGGCCATAAAAAAATCATGAAAAACATTTATTTGATTTGCCTTATCTCCAAAATTGAAAACATTGCCATTGGCGATTCTCATTCCTTCAGGGATATCACCTAAATCATCAGCATTATTGTAGATACTTCTAATACGATTACTTATCTGTCCATAAATCACGTCTCTAAAAACATAATCTGGAAGACCATCGATAACTTCGTTAGTGTCAGCTGTAAAATATTCTGTTCCTGAACCAAACCTCGGTTTGAAAAATTCAAAAACTAAATTTGTTTCCCCATCCCATGTGTAGGTAGCTGATGGTGCAGTATTAGCTGGCTCAGATACATTTCTAATATTACTTGAAAAGTATGCTGCCGATACAAACTCTGGAAGAGTTCTAACTGAATTGAATCGAATAGGATCACCATCCTCATCTCTAAAAAAATAAGACGTATAGTCTGTGATATTCGGATCTTTTAAAGCAGCTTCATAGGCATCTCTTTTATCCGGATCAATCCAAGTTAAAGCGACTTGGGAGCTATACGGTCTATAACCTGACTGGTTAACATGTCTTCTTCTTTCTGAAAGCCTATAAGGACCGTTTACGGTATCATTAATTCCAGATGTAGGATTACAAGAAATTCCAATACTGGCAGTTCTAGCTGTGGCCTCTATTGGGTGAACTTTTGGTTGGTCACCAGAGATATAAGCTAAGCCAGAAGCTTCTGAAGCGACTTTAACTTTAAATCGACCACTGAGTTCTCCATCTTCTGCTTGGAGCACTAAGGTCCCATTAGTGACAGTAGCAATTCCCACTGTTGCATCTGATATTTTTTTAGAAGCAGTAATCTTTCCAGTTACACCACCAAGGCCTCCAGACATTTTTTTCCAAGACTCAATAGCATCAAGCATTTCAGAAGCATTGCTCGCACAATCACCCCAGCAATAATGTCTATCTTCAGATAATCTTTTCACCAATCTTGATTTGGCAGGTTCTTGAAAGTTAACACGCCCAGTATCAACAACAGCATCATGAGCTGATTGATAATCACTCACCGAATGCTTTGGAGCTTGAGATCCGCTGTCTCCGTGACAACCAGCACAGCTAGCTTTCAATAGAGGATGAACAGTATTGGCGAACGCCTTTGCAGATTGAGCACGATCCGATTGCTCTTCAAAGGATAACTCTGTAACTTTCTCCGGCTCCATTAAGCAAGACTGCAGTAATGCGAACAAGCCAAAGGTGAAAAGATATTTCATATAACGTCCCTAGATTTAATCTTTTTCTTTGCTTTTTTTATGCTGTAATTTTTTTCATTCTAATCAAAGTATCTGATTCCGGAGGTAAACTTCCTGAACCAAAAATGCTTTCGAACTCACCTTCTTTACCTTGAGCAGCCAAGTAATTAAGCATAATGGCCTTCCAAAGATTTTCAGTACTATCACCAATAACTGTAGATAGATCGACTCCACCGTTTTTAACGAAATTACCAATCTGTCTTCTCGGCTCACCATCATTGTTTTCTCTAACAAGAGATGATCCATCATGGTTATGCTTGTAAACAATTAAAAGTGCTGAAGATCTAGTTCCAGAGTCACCTACGTGACGAACCTTATTGATTTCTCCAAGACCAGGAATAACCTGTGGCTGAGTTGCGCCCCCAGCATCTGAAGCGACACCACCATCAGTGTAAAGGTGAATAGCGCAGTTCTCACCTTTTTCTTTAGCAAGTAAAATACAACGCCCTATTGCTTCACCAACTTGACGGTCTTTTTCGTGTGTTGTTGCAATTGGGTTACCATGGTAATCACAACCACCGATTGTGATTGTTCCTGCCCCTGCAATTTTATCGATAACTAACTTTGCAACAGAAGCCACATTTCCACCTTGGTTGGCGAATGTGTCATTGATTGCATTATTTGGATCTGCGGCGAGAGCTGTTTGAGCAAATGCTCTTTGAACTGCAGTATCATTGGTTGGGTCTAACATCGCTGCACTATAAGTTGAAAATAGTTGTTTTGCATTTTCAAGAGAACAATTAAGTACTGACTGTATCTGAGCAATACTTCTTTTTTGAGAAAGATCTTCAAGTTTTGTCTTAGACATCTTGGCCAATCTATCCATAAATTTTTGAACTCTTTCTTGCCCACCATTTCCACTTAGATTTAAATAATCAGTTCCTGAAAGCTCCGGCCCTAAACTTAGAAGTCCGCTTGCTGTTCCACCACTATTTACCCTAGTTGGTCTGAGACCTAAATTAATTTGATCTGCTGGTGCAGCTGATCTTGCTCCCGTATCAGAACTCGCGTTTCCGATAAGTTCTACAAGCTCACCCTTTGCTCCAGCTTTATTGGCCATAAAGACAGTATTAATTGGATTTGTCGCCGTATCATCTGAAGTTCTCGTACAAAAGATTAAACCATCTACGCCATCTGCAATCGGATTTCCATTAGGCATTGTATGTCCATCCAGAACTTGATTCATACCTTGTAAAATTCCTGAAGCCCTATGAAATTTTAAACCATATTTTCCTTCAAGAGGTTTTCCAGAGACACTTGGATGTTCCTCTGGAGAAATACCAATACGAATATAATCAGACGTACTTGCACCAGCATAGTCGATCTCATCTTGAACTTCAGTCCCGCGTCCCATACTTACAAAAGCGTTTGCGCCAGCGATATTCATACCACCACCACCATCAATACAGATATAAGGAAGACCACCTTGAAATTCCGGAAGAGCACATCCTCTTTCCTGAGCAAGAACTGGATTAGACCTCATTACCATTCCTGTAAAAGAAGGAAGCACAAGAGAACTACTTAAACCAATAAAACCTTGAGCTATAAAATCTCTTCTCGTTTTTGGTTTTTTATGTCCGTTGTGTTGATAAGGTAAATCATTTTTTTTGTTTTCATCACTCATAAGTCCATCCTTAAAACATCGTTACATACGTACTAGATAAGATTGCCGCACAACTCATTTTTAATAATTTCTTCTTTTTTCTTTCTGCATTTGCATCGTTTACCAATTCATCCTCATCAGACAAAATAGCTTCAAGATTGGTCAGAAAGTTTTTATGATCGTTATTGTTATTAAAATCGAAATCTACAAATTTATGAGACAAACTAATTAACTCAGTGCGATTGCTCTCGGTACTGTTCAAATTGTAATCGTCTTCATTCGCATCTATATATTCGTTACAATAAGCAAATGCTAATCTTGTCGATGCAATTTGGTTAAATCCATTAAGGGTTTTAGGGTCAGTACTTGAAGGTAATTGCAATTGAATTGCTTGATACTCATCAAGAATATCTCCTTCATTAGGGGAAATTCCAGTAAGTTTTGAGTAAGTGTTATTTACTTGTAAAAAGTTTTTTATTGCAAGATCAGAAGTAGTCTGTGCAGACTTCAATGAAACTTCGCCTTTCTTCTTTTCTTTTTTGATATTGTCAGCATTATCAGGCTCAATACATGAGAACATAAGAACCATTGTTAAACTTAAACCTAGTGTTTTCATTATTATTCTCCCATGCAAGCAACAGCTGCATTGATAAATACATTCTTCATATTTCTATCTTTGTCGAATTGCTTGGCCATAGATTGAATGATTGATTTGTCTGTATCAGAAGTAGGACTTCTGTGGCATACAGTCTCAAAAACTTTTTGACTTAAACAAGTTCTAACCTGTTTAGTTTCAGCTAGCATTTTCCCAAGGTCTTTAGCCCCATTACCGTTTTGCTGGCTACCCCATCCAATATATTCATTTTGACCTGTGGTCCATAAATTGATCCAACTATCAGAAGTCGTAATTTTCCCATCTGGAAACATATTGTTAGCATTAATTTTTGGAGCAACTGGACCTACAACTTCAGCACGACCATCGATAACTACATCGTGGGCACCATACACCATTCTTCCATCAACGTAGTCATAGTAGGCAAACGCTCCACCAAGAGCATCTTGACCTGCGTGGCAACCTACACAATATGTTTTATAGGTATCACTAGATCCACCTGGAGATCTATCAACATCTCTTCTAACTCTAAAGTCAGGGATAGAAGTATCACTTAACTCGGCCATATCTTTACACAAAAAATTCTGTGCAAAGTATGCAAAAGCAGCTCTGTTAGTCCCATCTGGATAATAAGCAGCCGCAAATCCACGAGTTGAAAACATTCCTGCAATCGCCGCAGGATCGAGGGTGGTGTAAGTGTTTTGTTGAGTTTGTTTAAAATACTTTTTATTTCCGAGTGGAACTAAGCCGTTTTCAGCAGCCTCGTACATTTCATTTTTAGTTCTATTATATTTCGGAACAGTTACGTCTAGATCTTCTAGGTAGTATTTATCTCTGTTAGCACCGGTTAAAGTACCATCAAATTGATACATTATATTGTCCCAAAAAACTCTGAAGAAATCGATATCGTCTCGAGTAGCACCAATTAAAAGTGCAGTCATATCATTCAATGGAGCAAACTGAGTTCCGTCTTCATTAGTCATTGGTGTAAAAAAGTTTTTTAATGTGACATTGTAAAAACCTTCATTTGCTTCAATGATTTCTTTGGCAGCTTCACGATACTTTTTATCACGCATGTATCCTTCGTATTTATCTGCTGTATCTTTATTCGCTGTTCCACCCGTAAGAGATGAATAAAGCGTTTTCGCTTGATCACGCTCGTTGGATAAAGCTGATGTTGATACGGTGGCAAGACCAAGTACAAAGAAACCTTTCGTCATCTTTTTTATTTTCACTTCTGCCTCCAAAAAACTGTTATTCACATTCTGCAATTAAATTTGGTTGATTTTCATGATAAGACTGATTAATTGCATTATAGTCTTGTCGGTCTACACTAAAAATTAATTAAGCTTTTTCTGAGTAATTACGTAAGCTTAAGACTTGAGTTTTTTAGTGGGTGAAGTTTTCTTAACTATTTAGGAGACTGTTTTTGTGGTCACTCTGGACAAGCTAAGTTATCAAAATTAGAATATTTCACATGAACAATCTATTTTTGGCTCTCGTGCTACTTCTAGGGATTTTTGGCAGTAGAAATGCCATGTCTTACCCGCAATTTATCGGTAAAGGTTATCACGCTTGCCTTACTTGTCATTATAACCCATTTGGAAATGGTCCACTAAACGATTATGGTCGAGGGGTTGCAGCAACAGGTCTGGCCGGAAGGTTTATGATTCCTGAAAGTGTAAGTGACGATATCCTTGGACAGAGATCTAGTTTAATTTTTGGAAAACCAGACGCTCTTCCGGTTAAGCCTTCTATAGATTACAGAGGTTTATACATAAAAAGTGGTCTAGAACAAGAAGACCAACCAGATCCAAAATGGATCAATATGCAGGCTGAGCTTTCTCTTTCAGCGAACTGGGGAAAGAGAAAGGAATGGATCTTAACTGCTTCATACAACACATTAATTGCCAACAGTGGTATCACTCCAAAAGGAGATCAACCAAGATCAGGGAAACCTGCTGACAAAGATCTCTCTTACCTCCGTGAATATTATTTAGGTTATCGTGTAAACCAACAACTAGGTGTCTATCTAGGTAAGACAGATAAAGTTTTTGGGATAAGAATACCTGATCACAATATTAAAGCAAGAAGTGCCACTAGAAATAACCAATATGCTTCTGCTCCCGGTGTAATGGTTCACTACGGAACAGAAGACTACGATACTGGATTTCAAATCTTTTTAGAAGATGAAACTGAGGACACCAACGAAAAGAACACATCTGATGCCGGTAGCGGAATTGCAACAAAATTTGAATACTCCCTAAACAAACGTTGGCGAGTCGGTGTTTCTTATTTAAACGAAACAGAAAAAGAATCAGAAACCAAATATGACGCTAAATCTTTTCTCACTAAAACTAGAGTTGGTGAAGGATCAAGTATTATGTTTGAGTACGGACTCGTTGATACGGCCATTAAAAATGCTGACACGACTACTGCTCAATACATCTACCTTCAAAGTCATATGTATATGAAACGTGGTCTTTATTTTGTAACCACTTATGAAATGTATACATCAGATACTAGTGACTATAATGAGACTCATAACTTCGGACCCGGAGTGCAATGGTTTCCACTTCAAAGATTTGAGTTTAGAGCTGATCTACTCAATTCTAAAACTTACTCCTCTAACGGAGCCTCAAAAGACAGTTGGGGATTCTATGGGCAGGTACACTTATGGCTATAAGAATTCTCACCCTATTTTTAATTTTATTTAGTACTCAAGCTTTTGCTCAAAAAGGTTCTGCAAAGAAATATCTTAGCCTCGCAGTAAAGGCTAACGCTAAAAAACAATACAGCCGTTCAAACCAGTACCTTTCTAAAATTTATAATTTCAAAAGAACTAAAAAAATCCCAGGGCAAATTCTCTATCTTTACGCTGTGAATTTGCAAAAATTGGGTAAGCATAAAAATGCTATATACTATTTCAACCAAACAATTAAAAAGCGTTTCCTTAAATCCCATATTAAAGCATTAAAAGCGCTTAAAGCCGACGAAGTTGATGGAGATGAAATACCAAAGCTTCTAAAGGCGACCTATTTTTATATGGCCCAAAGTTATTATGTTATTTTCACATCCTCTGAAGATAAACTATATGCTGAGAGAGCTAAGAAGTTTTTTAGAATATGTGATGATGCTGGTTTTAATGATCGTTGCTCAGACTTCCTTGATAACATCAATAAAAAGCTCGATGTGATGGAAAAGAGTAAAAGAACCTTCGAATTTTTCCTTTATGCTGGAAGAATCATGTTCAATGATAGAGTGAAAATTAAAAATAGCACTACAGGAACTACAGCAAGTATCATCTCCAATACCGACGGACTTTGTTACGGCGCAGGTTTGAGGCTTCAAAACTATTATAAAGGATGGCAAGCCTCTGGTTGTGCTTTTTCAGGCTACGCTGGTGTCTCTGGTGAAATTGATAGCACTGCTTATAAGCAACTTGGTGTGCCTGTTGCCGGACTTTATCTTGAAGGCGGATATTTTTGGCGTACAGATAACGAGTCTACCAGGCTTGGTGTTAGTGTCCCTATTTTTTATCGTTCAGGATTATACTCTCAGCCTAGTGGCTATACTATTGAAGAAACGAAAAATACTTCTTTTGGAATCGCTATTTCAACAGGTTTTCAACTCCCGCTAGTGGAACTTGAAATCAAATTAGCTAATATGCAAGAAACTAATATGGCCTTGACCAATCTTGTGTTAAATTTTTAATATGTGGTGTTTTGAAGATCTTTCGCAAATTGTAACTCTTGATAAGGCTAAGCAAAAAGATGGCCGTAAACTTGATCCAAAGGATTTGAGTCTTAGACCTAATTGTTCGATTGTCTTTAATGAAAAAGAAATCCTATGGATTGGTAATAAGCTTCATAAGCCAGATGGATATAAGAGCGCTAAAACCTTTGATCTTTCTGGACACGTACTTACTCCAGAGATTGTAGACTCGCATACTCACTTGGTTTTTGCCGGAAACAGGTCCAAAGAATATTCAATGCGCCTTAACGGGGCCGACTACCAAGCAATAGCTGATGCTGGTGGTGGAATTCTCGCCACAATGGAGAGCACGATCAGCGCTTCTGAAGAAGAGTTATTTAAACTTGGTAAAGAGCGAATCGAAAGAATCCATTCTTATGGTATTGGCACCATCGAGATCAAAAGTGGTTATGGCCTAACAGTAGAGTCAGAGAGAAAAATTTCTCATGTGATAGATCGCCTCAAAAAACATTTTGCACCTACCGTTCAGATTCTTAATACCTATCTTGCGGCTCATGCGATCCCAAAAAACTACAGCAATTCAAATGACTATATTGATAAAGTCGTTGTGCCTCTTCTCAAAGAAGTTGCAAAAGATAAGATCATCGATTTTGTCGATATATTTCATGAAGAGGGGTACTTCAACCTTGCAGATACTAAAAAATTATTTGGAATCTGCAAGGAGCTAGGCCTTAAAGTAAAGATTCATGCCGACGAATTTAATGATAATAAAGGCGCAGTAACGGCGAGCGAGTTTGGAGCCTGTAGTGCTGATCACCTTTTATGTACTGGCGAAGACGGTATTAAGGCTCTCGCCAACTCTTCTACTGTAGCCACACTACTTCCAGGAACGGCGTTTTTTCTCGGAAAGCCTTTAGCCCAGGCGAGAAAATTTTTAGACGAGGGATGTAAAGTCGCTCTTGCATCTGACTATAACCCTGGTTCATGTCACTGTGATAACCTTTTATTAGTTTCTTCTTTAGCGGTAAAAAAACTTGAAATGAATTTATGTGAGCTATGGGCAGCAATGACACTTAATGCAGCTGCTGCACTTGATTTGCACCACCAAGGGTTTATTTCTGAAGGTGCCGCACCAAGATTTTCATTGTTTGAGTGTAATTCGGTTGATGAGATTACTTATAATTGGGGACGAAATCTGGCGAAGCCTATTCCAAAGCTTCGTTAATTTGTTTCACAAATTTTTGATCCATAAAATCGAATTCTTTTTCTGAAAATTCTATGACTTTACCTTTATGAAAAACAATTGTTGAAGGTATTCTTGAAATATTAAATTTCGAAGCAAGAGAGTTTTTTTCATCTGCCATAGATTCAAACTTTAGATCATATTTTGTTTCTATTTTTTTAATTTCTTTAAGAGCGTCTTCTGTATCATTATTGATTCCCACAACTTTTATCTTTGATGGGTATTTTTCAAGAAGTGCATTTAGAGATTGGAACTCACGCACACAAGGCTGACACCATGAGGCCCAGAAGTTTAAAATTACAATTGGTTCCTGAACCTTAGCAAGCTGAAGTTCGCTACCCTTTGTTGTATTGATTTTTAAATCAGAAAAATTCGACTCAAATAATGAGTATTTCTCTTTATGTTTTTCAACTCTTGACGCAGATAGTTCTTTTCCGTTTATTAACATCTGCGAAACCACCATAAAAGTGAAAGCGAGTGCGATGAATATGGCCGGTAAAAATTTCTTCATTTGTCTTAAAGCCCTTTAACAGAGAAAATTATACTATAGAAAAAAAGCCAACAAACCACAGGGGTAGGTATTTCCGATGTTTAGTCAGCCGCAGCAAGTTACCAAAAATACTGGAGAAAATCAATCAGGACAGACCTTGGTTGAATTTATTCTGCTCCTCTCCGCCATAAGTATTATATCATTTAGCTTTATGAGAGTGGTAAATTCCTCGATTTCGGAGCGTTGGCAAAAGATGGCGCAAACAATTCTTGACGATAACAATCAACAACTTCAAATAAGATAGGACATTATGAAAAAATTTATATTATCTCTAGACCAAGGGACCACTGGAACGACTTCTCTTTTAATTGATGCAGAGTCTTTAGAAGTCGTTGATAAGATAAATAAGGAGTTTCCACAGATCTACCCCAAACCAGGCTGGGTTGAGCATAATCTAAACGATATTTGGAACACAGTCGGTTCAACCATTAGGGCAATCTTAAATAACAATAATATTGATGGCTCACAAATCACGGCCATTGGAATTACTAACCAAAGAGAAACGACTTGTGCTTACAACAAGTCAGGTATGCCACTAGCAAACGCAATTGTTTGGCAGGATAGAAGAACCAGTAGCTTTTGTAACGAGAGAAGAGAGAGCTATGGAGATTTACAGAAAAAAACAGGGCTTCCATTAGATCCCTATTTTTCAGGCACTAAAATGCGATGGCTACTACAAAATAACGAGGCGGTAGCGGAGGCAGCCGCAGACAAAAATCTTCGTCTTTCAACGATCGATACATTTCTTCTATATAAAATGTCTAACTGTGAAGCTTTTAAGACGGAGCCATCAAATGCTTCAAGAACTCTTTTAATGGATCTAGATTCTTGTAACTGGGACGATTCTCTTCTAAGCTTTTTTGAAATTTCAAAAGACTTTCTTCCAGAAATTTGTGATTCATTCACAGAATTTGGGCACACCAAAGGTCTATCTTTCTTACCAGATGGAATTCCAGTGGCCTGTATTTTGGGAGATCAACAAGCAGCTCTATTTGGGCAGGCTGGATATCAAGCCGGTGACTTAAAATGCACTTATGGTACCGGGGCTTTTATTCTTCTCAATACTGGAGAAGAAAAAGTATTTTCAAAAAACGGTCTCCTTACAACTGTCGCTTATAAGCATAAAGATAAGGCATGCTATGCTCTTGAAGGTTCATGTTATATTGCAGGAGCAGCCGTTCAGTGGCTTAGAGACAATCTACAAATCATAGACCACTCACCAGAGGTAGAGGCCCTCGCTTCTAGTGTAAAAGATATTGATCAAATGGAGCATTTAATGTTTCTCCCATTTTTTACCGGCATTGGTTCACCTCACTGGAATGCCGAAGCAAAGGGAGCTATTGTAGGCTTAACCAGAGATTCAGGGAAAGCTGAAATAGCACGTGCTTGTTTAGATGGAATCGCGCTGTCTGTACAAGATTCAATTAAGGCGATGGAAGATGATTCCCCTAAAGAAGTAACAGAAATCAAAGTAGATGGTGGAGCCTGCCAAAATAATCTCTTAATGCAAATACAAGCGAATTTCTCGCAGAAAACGATTCAAAGACCAAAAGTGGTAGAGACTACAGCCTATGGCGTAGCACTTGGATCTCTTTTGGGGTCTGGGAGCTTAAAACTAGATAAGCTTCTTGATCTATGGAAACTTGAGCAGTCATTTGCTCCTCAAAAAGATTCTTATTTTGAGAAGAAAGCTGCCCAATGGTCCGAGACAATTAAAAGACTTTATTAGCCTTCATATTGTCCACTTATTCATTCAACAAGGGCTTTCAATAAATATGGAAGCTCTCTTATATTATCAACAAATCTCACATTCTTATCATCATTTTCTGTTTTAAACTTGGCTGGCATAACCGCAAAATATTTGGAGTTTTTAAGATATTGATTCAATTGATTTATTTGTTGGGAACTAATATTTGCATCCACTTTGCCTGAAACATCAACCTCACCAAAAAAAAGGGTTGGTGCTTTAAGTTTCTTTTTAAGTTTCGACAAAACAAGCGAGCTTATTATTGCTAAATCACAATTTTCCACATTCAGATATTGTTTTTTCTTTTTCAAATATACACTATACAGAGAAATACCTAACTCTAAGTTATGATCTAAAACTTCTATGAGAAAGTTTATTTCTTTCGAGTTTTCACCTACAACAAGCTGGGTTGGCTTTCGTCTTTTCTCATCTTTTAAAATCGAATCAATCTGACAAACTCCAATTTGATCTGCCAAAATATCTAGTGCGTGCACTCGCCCCACGACAGGTTCCTCTGAAGGTTGATCCGCTTTGGAAACTTCAAATAAGGATAAACCGCTATCTTTAAGAGTGAATAGAATATTACTGTCACTGGTTGCGAATCGGTTCTTATGTGCTTTGAGCATTCTTATATTGTTCGAAATCTTAGAAAAACTTAGTACCACATCAACCATATGCTCTAGATGTTTTGGACCTGCAATTTTTCCTGCTTTATTAACATGCCCTATTATCCAAATATTAATTTCATGATCTATAGCGAGAGTTTGTAGTTTTAATAAAATTTCGTTTTGACTACTTAGTTTTGAATTGTCTTTTGACCTTAAAGTTTGAATTGAGTCGATTATGACAAATTTAAACCCACCTCCGCTAAGGTTTATTTAAATATATTCTATATAAGTAGAGCTTGTAATATATGCCTTACTTTCAGAAACGCCTTGTCTTTTTAATCTTTCACCAACTTGTTCAATTGATTCCTCCCCCGATATATAAAGAACTGTTCTTCCAACAGAGTTAATTACATAACTCATAAGACTAGATTTACCTGCACCAGGTTCTCCATAAACTAAACACAATGCCGAAGTCGAAAGCTTATCGTTAAATAATTTTGAAAGTTTTCCACATTTAAATTCAACTTTTGTGAATTTATCAGCTTGAATAGTAGATAACTTCTGAGGTTGATTTGAGATTTGGGGGTGCTCTTGGTTTAATACTCGCTCGACAATAGTATTCCACTTTCGGCAAGACGTACACATCCCTTGCCACTTAGAAAATTGATAGCGGCAACTTTCACATTCGAATTTTTGCTGTTTCATTAACTCTCTACTAATTTAAAAAATTTGTCCTCAGAGATAATAGGTATTTCGAGTTGTTGTGCTTTTTTAAATTTGGAAGAACTACTTTCGGTATCATTAGTAATTAGATAATCAGTTTCTTTACTCACTGACGACTGAACAATTCCCCCGTAAGATTTCACAATTTTTTGTAATTCGGATCTCTTCATAGAAAGTGTTCCCGTAATGCAAAACTTTAAGCCACCTATTGCTCCTTCATTTTGAGTAGTTGCAACTGGAGGATTAAGTTTAAAATCGTAAGTTCTTAATTTATCTACGATTTCTTTTTTTGATTGGAGAGAATTTACAAAGTCTGTGGCCGATTTTTCCGCAAATGATTCAACCGTTTCTAGTTGCGCTGGAGTCAAATTCATAACCTTATCAATCGTATCAAAACCTGCACTAACTATTTTTTCGCATTTATTATAAGCTCCACCACTGATACCCAGCGCTGAAAGAAAAGTAATAAGATCTACGTTTTTAGACTTTTCTATATTGGAAATAATTTTTGTGGCCAGTTTGTCTTGAACTTTATCTAGACCTAAAAGCTGAGTTTTAGTCAATTGATACAAGGAAGGGATGTCAGTTATAAGCCCTACTTTAATCATCTCTTCTAGACGTTTTGAACTTAAATCATCAATGCCAATTTTTTTCAAAAAGTTTAGTATTTCGTCTTGAACCTTATCAGGGCAAAGATCATTTTTACAAATTAACCTAATATCTTCAACAACAATAGGTTGATCACAACTAGGACAATTGGTCGGAGCTGAAAACTCATTATCACTTGCGGAAACTACAGAGAGAAATTTCGGAATAACTTCACCTGAGCGAACAATCTCAATGGTATCCCCCTTTTTAAGTTGATTCTGAGCGACTAGTCCGTAATTGTGGAGCGTAACTCTAGAAACCTTGGCGCCTGATAGCTCAACCGGTTCTACGTTACCTACAGGAGTAAGAATTCCATTTCTAGACACTTGCCAAGAAATTGACTTTATTTTGGTCGTTTTAGTTTCACCCTGAAATTTGAACGCCATCTTATATCTTGGATGGTGTGCGGTAACTCCCAAAGTCTTATGCAGCTCTTGTCTATTAAAACTAAAAACTAATCCATCAATAAGGTACTCACCCTCACTCATAAACTCTCTGGTTTCCGTGAGGCGATCTTCAATATCTTTTTGATTCTTATGAAGAATATACTCAGGGGTATCGAATCCAAACTTCATCAATGTTTTAAATTTTTCAACTTCAGTTTCCAATTCAATATCTTCAGTAAGAAGTTCGAATGCTTGAAAACTTAAAAACTTACTAAACTCAATAACTTCTTTACGGCCTAACAAGCCTGCAACAATATTTCTTTGAGAGGTTGGCTTTTCAAAACCGGCTTTTTCCATGGCGTTCGATACAGCTATGAAATTACTCTCAGTACAATAAATTTCACCTCTAACTTCAAAATCAATTTCCTGATCTATCCTCATAGGAATATGATCAATTAACATAACCTTGTTCGTGATATTTTCGCCGAATTTTCCATCTCCTCGGGTCTTAGCAATTTGAAGTTTTCCTCCCTTAAATACAAGAGAACAACTTGAGCCATCAATTTTAAATGTAGAAACCAACTCTTCGCCGCCCTTCCACTTAATAAGATCTTCTAACTTGTAGGTTTTATTTAAAGAAAGCATTTTGTGTTCATGCTCAATCTTTTCACCAGTAAAGAACTCAGTTCCAACCATATCTAAAATACTATTAGTTGGATCTAAAGTTCTTAACTCTTCTTCAATAGCATCGTATTCAAAATCAGAAATCTCAGGTTTTCCCTGATAATATAGAGTCTTATGTTTAATTATCTTTTGCTCAAGTTCTTTTATTTTATTCATACTATTCCGGATAAAGTTAAAAGTGCTCCTAAAGCGTAGCTCACTGGTGCAGCGACGATAATTCCAAGCAAGACCGCGCCGTAGCGAATTTTATTATTAAATCCCCTATTGATCGTCTGAACGATTGAATAAGAAAGTAATCCAAAGATAGTAGGAATCACTGGGAACGCCGTATAACCCATAACGGCCAATCGTGAACCTTGAAGCCCATCAAGATTTTTGACGGCAATAACAACTATAATTACATTAATAAATGCCGTGAAAATAGTGCTTAAGAAAAAAGCGATTGCCTGGGTTGGTTTATAATTTTCTTTTTTATAGGTAACAACAAAGAGTGTTGTCGCCAATAGGAACACACTCGCATGGATAATTATGCTGATGGCAAAAACGATATTCATGAATTAGTCTTTTTAAAAAGTAAAAACAGCCCCTACTTTGAAATTATTGTCACTATAACTAATTTCAGAGTTCGAACCATTGGTTTTAGCTGAGTTATTTATTACCTCAAATGCACCCATAAGTCTCATCGTTGGGCTCCATAAATATTGTGCACCAATTTTGAAGGCCATGGAAGTTACAGTCTTAGATGTTCCAAATACATTTTCATCATCAGAGAAATCCGCAAATGGCATGATCTCCCCTGAGCCAAAAACTCTTAAACCTTTTTGCAAAGGAATACTACCTCCAGCACCAAGCATGATACCAGAAAAAGTATTTGTACTAAATCCATCAGTTGCCGAAGTATCCATTTGATAGGAGTAACTAGCATAGCCCCCATAGACATTCACTTGAGGACCATAGAAAAATCCCATCGGGAGAAATTTATATCCCGCTCCCACTTTATAGTGAATCATATTTTGACCCGAAGTATCTTGATCTGGATCTCCAGAAGAACTCTCAAGGCTTCCAACTTTCATTCCAAACTCACCTAACACAACATAGTTTCTTGTGATCCAAGCTTCAACATCGGCTGAAATTCCATAAACTAAACCAGACATTTTGTTGTTACCTGAAACCGCATTAGTAGAAGCCGTGTGAGAGGAAATTAAAAAAGAAAGCGAAAGATCACCAAGTCTTCCATAAGAGTTTTGTTCAACCTTACTCAGCCTTGTGTCAAGCCCACCTTTTTTAGCAATAAATTCTTCAAGCTTAATCCAGTCACCTGTTTTTGGCTTCTTCTCAGACATATAAGTCTTAATAACACCAAGGGCCTGACCACGAGAGAGGTTAAAAATCTTTCCTCGCGCCATGACTATCGAATCCCATTCTACGACTTTTTTTAGAAGTGGATGCCTTTTCTGACCTTGTAGTCTTTTAATTTTAAATTCTTGTCCGATATTTAAAGTTTTATTTTTAGAAACAACAAATGTTACTTGATCACCAAGAACTCCAATAACCTTACCGTCATAAGGAATTGTCGCCTCATATAGCTCTAGCCAATTATTAATTGTATTCGTTGCCAGATCAGCGTCCATGGAATTGATGATTGTTTTTTCAGACATATAAATGTCTTTTCCATTTTCACCAATGATGTCTAAACTAACTTCAAGTTTATCGACTTCATATTTGATTCCCACGCGAATCAAAGTTCCAACCTGTAACCTGTCTGCAACTGTTTTTAAAACGTTCTCATTTTTCAAGTATTCAGGCAGCCTATCGCGATATTTACTAAATATCTCAATCACTTCAGAACTTGATTTATAATCACACCAGCCTTGCTCTTTAAGTTGTCTTTCAACTTTTTCAAATACTGTGTACCCAAGAGAATTACCTGCAGTGTCTGTGATTGGAAGAAGCATACAATCCCGCATGCTATAAGACTCAGCATGTGCTAGAGATGCAACGAAAACAAGTAAAAATAAAATCTTTTTCATATATTTGTCGGAACGCTTGGTAGAGTTTTAGTTTGCTTAGGCGCTTGTTCATACAAAGCAACTAACATCTTTAATTCTGACAACTCTTCCATCAAAGACCTATTTTCTTTATTTAAACGAACATTTTCGAGCTTGAGTTCCATCATTTCTCGATTCGTTTCTTGATCAAAATAGTTCTTACAGAAGATGTAGTACTTACCTTGCTCTTCGCGGTATTTTATCCTGTTCGCTTTGATATAGCGGCGTACGGTTGAAATAGATTTCTTCTTATAGTTTGCATATTCAATTATGCTCAGCCATTTACCTTCCATTGGTCACCTTTTTTGATTAGCCAAACTTCGGTATTATTGTACAATTTTAACCGAAATGTGCAAAATTTAAGTATTATGACAAAGTATCAATTAGAAGATTTTAAAAATAAAAAAATAGCTCTCGTTCTTTCAGGAGGAGTCGTTAAAGCTGCAGCGTGGCATATTGGCGTAACTTTAGCTCTTGAGGAACTAGGCTTTACCTTAAAAAGTAACCGAAACTCAACTGAAGAAGCCATAGCTCAACGTTCGCTAGAAATTGGAACATATGTTGGTTCCTCAGCGGGAGCAATGATCGCAATCTTTTTGGCCTGCGGATATACACCTCAAGAAATTATTAACGGTGCTTTTGGACTGACTAAAAGTGATATGAGACGCCTCACCTATAAAGAAGTGTTTTACCTTCATAAAAATAAGTTTAAACCAAAGCGACCTGAGCTCTATCATCCGTTTGAAGAGTTTCCAACTTTTGTCAGAGCATTAGTAAGTCCAGTCTTAAACTTTCCAGGTCTTTTTTCTACGGAAGGTGTTAGAAAATATCTATTAGATGGAATTTTAGATTTTGATCGATTCGAAGATTTTATTCCCGATCTATTTATAGTCGGTACACAGTTGGATCACTCTCAAAAAACGATTTTTAGTAAATACAATTACCCAAATCCTTCGCATGATTCCACAGCAGTTTATCAAACAGGAGTAAAGGTTTCGGATGCGGCAGCTGCAAGTATGTCAGTACCACCTTTCTATGCGCCTTTTCCTATTAAGAATCCAAAAACCAAAGAAGTGAATTATTATATAGATGGAGAAATCAGAGAGACTCTTTCAACTCACGTAGCTGAAGATAATAATTGTGAAATAATCATTTCATCTTGGACTCACACCCCATATCACTATCATGACGAAGTTGGGTCTTTGATTAATTATGGGTTACCTTCTATTGCGATCCAGTCAATTTATCTTCTAATTCAAAAGAAAATTATTTCATCTAGGGCCAATCGAGCAACTGCAATCGATATTCTCAACACTGTATCTACTTATATGAAACAAGAGAAGTTTTCGAACTCACACCGTAGAGATATTTTAGCGATCTTAGAACGTAAGCTTAATGTTAATCCAAATGTAAAATTAATCGATATCTTTCCCGATCACGATGATTACAAGCTCTTCTTTGCAAATGCTTTCTCATTGAACCCGAAAACAGCTTCTCATGCTGTAAAAGCTGGCTATAAAAAAGCGATGAAAGTCCTAAGCCAACCAGAATTTTTATGATTTATATTTTATTTCTATTTTTAAGTTTTCAGTCACACGCTTTTATAAACCCTAATGACGTGGACTCGTCCCTCGTAAACCTCGAAGCCTCCTTGCAATATGAAACTCGTGGAATCAAGGACCTAACAGTTACCAAAGAAACTGATTATCCTTTAAAGAAGTTGATATTTTCTGATCAAGAAAATCGAATAGATGATCGCTTTCAAATTACACCATATTTTGAAGATAGAATAAATTTTTGGTTCGATATTTATACGCTATATGATTCAAACACAATTATAATTCATGATCTTAACAATTTGAAACTTACCTACAGTGTTCTCGATTATAAAGGCATGGCCACCTCTACTTTACACAGGTTCACAAAAGCTAAATTACAAAAAGTATTAACAAAGGAACATTCAAAACGAGTGAAAGATGCTCTCATAAGGCTAAGTAAAGGGCGTCTTAATAAACTGAATTCATTCGAAGCAGATATACTTAAAAAAGTTACAAGCGCTTATAAAAAACTTCCTAAAGGGTTCAAAGCTAGAAAAAAGTTTTTTTTGGAACTAGTTGAAAATGTCAGAGGCCAAACAGGGCAAAAAGATTTTATCTATGCAGGTATTTTACGCTTCAAACCTTATCAAAAATTTTTATATGAAAAGGCGGATGCTTTTAATTTACCCAAAGAATTAGTTGCCATCTCATTTTTAGAATCAAGCTTTAACCCATTTGCTATGTCTAAAGTTGCCGCCTCAGGAGTTTGGCAATTTATGCCTTTTATTGGGAATCTTTTCATGCCGAAAGCTTCAAAAAAAGTTGATTATAGAGAAAGTCCTATTATATCAACCCTGGCTGCTTTCCATTTACTCAAGCAAAATATTAAAATTCTCAAACGCTGGGACCTAGCGGTTACAGCCTACAACTCAGGTACTAAACACTTAATCAAAGCACGAAGAAAGTATTCTAAAGTAAAAGACTTAGATCTTGCCTATATAATCGAACACTATGAAACAAAACACTTGGGTTTTGCCTCAAAAAACTTCTATTCCGAATTTATCGCACTCGTTCATGTTCTGGCCTATAAAGATTCAATTTATAGTATTGATGGAATAGACAAAGAGAGCTTAAAGAGCATCGATGTTTATGTTTCTAAATGTTTTTTTGGCAAAAAGTCTCGTGCATATATCTTCGATCAGCATAAATTCAACAAAGAGTTCAATCTTCACATCAATGATGAAAAGCATGTTTTTAAACGTGGGTTAATATTAGCTTCTGCATCTCCACTTAAGCCTAAGTATTATGAAAGACTGACAGATGATCAGCTTACCAGTCTTTTTCCAAAGAATTACGAGCGCTATATCAAAAATAAAAAATGTGGTGATCTATAATTGTTCGACTAGGTATGTGTTCTCTGAACAATATGTTTGAATATATCTTTTTGAGTTATCTGGATAAATCAACTGGATATTTATTATCCCCTGTTCTTCGCCCATAATGAAGGCTCTCTTTGTTTGATCAGATGGCTCCTGGTAGAACCTTCCATCTTTATCCAAAGCAAGCATAGAGAGATTTAAGCCCCCTCTGGTAGACATTCCATTGTAGAGGATATCCATTGGCTGATCGGCAAGATTTAACTGCACAACACATTCACCACCACGAACATTAAAACGACTAAGTATTTGGTTTATATATTCTTCTGTAGGAATCGCTATTTCCTCTTGAGACCATCTACCTACAAATATAGGTTCATTTAAATGATTTAACTTGAGGTACTTTCTAGCACCTAAAGGATAGCGCATATTTTCAAAGTTGATTGTATTGAGGCTTTCTTTTTTGGCATCTTTAACCATAGACCAAGATTCAATCTCTTTAGGATTTACGTTTAAAATTGAAAGACAATCTGACATCAACCCTTCTTCATACATTGAAATCAAATCCGTTTCAATATCAGCATAAAAATTTGGTTCATAATAAACTTCTTGAGCTGATAGATGGACGATTTTTGAGGTAATTTGGCTTTTAGAATCCAAAAATTTAACAATGGTATTACCTGGTTCGATCCCCATAAAGAAGACGAAATAAAAATCTGAGTTAGCTCTATCTACCACATTAAAGTTTTTATCTAGAAAGAACTTCGCCTTATATTTGTGATCTAATCCAAGATCAACATCCTCAGTTTCTTTATCAAGCTCAACTAGCATATGAGCTCCAACGTCTGGAATATTATACTCAGTGCCTATCTCTTCAATTTTTTCGACTGATAATAAAGGGATTACTATATCTGCATGAGTATCTTCTAGCACTAAATCAAGCGTAGTCGGATAATGCCCTCTAGAGAAAACTGTTCCTCTACGAATATTCATTTGGCCCTGCAAATCACCTGATAATTTTATTCTGCCTGTACCAAAGTCTTGTACCATTTCGTCAATATCATCATGAAAACGAATGTCAAAATGACTATGCTCTGGAAAATTATTGGTAACTCCAATGGAGCGAACACCAATTGAGTATTCATATCCATACTCTTTATTATTGTTACTAATTTTATGACAGGAATCGAAGGCTAAACTCTTTGCGTTTAAACTTGGTGCTTTTTCAAGGTCACTCATTAGACTATTAATCGAAGGAAGCATTCCTTTACTCGTGTCTACAATATCACCAGCATCAGCTATTGTTGGAACTGTAGATTCAGTTTTGTTTTCTTCGATACTTGAATTTATCTTTTTTGATTTCTTTTGCGATTTCTTTTTATCTTTCTTTTCATCTGGAGTTTTAACTGAAGTAATTTTTTTAGGTTGCACTATTCCATTAAAATTTGACTCGTTATTTGTATTCGACTTTTCTTTTTCAGGCTGAGAAATTTCTTCAGTGCCTGAGTTTGAGTAGTCAAAAAATACAAGTTCTTCATCAATCTTAGAATTTGGAATTTTAGGTGCAGAAATTTCTTCATTAATACTGTTAGACTTTTCAGGTGCCGATACTTCGGTAGAAATTCTGTCAGTTGATAAATCTGTCGCTAAATTTTTTGATAAACTTGATCCGTCTTGAACAAATGCAATTTCTTTTTTGTTGTCATTTAATAGATCAACTGAAATTCCGGTCCATGCCACAACTTCTAGAGTTTTAGCTTGTACAAATTTTTGTTCTTCTGTTTTTTGATAGCTTAATTCAAATGCTGCTTCCTTAATCTCTTTAATACTATTGTTAGTATTATTTAAAGTTGGAGTTTTAATAGCATTTAAATCTGCATCCAGTGCTTCACTGATACCACTAATAAATGTAACATCAGAATCGGAGTTATTTTCATTTGAATGATAATTTGGTGTAAAGCTTATAGCTTCTACATCAGAAAAATCAATTTCTTCACCATCATTTACAACGATTGCAGGGGCTCTATCTACCCTATTCATCGTAGTTTCAACGATTTCTTCTTTTTGATTTTCCTTAATCGCAAGTTTAGTTGGCATGCTAACGTAAACATCACGAAGCTTGAAAGCCCCTTGTAGACGCTGCTTCAACGGTAAACCGATTGAAAATGCTAAAAGAATGGTTAATAAAAATAACTTAATCACTAAATCTATTCTAAAGCTTTTTAAATTATTTAAAAGCTAGGTAAAGGTTAGCAATGCAAGTTTTGGTTAACCATTGTAATTTTGTGAGTACCTACCCTATTAAATCATTTTGGCCCTATAGGACCAACTGAATACTCATGGTTCTATAGGGGCAATGTTAAATAACCGATATTATCGGTCATTGAGTATTCATATACGGACCAGCTTTTTTATTATTTTATGTAATAAAAATTAATCTAGAGGCGAGGTGAGTAGTCAAAATCTTAAAATGATTATCCAGAAGGGCTTTAGAAGGGGAGGTATAGGTAAAAAAAAAGCCCGAACAAAGTCGGGCCACATCAGATTTACATTATTATTTTAAATTTGCGAGTCTGATTCTATTTTTTGCTCTTTCAAGTTTTCTTCTAAACTTAATTTGCTCAACACTTGGTAGGGCAGAGTTAAGTCTATCTTCAGCTTTTTTCTGAGCTGACTGAGCTCTTTCAATATCAATTTTCTCTGGAGCTTCAGAAGTTTTCGCAAGCACTTTAACTTCTTGTCCGAGAATCTTAAATAGTCCACCTGCAATTGTGAAATGCCTTACTTGACCGTTGGCAAGTTTAGCTTTCAAAATTCCAGTGTCTAACTCAGAGATTAGGTGAGTGTGACCTTTAAGAACATTGATAAGCCCCGAAGCTGTAGGAACTGTAAGTTCCTCGCAGGCCATATCTTTTACGACAGGCCCATTCGGAGTATAGATATTTAGTTTAAAACTGCTCATTATTCACCTTGAATTTTTTTAGCTTTTTCTTTAACGTCTTCAAGTCCACCAACTAGGTAGAATGCTTGCTCAGGAAGATCGTCAACTTTACCATCAAGAATTGCTTTAAATCCTTCAATTGTATCTTCGATCTTAACAAACGCACCTTTTAAACCAGTGAATTGCTCAGCAACGAAAAATGGTTGAGATAGGAATTTTTGAATCTTTCTTGCTCTTGCAACAACAAGCTTATCTTCTTCAGAAAGTTCATCCATACCAAGGATCGCGATAATATCTTGAAGCTCTTTATATTTTTGAAGAACTTGCTTAACTCTCGCTGCAGTATCGTAGTGATCATCACCAACAATATCCGGAGATAGGATAGTAGATGAAGATGTAAGAGGATCAACCGCAGGGTAAATACCTAGAGAAGCAATCGCTCTTGAAAGTTCAGTAGTAGCATCTAAGTGAGCAAATGTTGTTGCTGGTGCTGGATCCGTATAGTCATCCGCAGGAACGTAAACAGCCTGGATAGATGTAATTGAACCATCTTTAGTTGATGTAATTCTTTCTTGAAGGTTACCCATTTCAGTACCTAGAGTAGGCTGATAACCAACGGCAGAAGGAATACGTCCAAGTAGGGCAGAAACCTCTGAACCTGCTTGGGTAAATCTAAAGATATTATCTACGAAGAAAAGAACGTCTTGTTTTTCTTCATCTCTAAAATATTCAGCAACTGATAGACCAGTAAGTGCAACTCTAGCTCTTGCTCCTGGTGGCTCATTCATTTGCCCGTAAACCAGTGCAGTTTTATCGATAACTCCTGATTCACTCATTTCATCAAAAAGATCTCTACCTTCACGAGTTCTTTCACCAACACCAGCGAAAACTGAAAGACCACCGTGTTGAGTAGCGATGTTGTTAATTAGCTCCATAATTAGAACTGTTTTACCAACTCCGGCACCACCGAAAAGACCAATTTTTCCACCTTTAAGGTAAGGAGCAAGAAGATCAATAACTTTAATACCAGTATAGAATGGCTCTAGTTTTGTAGACTGATCTGCAAAAGTAGGAGCTTCTCTATGGATAGAGTATGATTTTTGAGCGTTAACTGGACCTGCTTCATCAACCGGATCACCAGTAACGTTGATAATTCTACCAAGAACTTCACGACCAACTGGCGCCTGAATTGGAGCTCCTGTATCTTGAACTTTTTGTCCACGTGCTAAACCTTCAGTCGCATCCATTGCAATTGTTCTGACCATGTTATTCCCAAGGTGAGAAGCAACTTCAGTAACTAGGTTCCACTCAGTATTACCAATTGATTTGTTTGTTACTCTTAAAGCACTGTATAGAGCTGGAAGTTTTCCATTTGGAAACTCAACATCAATAACTGGCCCCATAACCTGTCTAATAATTCCAAAATTTTCTTCAGACATTGTCTTATCCTTTAACCATTTAATGACTCAGCACCAGATACAATCTCAGTAAGCTCTGTTGTAATTGCTGCTTGTCTTAGTTTATTCATTGTTAGTGTTAGTGTTCTAATCATATCTTTCGAGTTGTTTGTAGCGTTGTCCATTGCTGTCATTCTAGACGCATGCTCAGCTGCGATTGCATCAAGAAGACTTGCATAAACAGTCATCACAAGAACCTCAGGGATAAGCGAGTCTAATATCGCTTCAGCTGATGGTTCATATTTAAAATCAACTGGAAATTCTTTAACCAATTCCTCTTTTTCTTCTGCAGAAATAGAGAAGGGGAGGATAGGTTTAATCGTTGGGATAAATTCAATTGCAGAAACAAAAGAGTTGAATGCAATAAAAACTTTCCCGTATTTCCCGCTAGTAAACAATTCAGTTAACTCATTAACTACCGCTACGATTTCTTCATATCTAGGATCAGCTTTTTCAAAAACATAATTTTTTTCAGCTGCAATTCCATCTCTTTGAAGAAGTTCTTTAACTTTTCTTCCAACAAAAAATAGATCTGTATTTTCTTTCTTGTCAGATAAAAAGTGCTTAACTTTCTTATAAAGCTGAGAATTATATCCACCACATAAACCTTTATTCGAAGAGATTACTAGTAGGGCTGTTCTGTTGCTTTCGCCTTCATTTAAAAACTCGTGAGAGTAATTTTCAGCAAGAGCAGAAGCAGTTCTAATAGTTGAATCTAATTCGTTCGAGTAAGGCTTTAGCGATTGAATTTTATTCTGCGCTTTAGAAAGTTTCGCTGCCGAAACTAGCTTCATCGCACTGGTAATTTTCAGAGTACTTTTAGTACTAGAAATTCTTACCTTTAATTCTTTAATATTAGCCATATTACTCTCTTAGTAGTTAGCAGATACATAAGCTTTAATTACTTCGCTTAACTTAGCCTCAGTTTCTGCAGTGATTTGCTTCTCATTCATAATAGATTCTCTGATCTCATTATGCTTAGTTGTAATGTGCTCAAGTAGTCCTTTTTCACACTCAACAATCTTATCTCTTGGAACCGCATCAAAGTAACCTTTAGTACCAGCATAAATACCGATAACTTGATCCCAAACTTGGTATGGAGAATATTGAGCTTGCTTAAGAAGTTCAACTAGTCTTTCACCTCTTGCAAGTTGCTTTTGAGTCGCTTCATCTAAGTCAGATGCAAACTGAGAGAAAGCTTGAAGCTCTCTATACTGAGCAAGATCTAGTCTTAGTGTACCAGCAACTTTCTTCATTGCTTTAATCTGAGCTGAACCACCAACCCTTGATACCGAAATACCAACGTTAACAGCAGGTCTAACACCAGCGTTGAAAAGATCTGACTCAAGGAAAATCTGTCCATCAGTAATAGAAATAACGTTTGTTGGAATATATGCAGAAACGTCACCTTCTTGAGTTTCGATAATTGGAAGTGCAGTTAAAGATCCCGCTCCAGTTTCATCACTCATCTTCGCCGCTCTTTCTAGAAGTCTAGAGTGAACATAGAAAACATCCCCAGGGAAAGCTTCACGTCCAGGAGGTCTACGTAATAGTAGTGAAAGCTGTCTATAAGCTTGAGCTTGTTTTGTAAGATCATCATAAACGATTAAAGCATGCTTTCCATTATCTCTATAGAATTCACCCATAGTTGCACCAGTATAAGGAGCAATATATTGAAGTGGCGCTGATTGAGATGCAGTAGCAGATACGATGATTGTATAATCAAGTGCACCAGCTTCTTTAAGTTTTTGATAAACTTGTCTTACAGTTGATTGCTTTTGCCCAACAGCAACGTAAATACAAACAACGTCTTTACCTTTTTGGTTGATAATCGTATCAAGTGCAACAGCCGTTTTACCTGTTTTTCTATCACCAATGATAAGCTCTCTTTGCCCACGTCCAAGTGGAATCATAGAATCGATCGCTTTAATACCAGTTTGAAGAGGTTCATGAACTGGTTTTCTTTGAATAATACCAGGAGCTTTGATTTCAATATTTCTAAACTCAGAAGTTTTGATTTCTCCTTGCCCGTCAAGTGGCTCACCAATAGGGTTAACAACTCTTCCAAGAAGTGCATCACCAACTGGTACCTGAACGATTGCTTCAGTTCTTTTTACAGTTGAACCTTCTTTAATGTTTGTGTCAGTTCCTAGAACCGCGATACCAACGTTGTTTGATTCAAGGTTTAGAACCATTCCCTTAGTACCATCTGTGAACTCAACAAGCTCACCGGCCAAAACGTTTTTCAAACCGAAAACACGCGCAACACCGTCACCAACAGTTAAAACTGTTCCAACTTCATTTACATCTAACTTTGTTTCAAAATTAGAAATTCTCTCTTTAATGATTGAGGTAATTTCTTCAGGTCTCATTGTTGTACTCATTTTAGATATTCCTTTTACTATTTACCTAAGACAGATTCTTTAAAACTTTTTAATTGGCTATCTACAGTTGCATCCAACTGAAGGTCACCCATCGTTATTTTATAACCGGCAGTGATTTCATCAGACTTAACATAGTCAAGTTGAGGGTTAACATCACCGATATGTTTCTTCATAGAAGCGATTAGCTTTGATTTGTGATCTTCACTAATAGTATCTTCAGAACCTTCAATTGTTCCTCTTAAAAATCCTTTTTGGTGATCATCAATAATGATCACTTCTTTAGAGATTAACGGAAGAAGTGAAATTCTTTTTTCATTAATTAAATAGTTCACAGCATTTACAGTTACTTCTGCTAGTCCTGCTTTTTTTGCAATAGCTTCAAAAACAGATGTTTTTTCTTCAGTTGTAAATACGTCTAAAAACAAAACGTTCTCAAGATCGTTCGACGTATTAATAACCTCTGTAAGAGTGATGATATCTTTTGCCATATCAACACCTTTCTCTTTTCCTAGCTCAATAAATGTATTGGCGTAAACTTTAGCTATGTTTTGCTCTTTCATATCTTAAAGTTCTCCAATAAGAATATCAGTTGCTTTGTTTTTCAATCCAGCTTCTGATTTGATTTTTGACTTAGCTTTGATAATTACCTGGTCGAGTAAATTAGAGTTTAACTCTGCAAGCATAGCAGTTTTTTCAGCTTCAATTTTCTGGCCAGCATCTTCTTTAAGGGCAACAATTCTTTCATCAACTTCTTTTTTGTAAGTAGCTTCAAAAGATTTAATCTGAGAGTCTACATCACTTTTTAATTTTTCGATCTCAGCTTGCGCGCCTTCAATTTTGCTTTTTTGTTTTTCCATCATCATCTGAGCTTCTTTAGCTTTGATCTCAGCTCTTTCCATCATTTCAGAAATAACAACAGCTTTATCAGTAAAAAAAGCTTGTAATTTTTTTCTTAAAATAATTACTAACGCAACAATTAGAATTGTTAAGTTAACAGCGTTAGGGATGATATCAGAAACATGTCCATGTCCACCGCTACCAGCAGCAAATACTTCAGAACATAAAAGTGTTCCAAGTAAAACGTACTTCATTATATTTCCTTTGAAAGTTTTTTAACTAAGTTAGTTGCAAGCTTATCTGCTTCTTTTAAAACTTCTTCTTTTTTCTCATTAATTTCTGCTTCAACTTCAGAACGAGTTTTTTCTATATAAGTATTAATTTCAGCTTCGTTACTTCTGTATCTTGCTTCTTCTTTTTTAATAATTTCTGATTTATGCGCAGTTAATTTTTCACGAACTTCCTTAGAAGCAGTTTGAATTTTTTGCTTATATTCATCTTGAATCTTATTAATTTCATCGAATTGTTTTTCTGCATCACCTTCTAATTTAACTGTCTTAGCTTCTCTTCTTTCAATTACAGCTTGTAAGTGATCAAGAAAAAGAAATTTAGCAATAATAAAGACGACAACGATAACGGCCAATTGATAAACAAAAGAATTGTCAGCTCCAAGCTGCTTTAAAATATTAAGAACCAAATCCATTAATATACCTTTGAAATGTATGATAAATTCAACAATATTTGATAGTTGTTGGGGGCTCTATAGTCAAGTGAGAAGTTATTAAAATTGTGTCAGATTGATTTTGTTTAGGATTACTTATTTTTATCTTTCATTTTAGTAACACCATGAAAAATCACGCCTTCTTCTACAATAAGGCTAGGAGAGGTGATCGTTCCCTCAAATCTTGCCGGTTTTTTGATTTCAACTCTAGAAGTGGCTTTGATATTACCTTTTACGGTCCCAGAAATAAGAATGATGTTTGCATTAATGTCAGCGTTAATAATAGCGCCCTCAGAAACGATCAACGTGTCATTTGAAAAAATACTACCTGTAATGGTTCCTGCAACACGTACGACACCGTTAAACGATAAGTTTCCTTCAAATCTACAGCCTTCCTCGATGATGGCACATATCTGATTATTTGAGCTCAATTGAGTTTTCCTATTTTGATACTAAGTATTCGAAAATATCATTAAATTCAGCTTCATTACTAAACTTAATGCTTATTGTACCAGATCCATTATTTTTTGTCTTAAGATCAAAATGATAGCCCGTTCTTGCCTCCAACTTACCGCGCAGCGAGTCAAGTTTTTCATCAAAAAACTTGTTCGATTGTGCTGGAGCATGAACTTTAAAGGATTTTTTCGAAAGTTTCTCTAGTTCACGTACAGATAGCTTCTGAGCGACTGCCTCACGAGCCAGTCTCTTTATCTGCTCATCGTCTTTAAGTCCCGCTAAAACCTTAGCATGACCCATAGAGAGCTCTTCTCTTTGAAGCATCATCGCAACTTCTCTTGGTAGCTTTAAAATTCTCAAAAAATTAGCAATAGATGATCTATCTTTACCAACTCGTTTTGCAACTTCCTCTTGAGTTAAGCTGAATTCATTCATTAATTGGTAGTAGGCTAGTCCTTCTTCTACACAGTTCAAATCACTTCTTTGAACGTTTTCGATGATGGCCATAACCAACACTTCTTTTTTCGTAACATTTTTTATAATTGCTGGAACAGATGTAAGGCCTGCTAGCTTAGATGCTCTATAGCGTCGTTCACCAGCTATGATAATAAATTTATCATCCTCTTTATAAACGGAAATAGGCTGTATAACTCCGTTTTCTTTAATTGAATTTGATAATTCCAATAAATCTTTATCTTTAAAAACTTTTCTAGGCTGATCTTTATTAGGATGAATTTTATCTAATGGAATTAAATTCACTCCCGAATTTGGTTCTATAGGGGCATCTTTATCAACTTTTTTGGCCATATGTGCATTACTCTTTAGTAGTGCATTCATTCCCTTACCCAGTGCTGGTTTTGTTGTTGCCATATCTATTCTCTCCTAAAAATTAATCTCTCTCATTCCCGACTGATCTTCTCTGTTAATTACCTGATCAACCAATGAGGCTTTAGCGTCCATCTCCTTTTTAGTTCTTGCTATAATTTCTTTCGCAAGTCCAAAATAAGCTTCAGATCCCTTAGAGCTAATGTCATAGGTAATAATTGGCTTACCATGAGAAGGGGATTCGGACAGTTTTACGTTTCTTGGAATTATTGTATTAAAGGTCTCTTCTGGAAAAGCACCTTGAATTTCTTGTGCGACCAATTTAGATAAATTATTTCTTCCATCATACATGGTTAGCAATATACCTTCTATTTTCAAGTCAGGATTAAGATCTTGCTGAATAAGACTAATTGTATTTAATAGTTGGGCAAGACCTTCCATTGCGTAGTATTCGGTTTGCATTGGAACAATTATTGAGCTAGCTGCATTTAAACCATTTACAGTTAATAAACCAAGAGAAGGTGGGCAATCAATAATTATGAAATCAAACTCATCGTCTACATTTAACAATGCTCTCTTAAGCTTAGACTCTCTTGAAATAACATTTATAAGTTCAACTTCTGCACCAATCAAGTTGTTGTCTGAAGGACAAATTTTCAAGCAATCAAGTTCGGTGTCATAAATACAATTTTGAATATTTTCTTCACCAATAACAGCATGATAAACATTCGACTCTGAAAATATAGATTTTTCTAATCCAAGCCCTACACTAGCATTTCCCTGAGGATCCAGATCAACTACTAATGTTCTTTTTTCCGCTGCGGCGAGACAAGCTCCCAAGTTAATTGAAGTCGTTGTTTTACCAACGCCACCTTTTTGATTTGCGATCGCAATGACCTTAGCCATGACTATCCTTTTTTATGATTTACCAACTCACTTAATAGAGTTGTAGTTTTATTTGGGGTAATTGTTCCATGTGGAACATGCTTATTTTCGAAGCCTATAATATATCTTTTGTCTGTACCTTGTACATTAATTTCGCGGTTCTCTATAATATTCCAAGCATTTTTTGCAATTTCTATTTGATCTTTTTCCAATTCCTGAAAATTTGGACCCTTGTAAAAAAATACTTGGACTTTATTTTTAGCATTAATCATGCTCAAGAAATCATTTACCTTTCCAACAGCTTTTAGAGTAATAGAACATGGTAAATCAATAATTAAAGTTTCCAATCTAACATGGTGACAACTAACATTAGTAAGTCCAAGCTTTAAGGCTATTTCATTAACTACCTTTGCCTTTTTTCCACGTGCTTCAAAACCCAAAAAATCGACTTCGGAATTGAGCTTTGCCAAAGGCAATAGGGGAAAACCACCACCAAAACCTACATCTAAATGGAGATTATTCGACAGCAAGCAATCCCTAAAAACCTGGGATTGTTCTAGTGGTGCAACTGAATCTACAATTTGCTTGTTCCAAAAATCTTCTGGGTCAGTAATGCGAGTTAGATTTATACCGGCATATTCACCAGTTAAAAGATCATAATAATTATTAGAGAACTCTTTCATTAGTAGTACTGTCCTGCCACTGCGGAAAGGGTAGCTTGTCTAATTCCCTCAATACGTCTGAGTTGACCAAAAGTAGTAGGCTTAATAGCGGTTATTCTTTGCTTACATTCAAATGAAATATTCTCAGACTCTACTAACTTTGCCCATTCTATTGGTTTCTCATCTAGCCTATAGGTCTTTTGGTTGATCTCATCTGATTTTGCTATATAGCCGGAATATTTCACTGAAATGGCTAAGCATTTCACCAGCCTTTGATCTACTTGAATAGAATTATAATCGAAGTAACTTGCTAAAAACTCAATAGGGTTTATATGAGAGAGTTTTAATATTTCAATAAGGGTTACTTTCTTATCAAATTTTATATTTTGTTCTACGTAGAACATTTCACGTGTATCTACTAAGGTTTTTTGAAATAAATCCATATAACAATCATAAGACTGTGAAAACAATTCTAAATATTCATCTATATGATTAAATAAGCCCAAAGAGTGCCTATACTTAGCCATCCTAAGAGCTGTATTGTCCTCTCTAATATAAAGTCTGTTTTCGGATCGGGCAGTGAATAGTCTATATGGCTCATCTCTTAGATTAGAAACCAGATCTTCAACCATAACCCCAATATAACTATCGTTTCGACTCAACACCAAAGGCTCTCTGCCTAATAAGCTCAAAGCAGCGTTGTAACCTGCTATCATACCCTGACCAGCAGCTTCTTCGTAACCAGAGGTACCATTTACTTGTCCAGCAAAATAGAGACCTGGCAAATTGATTAATTGAAGTGTTAAATCTAATTGAGTTGTATCCACGACATCATATTCCACTGCATATCCAGGAACCAAGATTTCTGCTTGCTCTAGTCCCGCAATAGAATTTACCATCTTTTTTTGTACATCTACCGGCAAACTAGTGGAAATACCACTTGGATACATTGTATTCAGGCCTAATCCTTCTGGCTCCACGAAAACATGGTGGATATTTTTGTCTGGGTATCTATAAGCTTTGTCTTCTATAGAAGGACAGTATCTTGCTCCGGTGGCTTTAATATTGCCGTTAAACATTGGAGATTTATCTTTATTGTCACGTATAACCGTCATTGACTCGACATTTGTATAAGTCAAATAACAATTCTTTTGCTCTAAAAATCTTTCAAATGTTCCATGTAGAACATGCATACTTTCAACATTTGGATCTGATGGCTGCACTTCCATCTCACTAAATTTAATAGTATCGACATCCAATCGGGGAGGAGTTCCTGTTTTAAACCTTTTTGGGTTTACAGATATTGAATTAAAAATTGAATCAAGCCCTTCTGCCTTACGTGTCTCATGCCTTCCACCCTCTTTAGATTCTAAACCGTAGTGTAATTTTCCATTTAGAAAGGTACCTACAGTGAA